>NZ_PCOC01000002.1:0-630000 GCF_002975205.1 Ochrobactrum vermis | reverse complement strand
TCAGTCCCGACCAGCGTTCGGGCACGAAGTCTTCTTCCTCAAGGAGGCATTGATCCAGTTCCTCGATGAGTGCATCTTCCTGCATCGGATCGACACCGATGAAAACGATCTCCTGACGTCGATCCCCCCACACCTTATGGAAGTATGGCTCCATGGCGCGCTGCCATTCAGGTTCTGCCGGCCAATAATGCTTCGGTACGGATGACCACCAGCGCCCTCTTTTCCCGGTACGCACCAAAGCGCCGGCCTGACTGATTTCACCGACAAAATCGGGCCGTGTCGCAAGCCAGAAAAATCCCTTCGCCCGCACGACGCCCGGCCAGCCCTTGTCGATGAATGATTGGAACCGGTCGGGATCGAAGGGACGCCGCGCGCGATAGACGAAGGAACGAACGCCATATTCCTCGCTCTCCGGCGTGTGCGAGGCAAAGCCATGTAGCTCCTTGTACCAGAGCGGATGCTCATGCGCCTTGTTGAAGTCAAAGAGCCTCGTGTCCAGTATGGCGTCGAGCGATACTTCGCCGAAATCGACCTCCTCGATGCGGGCATCGGGATTGAGTGAACGGATGACCTTATGCGCCAGATCACGCTCCTCTTTTGAAGCGGTTGATATCTTGTTCAGCACGACGACGTCGGCGAACTCGATCTGTTCGACCAGAAGATCGACAAGCGTGCGCTCGTCATCCTCTCCGAGAGATTCGCCGCGATCGCGCAGAAAATCACTCGACGCATAATCCTTCAGCAGATTGGCGGCATCCACAACCGTCACCATCGTATCGAGGCGAGCGACATCCGACAGACTGTTGCCCTTCTCGTCGCGAAACTCGAAAGTAGCGGCGACCGGCAATGGCTCTGCTATCCCTGTCGATTCGATCAGCAGATAATCGAAGCGTCCCTGAGCTGCCAATTGCGAAACCTCTTTCAGGAGATCATCGCGCAATGTGCAGCAAATGCATCCATTGGTCATTTCGACCAACTGTTCATCCGTGCGGGAAAGATTGGCGCCGCCTTCGCGTATGAGAGCGGCATCTATATTCACTTCACTCATATCATTGACGATCACCGCGACGCGGCGGTTCTCGCGATTATTGAGCACATGATTGAGCAGTGTTGTCTTCCCGGCGCCGAGAAAGCCGGACAAGACCGTAACGGGTAGCCTCTTTTTCATGACTCCGTTCCTTGTTTAAATGAGACCGCATCCCGAAAAGTGCGAAACGGTTTTCAGATAAGATGCGCAGTAAAATAAACGGTTAGAGCGCCGATCTGCTTCAATCAGATCGAAGCGCGCTCTAAACTGTCAGGATCAATCGTGATGATGGTGATCGAGGTTGAAGGTCAGCGTGGTGAAAAAGCTGAGCTTGTCTGCTTCGTTTGAACCGGACAGTGGCTTGGAATAGCCCGCCCCCACGACATTAAGACCTGCATTGCGAATCCTGATCCTAGCGATGCCTTCCGCGTCGCTCTTCACCGGTGCCGCATGGCTGTCATTGACATAATCCGCCGTGACTTCGACGCCCTCTACCGGCTTTCCATCGACCAGAATCTGCACGGGAAGTTCGTTGCCGGCCTCCAGTATCGTCGGGTCCATCAACGGGACGATTTCAAACGGCAAGCCCTGCGCCTGTGGCTTCCTGCGCAAATGATCGAGAATGGCGACTGCAAATTTCTGACTCTGACTGGACTGTTTTGCGCCCGGCACTTCCGATTTCGGCTTGTTGACCCACTTGCCATCAGGCCCCTCCGCCCAGAAGCCATTGTCGAGCGTACTGCTGACCACGACTGCATCTTTAGGCACACCCAACAGGGCGTGATCCTCCTGTCTCTTGATCTCGACAGCAACGTCCGTGCCGTCCACATCCTTGGCCGTCACCGTCTTCAGCTTCTGCGGATCATAAGCCTCATCGCTTGCGCCATGGCCATATACGACAGCCTGTGTTCCGTGACGTTCGGCAATCCAGATGCCATGTGCGCCCGCGACAGCGGGAACAAGGAAAGTCAAAACAGCACCGGCCTGAAGTGCCCTGACAAAGCTACGCATTCTTTTCTCCTTAATGTTATATCATAACGGCTTTAGTGGTGAAAATGGGCGGCTGGAACCGCCCTTGAGTGTTTCAGAAAGCCGTAAAACGGTTTGTGTTTGATGACGCTTTGAAGCGAATGGATGAAGCCCGATCCGCTTAATCCGGATATGGAGTGCCGGACTGCTGGTAGAGCGGTTCAGTTAAAGCGGAACCGTAGAACCGCTCTACCGCTTGTTTATACGCATTATACGACGCAAAACTGCTTCGCACTTTTGGCTCGGAAATGCTCCGGGTTGCAGCCCGGCACAATTGCGACCGCTTTCTGAATGCACGGGCATCCGGCAAAGGAAAGCGGACGCGGCTGTTATTTCGACAGACAGTTCTTCAGCGAATCCGCCAGATTACGGATGAGCTGCGGGTAAAGGTCCGGACCATCCTTCAATTCTGCACCCAAAGGATCGAGAATGCCCGTTTTGGCATCCGTTCGTTCGATAACGGTGTTCACCAGCCTCGGTTCGAACTGCGGTTCAGAAAACACGCAGGTGGCGCCAAGCGACTTGATCTTCTCGTGAATTTCCTTGATGCGCGCAGCACCCGGCGCCTTTTCCGGGCTGACCGTGATCGATCCAGCCGCCTTCACACCGAAACGATTTTCGAAATACTGGTAGGCATCATGGAAGACGATGAATGGCTTGTCCTTTACCGGCTCCAGTTCGCTGGCGACAGCCTTGGTCAGCGCATCGATCTTCTCGCCATAGTCCTTTGCGTTCTTTCCATATTGCGCGGCATGTTCGGGATCGCTTTCGCTCAGCGTCTTGGCGATATCTGCCGCCAGAACCTTTCCGTTCTGCGGGTCGAGCCAGAAGTGCAGATCATATTCACTGTGGCCATGATGATGGTCGTGCCCGGCTTCCGAAGCTTCGGTATCCTTCTTGTCATCATGAGCATGATCGTGGCCTTCCGCACCATGATCATGTGCTTCGAATGGACCGCCTTCACGGAACTTCAGCCTGGTCAGGCCGTCCGCTTCGCCAAGCGCGACGACCTTCGCGCCGTCGCCAAGCGTATCGATAGGCTTGTCGAGGAAGGTTTCCATCGACGGACCGGCCCAGAAAATCACCTTGGCGTGCTCGATCGCTTCTGCGTCGGAGGGCTTCAAGCTGTAGACATGTTCGGAACCCGCCCCCTGAACGATCAGTTTCGGCTCGCCCACGCCCTGCATGACCGCGGAAACGATCGAATGAAGCGGCTTGATCGATACGACAACCCCGTCGCGTTCCGCAGCAAACGAGGCATTCACCGTACCGGCCACACCGGCCAGAAATGCTGAGGCGAGGAGGAGGCAGCGGAGATGTTTCATAGTCTCTCTCTTGTAGGATTGGTGAAGGACATCATATTCAAGTGATATGTTATTTTATTACATCAGTTGCGTTATGCTATAACGTCTGTCATAAGGTGAGGCAACCCCCATTTTGGAAAATTCACACCGGCAGTTGTGCGGCGAACGAGCCATAGAAAAACCGCTGGGAAAAATCCCGAATCGGCAGATGATCCGTGCGTGGAACAAGAACATGCAGGCAGTGAAAGCCCGGAATAGATGAGCAGGAAGCCCCCCCTCCCCGCCGTAGCGGTACGGGAAACATTGATCGAACTGAAGGATGCAGGCGTCTATCGCGACGGGCGCTGGCTCGTGCGCAATGTCGACCTGGCTGTCGAGCGTGGCGAGATCGTCACCCTGATCGGTCCGAATGGCGCGGGCAAGAGCACCGCCGCCAAAATGGCACTGCGCATCCTGAAGCCTGACGAAGGCAGTGTGACCCACGCGCCGGGGCTGCGCATCGGCTATGTGCCGCAAAAGATCAATGTCGACCGCACGCTGCCGCTTTCCGTCGAACGTCTGATGACACTGACCGCTTCGCTCACACGTAAGGATATTGAGGCTGCGTTGGAAGTGGTGGGCATTCCCCATCTTGCAAAGGCCGAGATAGCCAACCTGTCAGGCGGCGAGTTTCAGCGTGCGCTGATGGCACGCGCCCTTGCCCGCAAGCCGGATCTCATGGTGCTGGACGAGCCGGTACAGGGTGTCGACTTCTCCGGCGAAGCCGCCCTCTATGAGCTGATTGCAAAACTGCGCGACGACACAGGCTGCGGCGTGCTGCTGATTTCGCACGACCTCCATCTGGTCATGGCGGCGACCGACCGCGTCATCTGCCTCAACGGGCATGTTTGCTGCAGCGGGACACCGCGCGATGTGACGGCGAGCCCTGAATATATGCGATTGTTCGGTAGCCGGGCTGTCGGGCCGCTTGCCGTTTATGAGCATCACCACGATCACACCCATCTGCCCGACGGGCGCGTGCTGCATGCCGACGGTTCCGTGACAGAACATTGCCATGCCGATGATGGCCATCATCACGAGCATGAGCACGAACATGGACACGGGCATCATCATCACGAAGGGAGTGCGCCGCGTGCTTGACGACTTCTTCACCCGCGCCATCATCGCCGGTGTCGGGCTGGCGCTCACAACCGGCCCGCTCGGCTGCTTCATCGTCTGGCGCCGCATGGCCTATTTCGGCGACACCATGGCACATTCGGCCTTGCTCGGCGTAGCACTGGCGCTGATTTTCGACATCAATATGATGATCGGCGTGTTCGTGGTTGCGGTCGCAATCTCCGCTATTCTGCTGCTTCTGCAGCGCCGCCATACATTGTCGGCAGATTCGCTCCTCGGCATCCTGTCCCATGCCACGCTGTCGCTTGGCCTTGTCCTCGTAGCCTTCATGACATGGGTGCGTGTCGACCTGCTGTCGTTCCTGTTCGGCGATATTCTGGCCGTCTCGCGGATGGATATCGCCTTTATCTATGGCGGTGGCGTGTTCGTGCTGGCGGTTCTGGCCTGGCTGTGGCGTCCTTTCCTCGCCGCCACCGTCAGCGAGGATATTGCCCGCGCCGAAGGCATGAACCCAGCCCTGTCGCGCATTGTTTTCATGCTGCTTCTGGCCATTGTCATCGCCATTGCGATGAAAATCGTCGGAATTCTTTTGATAACCTCGCTCCTGATCATTCCGGCGGCGACGGCGCGCCGCTTTTCCTCCACGCCAGAGCAGATGGCCATTCTGGCCTCATTGATCGGTGCAGCCGGGGTGGTCGGCGGACTTTACGGTTCCATTCATTTCGACACGCCGTCCGGCCCTTCCATCGTGGTCGCGGCGCTTGCCCTTTTCATTTTGAGCCTGTTGCCCCTACATAAGAGGGAGCAAGCATCACCGAAACGGATCGCAGGACAATGAGCACGCATCACCATCATCACGCCCCGCAGGACCTGACCCGCAATCAGACACTGGTTTTCGACGTTCTGTCCAAGGCAGAAGGGCCGCTCAGCGCCTATACGATCCTCGACCAGTTGCGTGACGACGGTTTCCGCGCGCCGCTGCAGGTCTATCGCGCACTGGAAAAGCTGCTCGATTACGGGATGATCCATCGCCTCGAAAGCCTCAATGCCTTCGTTGCGTGCGCGCATCCGCAATGCCACCAGCAGGGTCTCGTGGCGTTCGCAATCTGCGAGAAATGCGGACAGGTGACGGAGTTCGCCGACGCCGCAATCGAGAATCTGGTCAGCGCCTGGAGCCTCCAGAACGGGTTCAAGTCGCGCAAGACGACACTGGAGCTGCGCGGCCTATGCGAAGCCTGCGGAGAACATTGACCCGGCGGAGGTGTTCTGAACACGCAGGAAGCTGTTCAAGGTAACCATGTCCGCAAATCCCGGCTTAAAAAGTAACGCATCCGCAATCGAAACCTGCTAGATTAGCCCTAGAGCGCCGTGCGTCCTTCCGGACACACAAAAGGACGCTCTAGCCCGTTGAAACTAAGCATCGTGCTTTCTGAAAATCGAATCCCGATTTTCAGGCCGATACTATAGGGGAATAGCAGGTAAGATTTGATATGGCGCGGGTTAAGCCATCCCATGAACGTCGCAGGGAAGAGAGACAGCGCACGAGGTTGCGATCCGGCAAGATCGTAGGCCTCGACGGGCGCTTCATCATCGAATGCCAGTTCAGCGATATCGCACCGCATGGTGCCAAACTGAGAACTGTCGAAGCTCCGACCCTGCCCGAACGTTTCTGGCTATTCGATGACTATTACGGTCGCGCACTTCTGGCTCGTGTCGCCTGGCGCCATGGCCGTGAAATGGGTGTCGAGCTCATAACAGATCCAACCGTCACACCTCTGGACGAAGAACGGCTCGCCCAGCTTGCAGGAAAATATTATTCGCTGTGACCGACAGGCTCTGCATTAGCCTGCTTTTCCGAAACCTGCTTTTCTGGGGCCTGCTTGGCCGGAGCCGTCGGCGTTGGCGTGCCGCGCATGTTCATGGCGCGGATTTCTTCGGCTGAAATATAATTGAACTGCTCAACCAGAAGGTCTTTGATGACCGGCTCGGGGAACCGTGCATTCAGATCGCTGATAATCGAGGCACGCACATCCTCGAAACTCACCTTCTCGACCTCTTTCGTATCCGAATAACTGCCATAGAATTTGCGGAAGATTTCATCGCTGATGAAGAATTCCAGCGGCACGGTCAGCTTCTTGCGGATGTTCGAATCGATCGTATAGACAAGCTGCGTCACCACATAGCCGGCAACGCTGCCGTTGGAGATGATCGGCACGCTCATCACATCCGTCTTGACGTAATCCACGCCACCAAACCCACCGGTCCCGGCCTGCGCCTCATCCGTGGATGAGGCGTTCTGGCGAACCGCCATGAAAAGCGAGCCGAAAGCGACGGCGCAAATCCAAAGACCGATGGCAATGATGCGGATCATCGTGCGTGACCGAGCCTCACGCTCTGCATGCTGTAGGTGCCATCGGCTTCCTGTGTTTCCAGCGCGCCGCGAATGAGGTCGGCCAGTTCACCGACCGCCCGCAGATGCAGTTGCAGCGCTTCGCAATTCTTCTCAAGCTTCTGCTTCAGGCTGTCGAGCAGCGGCTGGAGCCGCTTCATCGTTGCCGGTTCGGCAGCGCTGGCCGCTTTCTTGATCGCCTTGTTGAAGTCGTAAAGTCCGCGGCTCTTGCGGGAGTTGATTTCCGCCAGATCCGGATTGCCGCCCTCCAGCAGAAGGCGCGTTTCGGTATCGATGACATCTTCCAGACGCTGGATTGCCCGCACGACCGGCTTCAATGTGGGGTTCTCGGCCGGTTCCTCTGCCAGCACCTGACCGGGTTCGCTCGTCACGGCGACGATCAGCGAATCCTCTGGCGGCAGGCTGTTTTCAGAGCTTGTCTCGGTCATTTAGGGGGTCCTCAATTATGAAGCATGGCGGACACTTGTCTTTGCGGGCCAATCAGCCGCGCGCGCTGTCCGTATCGCTGTTGTTGTCGAGCTGCTTTTGAATGAGCTTGCGTTCGAAGCCATGTACAATGTCCTTCGATACGGTATTTTCGCTCACATGGTCTCCCAGATTATTGATCACATCTCCTAACGCTAGCGTCGTCGGCGCGTCTGCCCGCCCGGTGCGCGCCGCCTGTTCTTCAAGCAACTTGGCAATGCCGACACCGCCGCCATCCGCCATCTTGTTTGCCATGGCTTCCGCCATCATGGACTTCCAGTATTCACCGGCAATCCCCTTCCCGAAGGTCGCCGTCGTGTCACTGGTGAACATCGACTGCACGAAGGACTGCAGCATAAAGGCCTCAAACTTGCGATAGGCCGGATTGGCTGCATTCTGCGCGTCCGGCCGCATGCTGATCCCAGCCGCAAGGCTGTCGGAAAAGCTGGCGAAATTATCCCGTGTCAGCCCGCCGACGGCGGCGGATGCCACCGCGGTTCCCGATGCGGATGGCGCTCTCAACCGTTCCGCCACCCTACGATAGGCTTGCGGATCGGCAGCACGTGCCACGTCCATCACGAGATCTGACGGCGGATTGATCGCCATACATCACTTCCTTCTTTTAGAGCGCGTTTCGATCCGACTGAATCAGATCGACGCTCTAACGTTTAGTTTTGTCGCGCATCTCGCCCCCAAAAACCGCTTCGCATTTTTTGGGATGCACTCTGATCGTCTTGTCGCGCATCTTGTCCAAAAAGCCGCTTCGCACTTTTTGGGATGCGCTTTGTTACTTGCACCATAATGGGTCAAACTTGACTGAAACTTGTGCGTGCGTTCAGCCTCGATCTTGCGCTCAGTCGGGGTTTTGCGGCCCGTTTGTCGTTCTCCGGCTAATAAACTCTTCGATCAGGTTGGAAAGTTCGCGCCGTTCGCGATCATTTTCGGCATCCGTCAGACGATCTTCCAGCAATTCGACCCGCCTCTGTTCCTGCAGAAGTGCCTTGCGTTGTGATTCGAGACGCTGTTCGAGATGTTGCGATTCGGCGGCATTGGCTCCAAGGCGCTTGATAAGCAGTGACGGATCGATATTGAGCGCATCGCCGTCATAGCGGCGATCCTGCATGGCGATGAGCGCCTCGCGTTCTTCATCCAGCGCGCTCTTGCGTGCATTGGCTGCGGCAAGAGCCTGCTCCAGCCGGGCGCTGCCGAGCTTTTGCAGTTCAATGAGTTTCTTGAGATTGCGCGGGTTCGTCATGGCCACCCTTAAAATAGCGCGCGCAACTGCATCGCAGTTTCATCGGTGAAGAAACGCAGGAGTTCCGGCAGGATGAAATAGACAACCAGCAGCCCTCCCCCCAGTACGAACGGCATCGACACGAAGTAAACCGGTATCGTCGGCGTCAGCTTGTTCACCAGGCCGATGGCGAAATTGACGAGAATCGCAAAGACGATGAACGGCGCCGCAATACGCAGCGTTGCCAGAAAGGCTGCCGAAAGCGCATCGGTGAAATCGATCATCGCCGCATCGGGCCGGAACTGCCCGTCAACCGGGATGGCCACATAGGAATTGAGCAGCGCCCGGAATATTTCCAGATGCATGTCGGTAATAAAGAACAGGAACAGCGCGCTAAAGGTGACGATGGTGGCAAGTGTCGCCTGCGGCTCGCTTTCCGTGATGGCATCGGCTGGCGAGCCGCTATAGCCAATGGCCATTGCCATCGTGTTAGCCATGAATTGCAGCGCCCAGAAATAAATATGCGCCAGAATGCCGATAACCGCGCCGACAAACATTTCGCTCGCCATCAGGCGAAACAGGGTCCACGGTTGCCCGGCATCGACAACAGTAACGATACGCTGCAGCACCAGCGGCAGGACCGCAAATGAACAGGCCAGCGCTATATACAGCCTGACCTGCAACGGAATGCGCGCGCTCGAAAGCCCCGGCATCAGCATGAGACACGCGCCGACGCGGCAGAAAGCCAGAACGGCTGCCAATATGATGTCGTTGAGCGGCAGTTGCGCAATCGGCACTCAGACCCCTTTCCGCATATGAATCATTTACCCGTCCTCCTAATCCCCTCATCCTGAGGAGGTGCCCTGAGCGCAGTGAAGGGAACCGTCTCGAAGGATCTTAGAGTTACGAAATCGCGCCGAGTGATTTCACCTCCACACCACGGGCGATTTCGACATGCGACAGCACCGGCAAGGTGGCAAACAGGCGTTCGATAATCATGCGGATGTAAGGTCGCGCTTCAGGTGAGGAAACCAGTACGAAACGTTCGCCATTATCGAAATGCTTGCGGATGACCGTGGACGCTTCCGTGCCGAACTGTTCCAGCAGGCGTGGATCGATATCGAACTCGACGATCTCACCCTTGGCGTCGCGCTTGAGGCTCTGATGAAAGACCAGATCCCAGCGATTGCCGAGACGCAGCACGTTCAGCACGCCATTGTCGGAAAGATCGCCGCAAATCTGCTGCGCCATGCGCATGCGGACGTGCTCCACGATCATTTCCGGACGACGCACCAGCGGCGCGATTTCCGCAATGGCTTCAAGAATCAGATGCAGGTTGCGAATGGAGATGCGTTCAGCGAGCAGCAGCTTCAGCACCGCCTGCAGGCCTGAATAGGAAATATGCGACGGGCAGATATCTTCCAGAAGCTTGCGATATTCGGAGCCGAGACGGTCCAGCAGAATGCGCATATCCTTGTAGGAAAGCAACTGGGCCAGATTGTTGCGGACGATTTCGCTCAAATGCGTCAGCAGGACCGAGAGATTATCGACAGTCATATAGCCGTCGCGGCGCAGATCGGACGCAAAGGTTTCCGGCACGGAATAGGCGCGCATACCGAAGGCCGGTTCGCGCACTTCCTCGCCCGGAATGGACGGGATCTGACGTTCGCCAAGCACAACCAGCGTTTCACCCACGCGCAACTCGTGGCTGGCAACAGCCGTGCCGTGGATTTTAATACGGTAGCTTTTTGGTGGAATCGCGATGTCGTCCGTCACCTTGATTTCGGGGATGACGAAACCGTATTCCTGCGCAAATTTGCGGCGCATCTTGTTGACACGGTGCGCCAGTTCCTGCTGCGAAGCGATCAGGCGGGCAGAGAGCTGCTTGCCGAGGCAAAGCTCGATCTGGTTTGTTTCCAGCGATGCCTTGACCGAGTTGCGCTCCTGCTCTTCCGCTTCGCGCTGCTTCTTGCCCGCTTCCGAAGCTTCCGCCTCGCGCTGGCGGGCCTGACGACGCGGCACCGCAATGCCGATGAAGGCCATTGCGCCACCCAACATGAAGAACGGGAAGGCTGGCAGGCCCGGCATGATGCCCAGAACGAAGAGCAGCATCGCCGCGACCAGAAGCGCCTTCGGATAGGCGCCGAGCTGGCCGAAAATCGCCTGATCGGCAGAACCGCGTGTGCCGCCCTTCGACACCAGAAGACCGGCGGCGAGCGAAACGATCAGGGCCGGAATCTGCGTGACCAGACCGTCGCCGACCGACAATTTGGTGAAGACATCGGCTGCGTGCGCAATATCCATATCGTGGCGCGTGGCACCGATGATGATCCCGCCGAAAATATTGACGGCGGTGATGATGAGGCCCGCAATCGCGTCACCGCGCACGAATTTCGACGCACCGTCCATGGAGCCGAAGAAGGAACTTTCCTCTTCCAGTTCGCGACGGCGGTTCTGCGCTTCCTTTTCATCGATAAGACCGGATGACAAATCGGCATCGATGGCCATCTGCTTGCCGGGGATGGCGTCGAGGGTGAAGCGCGCGCCCACTTCCGCGATACGCGTCGCACCCTTGGTGATGACCAGGAAATTGACGATGATGAGAATGCAGAAAACCACCAGACCGATGACGAAGTCGCCGCCCATCACGAATTGCGAGAAGCCATGGATCACATGACCGGCAGCGAGATAACCTTCGTTGCCATGGGTGAGAATCACGCGTGTCGTCGCGATATTCAGCGACAATCGCATCATGGTGGCGATCAGCAGCACCGTCGGGAACGCGGAAAAATCCAGCGGGCGCTGGATCCAGAGCGAAACCATCAGGATCAGGACTGAAAAGGCGATCGAGAACGCCAGACCGATATCCAGAACGACTGCCGGCACAGGCAGGAAAAGCACCGTCAGGATGATGATGATTCCAACCGCCAGCCCCATATCGCTGCCAGTCAGAAATCCGCTTTTCATGAAGGGTTTAGCCGCTGCCTGCTGCACATCCGTCTCCTGTTACGAAGCGGACCTTAGCTTGTGAAGCTTGCGCGAAGGCTACGCGCTAGAAACCTTTTTCGATGCGCGAGTAGGCAAGCAGCGTGAACGAGTTGATCTGCGCACCGACGAACGGTGCAGTCAGGGCCATCACGACGAAAATGACGATGATCTTCGGCACGAAGGTCAGCGTCATTTCCTGTATCTGCGTCAGCGCCTGGAAAAGCGCAATACCAATACCTGCGAGCATGGCGGCCAGCACCGCCGGACCGCTCGCCATAAGCACGGTCCAGATCGCAGAATTGACGATATCGAGCGCATCGGCCTCGTTCACCGCATCATTCCTAGCTGACCTTAACGCCTGGGCCGATCATCAGCGTCTTGCCATCTTCCAGTTCAGCCAGCATGCCATTGGACTGGATGGTAACGGACTTCACCACGCCCGATACGCTGCCATCGGCATTGGTCAGCGTGCGGCCGATCCAGCCTTCGGCCTGCGTCAGCGACGTGTTGGCGATCAGGGTTTCAAGCTTGCTGTTCATCTGGACGGCCTGCTCGACATTGGAGAAGGTCGCAAGTTGCGAAACATACTGCGTCGCATCCATTGGCTGCGTCGGGTCCTGGTTCTGCATCTGTGTCACCAGAAGCTTCAGGAATGAATTGTAATCGACGCTTGCCTTGTTGGCTGCAGAATTGCTGTTGCTCGTCGTGTTGTTATTAGTCGTATTCGTGCCGATCGGCGGCGTCGTGGTCATGGGTTTACCTCCGCAGATTTCCGGGTTTTGAGCACAGGCAAAGCCGGGCTTTCATGGCCCATCAGTTCGGCCTCGCGTGGATATTGCGCGCGAATTGTCTTGAGCGCCTCGAAAACGCGCCCGTTATGTACCAGCTCGTCGACCAGTTTCAGCGCACTCAGGATTTCCGCATCCTTGAACGCGGCGAACATGCCCCGCAGCATCTGCGCGAAAGTGGTGTGAGCCTGTTCGCGCATGGCCGGTTCGATGAGCATCATCTGCGCCGCGAAATAAAGCTGGCGCAGCGGTGTCGTGGTGTCTTCCGGCTGGAGAACATGGTTTTCCAGAAGAAAGGTCGCATCGTTCAGAAGCTCGAGCGAAACCTTGCGGTCCGCCTTCAGCACAGCGCCATTGATAAAAATTCGTTCGCCAGCCCGCAGCGAGAGGCGGATTGCCGGTTTGCCAGTTTCCGTCATTTCAAAGCCCGTCCCGGATCGACTGAGTAATCTCGATCAGCGTCGCATAATCGTTGCTTTCGCCGAGGCGAATCCGGTCAATCTCCTTGAGCACGAAGATGCCGATGGAGATGATCGCGGCCTTCAGTTCCTTCGGCAGCGCATTTTCCTGCGAACCCAGATCATCGATGATCGCGGTCCAAAGTTTCGTGGTGAAATAGCCGGCATCGATCGCCTCGCGCGAGCCGCTGCCATTGGCTTTCGCCGCCTCGAGCATTTCGATGGAACGGTCGAAAAGCATCCGCTCACGTTCCTTGGCGCTCGCCATATCGTCATTCATGACATCTTCGTAGCGCATCTGATACATGGTGTCTCCGTCTATCCGTACCAGTCGGACGGGCTCGCATCATGCTGCGTCCGTCCTCATTTCATCCCGACTATCTGAGATAGTTGAGCAGGCTCATATTCTGCAACTGAACCGTCAGCGAATACGAAGTTTCGATCTGCGTCTTCAGAGCGTTTACACGCGTCGCTGCTTCAAAAGGATCGACTTCCTCGAGATTGAGTACGGACTGGTTCAGGATCTTCTGCTGCGCCGCGATGCGCGTACTCGCCGCTTCGGTGCGCGACTGGGCCAGACCAAGCGTCGTCTGCTGCGCGGTCGTATCCGTAATAGCCTGTGCGGTCGTCTGCACGGCTTGCGTGGTCAGCGCTGCGAAAGCTTTTTCATTGAGACCTATATTGCCGAACTCGGCAACCATCACAGCCGACATGATCGTCTTGCGGAAACCATCGGCATTCGCCGAAACGGACGTATCCGCCGTCTCGTTCGGCGAAATGCGGCTTTTGATGACATTGACGGAAGCGTCCGACCAGTTGGCGGACCAATTCGCGTCATTGAACTGGTCGGCAAAATCGCCCTCCAGAAATGCCGTCATTTCGTCGGCCGTGATATTTGCCGCCTGCGGATCACCGACCGGAAAGCCGAAATGATCCTGAAATGCCTGACGGATCGCCGCCTGCGCGACCCCGCCGTCGGTATAATCGGCAACCGGCTTCACATCGGTATTCACACCGGCGAAAATATATTCGCTATTGAAGCTGCTGTTCAGCATGCCGGTCACGGAATCCAGCATGGAGCGCGCCGTCTTGGCAATCATGTCGGCGCCGGCATTGTTGGCTCCTGCAAGCGCACCCAGAAAATCCTGCGTGTCCTTGATGATGGTGCCAGCGGCGTTCTGCGTCGCCGTCATGCGTTCCTGCACCAGCTTGTTCATGTCTGTCAGCACGCTCAGGCGATCATATTCCTTACGCAACGATACGGTCTGGCCGGATTTGGAGCCGAGCGACAGGCCGACATCGAACACGGTCCCCGTGGTCGCTTCCTGCTGCGCCTTCAACATCTCGGCCTTGTTCTTCGCTACAAGGGCCCGCAGGGATGACGTTGCGCCATAGGTGGAAATCGATTGCGCTTTCATTGGCCTCACACCGCGTTGAGAAGATCGTCGAGCATTGCGCTGATCGTGGTCAGCACCCGGCTCGATGCCTGGTAGGAATGTTCAAGATCGAGAAGCAGCGCCATTTCAGTGTCCATATCGACACCGTTGGCGTTGGAGAGGGCTGTATCCGCCTGACCGGCAACCGTCGCATTATAGGAGAATTCGCTGTTGGCTTTTTGACGCTTGCCTTCGAGCCAGCTTATTGACGAGGCGCTATAGTCCGTCAGGCTGGAGCTGGTCGCGAGCCCTGCCACCGAATTGAAGGTCATCGGCTCGGAGAATGCTTCATTAAGCGCCCGCAGGCGATCGCTGAAACCTGCCGCACCTTCGCTATTGTATTTGTAATCGGCCCCGTTGGCCCCGCCGTCGCGCAGAAGAAGCGGGCTGCCGCCTTCGGAGGTAACGAAGGCCGAAGACACTTTGATGGTGCCCGCAATACCTGCCGAAATGCCTACGCCGGGGACATCGGGTGATCCGGCCCAGCTAAAGAGACCCGTCTTGTCGGCTCCAACGCCGGTCTGGTCGCTTTCCGCGAACATCGTCACCAGATTTCGCGCGATCTCGTCGAGCTGCATCTGGTATTGTGGCGCGATCTGGTCGCGCAACTGCAACAACCCGCTCAGGCGGCCGGTGCCATAAGGCTGGTCGAACGTCTCGTGATTGAGCGGCACGCCATCCACCAGCACCGCATTGCCAGAAATGCCCGGCGCCAGCACCGTCGATTGCTCGAAGCTCACCTTGCGCGCTGTCGTCTCGAAGAGGGTCACGCCGTTTTCGGCGAAAATGACCATGTCATTATCGCCGCGCATCATGGTTGTGATTCCGATTTCGCCGGAAAGCTGCTTCAGGATCGCATCGCGCTGATCCATGTAGTCGGAGACATCGCGATTGGCGCGCGTTCCACCGACGATCTCCTGATTGATCTTTTCGAACTTGGTCAGAAGATCATTGATGTTGGCGACGGAATCCGCAATTTCACGGTCCGCGTCGTTGCGCAGCGACTGAACCTGTTTGGTTCCGGCATTAAGTACATTGGCGAGTGATTGCGCCGTCGATACGACACTGTCGCCAAGCGCACTGTTGGATGGCGAAGCGGCATAGGTCTGGAGCGCGTCACGCAGATCGCCGATCAGGGCCGAAGGCGACCCCGAATAATTGTCTGCCGAATAAAGCGACGAAAGGCGGTCAAGCCCGCCAGCAAGAATGGAAGAGGAAGAGGCCGAACTGTTCGACTGGGTGAACCTGTTGAACAAGGCTTCATCCGCCGAACGGCTGATACCCACGTAAAGGGAGCCGTAAGGCCCCGATACGAGAGAACTGGTGCGCCGGGAATAATCCGGATCGTTGGCCCTGGCAATATTGCTCGAGACAACGGAGGTCTGCTTGGACGTTGCCGCAAGCGAACTTTTGGCCGTCAGAAGAGCAGAACTAAGCGACATCTTACCCCATCCTACAAGTGCATTCCCGAAGGGCGCGAAGCGGTTTCGCGTCCGGAAATGCGGCTAAAACAAACACTTGGATAGCCCCTGATAATTCCACTGATATCGGAACTGCCCCGTGTGCGCGGACTGTGCCTGTTGCCTGAACAGTCCGTATTCTCAATGTGACAATTCCGGGAAAGGCTCTTCAACCTCGCCCGGAACAGTCCAACTCATCTCTTCAGATTGACCAGAACATCCATGAGTTCGGATCCCGTCTGGAAGACTTTCGAATTGGCCGTATAGCTACGCTGCGCCTCGATCATATCGGTCAGTTCCTGCGCGATATCGGCGTTGGATTCCTCCAGCGTGCCGGACATGACCTTACCCATACCATCGCTCTGCGGGAAACCGAGGCGAACATCGCCCGAGTCCGCGCTCGGCAGAAACACGTTGCCGCTGACGACCGTCATGCGATCCGGGCTTGCCACATTGGCAAGTGGAATGCGCGCCAGAACCTTCTGCGTGCCGTTTTCATAAATGGCAACAACCGAACCGTCATTGGCGACGTCCACGCCCTTGACCGCAGATGGCGCCTGACCGTTAATCTGCGCCTGCGAAATGGTGTAATCTCCCGCGCGCTGCGTCGAAGCCCCCAGATTAAGGTTGAGGCTCTGCCCGCCGTAAGGCCCGAGATCGACCGCTATGTCGCCGGCAGACGTCATCGCGCCGGTGGTCGGATCGAATGTCACCGCCGTCGGACCGCCGACCACTGCGTCATCCGCAGCGTTCTTAACGGTGACGCTCCACTCGTCGGCGCCGGTCTTGGTGAAATAGACGTCGAGCGTGATCTTCTCACCCTTGTCATTGTAGGAGATCAGCGATGTCTTGTGATTGAATTCACCGGCTGCAGGAACCTGATCGGTAGACGGCAAATTAACAGTGAAATTGCCGGACGTGCTGGCTTCCGGCGGCAAGGCCGCACTATTGACATTGATGATGTTCAGGCCGGGAATGGTCAGTGCGCCAGCCGGATCGTTGGGGCCTGCGCCCAACAGATAATAGCCGGCTGAATTGACCAGATTGCCATTCTTGTCAGGCACGAAAGAACCGGCGCGTGTCAAGAAAGTCGAGCCGTCCGCCCCTTGCACCACAAAATAACCGTTGCCGTCGATGGCAAGGTCGGTTGTGGACGATGTAGACCGGATACCGCCCTGATCGGAAATGCCGTAACGAACGTCGGTCAGGACGCTGCCGGAATTGTACTGCCCACCGGTGCTGGGCAACACCAGCGATGAAAACTGGGTTTCCGCACGCTTGTAACCGACGGTGCTTGCATTCGCGATGTTGTCTGCGACCGCCGACAGGCGGTTGGCCTGCGCGTTCATTCCCGAAACACCGGTCCGCATCATACCGTAGAGGCTCATTGGCAGCTCCTGAGAAGTTGTAGCATCCAGCAGAAATTCTGAAACATCTGAACTGGAAACCAAAAAATCGAGCGATCGAACCGGCGCACCGATCCAATCATCCGCAACAAAGCTAATGAACCACGCTTGCGTGAAACTGTAGCCTCGTGACTTTTTACACTTTTACTGAGGGACAGACGCGATTTCGGAAATCAGGGACAGCACTCGAAATCGCGATACGGGGAAATGCAGAGGATGCAGCAATATCACTCGATGTTGATGCAGTAGCCGAGGAAGCGCTTGGAATCGATCGGATCGAAGCCTAGCTGCTCGCGCAATTTCTTGCGTAACTTGCTGATGTGGCTTTCAACGACGTTTTCTTCGACTTCGCTGTCGAAGATACCGTAGATTGCGCTGAAGATCTGCGCCTTGTTCAGGCGGCGACCGCGATTGGCAATCAAATATTCCAGGATGCGGCGCTCGCGGCGTGGCAGCGGAAAATCAATACCGTTGATCTGCGGATCGCGCCCATCGGAGAAAACACGGATCGGGCCAAGCTCCGTGCCACTGTCATTGGAGTTGGCGGACGCACCCGCGCGGCGGCGGATCGCGTTGATACGCGCAAGAATTTCGCGCACATGCACCGGCTTGCGAACAACGTCGTCAACCCCGGATTGAAAAAGCTCCAGCGTATGTTCAAGCGAGGGACGGTCATTGACCGCGATCACGGGTGCCTTGCAGCGTTCACGAATTCGGGCTGGAAGGCGATGCTGATCCGCACATTCGCCAATCAGGAAAGCTTCGATAGCCATGATGTCCTGCTGAGGAACGCTCTCCACCCATTCCTCAAAATCGGTAGGCGTAAAACCTGTTGTCGTGATGCCTTCGCGACCGAACCAGGAAGAGTACCCTTCAGTCACTATATCTCTGTCGTCTACGACAACAATCATCGGCCCGCCTTCCGAATCAATATGTTAGCCCAAGCACGATAGGAATAACTGGCGGAGGGAATCAGCAACAATGGCAATTTATTGCCCGCAATAAATTGGGATGAAATTTAGTATCTACTAATTTATGAGGAATCGCATTGATTGCAACGCGCCTACGTCTTTAGAGGTAAGAACCTTAACCAGACGTTAACGGCTCACGAAATTTTACGATTCTTTACAAGGGCTTAAAAATCCGCTTGCTAAAATAACCACCAGTGGGAGCACCAACCGAAGATTGAACCCTCTTAAGAGAGGTGCACCCGACGGTCTGTTACAACCTGAAAAAATTTACGGGATTCCATTTCAGCCGAAGCAGAAACTTCGCGCCTGCGGCGTCCAGTTTCCGAAGCCGGTGGCGACCATATTCGTCATCACGCGACAGACATAACGCTTCTGGGCAGGGTCGTTATTCGGCCCTGCGTGATAGCGCGCGACCGCCATCGTCCAGTTGCCCTCGCGCTGTCGAAGCTGACGCAGAAAACGCGCCGCATAGTCGACATTGAGGCTCGGCATCAACATCGCAGCCACCGACGGAAATTCCTTGCTGTGATAATAGTAATTGATCTGCATGCAGCCGAGATCGATCAGTTTCGCACCTTCGGCCCGAACCTCATCGAAGCGTCTCACCGCAGCCATCTGCGATGGCATGAATTCGGCACGCCCCTCGATATTCATTGCATAAGGTTGCAGGGAATTCTTGCGACCCGTTTCCGTCAGGCCGACCGCATAGACGATGCCGAGCGGAACATCGTAGCGGACGGATGCGTGATGCATTTCGCGCTCGCAGACATTTTCCGCTTGAGCTGAATCGCTATCAGACAACCAGACCGCGGTTGCGGCCATCATTGCGAGAAATGCCGTTCCCGCTTTCCTGAGCGGCTTGCATGTCCGAACGCTCACGTCCTGCCTGACCGGATTCGCCATTCTGCCTGCCCTCACCACCTGTAAGATTGGCCTGCGCCTGAGTGCCGTTACGCCCGTCGAAGCCTTGCTGCATGTTGAAAGCCTGCGGCTGGCCCGATTGCTGACCACTGGCCTGTTGTTGCCCCGCATTCTGCGTCGCTTGCGCCTGCTGGACCGCACCCGCCGCATTGCGGTCGGTGACGGTGACGGAAATTTTCGCATCGTCTGCGATGCCTGCCGCTTTCAGCGCTTTTTCGATCATAGAGCGATCGGCAGCTAGTGCTTCCGCCGCATGGGTCTTGTCGGCGACGAGATGCACCTCAACACCTTCCGAAGCCACGCGGATTCGTGCTGTCACCGCACCGAGTTCCACTGGATCGAGGCGGATCTGCAAGGTCTTGACCGTTCCGAAACTACGCTCGGAAACCACCTGTATGTCAGCGATCCGGGCTGCCGCCTGCGATGGTGTTGTGGCGGCCTTGATGTCCGCTGGAACATTGCCCTTTGCAGTCGGTTGTTGCTGGATATCGGTTCTGTCGGGCACCTGGCCCGACTGCTGCTGCACCTGCCCCTTGTCCGTTTTCAAGATATTGGCGAGGTCGTCCGGAACACTATCGGTTGGATTGTCACCGGTCGCTTCCGGTGTATCCAAGTTGGCTATCTGATCAGTTTTGGAGCTGGCCGATGGCGTAGCCGCCTTCTTCGAAGACGCATTGTCGGAGGCGCGCTTCTTCTGATCGGCTTGCAGCTCGACACCCTGTTTTTCGACCTGCTCCGGATCGACTTCCTTAATTAAGGCAGAACGGGGATCGGAGGCTTCTGCGTCGTTTTCGGTGATATTTACTGTGGCAAAATTGTGATTTTCCCCCTTCAAATCAGGCGACGAAACGGTCAAAGAAAGGAGATTTTGTGGCAAGGCGAATGCGACCACCGGTTTCGCCCCTTCGTCCTTCTTTCCATCGGCCTCATTCGAACCGGCATTGGCTTCATTTTCACTCTTCTTCTCGACCTTGCCTTGCGGCTTTTCGAGGAGCGAACTGAACAGTTTTGCCGGGTCGGCACTATCCTGTCCCTCACCTTCGGCTTTTGCCTGCGAAGGGCCGGAAGTGCGCGCGAGCGACGCAAGACGGCTGGTGGAATTCAGCAAAATATCAACGCTCATTGAACGGTCTTTCCTAGCAAAGCATCGATCTCGGCAAGCTTGCGCCGCGCATCTTCCATCGTCTTCTGCAAATCGTCTTCCGGCTGGTTCTTGACCGGCTTCAGGCGGACAGCCACAGGGCTAGGGACCGCATTCGGTACCGGTTTTGCCGCCTGATGTTCCTGCGAATCCGCCACCGCCATCGACGGCACGTCCTGTTCGGTGAGGGCCGGCTTTGCAGGCGGCAATGCGTCTGGCGTGCGGGTTACCACCGTGCCGACAGCTTCGGCCGCTTTCAGCAATTTCCGGTCCCGCTCCTGCAATTTGTCGGGTGAAATCTGCGACAGTTCGCGAAGCGCACTGCCCGCCGAATCCGAAGCCACATCGCTTGCCGCCGCGTAGAGATTGGCGCGGGTGGGATCGGCTTTCAGTCTGTCGGCAAGCTTTTTCGCCTCTGCCGACATGAACCGCGCCCGCTCCGTCTGACCATCGACAAGCGCACCGCGCGCGATCTGCAGATAGAGCGAGTATTGCATGACAGGATCAGCCGAGCCGATCAGCTTTGCCAGCTCCGGATTGCCGATACGGTCGTTGAGTTTCACCGCAGCATCGACAAATTGCGCCATGAAATCGCGCATATAGGGCGAACGGGGAAAGCGCTGGAGATAGTTTCGCGACAGGAGCCTGATCTTGTCGGCATCGCCGAGTTTGGCTGCAATCGGCATCGAACGACGGATTGCAGCTTCCTCGAACAACGTGCCCGGCGCATCGAGCCGCACCTGATCGAGCCGCATCAAGGCCGTCGCGGGATCGAAGGCGGTCATCTGGCTGGCCGTTACAAGGACAATGGATGCCTTCAGTTCCGCAGGAACATCGGATGACAGCGGAACCGAAAAAAGCTTCACCACTTCAATCGTCTGGCCGGAAGCATAGGCCAATGCGCCCTTGACCAGTTCCGGCGGCACAGCATCCGTCTTCAGATCGGCAAGCACCTTGCGCACTGCTTCAGGATTGCCGCCATTGAAGAGATAGATGATCGCCGCATAGACGTTCTCCGGGTTGTTCCAGACGTCACCTTGCGCCCGCCCCATATCCGCGCTGACGAAGCCCAGAAGCTTGTTGAGCATCACCACCGCTTCCGGCTTTCCGGCGACAACCTGATCCTGCAACATGCGCAGCGAACGCACGAGTTTGTAGGGCTCCAGCACCGGTAGCGCGCGGGTGTCAGCCAGTGTCTGCGTTTGCGCAAGGGCCGGATAAGCCGCTCCCGCCAGGGAGAAGCCTGCAACACATGCCAGCAAGGAACGCATGGCAAGCTGTTTCATGGAGCGGACTTGAGGAAAATATCGATGCGGCGGTTTTCAGCCGCATTCGGATCGTTGGCGTTCTTCGGCTGACGGTCGGCATAACCCTCCACACGCAGCACCCGCTTTTCATCAAGCCCACCGCGAACCAGCATGTAATACGCCATCTGCGCACGCGCCGAGGACAGGCGCCAATTGTCATAGGTCGCGCTCTTGAACGGGCGCGCATCCGTATGTCCGCTGATGATGACTTCGCCCGGCTGGCGGGAAATCACCTGCGCGATACGCTCCAGCATCTGCACCACGCGCGCATCCGGCTTGGCCGAGCCGATGGTGAACATGCCGTAATCGATCTTGTCGGTGAGCTGGATCATCACACCACCGTCGACCGGCACAACCGTTACATCGGGCATAGGCTCGGCATTCTTTGCCTGTGTGCCTTCTTTCGCGGTTTCGCCCTCAGCCGCCTTTTTCAGATCGGCAATGAATTGTTCCTGCGTTTCAGCAGTCTTTGCGGCCTCCTCCGGCTTCGGCTGGGCTGCTTCCGGCTTGGGTGGAGCGGCAGGTGCTGCATCGGGCGGGGTCAGGTCTTCGACGGCCTTGCTCGACCAGTAATCCGGGCTGAACGGATCCCGATAGGCTTCGCCACCCTCGGCACCCGTTGCCGGACCGGATTGCGATGTGCCGCCATCACCCTCGGCCGACTGGTTCTGCAGAACACCGGTTTCATGGGCAAGTTCCGACAGGACAGCATAGGGCTCGCGGAAAAGCTGGCGCTCTTCCTGATCGCTTGGCGGCGCAACTGTCGTATCGTTGATGACCCTGGTGCTGTTTTCGACCTTCTGGTCGCTTTCATAGCGAACCTTGCCGTCTCTTTCCTCGACATCCTGCACGCCTTTGGGGCTTGAATGCCGATCCATCAGCTTGACGGGATTGAAATAGCTTGCAACCGCCGCCTTGGTTTCCTCATTGGCGGCATTGATGAGCCACATGACGAGGAAGAAGGCCATCATCGCGGTCATGAAGTCGGCATAGGCGATTTTCCACACGCCACCATGATGGCTGTCATGATCATCATGCCCGCCGCGGCGAACAATGATGATCTCACGCTTGGTTTCGGGATCGATGTTCATTGAACCGCAGCCTTCAATTCTTCAAGAAGCGGCGCGATGCGTGTTTCAAGCATTCGGTCGCCAAAGGAAAAGGAAAGTTCGTCCGCACCGGTTTCCGAAAACCGGCAGCCTGACGGAAGCAAGGGCGCATGATCGTGCAGCGGCGCAATCAATCGCGCAGGACCGGAGATTTCCGGTGCTTCGCCATCGAGCGCCAGCGCTGCAATGCGCCGTGCGAATTCCGCGACTGCCTCACGTTCCATTTTTTCTGCCAGCAAAGGCATCAGGATTTCAGCAATCTGGGCGGAGAAATTTCGTTCAAGTGCGGTCAACGCGTCGGTCAGGCTGCCTGCCAGCAACAGGGCCTGCTCGCGCGAGAAGGTAGCGCGCAACGTTTCGATCTCGGTCTCGTGCTCGCGGACAAGCCGTGCCCTCTCAGCCTCGTAAAGCGCTTGAGCCTCCCTGTGGCCATCCTCGCGCCCTGCTTCGAAAGCCACCCGCTTTTCTTCCTCGGCGGCGATAACAGCAGCGACTTCCGCCTGCTCGACAGCGGCAGCTTTTTCGGCCGTGGCAGGACGTTTCGGTGCATCACTGCCTGTTTGCGCAACGGGCGTTTGTTTCAGCGGCTTCTGCGGCGCCGGAGCAGCAATGATCTCGACCGCCTCATCCTCGATATGATGGGTCGAAAAATCGGGAAGATAACGGCTGAGGGAAAGCGCGCTCATCGTCAGGCCGCCTCACGCTCCGGCATCACCGACGCCTTTACTGGCTGCGTCTCGCGGCTGGCGGCGGTTTCATGGATCCACTGCTTGAGAACGGCGGCAACGCGCTCCTCATCCATGTCGATCATCTGTTCCAGACGCAGCTTTGCGGGCATGCGCATGCGCTGGCGAAGATCGCTGAGGCTCGTCTTCATCTGGTCGGCATAGGCCTCGGGTCCGCCAATGACGGCCTGCACGCCGTCACCTGCCGCTTCGCCACCGACGAAATTCGGCATTGCCACTTCACTGGTCTCGCGGACAGCCACTGCCGTGCCTGCAGGCTTGGCATTCTGGTCACGCAGCAGCGGGCGCAGACCGAACCAGATCAGGAGACCAACGGCTGCAAGAATGGCGAGCGCATTGACATAGGAGCCGCTCTGGCGAAGCACCGTATCGGTCCATGGCGTGGAGACCGGTTCCATATCGGCACCAGCAGGATCGAGGAAGTTCACCGCCGTCACGTTGATGACGTCGCCGCGATCCGCATTGAGACCGGCTGCGGTTGCAACGAGATCGCGGATCTTGGTGATCTGCTGATCGACAAAATTGGCTGGCGGCGGCGTGGTTCCCGCAGTTTCCAGAAGCCGCGCCTGATCGATGACCACGGCAATGGACAGCCGCTTGACGGCATAGCCGTCGCTGACGGTGGAAACCGTCTTGCTGTTCATTTCGTAATTGGTCAGTTCCTCGCGGCGATCGGTCTTTTCTGTCGAACTTTCACCGTTCCGGTTCTGGATTTCTTCCTGCGGGATGTTCTGTTCCACGCCAGTTGCATTGTCGTTGCGATTGTTGCGGGAATCGCCGCTTTCACGGACAACACGCACCGAACGCTCGACGCGGGATTCAGGGTCGTAGGTCGTCTCGTTGATCTGGCGGCGGTCCGTATCGAGTACGGCCTGAACGCTGGTTTGGAAATGTCCCATGCCGAGATAAGGCGCCAGCGCTTTGCGGATGCTGTCATCCACATTGCCCGCAACCTGCTGTTCCAGCGAAGCCGTCATGAGGGCTGCGCCATTGGCTGCTTCGCCGGCCGATGCCAGCAGACGACCGTTGGTGTCGAGAACGGTAACGGCGGAAGCATCGAGCGATGGAACGGCGGCGGCGACCAACTGTCTGATGGATTGGGCGGATTCAGCAGAAAAACTGCCTTCGGCGCGGATGACGACCGAGGCTGAGGGCTTCTGATCGCCACGACGGAAAGAACCCTTTTCCGCCAGAACGATGTGGACACGAGCGGCTTTCACACCACGAATGGCCTGGATGGTGCGGGCGATTTCGCCTTCGAGCGCTCGCACACGGGTAATTTCTTGCATGAACGAGGTGAGGCCGAGCGACCCCATATTGTCGAACAGCTCATAACCGGCATTGTTCGAGGTCGGCAGGCCCTTTTCGGCCAGATACATGCGGGCATTTTCAGCTTTGCCGATGGGCACGAGGATGGACGAGCCATCGGCTTTCACATCGAAAGGAATGCCAGCTTCACCGAGCGCAAGGCCCATGCGGTTCACGTCGTCGCGCGAAAGACCCACATAGAGCGTCTCGTAGGAAGGGCGGCTCAGATAGATGCTCGTATAAAGGATCGCGCCCATGAGTGCCGCGCCCACAAGTCCGAGCGCGATGAGTTTTCGCGCGCCGAGCTTGCCGAGCGTAGCCTTGAGCTGTTCGATCAATTGCTGAAAATTCTGCTGCATCCACACCACCGCCATAATGATGGATGCAAACTAGCCCGCGAAGCTTGCGCGAAAGTGGCGGCTGATGAAGCAGGTGCTCCCGGAAACTGGAAATGAGCGCAAAGAATTGGGGCGCGGAATAAATCCCGCGCCCCATTTTCCGCCCAAAGACATCCGATCCGATCAGGTCGGTTCGGATGCGAACCCCTGATTTGCCTGAGAACTCGCGAGCGCCAGCAACCCGGCGCCCTTGCTGTTTACTCAGATTAGCCGCGGAACAGCGACAGGATGACCTGCGTGCTCGAATTGGCAATCGAAAGCGCCTGAACGCCGAGCTGCTGCTGGGTCTGGAGAGCCGAAAGGCGAGCCGATTCAGCATTCATGTCGGCATCGACGAGCTGGCCAATGCCGCGGTCGATAGCATCGATCAACTTGCCATTGAACGACGACTGCGAGTCGATACGGGTTGCAGCAGCACCGAGGGTTGAAGCGGCATCGCGCATCTTGACGACCAGAGCTTCGGCTGCCATCGCATCGGCCGGAGCCGTGGTATAGTCGGCTTCAAGATCGTATGCGGAGACGTCGAGCGTGTTCAGGGCAGCCGTACCGCCGCCAGCCACCGAGGTATAGCCGGTGGTGATGGTCACGTCCGCACCGCCCGACTTCAGCAGGTTGATGCCTTCGAACGAAGCCGACTTCGCGATGTCGACGATCTGTGCGGAGAGCTGTGCAACGTCAGCATTGACGATAGCGTCATCAACGCCCGGCGTGCCGAGGGTTGCCAGCTTCGCCTGAATCTGCGTGCCAAGCTTGATCGCTTCTTCCAGACCGGTAACAGCCGTATCGACAACGGCTTTGCCAACGCCGAGCGTGTCCTGAGCGGCGCTGAGCGTGGCGCTCTGGCCGCGCATGCTGGTTGCAATCGACCAGTAAGCTGCGTTGTCGGCTGCGGTCGAAACGCGTTCGCCGGTGGCAATACGGTTCTGGGTGGTTGCGAGATTCTTGTTGGTCTGCGACAGGGTCTGCAGTGCAGTCATCGCAGAAGCGTTGGTAAGAAGACTTGCCATGGTATTTTGCCCCTTGGGAAAAACAATACGAGGGACAGGCCGGATTTGAAATTACCGGCATGGTGGAGCGGCATCATGCCTGTTACCGCGTTACGCGCGGAACCCACCATGAGCCGACAGTTAGAACCCAAACATTAAATAAAGGCTAATTTATTCGGTCGAAATTTAACGGATTTGCAGATTCTCACTCAGAATTCTGGCTTGCGCAATCCGAAGCGTACCAAAATGGGTCAAGAGAAGGAGCGTATGAGGCTTCCTACCAGAATATTCCAGCCGTCGATCAGCACGAAGAACAGAATCTTGAAGGGTAGCGAGATCACCGTCGGCGGCAGCATCATCATACCCATGGACATGGTCAGCGTCGCGACGACGAGATCGATCACCAGAAATGGCAGCACGATCAGGAAGCCGATTTCAAAACCGCGCCGCAGTTCCGAAATCATGAAGGCTGGAACCAGCACGCGGAAATCAACAATGCCATCATCGCCGGTACGGAAGGATGGATCGGCGAGGTCTTCGAACAGACGAAGGTCCTTGTCGCGCACCTGACCCATCATGAACTCACGGAAAGGCTGCGAAATTTCGGTGAAGGCGGCCTGCTGCGTGATTTCATTGCGCATGAGAGGCTGCACGCCATTGTTCCAGGCCCGGTCAAAGGCAGGCGCCATGACATAGAACGTCATGAATAAAGCGAGCGAGATCATCACCATGCTGGCGGGCGCGGTCTGGAGGCCGAGCCCCGACCGCAAAAGCGAAAAGGCGATGGCGAAACGTGTGAAGCTCGTCACCATGATGAGCAGGCCCGGCGCAATGGAGAGCACCGTCAGAAGCCCGAACAACTGCACGATCTGGCCGCTCGCAGCCCCGCTTCCCGCAGGCAGCAGATTGTCGAGCGTCAGCGCCTGCTGCGCCTGTGCGGAGACGGTGAGAACGAGCGTCAGGACGACGCCAAGGCCAAAAGTTTTCTTCATTCCACTACCAGCGCCGAGATGAAGATGCGATCAACCGCACCTTCCGAACGCAGGCGCGCACGTTCTTCGAGATCGGAACGCAGATAGGCAAGCCCGGCCGCGCCTTGCAATTGCATGAGGTTGACGCTGCGCAGGAAGCTCAGGAAATCGTCGCCGACGCTTGCCGCCATCGCCGCCGGAATTTCATGCCCCGGCTTTGCCACCAGTGAAGCTTCAAGGCGCACCCATGTATTCTGCGGGATGCCGAGATTGGTGATGATCGGCTGCAAGGGCACGACAGTGCCGATGGCGCGCGATTCGAAATCGCCGCGTTTCGGCTTGTCTTCCTTGCCGGAAGGCTTGGCCGATACCAGCTGATCGGCGGAAATCATACCGCCCAGATACCAGCCGCCGCCGCCAGCGATGACGGTCAGGACAGCGACAGCCGTAAGCAACCCCGTCAAGGAACTCTTCGCCTTGCCATCCTTTTCCGTTGCCGTCGTATCGCTCATGCCAGCCAACCTAGAAAGGAGAAACCTGATCGAGAATCTGCTGGCCGTAAGGCGGCTGCTGAATCTCGCTCAAACGACCGCGACCGCCATAGGAAATGCGGGCCTCGGCAATCTTGTCGTAGGAAATCGTGTTACTGCCGGAAATATCGCGCGGACGCACGACACCGGCGACATTCAGCACGCGCAGCTCATTATTGACGCGCACTTCTTGCGATCCACGGATGATCATGTTTCCATTGGGCAGTGTATCGGTGACAATGGCCGCAACCTGCAGACGGATATCTTCGCTGCGTTCGATGGTGCCTTTGCCCTTCGACTTGCTGTCGGAATGCGTGTTAACCGATGCGTCCATGTCACCGCCAGCGCCAGCACCGGTGCTGCTGCTTGTTGCGAATGAACCGCCCGCACCGTAGATGCCCTTCGACACGCGCTCGCGATCCGTCTTGTTGTCCAGATTGGCGCGATCATTGATGGAAATGATGACGGTCAGGACATCGCCCGGCGTGGCCGCGCGCGGGTCCTTGAAGAAATTGGTCGAACGCTGATCCCAGAGCGAATAGGACGCCTTGCTCGGACGCGCCGGATAGCCGTTGAACTGCGGATTGTTCTGCATACCGAGATGAGCCGCGACCGGTGACAGGTCGGGTGCCCGGCCGATTTCCTCCGGCTTGGTCGCACAACCCGCCAGTAGAATGAGTGTCGTTGCTGCAAGAGTCGCTTTGTTCATGCTGTTTTTCATTGAACCGTATTCCCGGACTGCGCCGCGGCGCGCTGATCCCTGACAGGCTGCGGCGTGGTCGCCGTGCGCTGCGAACCGACGATGACGCGCGCCAGCTTGGCCGCCTTTTCCGGCGGCATTTCATTGAGGATGATGCTGGATACGCGTGGATTGAGCTTGAGGATCAAAGCCGCTGCCGCTTCGTCGCCGATCAGCGCCATCTGCGCCGCCGCGGCGTCCGGCTTCATTTTCGAGATGATGTCGACAAGCGAATCCTGTGCCTTGCTGACGAACTCGTCACGGCGCTTCAGCCACATTTCATATTCCCGGCGCTTTTCTTCAAGCGCACGCATCCGGTCCTCGACATCGGCCTTCAGCTCGGTCAACTGCTTGGCCTGCAACGCATAGCGGGCATCTGCGGCCTGATCATCGATATTGCCGCAGAACTTGCGGATCTCATCGAGATTGCCGAGCGGCGGCGAAGAAGCGAGTTGCTGTGCCGCAGACGCCTCGGCGGGCGCTGGAGCAGGCGTCGCCGCCTGCTGTGCAATGGCCGGAACAGAGGCCGCCAGAAACAGCACCACTGCCGAACCACACCGGATCATTTTATGAGCCATGGTCATTGCACCACCAGTTCCGCATGAAGTGCGCCGGATGTCTTGATAGCTTGCAAAATCGCGATGATTCCGGTCGGTTTCACGCCGATCTGGTTCAGGCCCTTCACCAGATTTTCAAGATTTGCGCCGGTCAGAATGCCGATCTTGGAATTCTGCTGATTGACGGCAATATCGGTGTTCGGTTCGAAAGCGGTTACGCCGTCGCTGAATGGCTCAGGCTGAACGACCATCGGCGTTTCGGTTACACGGACCGTCAGACTGCCATGGCTGATCGCCACCTTGGAGATGCGAACCTTCTCGCCAATGACGACGGTTCCGGTCCGCTCATCCACCACCACCCGCGCCACTTCATCGGTCGTGATCGGCAGACCTTCAAGTTCAGCAAGAAAGCGTGCGGCAGGCACATTCTTCGGTCGTGACAAGCGGATCGTCTTTGCATCGCGTGCAATCGCGACACCGCGACCGTAACGGCGCTTGGCGAAGACATTGATCGTATCGGCAGCGCGCACGGCAGTCGTGAAATCGGGATCACGCAGCTCGACGATCATTTCGCTTTCCTTGCCGAAATTACCCGCCACTTCGCGCTCGACCAGCGCACCATTCGGGATACGACCCGAAGTCGGCACGCCCTGCGTCACGGTTGCGGCTTCACCTTCCGCCGAAAAGCCGGACACAATCATGTTGCCTTGCGCAACGGCGTAAATCTGGTTGTCCGCTCCCATGAGTTGGGTCATGACCAGTGTGCCGCCTTGCAGCGACGTGGCATCGCCGAGCGACGAAACGGTCACATCGATGCGCGAACCGGCACCGGCAAAAGCGGGCAGATTGGATGTCACGATCACCGCAGCCGTATTCTTCGAACGGGTGGAATTGCGCGGCGCGCTGATACCGAGATTATCCAGCATGGCGCGCATGGACTGTTCTGTG
This sequence comes from Ochrobactrum vermis, assembly GCF_002975205.1. Lineage (NCBI taxonomy): Bacteria > Pseudomonadati > Pseudomonadota > Alphaproteobacteria > Hyphomicrobiales > Brucellaceae > Ochrobactrum > Ochrobactrum vermis. The sequence continues at coordinate 600,247 of NZ_PCOC01000002.1, read as the reverse complement.
AACGGCGAATTGCGCAGGCTGTCACCCGTGCCCTTGAGGCCGATAACAAGACCGTAGCCGACAAGCTGGTTTTCACGTACGCCCTGAATGGTGGCTATATCCTTGAGCCGCGCAACCGCACTACCCCGGCCAAGCTCCGCATAGGACATTTTCGACGGGTCACCGCCGGAGCCAAGCCAGTCGGCATCGGCATCCACTGCGGAACCGAATTCCCGCGCATTCTTCGACGATTCATCCGCAAACCCTGCGACAGGCTGCAAAACGAGTGCCAGAATGGCGAGCAAAGTGGTGATCTGGGCAGCGCTTGTTTTTCTCACTGCATCCCCACCTGAATGCGTCCATTGGCCAGCACCGTGCCGGACACGATGATGCCGCTGTCGACGTTACGAACCTTGATGAAATCGCCAGCCGCCCCGGATTCAAGTGGCGTGCCCATGGCGGTAATGGTCAGCGTACCGGCGGTAAAGACCAGTGGTGCCGGAACCCCGCGCGTGACCAGTGACGGCTCGCCCAATGCCGACACGAGGATCGGCTTGCCGGGGAGCAGCGTCTTGCGTGCCACCTTGCCTGCCGCCTGATCAGTTGAAAGCACATACTGGGCCGCCGCAGGAGCGTTGATGAAGAACTGCTTCTCCAACAACGCCGTATCGCTGACGATCTGGCCGGGATAAACAGTAGCCGAAGGCACAACAAAAGCGATGCGGTCGGCAGCGCTCGCACCGGCTGTCGCCACGAGCAGCAACCCGCCTGCGAACACCAGCCTCGTCTTTCGAAAGATTGCCTGCGTATACCCCATCGCCATCACCGTCAGCGCAAGTTCTTCGACACGGTTGCCGCCATCTCGTCGGCAGCCTGAATAACCTTGGAATTCATTTCGTAGGCGCGCTGCGCCGTAATGAGATCGGTGATTTCCTTCACCGGATCGACATTCGACGCTTCGAGATAGCCCTGCTTGATCGAGCCGTAGCCCGGATCGCCCGGAACGCCGACCAGCGGACCGCCGGAGGCTTCCGTCTCGCGATAGAGGTTGCCGCCGAGCGGCTCGAGACCCGCTTCATTGGTAAAGTTGGCGAGGGTCAGCTGGCCGAGATCGACCTGATTGACCTGATCCTGCAGCTTCGCGAAAACCTGTCCGGTATCGGTGACTGTCACTTCAACAGCATCTGGCGGAATGGTGATCGCCGGTTCAACCGGATTGCCGTCGAGCGTCACGAGCTGGCCATCGGCATTCTTGTTGAATGCGCCAGCGCGCGCGTAAAGCGTCTCGCCGGTCGGGCTTTGAATCTGAAACCAACCCTTGCCGGTCAAAGCCAGATCGAATGGATTGCCGGTCTGGTTGAAACTGCCCTGCATATGAAGATTGCGTACCGCCGCCGTCTGCACGCCGAGGCCGACCAGCGCGCCTTCCGGCACGATGGACTGGTTCGCCTGATTGGGCACGCCTGCCGTCCGCTCGGATTGATAAAGAAGATCGGAGAACTCCGCACGCGCGCGCTTGAAGCCCGTTGTGTTGATATTGGCGATGTTGTTGGCAATCACTTCCAGATTGAGCTGCTGGGCGTTCATGCCGGTGGCGGCAATCGTCAGGGCTTTCATGGCGTATCCTTAGCTGCCGTAAATCAGATCGGCATGCGGCTGATTTCGAGATAGGCCTGCACGATCTTGTCTCGGATCGCGATGGCCGTCTGGAGCGACTGTTCGGCTTCCATGACGGAGCTGACCACATCGCGCACCGGTGCATCACCCTTGATGCCCTGAATGGATGTTGCTTCCGCAGCTTGCAGTTTCTGGCCAACGGAATCCGTCATCTGGGACAGAACTTCACCGAACGAGGCGCCGGGAGCCGTCGGAACAGCCTGTGGCGCGGAAGCGGACCCCACGCCCTTTTCGGCAACGGTCTCGGAAAGGCGCGACAGGGCATTGCGCGCCGAAATGCTCATGATCGAGTCGTACATTATGTGCTCCTCAGGAGATCGATGGTCATGGAGATCAGCTCACGGGCCTGTCTCACGACCTGCAAATTGGCTTCATAGGAACGATTGGCTTCACGCATGTCCGCCATTTCGACGACCATGTTGACGTTTGGATAGCGGACATAGCCGCGCTCATCCGCCGCTGGATGGCTCGGCTCGTATTGCTCGACGAAGGGCGAGGTGTCCTTGCCGACTTCGGCAATGCGAACCTCGGCCGCGCCAGTGCCCTGCTCCAGCTCGGTGCGGAAGGAAACCGTCTTGCGGCGATAGGGATCGGCATCGGCAGTCTTGGCGGTCGACTGCGCATTGGCGATATTTTCGGAAACGATGCGCAGACGTGTCGATTGGGCCGAAAGGCCCGACGCTGCGATCTTCAATGTGTTTTGCAAGGCATCGGAAGACATGACTAGCCCTTCGCGACCGAAAGCATCATGCGATGGAACGCCTTGACGACGCTTGTGTTGAGCGAATATTCGCGGGCGATTTCACCGGCTTTCATCATTTCCTGTTCGACGTCGACCGTATTTCCGGAGTGAGTCTGTTCGGTAATGTCGTCGGGACGCAGGCGCGCACCGGCAATCCCGTCGGCCTCGGCCTCCAGATGCCGAGGGCTTGTTGCAGACATGGTGAGTTGCGTCTTGTCCAGCACATCCGCGAAGGGCTGCACGTCACGAGCCCTGAAATCCGGCGTGTTCGCATTGGCGACATTGCCCGCAACCGTGGCCTGTCGTACCGACAACCACTGCGCCTGCCTTGCAGCCAGATCGAAAAGATGAATGGTGCTCATTGAGTATCCCGCCTTTATAGTTTGTTAACTTAAAGGCCGGAACTTGCGTCAAGCTTGCGGAGGTTAGGGCGGTAGGGCAGTGAAGGATATTGTCGGCACGGTCATCCGCAATCAAAGCATATTGCCTTATTGCCCCACTGACTTATTGCCTTCCCCTTACCTCCGCATCTCGATCACATCACCCGACGATGTCGTGAGCTGCCAGGTGCCCGCACCGCGCCCGATTGAAACAAGGTGACTGCCATCCGGCAGCAGCGAACCTTTTTCGACAAACCAGTAGCCTGACGTATCCTCGATCATCGCCATGCCGCCGACGACCTCGCGCAGTGCGAAAACCGGCTTGGGGAACGCCTGCCCTTCCCCGCTTCCGTCACCGTCATTTCCTGTGCCGGTTCCCGGAAGCCCCTTGCCGTTCGACATGACGGAGCCCGTCATCGTATTGTCTATATCTGCATTCGGCGCGGCCTGTTCAGACGGACGGAAGGACGGGAAACGGCGCACCGTTTTCTGCTCCGAGCGGTCGAGCGGATCGATGATCTTGCGCTCGGCCTTATCAGGCGAACCCAGATCGGCGCGCTGAAGATAGGTGACGAAAGGCAGCATTGCGCTCCCGGCAGCAAGCGTGATTGCCGCGATCTTCAGATAGCGGTCCACCTTGCTCGGCGGCTTCTTCATGCCTTCCTGTCGTGCAGCGGTCTCGACCTCCGCCGCCAGATCAGCCAGGAGTTTTTCTTCCTTTGTCTTGCGAAAGCCCGTCATCATGCGTGTTGCGCCTGTCTGTCGCCGCGCAGTGCCGCGGCAAGGTCGTTATAGGGATCATCCGATAGGCCGGTTTCCGGCGATTGCTGCAAGGCGTCGTAAATGCGCGGGACAAGATCAACCGCCTGATCCAGAAGGCCGTCATGGCCTTTCTGGTAGGCGCCTATAGCGCGCAGATCACGGGTTTCCTCAAAACGGGCGACCATGCCGCGTAGCTGGTTGACCAGCTTGCGTTGTTCTGGTGTCCAGTTGTGCTTTGCCAGACGCGAAACCGAGGCGGGAATATCCACGGCCGGAAAACGCCCTTGCGCCGCAATCGCGCGGTCGAGCACGATATGGCCGTCCAGTGTGCCGCGGATCGTGTCGGAAACCGGATCATTATGATCGTCGCCATCGACCAGCACCGAATAGATGCCGGTGATACTGCCACCCGCTTCCGTGGTACCGGGACCGGCCCGCTCCAGAAGACGGGGGAGCTGGCTGAAGACGCTCGGCGGATAACCGCGCGAAACAGGCGGCTCTTCGGCAGCAATCGCCACTTCGCGCGCCGCATGGGCAAAGCGCGTGACGGAATCGACAATCAGCAGGACATTCTGGCCAAGGTCGCGAAAATATTCGGCAATGGCCGTCGCCGTATTGGGCGCAAGACGGCGCATCATCGGGCTTTCATCGCCGGTCGCCACCACGGTTATCGTCTTGTCAAGATGGCCTGCCATGGTTTCTTCCAGCATCTCGCGCACTTCGCGTCCGCGCTCGCCGGTCAAAGCCAGCACCACCGTGTCGAAATCCGCCGCACGCGTCATCATGGCAAGCAGCGTCGACTTGCCGACACCGGAGCCTGCAAAGATGCCGATACGCTGGCCGAAACAAAGCGGCGTGAAAATATCGATGACGTTGACGCCGGTGCGTAAGCCCCTGTCGACACGCCCGCGACGCAAGGCTGCGGGCGCCAGGTTTTCGGATGCCATCGGTCGGGTGCCAGGTTGCAACGCGCCCTTTCCGTCTACCGCATCGCCAAGCGCATTGATGACACGTCCGCGCCATTCCGGTGCCGGGCGGATGCGCAGCGGCCCTTCCTCGAACACCGCAGCACCGAGCGACGGAATGATGCGGTCATCGAACGGTTTGACGAGCACTTGCGTATCCGCAACCCGGATGATCTCGGCAAGGCTCTGGCTGCCTTGCGCATGGATCGCCACCGCATCGCCCAGACGCACATCGCGCGAAAGCCCGCGCACGGCAATGGCCGAGCGCGACACGTCGCTCACCGTTCCGCCAATGCCGGCCAGCGGCTTGCGCGCCACCGATTGCTGACGGGCAAAAGCGGCGAGACGGGAGAGCGGCAGATCAGGCGTCATCCGTTTCTGGAACCCAAGGTCTTGATGGCTTCAGAGACGGTGCTTTCCTGCTGCGACAGCAGATTATTGACCTGTTCGAAGGCTCGGCTGACGCTGATAAGGCGGGTCATCTCGGTCATGGCGTCGACATTCGATCCCTCGATCATGCCTTGCACAACGCCCACACTGTTGTCATCGACCACCGGCTGGGCGGGCTTGTTCGGGATCACCCCGGATGTACCGGCATAGGTCAGGTCGGCATCGGCGGGGATCGTAAAGAGGCCGATGGAACCGACCTGGGCACCGTTCTGGTAGATCGCGCCGTCGCTCGAAATCTTCGGCGCACCACCGCCCGGATTAAGCACGATGGGCGCGCCGCCGACATCGAGAACCGGATTGCCGGTGATCGAAACGAGATCGCCCGTCGGCAGCATGTTCATGCGCCCGTCACGCGTATAAATTTGTCCCTGCGGCGTCGAGATCGACATCCAGACATCGCCCTTGACCGCGACATCCAGCGGATTGTCGGTCTTGATCATCGGGCCTGCTTCGGTGCGAATGAAGCTCTTGCCCGCCGTGGCGAAACTCACGTCATCACTTGCCTTGTTCGAAACGATGGTGTCGAACTTGGTGCCTTCTCCGCGAAAGCCAACCGTGGAGACATTGGCGACATTGTGGGCGATGGCATCCATCCGCCGTTCCAGCGTGATGAGTGACGAAAGCCCGACATAGATCGAATTATTCTGCATCGCCTAGCGCCCGCCCGGCTTGAAGTTCTGCAAGGTGCTCAGAATGTCCATCGAGATGCCGACGGACGAGGTCCCGCCCAGAAGCAGGGATGCAATCGACGCCGGGCTGCTCGCCGTTGGGTTATTTATTTCATACATGGCGGTAAAGCGCGAAATGAACTTCGACACATATTCGGGATCGGACATTCTGGTGAAATCGATCTTCTCGGAGATCAACTTCGCCTGTTTGTCGATATCGGCATTGGACATGGTGGAAGGCCAGCCAAAGGTCGTCTGCACCATCGACAGGAGTGCCTTGTCGCCGAGAATTTCATAGGCATTGGTCAGTGTCGATGCCTTGCGCTCGAAATAGAGCGCCAGCCGGACGCCGTCATTCTGGTCGCCCGCTTCCTGCTCCAGCGTCTGACGCAGATATTTGTCCACGGTTCCCTGTTGCGCCACGACGTCTTGCGTCGTCTCCGCGCCCTTGCCCGTGAAATCGAAGACCGTCGCAAACTCCTTGTAACGCTTGTCGGTCAACTGGTTCGCCATCGAATCCTTGTCCGAGACGCCCTCAGTCAATATCTTGCGGACAAATGCCTTGGCGAAGGCCATGTCTTCCAGACCAAACGCCTTCATCGCATAATTATAGAGACGACTATCGGCCATGAAATCATCGATGGATTTCACCTTGCCGATATTCTCCTTGTAGTAGGCGGTTTCCCGCTCCACCAACGGTTCCTTCGAAACACGCTGCAACGACCGCGTCATATCCGCCGCGATCAGGCGATAGCTCGTCATCGTATCGACCATGCGCATGACCCCCTTCCGGTATTTCAATCCTTTATGAAAGACCAAGCTTGTCCGAAGCTGGCTTCCGCCCGTACCGGTGGCAAGGTTCGCGCAAGCCGCAATCCATAAGGTGCGATGAAAGAACTTGTACGCGGGAGTCACGAGCTTTGGGCATTATCGTCGGTCTTGTCATCACACTGGGCTGTATGCTGGGCGGCTTTATCGCCATGGGCGGACATGTCAGCGTGCTTATCCAGCCCTGGGAGTTCGTCATCATTTTGGGTGCGGCGCTCGGGACCTTCTTCATCGCCAATCCTTTCTCACTTGTGAAGGACACTGGCCGCGCCTGCATGGAAGCATTCAGCAATGCTGTTCCGAAACAGCGTGACTATCTCGACGTTCTGGGCCTGCTCTACAGCCTGATGCGCGAACTGCGCGCGAAGTCGCGCAACGAAGTGGAAGTGCACATCGACAATCCGAAGGAGTCGTCGATCTTTCAGGCCTATCCGAGCGTATTGAAGAAAGAGGACCTCACCCATTTCATCTGCGACTATTGCCGCCTCATCATCGTCGGCAATGTGCGCTCGCATGAAATCGAGGCGCTGATGGACGAGGAGATCCACACCATGGCCCGCGACAAGCTCAAGCCCTACCAAGCAATGGTCAGCATTTCCGAAGCCCTGCCTGCGCTCGGTATTGTTGCCGCCGTTCTCGGCGTCATCAAGGCCATGGGCGCGCTGGACCAGTCGCCGGAAGTACTGGGCCATCTGATCGGCGCCGCCCTTGTCGGCACCTTTGCCGGCATCTTCTTCTCTTACGGCGTGGTCGGCCCGATCGCAGCCAAGATCAAATCGACCCGTGAAAAGAACAACCGTCTCTACATCGTCGTGAAGCAGACGCTTCTCGCCTATATGAACGGTTCCCTGCCGCAGATTGCCGTGGAGTATGGACGCAAGACCATCTCCGCCTATGATCGCCCGACCATTGATGTGGTCGAGCAGGAAACCATGGCGAGCGCGCCGACCCAGCAGGCGGCGTAAGATGACTGCTTTGGGGCAAAACCGCAAAAACGATGTTCTGGCCGAAAACCTGCTGCGTGCAGCGGGGCTTTCGGGCGACGATCTGAAATCGCTTGCCCATGTGTTCAAGGATGCCTCGACGCATTTCTGCGACCGGTTGAAACATGGCTGTGCCGCTGCATTCGACATTGAAGCAGGCCAGGTGGAAAGCACCGACGACGCTGCCTTTGCCGACATTCTCGACAAAGCGGCGATCATCGCGCCTCTGAAGGCCGAGCGCTGGGGCTGTACGATTTACCTCACCGCCGATGCTGCGCTCGTTTTCTCCGTGATTGAAGCGATGTATGGCGCGCAGGGCAATATGGGCAGCGTCGATGACGAGCGTCCATTCGGCATGCTGGAACACAAGATTTCTGCTCTTCTCGCCGGTCATCTCGCCGGTTCGCTCGATCAGGTTTTTGCCGGAAACGGAAAGACGCTTTTCGCCGCCGGTGAATGCACCGACACCGCCGAATTCGACCGTGAGAATTTCGAGCGCTCGCGCCTTTTCGCCTGCCGCATCGATGTCACTGCTGCAGGCAGAACCGGGCAGGTTCATCTGCTTTTGCCGCGCAGCACACAGAAGCCGATGCAGGATGCAGTCGCAGCCTTTCTGCGCCGTCCGATGGATCAGACCGATCCGACCTGGGCGAAGAAGATGCGGCAGGAAGTCAGCCGTGCACGCATCGAACTCGAAGCTTTCATCCAGCAGGGATCGATGACGCTGGACGCCTTGTCAATGCTGGAAATCGGGCAGGTTCTGAAACTGCCTGCCGACGCCATGGAACAGGTGCGCCTGCGCGCTGGCGATCAGCAGCTTTTCAAGTGCACGCTCGGCAAATCCGGCATTCATTTCACGGTCAAGGTCGGCGACCCAGTCAATCAGGAAGAGGATTTCATCGATGAGCTTGTTGCTGGCTAACCTGCTTTCCACATTGATGGCTCTTGCCTCGCTTGCTGCGCTCATCGTGGTTGGCCGCAAGGCCAACGAGACGATCAAACTCGGCAAACTGCTGGCGTTGCGCGTTGCTGCCGCTTCCAACGGGCTGGAGCGCGCCGTCAAGGCCATCCAGAGCGAACGCACCGACCTTGGCACTGCTTTGGCCGACGAGAACAACAAGCTTGAAGCCCGCCTTGCCGAAACGCAGCGCGTACGCCGCGAAATGGAAGAGGCAATCGAGGAACTGAACCGGCTACGCAAGGCTCTGACCCGTGACATCCGCCATGCGCGCAATGTCACCGACAGCAAACCGCGCGCCGAGAACAAGATCGCCACTGCTGCCGATACGGGCCAGCCCAAGGCTCTTCAGAAAGAAAAGAAAGCGCTGCCGGTATTCGTGCATCGCGCGGTCCGCAAGGCAACCGTAGACATTGCGGGGCAGGCATGAGCGCTGACAACAAGGACAAGAACATGCAGCACGAACTGGACGAAGCCATTGAGGAACTGCGCGAAGAAAAGCCGCGCAGCGCGCAGAAGGGGCCATCCAAGCCCAATCTCGAACTTATCATGGGCATCCCGGTTGATGTTCAGGTGGTTCTTGGCGGCACGACCATGCCGGTCGCCAATCTGATGAAGCTCGGTCGCGGCGCAGTCATCACGCTCGACAAGCAGATCGGCGATCCCGTCGATATCGTGGTCAATGGCCGCGTCATCGCTCGCGGCGAAGTGATCGTTCTTGAAGACGATTCCTCGCGTTTCGGTGTCAGCCTCACCGAAATCATCGGCAAGTAACAGACGCACTGCGGGTATTCTCATGACAGGCACTTCGACCGAAAACGAGCAGCAAGCCCTGGCTGAAGACGGCTCCACCGGGCTTATCGATACGTTGACCGGCTCTCAAAAAGCGGCGGCGATCCTTGTTGCCATCGGACGCCCCGCCGCCTCACGTCTTCTGAAGCACTTCAATGCCGAAGACCTGCGCAAGCTTGCCGGTCATGCCCGGACGCTGGAGCCTATTTCTCCGCTCGATTTCGAACAGCTGGTCAAGCAATTCGAGGATTCCTTTGCCGAAGGCGCGCCGGTTTCGGAAGCTGCCCAGCGGTTCGAAGGCCTGTTGCGCGAAGCGTTACCGCAGGAAGAGGTCGATGCAGTTCTGGAAGACCGCGTCCAGCCGCAGCTCGTTCAGGAATCCGTCTGGGTACAGCTCGGGCGCCTGCCGGTGGAAAGCCTGCAGATCTATCTAACGGACCAGCATCCGCAGATCATCGCCTATATCGTGTCGAAACTGCCATCTGATCTTGCCGCCCGACTCTTCGTCGTCCTGCCGCCACAGTTACGCAATGCCGTCGTGCAGCGCTCGCTGCATATCGGCAATGTGGCACCAGCCGCTGCAGAACTTCTCGAAGACGTGCTGCGACGCGATCTTCTCGGCCGCGGCGACGCCGGGCCGGTCAAGGCTCATCACGGCCAGATCGCGAACATCTTCAACCAGCTCGACAGAAGCGAGATGGAAGAACTGATGGCGAGCCTCGAAGATCTCAACCGCGACGATCTCAACCGCATCAAGGCGAAGCTCTTCACCTTTGAAGACATCGAGCGCCTGTCGCAGCGCGCACGCCTGCTGCTCTTCGATGAAGTGCAGACAGAACAGATCGCAACCGCACTTCGCGGAGCCGACACACGGCTTCAGGAACTTGTTCTTTCGTCACTCTCAACCCGTGGCCGCCGCATGGTGGAAACCGAGCTTGGCGCCGAGCAGGGCAATATAACCGCGCAGAACATTGCCGATGCGCGCCGCACGATCGCCCGTATCGCCATCGATCTTTCCGAGCGCGGTATCATCACCCTCGACGCAAGCGAAGCTTCGTACTGATCTCGTGTGACCCATGGCAGATGATGCTGACAAGGAAAGCAAAACAGAAGAAGCAACCGAGCAGAAGATCCGCGACGCCTTGGAAAAGGGCAATATGCCGTTTTCCCGCGAAACGCCGATCCTCGCCGGTATTGCTTCCTTTCTGATTATCGCGGTCTTTGTCGCAGGGCCTGCCACCACGAAGCTCGCCATCTTCCTGCGCGAGCTGATCGACCGCCCGGAGGACTGGCTCCTCAACAGCGCGGAAGATGCAAGCCGCCTGTTCGGCGTGCTGGCACTGGCTGTCGGCGCAGCCTTGTTGCCGGTGTTCATCATCATCCCGCTTGCCGGCGTTGCTGCCTCGGCATTCCAGAACGCCCCACGTTTCGTCGGTGAACGCATCCGCCCGCAAGCGTCGCGCATATCCCCCCTCAAGGGGTGGCAACGCATTTTCGGTCGCGCCGGTCAGGTCGAATTCCTCAAATCGTTGGCAAAGTTTCTGGCTGCAAGCGTCATCGTCTTTATCGTCTTCTTCAACGGCAATAGCCTTTTCACCGATGCGGTCGCGTCCGACCCAAGCGCCTTGCCGGAATTTCTGCGTGAAAACATGGTGCGCCTGCTCGTCGCCAATGTGCTGGCCATTGCCGCAATTGCGGGTTTCGACCTTGCATGGTCGCGCATTCACTGGCGGCAGGAACTGCGCATGACGCGGCAGGAAGTCAAAGACGAACTGAAGCAGTCGGAAGGCGATCCGCTGGTCAAATCACGCCTGCGTTCGCTTGGCCGCGACCGTGCCCGCCGCCGGATGATCAACACCGTTCCGACAGCAACACTGATCGTCGCAAATCCGACTCATTTTTCCGTAGCACTGCGTTACAAGCCCGATCAGGATGCGGCCCCGATAGTCGTTGCAAAGGGACAGGATCTCATAGCGTTGAAGATCAGAGAAATAGCTACACAGCACTCCATCCCGATATTCGAGGACGTTCCGCTGGCGCGCGCGCTCTATAAGCAGGTCAATGTCGACCAGATGATCGCACCGGAATTCTACAAGGCGGTGGCCGAGCTTATCCGGGTGATCAATACCCGGCATGCGATACATTGATGGATAACCATGGTTTTTATATATTTCAGAACAGTGACAGCCTGTTCCTCCAGATCGGCGGTGAAATGATGAAGAGTCTGCAATTCTCAAACGAACGCGAGGCGATCATTGCCGAAAACCTGCGCGAGGTCGCGACCGATCTTCGCCTCGTCGACCCGGCAGATTATGTAGCTTTCATACGCTGCGAACTTTTTGCCAATATCGCCGATATTGTCAGCTCGGCCACCGAGCTTTATTTCTTCCCCGGCACGCTGGAACTCGGCCATGGCGGCGAATATCGCTGTGACTGGCAATCACCGCCTGCCATCGTGCTCGACATGGAGTTTCGCAATCAGGGTGTTTATGCCTATTTCCGCCTGACGCTGACCGACAAGACTGCCGGTGTAGAGCTGAACCACATCGCCTTTGAGGATGCGGACGAAGACCCGGCGAAGAACACCGCGCGGTTCGCCAATGCATTTGACGCCGCGCGCCTCCCACTTAGAAAACGCGCCTAGAGCATGTCTTCCCAAAGTGGGAACCGGTGTCGGGATTAAGACATGCGTATAACAAGCGGATAGAGCGCATCCCAAAAAGTGATTTAGAAAACTCAAATATAGAGTATCTCCAGCAAAAGCGCGAAGCGGTTTTGCGTGGCACATGGTGTGAAACGAAACACTCAAACACCGGATGCACGGGACACTCGGTGTTTCTGGCAGGATCGCTGTACGAGCCCCGGTTTTACATCAGGTGGTGAACTTCCGGCATTTCGATGATGCCGAGCGACAACGCCGTCGCGACTGCCGAAGTACGGTTGGAGCAGTTGAGCTTGATTTTGGCATTTTGCAAATAGGTCACGACAGTCCAGCGCGCGATGCTCAGGATTTCTGCGATCTCTCCGTCTGTCTTGCCGCTTGCCGCCCAGCGCAGGCAATCCACTTCACGCGGGGTCAGAAGGCTTGCGACCGTTGCAACATCCTTACAGCCGCACAGAGCGGAATGAATGATCCCGGACAGGCTCAGAAGCCGCGGGCGAAGCTTGGCCACAAACTGTTCGCGATCCTCATCCGGGCTGATATCGAAGCTGAACAAGCTGCATCCCACCGCGCCCTTCTGGCTGCGGACCGACACGGCAATGAAAATATTGCCCAGCCCATGCTTCTCGGCATCCTGCAACAGTTCGGCGACATCGGGGCACTGATTGCCATCTTCCTGAAGGTCGCGAACAATGCCGCTGACATCGTTCTGAAAATAAGGCGCATCTTCCTGAAAGATCGGATCGATGACGAAATAGTTCTTGGTGGAGTAGCGCGCGGCCCAGTTTGTCGGCACAGTCATCACGACCGTAAGGTCGGAGGAATTTGTCTTTGCACAATCGCCCATCCGTCCGCGATAAGTGTGCATGATGTGGCGGCAACCGATCTCGTCGCGAATTCGCGTCAGGAGAGCAAGCGTGTCGCTTTGGAAGGCCGTTCCAAAGAAGGTCTTCTTGAAATTCGGAAAATGAATGAGATCAAGTGTCATTTCTACAATATCCTTGGTACTCAAGCCCAAGCGCTACTCGTTACTGCATTTTGAATATCAGCGAATCATAGCTCAAGAGCTTTTCAATCATTTATTAAGTGACATAAAAAATGGGGTCTCTGACAACCCGCAATTAATGGATTGCAAGCCAATACACACAAAAACAATGTAGAAATTAAGGCTCTCTTGAGAAATTTATGAACCCGAAAGTCAAATAAGTATCACTCGACCGCTTCCTGAAGTTCAGTTGTTCTCTTGTTGAACACTTCCTTGATTTCGACCGTAGGCACGGTAGAAAAAATCGATCGCCAGATCGACATTCTCGCGAATCGTCTCGGCTGACGGCGGTTCCGGCAACGCGCCAAATAGGCGAGGGCGATAAAGGCCGGACAGAAACAGATCAGAAAGATGATAGGCCATCTTTTCGGGATCGAAAGGCTCTAACTCGCCTTTCTCGATCATGTCCTTGAGATAGTCAGCCATAAGGACCAAACTGCGTTTCGGCCCCCGCTCATAAAAGCGAGCTGCAAGTTCCGGCTTGCGTTCGCTGACGCCCAGAACAATGCGCTGCGCACGGACCGCCGTCGACGACGTTATCAACGTGACCAGCGCCACGCCGAAATCGGTCAGTTGCTGACGGGAATTGAAACCCTTGTCGAGTTTTTCGATCAGTTCACGAAACATTGTATCGCGATAATGCTCACACAATGCGACAAACAGATCTTCCTTGCTGTTGAAGTAAACGTAGATCGTTCCCTTCGACACGCCAGCTTCACGCGTAATGTCATTCATACTGGCTGCATCGAAGCCCATGCGCAGGAATACATCCTGAGCGCCTTCAAGGATTTGGCGGCGTTTGGCAGGGTCTTGGCCCGCGCCAAGCCGCGTTCGACCGCATTCGGTTTCAGAGCAGGACGATTTGCCTTCACCGGGGCGGTCGAGACCTTTCTCATCATGCCTGTTCCGGCCATGCATCATCGTATCTGTTGTTCCTTTTGTACTGCGATCAGGCTTCATTTTCGAGACTCTTAACGTTTTTTCGAACCAAGCGGTTCGATATCCTCTTGATATGCGCATCTTATTGATTTATGTCAACATCGAACCAAGCGGTTCAATCCGAAGGATGTGCAGAAAGTTTCCCTATGTCCGCCCCGAAGTCCGTTGATAAGGCCGATATTCATCCGTTCCCCAACGCCAAGAACTTCGCCTCGGCAACCCAGCCGGCGACGAATGAAGCGCCTGTGAACGAGAGATCGCAGCCCCATACCGCACCGAGCCCGCAGGAAGTCGCCCCAAAGGACCCGGCCAAGGGATCCGAAAAGAAAAAGGGCTTCGGCAAACGCTTCGTTCTCCCTGGCATTGTGGCGGTCGCAGTGGCGGGTGGGCTCTGGTTCGCCTACGACTGGTGGACAGTCGGACGTTTCATGGTTTCGACCGACGACGCCTATGTGCAGGGCGATATCGCTTCCATCGCGCCGAAGGTTACCGGCTATATCGAAAACATCCCGGTGGCCGCCAACCAGCAGGTGAAGGCTGGCGATGTGATCTTCCAGCTCGATGCGGGCGACTACCAGATCGCGCTCGACGAAACCGAAGCCAAGCTCGCAACCCAGAGGCAGACGCTCATCCGCATCAAGGCGGAAACTGATGCCGCGCAAGCGCTGCTCCTGCAGGCAAACGCCGACAAGCAGGCCGCAACGGCTGTTCTGACCAACGCGCAGAACACGATTGCACGCGTGCAGAAGTTGCATGAAACGCGTTTTGTCGCGCAGGCCGATCTCGACACTGCCCAGTCCTCGCTCGACCAGGCTCGCGCCAAGCTCGCTGGAACGGATGCACAGATCGCCTCTGCCAAAGCCAATATCGAAGTGCTCAATGCCCAGTATAGCGAGGCGGAAAGCACTACGAAATCGCTGGAACTTGCCCGCGACAAGGCAGCGCGCGATCTTTCCTTCACTGCGCTGCGCGCACCGTTCGACGGTGTGATTGGTAATCTTGCCGGCAAGAAGGGCGACCTCGTTTCACCGGGCCAGAAGATCGCGGCACTCGTCCCGGTCAATGAGCTTTATATCGATGCGAACTTCAAGGAAACGCAGCTCGCAAAGATCAAGACCGGCGAAACCGCACATATCTATGTCGACGCAATCGACGGCACGAAGTTCGACGGCAAGGTCGCGTCCATCGCACCAGCTTCGGGAGCGGTGTTCTCACTGCTGCCGCCGGAAAATGCGACCGGCAACTTCACTAAGATCGTACAGCGCGTTCCTGTTCGCATCATGATTCCGAAGGAAGCGCTGGAATCCGGCAAGATCCGCGCGGGCCTGAGTGTCGTGGTCGATATCGATACGCGCACGGCACCTGAAGGCAAGACCAACTAATCGGGGCGACCGATCAAGTTCGACAGATCAGAGCGGTTCCAGTTGAAACGGAATCGTGGAATCGCTCTCACCTCTTTATTTCTACGCATTTATCCGACGCAAAGCCGCTTCGCACTTTTGGCTCGGAAATGCCCCAACTGAAAGAACAGATGGCGGCGCGGCGAAACGGGTTTCGCGCCGCTCCTCTCTTCCATTCCGGAGTGCGCCGTCATGGCCGCAGACACGACAATGGGGCCGATAGCCCCGGCAGACGACCGCATCGATCCCAAGAAGGCATTCGCCTTTCTGGCCATGGTGTTCGGCATGTTCATGGCGATCCTGGACATTCAGATCGTCTCGGCGTCGCTTGCTGAAATCCAGGCGGGCCTGAGCGCCAGTTCTGACGAAATCTCCTGGGTCCAGACGTCTTATCTGATCGCGGAAGTCATCATGATTCCGCTATCGGGTTTCCTTGGACGCCTGTTGTCGACGCGCGTTCTCTTCACCATTTCGGCTGCAGGCTTCACCCTTGCCAGCGTGCTCTGCGCAACGGCAACCAATATCGAGCAGATGATCGTCTACCGCGCCATTCAAGGCTTCATCGGTGGCGGTATGATCCCGAGCGTGTTTGCAGCAGCCTTCACCATCTTCCCGCCTTCCAAGCGTTCGATCGTCTCGCCGATGATTGGCCTCGTGGCAACGCTCGCGCCCACCATCGGCCCGACGGTCGGCGGCTATCTGAGCCACGCCTTCTCCTGGCACTGGTTGTTTCTGGTCAATGTCGGCCCCGGCATTCTCGTCACCATCGCGGCTTGGAATCTCATCGACTTCGACGAAGGCGACAGCTCACTCTTAAGCAAGTTCGACTGGTGGGGCCTTGCGGGTATGGCAGCATTCCTCGGCTCGATGGAGTATGTTCTGGAAGAAGGTCCGCGCAATGACTGGCTCCAGGACAATGCAATCTTCATCCTGACGATCATCATGACGGCGGGCGGTATTCTCTTCTTCTTCAGAGCTTTTACGGCTGAAGAACCCATCGTGGATTTGCGGGCTTTCAAGAATGTGAATTTCGCATTCGGCTCGCTGTTCTCCTTCGTGATGGGTGTCGGCCTCTATGGCCTTACCTATCTCTATCCGCTCTATCTGAGCAGCATTCGCGGCTATGATGCCCTGATGATCGGCGAAGCACTGTTTGTCAGCGGTCTTGCCATGTTCTTCACCGCGCCGCTCGCGGGCTTCCTGTCCAACAGGATGGATCCGCGCCTGATGATGATGATCGGCTTCCTCGGCTTTGCGGCAGGCACCTGGATGGTGACCGGCCTCACCGCCGACTGGGATTTCTACGAACTGCTGCTGCCGCAGATCCTGCGCGGCTGTTCGCTGATGCTTTGCATGGTGCCGATCAACAATCTGGCGCTCGGCACGCTGCCGCCTGCCTTGCTGAAAAACGCATCCGGCCTATTCAATCTGACGCGTAATCTGGGCGGCGCCGTCGGCCTTGCCGTCATCAACACGATCCTGACCCGCCGTGGCGACATGCATTATGAGCGTCTGGCCGAGCACGTTCGCTGGGGCAACGCCGAAGCTGAGAAGATGGTCACCAACCTGACGGCCAAGTACAACGCGGCTGGCATGGATGGTGCAACAATCGCCATTTCCAAACTTTCCGGCATGGTGCGCCAGCAGGCGACCCTTTTGTCCTTCATCGACGTGTTCTTCATCCTCACGATGATGTTCTGCTCGCTCGCCGTCTGCGCCATCATGCTGCGCAAACCGAAGCAGGTTGCCGGTGGCGGCGGGGGGCACTAAGCTCGCCTGCCTCCCAACTTCATACGAAACTCAAAAGGGTTCACTCATCTTTCGGAAATTTTCGTTTATCCCCTATATCCGACATTGATGCCGCGCGGGGACAAACCGTTGTCGCGCAGGGAAAAGCTTCTTGCAGAATTATGACAGTGACGAATTCGCTGTCACATTTCTTGTCATAAAAATGGTACTCCCGCTAACGGATGAATTGCTAAGTCCCTGAAAACGTGTTTCACTTTCCGCCGCTGGCAGTTTGTGACAAACCATAAACTGTCATCCAACCGTCATGTAGGGCGGGTATCGGGAATGCGCGAGCACCGGAATCGACCGGGGGCGTTCGCCGGACCTTAAACAGGGGAGTCAAAAAATGCTTGCTTACACAGCGCGTCTGCTGTCGCTTTCGACGGCAATCGCCGTTGCCGGGGTTTCCATAGCCGCTGCTGAACCGTCAGCCGAACTGATCGCCGCTGCCAAGGCAGAAGGCGAACTGACCACCATCGCGCTCCCGCATGACTGGTGTGGCTATGGCGAAGTCATCAAGAGCTTTAAGGACAAGTATGGCCTCAAGGTCAACGAACTGAACCCTGACGCCGGTTCGGGCGATGAAATCGAAGCCATCAAGGCCAACAAGGACAACAAGGGCCCGCAGGCTCCTGACGTCATTGACGTCGGCTTTGCCTTCGGCGCATCTGCCAAGAAAGACGGCCTCATCCAGCCATACAAGGTTGCAACCTGGGACGAAATTCCAGACAGCGCCAAGGATGCGGAAGGCTATTGGTACGGCGATTATTACGGCGTTCTGGCTTTCGAAGTGAACAAGGACATCGTCAAGGATATCCCACAGGATTGGGAAGACCTCCTCAAGAGCGACTACGCAAACTCCGTTGCGCTTGCAGGTGACCCACGCGTTTCGGCACAGGCCATCCTCGGCGTTCATGCCGCCGGTATTGCCCGTGGCGCAGAACCGGGTGAAGCAGCAGGCAAGAAGGGCCTCGAATTCTACAAGGAACTGAACGCCAATGGCAATTTCGTTCCTGTGATCGGCAAGGCTGCTTCGCTGGCGCAGGGCTCGACCCCGATCGTCGTTCGCTGGGACTACAATGCGCTCGCCGACCGCGACACGCTCAAGGGCAACCCGGAAATCGAAACCGTCATTCCGAAGTCCGGCGTTATCGCTGGTGTGTATGTTCAGGCAATCAGCGCCTACGCACCGCATCCGAACGCAGCGAAGCTGTGGATGGAACACATCTATTCGGATGAAGGCCAGCTCGGCTACCTGAAGGGCTACTGCCACCCGATCCGCTTCAATGCGATGGCGAAGGCTGGCAAGATCCCGCAGGAACTGCTGGACAAGCTGCCACCGGCAGCAGCCTATGAAAAGGCTATCTTCCCGACCCTGGAACAGATCGAAGCCGCACAGACCACGATTACCAAAGAATGGGATAGCGTCGTAGGCGCAAACGTGCAGTAAGCGCGCCTGTCGCATCGAACACATATCGCGTCGGCCTTACACGGTCGACGCGATATCAAACCAGCTTTCATCTGTGCCGCCGGTCCTCTTTTCCAAACGGCGCGATGCTCTTTGGCAAACAGGATGCGCAGTTCGAAAGAGTGCCAGCTATTCCAGCAGGGGCGAATGGCAGCCCTGCTGATCGCAAAAAATAATAACAAAAAGTCGGAACGGTTCTGTCAGTTCCGTTCTGGCGGGAACCGGTCTAAAGAAAGAGCGCATGAGTGCAGTAGCCGAAACAACAGCCCCCAGCGGAGTGCGCAAGCGCCAGCTTCCGTTGTCCTGGCTTGGCGTGACACCGTTTTTCATCTTCGCCATTTTGTTTCTGATCTGGCCGACGATGTATCTCATCATCGGCGCCTTTCAGGACCCGGCCGGAAACTTCACTCTCCAGAACATCAACGATCTGTTCCAGCCGCAAATCATGAGCGCCTACTGGGTATCGATCAAGGTCAGTCTCGCATCGGCCATTGGCGGCGCGATCATCGGGTTCTTTCTGGCCTGGGCGGTAGTTCTCGGTAACCTGCCATCATGGTTGCGCCCTACGGTACTGACCTTCTCCGGCGTGGCGTCGAACTTCGCGGGCGTACCGCTTGCCTTCGCCTTTCTGGCGACACTGGGACGAACCGGCTTTGTGACGATCCTGCTCAGGGAATGGTTCGGCTTCAATCTCTATTCGACCGGCTTCAACCTGCTTTCCTTCTTCGGCCTGACGCTGACTTACCTCTTCTTCCAGATACCGCTGATGGTGCTGATCCTGACGCCAGCGCTCGACGGCCTGAAGAAGGAATGGCGCGAGGCATCGTCCATTCTGGGTGCTACCACCGCGCAATATTGGCGTATGGTAGCCTTTCCGATCCTGTGGCCGAGCCTGCTCGGCACGACGCTTCTGCTGTTCGCCAATGCCTTCGGCGCCATCGCAACCGCCTACGCATTGACGGGGTCCTCGCTCAATATCGTGCCGATCCTGCTTTATGCCCAGATTCGCGGCGACGTTCTACATAATCAGAACCTCGGCTACGCGCTGGCACTTGGCATGATCGTCATTACAGGTGTTTCCAACCTCATCTATATCTGGCTGCGCATGCGCGCCGAGAGGTGGCAGCGATGAAAAAGAAAGGCTTTAACGCCCAGAAGATCGGCGCCTGGATTGCCTTCCTGATCGGCGCGATCTACTTCCTCGTCCCGCTGATCGGCACGTTCGAATTTTCGCTGCGCATGCGGCGCGGCGAATATTCCTTTGATGCCTATCGGGTGGTGTTCGCAGATCCGAATTTCCAGGCGACTTTCGGTTATTCGATCCTGCTTGGCCTGCTGACCATCATTTTCGGTGTACTGCTGGTGGTGCCAACTGCCTATTGGGTTCGCCTGCGCCTGCCGCAATTGCGCCCAGTGATGGAATTCATCACGCTGATGCCGCTGGTGATCCCGGCAATCGTCATCGTGTTCGGCTATCTGCGCATCTATAACTCGTCGTCGTGGCTGCCGTTCACCGCATCGACGCGCGCAACCGACCTGCTCTTGATGTTCGGTTACATGACACTGTCACTGCCTTATATGTATCGCGCCGTCGATACGGCGATGCGCACCATCGACGTCAATACGCTGACGGAAGCAGCCCAAAGCCTCGGTGCGGGCTGGGGTCGCATCATGTTCAAGGTGATTTTCCCGAACGTGATCTCCGGCGTGATGAGCGGTGCCTTCATCACATTCGCCATCGTCATCGGTGAATTCACGCTGGCCTCGCTTTTGAATCGTCCGGCCTTCGGTCCCTATCTCCAACTGGTCGGCGCGAACCGAGCCTACGAACCTTCGGCGCTGGCGATCATTTCGTTTGGCATCACGTGGCTCAGCATCATCATGCTGCAGCTCGTCTCGCGCCTCAATAAATTCAAGACAACCGCCGGGTAACATTCATGGCTTTTCTCAACATCAAAAACCTGAAAAAGAGCTTCGGCGCCAATACCGTCGTCCACGATTTCAACCTCGCCGTAGAGAAGGGCGAGTTCGTCTCCTTCCTCGGCCCTTCGGGCTGCGGCAAGACAACCGTTCTTCGCATGATCGCCGGTTTCGAGGGACCCGATAGCGGCGCCATCGAAATCAACGGCAAGGATGTGGTGGATCTGAAGCCGAACCAGCGCAATATCGGCATGGTGTTTCAGGCTTATGCGCTGTTTCCCAACATGACGGTGGCGCAGAATGTTTCGTTCGGCCTGCGCGTTGCCGGGAAGCCGAAGGCGGAAATCGACGCCACGGTGAAGGAAATGCTCGGCCTCATCCGCCTCGACCATCTGGCGGATCGTTATCCTTATCAGATGTCCGGCGGCCAGCAGCAGCGCGTCGCACTTGCCCGTGCGTTGGCCACAAAGCCGCAAGTTCTTCTGCTCGACGAGCCGCTATCGGCACTCGATGCGAAAATCCGCATATCCTTGCGCGAAGAAATCCGCGCCATTCAGCAGAAGCTCGGCATTACGACCGTCTTCGTCACCCATGACCAGGAAGAAGCGTTGTCGATCTCCGACCGCATCGTGGTCATGCATGAAGGCCGTGCCGACCAGATCGGCTCGCCGTTCGACATTTACAACCGCCCTGCCTCGCGCTTCGTGGCGTCCTTCGTCGGCACCCTCAACATGCTGGAAGCCTCGGTCAGCGAACCGGGCAGGAACAGTATCGAGCTCGACGGCCGCACCATCACCGTGCAGGAAAAACTCGACCATCATCCGAAGGGTAAGCCGCTGACGCTGGCCTTGCGCCCGGAAGCGGTCAGCCTTGAAGCACGCAAGAGCCACGACACCTCGCTGGAAGCGACCATCGATGACGTACACTTCCTCGGCTCCGTCATCCGCACGCGTGTGACGCTCGGCAAGAACCGGCTTTCGTTCGATACATTCAACGATCCGACCCAGCCGCCACCGCAGCGCGGCGACAAGGTGACGGTGCACTTCGCCTCGCACGATCTGCTGGTGCTGGCGGATTAAAACAGAAAAAGCCGCCCGAGGGGCGGCTTTTTCTTGATGACGTGCGCGACGGGCTGATGAGATTTCGGCTCATGACGTTCCGAAAATCGATTTCGATTTTCGAGCCTATGCTGGAGGGGCCGAAAGATATCAGCCCCAGGGACCGTGGAAATCTCCGTCCTTATCTATGCGCTTGAAGCCATGCGAACCGAAGAAATCGCGCTGACCCTGAATGAGATTGGCGGTGCCGAGCGCCTGCGTGAAGCTGTCGAAATAGCTGAGCGCTGAGCCGAGTGCAGGCAGAGGCAAGCCCGTGAGCGCCGCCTTGGCGACGATCTGCCGAAGGCCCTTGGAAGCCTTGCTCATACGCTCAACGAAAGCAGGTGCGAGCAGCAGGTTGCGGCTTTCGCTGTCTTCGAAGGCATGAGCGATATCGTCCAGAAGCTGCGAACGAATGATGCAGCCTGCGCGCCAGATACGGGCGGTTTCGGCAAGCGGAATGTTCCAGCCGTGTTCCTGTGAAGCAGCTTCCATCACCGCGAAGCCTTGGGCATAGGCAGCGATCTTGCCAGCAAGCAGACCATGCTCGAGATCGGCGAGGAATTTTGCCTGATCGGAAACGTCGAGGCTGCGCGGACCCGGCTTGTAGGCCTTTGCAGCAAGTTCACGCGTGGCCTTCAGCGAGGACAGCGAACGGGCCGCAACTGCGGCTTCGATTGCCGTTGCCGGAACGCCGAGCATCTGCGCCTCGATGGCCGCCCAGCGGCCCGTGCCCTTCTGACCGGCTTCGTCGAGAATCATGTCGACCATCGCCTTGCCTGTCTCCGGGTCTGTCGCCTTCAGCACCTTGGCGGTGATTTCGATCAGATAGGAGTTGAGCGGGCCTTCGTTCCACTTCTCGAACACATCGCCGATAGCCGGGGCCGAAAGTCCGAGACCGTCGCGCAGGATGCCGTAGATTTCGGCGATCATCTGCATGTCGGCATATTCGATGCCGTTGTGGATCGTCTTGACGAAATGACCGGCACCATCCGGCCCGACCAGCGCACAGCACGGCTCGTCCTTGAACTTGGCGGCGGCAGCAAGCAGGATCGGCGCAATGCGGTCATAGGCTTCCTCGGTACCGCCGACCATCATCGACGGGCCATGGCGTGCGCCTTCCGCACCGCCGGAAACACCCATGCCGACAAAGGTCGGGTCGTTGGGACCAAGTGCCTTCAGACGGCGCACCGTATCGCGATAATCGGAATTACCAGCGTCGATCATGATATCGCCCTTCTCAAGATAGGTCTTGAGGCGGGTGGTTTCAGCATCGACGGGAGCGCCTGCCTTGATGAGGAAGATGATCGGACGCGGTTTGCGTATATTGGCAGCCAGATCCTCGAAAGTGGGGCAAGGAATGATCTTGTCGCGCAGCGGGCCAGCCTTTTCGATGAAGGCTTTCAGCACGGGCTCATCACGGTCGTAGACAGCTACCGTGTAGCCTTTCTCGGCTATGTTCAGTGCCAGGTTGGAGCCCATGACGCCAAGGCCGACCATTCCGATATCTGCTTTTTCCATTTTGTGCCCTTCAGAAATGCAACCGACCGGCCGTCGTCTAGACACATGCAGAACATCGAACGCCGACAAGCCGAACCGATAAGAATAGGCTGCAGCCGGATTTCGGCAACAGCGCATGTCAATCTGTATCCTATTGTTGGATGATCTAGGGCATATGACACAAAGTTGATAGACCTCCCCTGACGAAATCACGGGTTTTGCCTGGGCAAGCACTTCGCTAAATCGGTTAGCTCACCCCGAAAGCCTGTATTTTGCGAGTTTCACACCCGCTCCAGCTTGCGATGCGGAAGCGGCGGCAATTCGACGACTATCGCATCATCCGCCTTCACCGTGCCGCCTGAAAGAACGATGGTCATGATGCCCGACTTGCGGACAAGTTCGCCATCCGGCGTGCGATCCAGTACGGCATTGAGAAGTCCGGTCTGGAAATTCTCTATCTGGGCGCAAGGGTTGCGCAGGCCCGTTGTTTCCAGAACGACCTCGTCACCAATCCTGATCAAAGCGCCCTGCGGCAGCCCCAGAAGATCGACACCGCGTGTGGTGACGTTCTCGCCAAGATCGGCAGGCGCGACGTCAAAACCCTTTTCGGCAAGCTCATCGAACAGTTCGGCATGAATGAGATGCACCTGTCGCAGATTGGGTTGCGTCGGGTCGGCCCGCACGCGTGAACGGTGCTTCACGGTCACGCCCTGATGCGCATCGCCTTCGACGCCCAGCCCCGTGACGATGCAGATTTCCGGCACGACCTGTTTGGAAAAACGGTGCTCGCCATCCTGCGCCACAGCAACGACAAATCCACGCATCACGTCCCCTCTCCCCTGACAGGATAAACAAACTTCGTTAGCCGCATTACATGGGTTATATAGCACCTGTATGAAGATGCGGGGCAAGCACGTGAATCGCGACAGGCAGACAAAGACAGATTTTCGCTGGGGAATTTGGGGCACAGGCACGATAGCTGCCGCCTTTGCCACCGATATTCAGGCCAGCACCGGAATGCGCATCACTGCAGTCTGCTCACGTACGAGCGAAACCGCCGAAACATTCCGCCGACGCATCGGCGCCGATAAGGCGTTCGGCGATTCAGGTGCATTTCTCTCCGACCCGGATATCGATGCCGTCTATATTGCGACGCCGAGCGCCATGCATGTCCTGCAAGCCATGCAGACAATCGCAGCGGGCAAACCATGCCTGATCGAGAAGCCGCTTTCGCTGGATGCCGCTGGCGCAAGACAGATCGAGGCTGCCGCCAAGGCGAAGAACATTTTCGCCATGGAAGCCATGTGGAGCCGCTTTCTGCCAGCGATCCGGGCGGCAAAGCAGCATATCGACAGCGGCCGCATCGGCGCTGTGACGCGTATCGAAGCCGATCTTTCCTATATCCGTGCGTACGATCCGCAAAACCGGTTCTTCAGTCCGGAACTCGGCGGCGGCGCGGCATTCGATCTCGGCGTCTATCCGGTTTCGCTGGCGTTGTATTTTTTAGGTCTGCCGGATCATGTCGACGGTCGCTGGCAGCGCGCCAGGAGCGGCGTCGACATGCGCACCGAATTCCAGCTCGGCTGGCCGGGTGCCATAGCCAGCCTCTCCTGCGGCTTCGACCGTGACGGCGACAATCAGATGCTGATCGAGGGAACCAAAGGCACGATTCTGATCCACGCGCCATTTCTGAAGGCTCAAAGACTAACCCTGTTTTCTGCTTTTGCCGCGCGGTCGTCGCTGGGGCCAAATGGCGCTAAAGGCTTTATAGGCAAAATCATGAACCGCCTGCCCCTGCCAGGTCGTACACTCGAAACCTGCACTTTTTCCGGCAACGGGCTGCAATTTCAAGCCAAAGCGGTCCGCGATGCGGTGTGCAGCGGCCAAATTTCCAATGCGATAATGCCGCTCGACCATAGCGCAGCCATTGCCGATATTGTCCGCAAGGTGTTGTCCAAGGGCTAAAAACTGCTTCTCATCCTGTACGGCTGGGCATTCTCGCCAGCATTGTTCAAGGCAAGCGCGATTTCAGTGATATGCAGCGCCACCTCACCGGAAAAGAATGCCTTATTGCCAGTCTGGATAGCGCGAGCCTGATCAGCGATGCCCCGCACGAAATCGATCTGCGAGGGATACATTGGAAGCGACCGTTTGTCGGCCTTTGGATAGGACAGCTTCGAGCCGACTGCCGGTTTCCATGACAGAAACTTGCCGATGCGCATTTCCAGAATACCAAACAGGCGTGCCAGAAAACGGCGTTTTTCTTCGGTGCGCTCAAGACGGACAGCCGAGCGATTATCCCAGAGATCATCCACGACAATCGAGCCTTTGTCGGCAACGATTGTCAGGCTGCGATCCTTCGGCATTGCAAGTCCCGATGTGAGGCGTGCCACCAGTCCCGACTTGAAAACGAGACAGCCAACCGAAAAATCGGGCGCCATATGCAGATGTTCGGTTCCCGGCCCCTTATTGGGAAAGGTTATGGCAGAAAATGCCGAGACGCTCTCTACGGGGCCGAACAACGACACCAACCATGACAATGCATAGCCTGCATGTTCCAGCGTGCAACCGATCTCGAATTCATGCAGGCCCGGCCATGGTGCACCCGACTGCGAACGCCAGGTCGACCATTTGTCACGAAACACCGGCCCGTCTTCCATTTCGGCATAAACGAGACGCGGCATGCCGATGCCGTTGATCACGCTTGCTGCCAGGCGATAGGCATCGCTGAGGCCATTTGCCGGGGCCGCCGCAAGCGTGAGGCCGGATTGCCGTGCAAAAGCGACCAGCGCTTCGGCATCGTCATAATTCATCGCCAGCGGCTTTTCGGAATAAACGTGTTTTCCAGCGGAAAGCGCTGCGTGCGAGATTTCGAAATGGCTTTCAGGCGTGGTCAGGTTGACGACGATCTCCACATCCGGGTCGGCCAGCACGGCCTCGAAACTGTCATAGGCGCTAACTGAATAATGCGCACTGAATGCTTGCAGCCGTTCGGGCGACCGATCAAACACGCCGCGCAACTTCAGTTCGGGATAATTGCGCAATGTGGTCATGTAATAATCGGCAACAAACCCGGTCCCGACGATTGCAATATTCATGGAATGGCTCCGGTTAAAAGCATTTCCAGCAAAAGTGCGAAGCGGTTTTGCGTAGGATAATGCGTATAAACAAAGAGATAGAGCGGTTCTAAGATTCTCTTTTAACTGGAACCGCTCGATCGTTTGGGGATGATAATTTTCGCCGCCAGTCTGAGGCCGAAGATCGCAAAGACAAGCGTGAGCCAGACCGGATCCATGCGACGAAAGAAAAAACTTTCCAGCATGGCATTCAACGTCCCGAAGAACACGATCATCAGGAAGAAATCGGCGAGCAGCAGATTTTCGCGCACTGGACGGCACCGTACATAATTAACCAGCGGCATGACGATGATGACGAAAATGGCACAGATCAGCGCCGGAATCCCCATCGATACAGCGATATCCAGATAACCATTATGTCCATGCACGATGCCGCGCACATCCCAGTCCAGATAGTAGGGATTCGCTGCCTCTTTCACCACCGGGGTGCCCCAGAAGCTTTCATAGCCGAAACCGGTCCATGGACGATGGGAAAGTGCCTCAACGGCAAAGGCCCAGATGGAGGTGCGCCCGGTAAAAGTGGGATCGACGTCCAGTTGCAGAACGAGCTGATGCATCGGCTCGAATAGGACCGTGCCGAAGGTAAACAGTGCAAGCAGAAACTGGATCGTGAAAATCGCCACCGGTGCAAGGAAACGGAGACCGAAAATGCCGGGGCCAATCACGAGAAGCATGGCGAGAGGCACCAGTGCCGCCGTCGTCTTCGATCCTGTCTGCGAAACGAAGATCAACGCTGAGACCCCAATCAGAAAGCCGCTCACACGCCAGCCGCGCCGCCACAGATAGACACCGGCAAAGGCCAAAGCGGCCATCACCGGCCCGGCAATGTTCTTGTGCGTGAAGACGCCGCGCCAGAGATAGGCGTTTTGCGGCTCCAGCGCGTCGGCGCCGTGTGTACCCAGATTGGGCAGAAGGATGACACCCGCATAGGAAACAACGATCACGATCGAAGCCACAGTGACCAGCATCGACGAATAGGCGTCGCCATCCTGCGGCAAGGTCAAAACAGCAATGACCGTCAAAATACCGATCATCGTCAACAGTACACCGCGTATCGCCGTGGACGGATCAGGGCTTGCAAAAACCGATGCGAACAGGAAGGCGAACATCAGCAGCCAGCCGGGGCTGACGATTTTGACCACCTTTTTCGGATCAGAGAACATCGCAAGCGACAGAAGCGAAACAGCCCCGAGACAACCGAAACCAAGCTGATTGATGGCATCGCCGCTGCCCGATGTGTCACCGTCCGCCGCAGCACTCAATGGATTGAACGGGCGGAACGAAATCAGCAGAATGCTGAATGTTATCGTGGCGATAACGAGCGCAATCGTGCGGATTGTCGCCCGCATATCGGTTTGCGCCGCAACGTCGGAATGCGCCTCAGTTCTTGTCCGGGTTGCGATACTGCTCATTCAGATATCCAAAATGGGCCATGACGCGGCCCAGCCCGATATGGATGAAATAGGTCCCGACCGGCACGAAGCGCGCCGCAAAACCACGCCGTAGCGCCTTAATCGGAGAATATCCCAGAAGCGCAAGGCTTTTCAAAAACACGCGCACCTGACCGAAGGGCTCGTCCTTGCGCTGGCGCTGTTCGATCAGCGTCGACAAGACGCCGTTGCGCAAGCCGCGCGCCGTGATCCAGTCGCTCTCCAGCCGCCGCGCCGGAATGGTCTCGCGGACAATGCCTTCATTGCACCAGGCAATATTGAATCCTTTGCCTCGCGAACGATTGATGAAATCTGAATCGCCGCCGCCGGTGAAGTTGAATTTCAGGTCCATGAACGGATAGCCGATGGCTTCCAGAACCGGACGCGCAATCAACAGATTGCCGGACGAATAGATGATCGGAACCGGGCCGGTCTTGTTGTAATGCGGCAGAAACACAGGGTGTCTGGCCCATTTTTCCGCACCCGGCTTTTCAAAGATCGGATGTTGCGGACCACCCACCAGGCTGGCGTTGTAGCGCTCGGCAGTGGCCACCATGTTTTCGACCCAGGCCGGATCGGCCAGCTCGTCGTCATCGATGACGATGACATATTTGAAGTTCGGGAAATAGGTCATCGCCGTCAGCCAGCCCGCATTATAGGCGTTGCAATTGCCGCGATGAGATTCCACGATCAGCATGCCGGTATATTTCCCGGCTTCGAACTGCGGCGCCGCAACCTTGGCGCCTTCCCTGTCCTCCGCCTCGTTCTCGATGACCACGACCGCAAAGCGGCGGCTCGTGATCTGAGCATTGAGCGTGTCAAGCGTGCGGATGACATGTTCTGGGCGGCGGAACGTCGGTAGCGTCACCACCACCTCGACTTCATCGAAACGAAGCCCAGGTGTTTTAGCAATTACTTGTATATGATTTGGTAAATCAGACATAAACGCTACCGGTTATTTCGAACTTCTATATTTGTTTACCCGCTACTACTGAAAAACGTTTAAAGAAAAGTTCACCGCAGCGCTATAAACACTAACCTAAACTATCATAGAGCATACCAGCCCGAAATGTTAAGGGTTTTAAGATGAATAATGCATTAGGAAAAGATTAAGCGCAGCGCATCATTTTTCATGCTACGTGCGCCAGATTGACTGTTCAGGAGTTGAATTGCCGTCCCCTCACCTTGTTTTCGTGACATCGATTGTTCCGCACGGAGTACCGACTACCGGCTATGAAGTGGCGAATGCCGCCGTGGTCGACGGCCTGCGCCGCTCTGGCGCAAAGGTGACCGTCCTTGGCTTCACATGGCCGGGCGTGAACGCCGATGCCACCGATACCGTGGTGCTTGGTGAAGTCGAAGTGCGAACCGAAGGTGCGGGCATCAAACGCAAGATCGGCTGGGTGCTGAAATCCTTTCTGACTGGCCTGACGGTTTCCTCGGCGAAGCTGCGGGTGATACCGGCTGAGACGCTGCGCGCGGCCATCGCACAGATCGGTCCGTTCGATGCCTATGTGCTGAACGGCGTGACCTTGCCCGGCGCTTTTGAAGATATTTTCAAGGACAAGCCTTCGCTGTTCGTGGCGCATAATGTGGAATATCGCTCAGCAGAGGAAAATGCCTCCGACGCCGGTAGTTTCATCCAGAAGTTTCTGTTCGCTCGCGAAGCCAGCATCCTCAAAGGACTGGAAAGCCGCCTCAGTGAAAAAGCGCGTTTCGTTTTCACCTTTGCCGAAGATGACGGAGCAATGCTTGGACTTGGCCCTGGCCGGTTCGCAACGATGCCGCTCGTCACACCCGGCGGAACGCAGGCCGCACAGCAGCGTCCTGTAAACTACGATCTTGCCTTGATCGGCACATGGACATGGCACCCGAACCGCATCGGACTCGAATGGTTCCTTCGCGAGGTAAAGCCACATCTTCCCGACGATATTTCCATCGCGATTGCTGGCAACACGCCCGCGGACCTGATTGCAGCTTGGTCCGGCGTCAATTTCGTCGGCAAGGTGCCGGATGCGACCGCGTTTGTGGAAAGCGGCGCGCTCGTGCCGCTCATCAGTCGTGCGGGAACAGGCGTTCAACTCAAGACCATCGAAACATTCGAGCTTGGCATGCCGAGCGTCGCCACCACGCATTCCGTGCGCGGCATCGGCAATGTTCCGGACAATTGCAGCATTGCTGACGACCCGCAGGCATTCGCAGCGGCAATTATTGAACGCATTGGAAAGATAAGATCTGGGGATCGCCAGAGACTGGGCGGCAAAGCCTTCACCCAGTCACAAATCGAAGGCATGGACCGCGCAGTTGCCAGAGGTCTGCAAGCACTTCATGGCGGAGAGAAAATGACGGACCAGGCATGATGCATACCGAAAATGTCACCTACCGGAATATCCTTGGCGTGAAGGTCGCCTGTTTCGACTGGGACAGCGCCTTCGCCTTCTTCGAGAACCGTATCGACGAAGGCAGGTTCATGAAACAGGGCTGGCTCAACGCCAACAACTCCAACATCGCAGAGACGGACCCCGCTTATCGTGCCGCATTGGAGGATTTCCTGATCCTTCCCGACGGTGTGGGTGTCGATATTGCAAGCAAGGTCGCCTATGGTAGCAAGTTCCCTGCCAATCTCAATGGAACGGACTTTATTCCGGGCCTTCTGCAGCACATGAAGCGCCCGCTGAAAGTAGCATTTCTGGGTGGTGGTCCCGGCGTCGCGACCGATGCCGCGCAGCTTTTCATGCAGCAGATTCCGCGCCATGACTATCGCGTCATTTCCGACGGTTTCTTCAAGCCAGCCGATCTCGACGGCATTCTGGCACAGCTGAAGGATTTTCATCCCGACATATTGCTTGTCGCCATGGGCGTTCCGCGGCAGGAACTCTTCATCGACAAACATATCACGGCGGATCATTGCACCATCGCCAGTGCCGTCGGTGCGCTGTTCGACCTGCATACGGGTCGCGTGCAACGTGCGCCGCAATGGGTGCGCAAGGTCCAGATGGAATGGGTGCATCGGTTGCTGCAGGAACCGCGACGGCTGGCAAAACGCTATCTCATCGGCAATCCCGTATTTCTGTGGCGTGTCGCCAAAGGCTGGATGAAGGGGGCACCCCGGTGAAAACCGCAATCGTCACAGCCAGTTGGGATCAGGATTTCGAGCGATGCAAACTGCTTTGCGAGACCATGGACAAATATGTCAGCGGTTTCACGAAACACTACATTCTTGTCGACAGCAAGGACGTCGCCTTGTTTCGCAAGCTCGAAAGCGCGCAGCGCGTCATCATCGATGAACGCGATCTGCTCCCCTCTTGGCTGCATGCCTTCTGGGATCCGACCTATCTATGGCGCAGGCGCGTGTGGCTTTCGCTCAGGACCAAGCCACTGCGGGGCTGGCATGTGCAACAATTGCGCCGCATCGCACTTGCCGGTGCCGTGGAGGAAGACGGATTTCTTTATACGGATTCCGACACGGCCTTTCTGCGCCCCTTCGATTGCAGCATGCTCTGGCGCGGCGAAAAGCTCCGGCTTTTCGTTCGTCCCAATGCGCTTGCCAATCCGGAATGGCCGGAACACCCGGTCTGGGCGGCTAATGCGGCCAAACTGCTCGGTATAGAGAATGGGAAAAGCGGGCTGAACGACTATATCGGACAGCTTGTCTCGTGGCGGCGCGACAGCGTGATTTCCATGTGCGAAAGGATTGAAGACCATACCGGACAGCACTGGGTGGCCGCACTCGGTAATATACGGCGATTTTCTGAGTGCTTCATCTACGGTCGCTATGTTGATGACGTGCTGCACGGCTCCGGCCATTACAGCGACACTCACGATCTCTGCCGGATGCAGTGGTTCGCACCGCCGCCGAGCGAGGAGGAATTCCGCACATTCATCGCCGAGATGGAGCCGTATCAGGTCGCCATCGGTATGCAGTCCTTCCTCGGCCTTTCGGTCGACGACATCCGACGCATCATAACTGTCTAAACGCGTTTTGCCGGCAGACGGATGCTCGTATAGGTGAAAACCAACGATAGCAGGTAAAGCCCGGCAAACACGACATTGAGCCCGAGAATCCAGTCGTGGCTATCAACATAGTTCACGAGTAGGAGCCAAACGAACAACGCTTTGGCGGTGGTCATCAGCACCATGCTCAGTGTTCTGAGACCAGACTGGCCGCGCGCATACAGAATTTCAGTCTGGTATTCGATGAGATTGCGGAAACCTGGCACGAGCAGTACCAGCGGCAACAGTCCGACAATGGGCGCAACGCTTGAGCCAAGCGCGTTCGGGAAGATTTGCAGGAACACGACCATCGCGCCAAGACCTGCCACCGATACGGCGAATACCGCAAGCTCCAGCCCGGCGCGGATGCGTAATGAAGACAGCATGTCAGGCGTGCGCATGAGCTTTTGCACCAGCATCATGTTGAAGGACCGCACCGGCAGGGCGGTCAGATCAACAAGCCGCATGATGATCGCATAAAGACCCGCAGTGGCGGGCCCGCCTACGGTCAGCACAAGAAGCTTGTCGAGTTCGGCCTGAATATAGAACAGCAGTTCGGCAACCATGACCGCAATCGCATCGGAAAGCCGCCGCATATAAAGAGCCGGTTTGAGGCGGAGCCGGATAGACGGGTAGAATTTCAGCGCCACCAGCAGCGCAACGCCATTGGCGACCGCATACCACCACGCCCATTGGGCAATGCCATGGATACTCGCCAGCCACATGAACAAGACTGCCGCCACGGCGCGCGTGGCCGTCCCGAAAATCACCAGTCCCGCTGATATGCCAAACCGGCGCAGGCCGTTATTGACGATGATGATGATCTCCGTCGAGCGCCAGAGCAATGCTTCGGCAAACACCACCACGGCGAAAGGCAAAAAGGAGATATCGCGGCTGAAGAAGACAAAATAGACCAGCCAGGACGCCAGCGCCAAAAGCGGCAAGGACACCAGAATGGCGACAAGAAAACCTGCTGTATAGATACCAAGCAGACGCGGCTTCACCGTCGATATTCGGTAAAGCGGCGAACTGAAGCCCAGCGAAACGATGCGTGACAGAACCACACCTGTGCCCGAGGCGGTGGCAAATATACCGAAATCACCGGTCGACAGGGTGTTGGCAAGCGCGATGAAATAGACGAGTGAGACGACCAGCCTGCCCGCAGAACCGGAAAACAGGGACAGGTAATCACGCACCACTCCGGCATTGTTGCCTGACAGTTTCCGCAGCGCTTTCGCTATCAACAGAGAGCCTCATCTAACATCGTCTGGTACGCCAGCCCATCCGTTTGAACGGGTGCGCAATATAGGGATTTAGCTAAAGAGGCTTAAACTCTTCTTTGCAAGCTCAAAGAGTAAACAAGCAAAAGCTAAAGTTCTTGGATCGTGCAATTCGCAATTTCGCCCGACATTATTTTAACGTTTTGTTTTCTATAAAAAATTACATTCGGGCTTCAGGTGCGCACTAACCGGATTCCGGTTTGGCATGCGGGAGCCTTCGCTTATGGATTTCAAAGCAGCGGTCGATATCGGAAACGGTTGAGACGGCTTACAGATACGGACGATTTCGGCAATGAGCGATCACGAGGAGCGCAGAAAGGCGGGAGTTGAGAAACCTCTTCTTGCATTCTCCAACGCTCGTCCAATTGGTCGCCAGGACAACGAAGCCGCGCCACCATGGACGCCACCCGCGACACCGGATGAACGCGCCGCATTCTTTCGTCAGTACGATCATGCAGCGCAGGAAACGCCCGAACCCGTTCTCGAAGACGAACTGGATGATGCGGACGTTGCCAAGTTGCACGAGCGCGTCGCGCTGATTGAAGCGGAACTGGAACGCAAGGTTCAGGAGCGCGAACGCCGCAAAGTCACAATCGAAACTTCTGCTCCGCCACCCGACCCGATCGACGAACCGGCCCAGCGTGAGCAACCGCGCCCGGTCGTTGACAGGCCGGCCTCGGGTGCCGAGTGGAAGCCGCTGATCGATCCCCGCATCGCTATCGACGTCGTGCGGGGATCGCGCAAGCTCCTGCTCGTCAGTACGCTATTGGGTGGTGTGATCGCCGCGCTCTATGCATTGTCCCTGCCGCAGATGTATGTCGCTTCGACCGATATTCTGGTCGATCCGCGCAATATCAAGACGGTGGGAGACGAACTGACACCGGGGCAGCTTCCTACCGATGCGTCGCTCGCAGTTGCGGAAAGCCAGGCACGTATCATCGATTCCAGCAGCGTATTGCTGAAGGTCATCGACAAGACGGACCTGACAAAAGACCCCGAATTCAACGGTAATTTGGTTCCAACCGGAATTGCCGGGCTGTTTACGCAGATCAGGACTATGTTGTCGCCGAAAAAGGCAAGCGACAGCCAGACGCTGCAAACCCGTGTCCTGTACAATCTGCACAAGAGCATCGCCATCGGCCGTGACGCCAAGACATTCATCTATTCGATCTCGGTGAAAACACGTGATCCGCAAAAGTCGGCGTCGCTCGCGAACACGATCAGTACCGTTTTCCAGAGCGAGCTTGCATCGCTGCAGTCCGATGCTGCGCGGCGAACCTCGGACGAACTGTCGAACCGGCTTGCCGATATGCGCGTCAATGTCGAACAGGCGGAGCGTGCAGCGGCTGATTTCCGTGCCTCGCGCGATCTCGTCAATGTCGACGGTAAACTGATCAGCGATAACGACCTGACGCGGCTCAACGACCAACTGACCAACCAACGCGCCGAAACCATGCGGCTTCAGGCCCGCGTTCAGGTGCTGAGCGGCGCTACTTCCGACAGCGTAGTTTCCGGGACTTTGCCGGAAGATCTGCGCTCCAACACGCTGACCGCGCTGCGCGCTCAATATGCGCAGGCAAGCCAAACCGCTATCGGCCTTTCCACACAGCTTGGTCCTCGCCATCCGGCCCTCATTCAGGCACAGTCGCAGGCAGGTACGGTCCGGAACGATATCAATGCCGAATTGCGACGGATCCGCTCCTCGCTGCAAGTCGAGGTTGCCCGGTCCGAGCAGCAGGAAAAAGACCTTACCGCTCGTCTGGCGCAGCTCAAAGCGCAGCAGGCGAACAGCAGCGGCGATCTGGTGAAATTGCGAGAGCTTGAACGCGAAGCCACCGCGCGGCGGTCGGTCTACGAAGCCTTCCTTCTTCGCTCGCGTGAAACGAACGAACAGGAAGGCCTGAATACAGCCAATGTCAGGGTCTTGTCAGAAGCCCGCCCGCCGCTTGATCCGGCAGGCACATCGCGCAAGCTGATCGTCATTGCCGGGCTGATTGCAGGCTTCCTCGCAGGACTCGCGATCACAGCCGTCCGCAATTTCGGACGGCTGCTGCGTCTGTCTTAACTCAAGCGGACTGACGCAAAGAAGTCTCGACGCGCGGCACCTTGCGTCCGCTGGCACGCAGGATGCCATGCGCCCCATCTAGATGGCCGGGCTTCAGTTCCAGTGCCAGAAAACGACGCTTCTCATATGGGCCGGGCATGGCAAGTTCACCGGTCTTTTCGGCGGTGAAGCCGAAGCGCTCATAATATTCCGGATCGCCGACCAACAGGATCGCGCCGTGGCCACGGCATCCTGCTTCATCAATCGCATGGCGCATCAACGCCGAACCGATGCCGCAACCGGCAGCCGATGGATCGACGGCCAGCGGGCCGAGCAGCAAGGCGGACACCGGAAAGCCGAAAGCATCGAGACCGGCATGGACATCCCATAGTCGCACAGTACCTGCGAGCAACCCGTCTTCGCCAAGTGCTGCAAAAGCCAGCCCTTCTGCGGGCAGACGACCGCGACGCAGCTTTTCCGATGATTTCCGGCGACGGCCTTCGCCCAT
Source organism: Ochrobactrum vermis (assembly GCF_002975205.1). Classification (NCBI taxonomy): domain Bacteria; kingdom Pseudomonadati; phylum Pseudomonadota; class Alphaproteobacteria; order Hyphomicrobiales; family Brucellaceae; genus Ochrobactrum; species Ochrobactrum vermis. Next base: position 564,852 of record NZ_PCOC01000002.1, on the reverse strand, counting down.
GGCACGGTCAAGCAGCGCTTCGCGCGCAAGCACGTGCTCCAGCGTTTCGCCCGCTATTGTAAAAGCCGGAACGACGACGGTTGCGGTATTTTCCTGAATTTCCAGAGTTGCATTCATGACATCTATCCCCGCAAAGCGGCAGCAGCACACCCCGTCCAGCGCCTTGCAGCACCAGACGGATTGAGAGGATCATTCGTGCTTAGATCCGAATGATCAGATGACGTAGGATCGGAGCGGTTCGAAGCCGTTGAACGCCACCGCCGAATAGGTGGTGGTGTAGGCGCCTGTGCCTTCGATGAGAACTTCATCACCGATGGTCAGCGAAACCGGCAGCGGATACGGCGTCTTTTCATAAAGAACATCCGCACTGTCGCAGGTTGGGCCAGCCAGCACGCAAGGTTCGGTTTCGCCGCCGTCGCGCGGGGTCACGATCTGGTAGCGGATCGCCTCGTCCATGGTTTCGGCCAAACCGCCGAATTTGCCGATGTCGAGATAGACCCAACGAACATTGTCGTTGTCCGACTTGCGCGAAACCAGAACCACTTCGGTCTTGATCACGCCTGCATTGCCAACCATGCCACGGCCCGGTTCAATGATGGTTTCCGGAATGCGGTTGCCGAAATGCTTCGACAGTGCATCGAAGATCGCCATGCCGTAAGCCTGTGCAGTCGGTACGTCCTTGAGGTAGCGGGTTGGGAAACCGCCACCCATATTGACCATGCGAAGGACGATGCCTTCATCAGCCAGCGTGCGGAATACCGATGCAGCATCGCCAAGAGCGCGATCCCATGCGCTGAGGTCCGTCTGCTGCGAGCCGACGTGGAATGATACACCGTAGGAGTCGAGGCCGAGCGACTTTGCATGACGCAGCACGTCGATTGCCATGGCAGGCACGCAACCGAATTTGCGCGACAGTGGCCATTCGGCGCCTTCACCATCGGTCAGCACGCGGCAGAACACGCGGCTGCCGGGAGCTGCGCGAGCAACCTTCTCGACTTCTTCCACGCAGTCGACCGCATAAAGGCGAATGCCCAGCTCGAAAGCGCGCGCAACATCGCGCTCCTTCTTGATGGTGTTGCCATAAGAGATGCGGTTTGGCGTTGCGCCAGCTTCCAGTGCCATTTCGATTTCGGCAACCGATGCCGTATCGAAGCACGAGCCAAGCGATGCAAGAAGACGCAGGACTTCAGGTGCAGGATTTGCCTTCACAGCATAGAAAATGCGCGAGTAAGGCAATGCCTTTTCAAAATTCTGATAGTTTTCGCGCACGACGTCGGTGTCGACGACGAGGCAAGGACCGTCTGGACGGCGGGTGTTGAGGAAATCGATAATACGCTGCGTTGCCATGGTCGTTCTCCCACACGGCTTGATCGTGCCGCGTTCAAAGGGACAAAGTGTGCATGAACGCATCCGCCGTGAGGCCAGCCTTTGGAGGTGCTGATGTCACGCGAAAACTCATGCGGCGATGGAACAACGCTAAACCCGCGTTACTCCGCTTTGTCTGCCTTGGATTGGAATTGGAGAACCGCATCCGCACTTCTGGCAATGAAGGTGTGCCTCTTCAGCAGTTTCGGCTTTTGGACAGCCGAAAGACACTAGAAAGGCCCGCACCGTCGTTGCTTCAAGATGTCCTCGATCTGGCGGTTGGCCAACAGATCGACTGGAGCGGTTAGGTCCAGGTACCGTACCGAATTCCTCACCATTCGAGGATCGGCGGACACCCACAGGCACGTGCGACTTTGGGCAAGCGCGATATAAGCGCAAAGTCGTGACCATTCAATGACAAAAATTCTCCGGACAAATTTATTTTTGGCGGAATCACGTTGAACGGCACGCTTGCCATTGTTCAATATAAGTGAAACATTCTCCGCTCAGACTCGCCTCGAAAGAGCGTAAACATACCGTTAATTGCTGCATGTTGTGAACAATGGCTAGTGTCGACCCCTTCAACGCCATCATTGCAAAACCCGAAAAGCCGCCTGTTCACGCATCGAGTGGGCCGCTTAAAGGTGAACGGCTAGCCGTAAAAGACATTTATGATGCCGCCGGAATGGTGACCGGATGCGGCAATCCGCAGATCGAGGCCGAATCACCTGTCGCCGAAAGATCGGCTCCTGTGGTGGCGAAGCTTCTCGACGCCGGCGCCGAATTTGTCGGCAAGGCCCAGACTGATGAACTGGCCTTCTCTCTGATGGGGCAGAATTCGCATTTCGCCTATCCGATCAATCCCGCAGCACCGGACCGCGTTACCGGCGGCTCGTCATCCGGTTCGGCAGCGGCAGTGGCGGGTAAGATCGCCGATATCGCGCTTGGCTCCGATACAGGTGGCTCCATCCGGGCGCCTGCGAGCTTCTGCGGTCTCGTCGGTTTGCGGACCACCCATGGCCGCATTCCGCTCGAAGGCATCATGCCGCTTGCGCCTTCACTCGATACGATTGGATGGTTTGCGCGTGACATCCAACTCTATGACCGGGTTGGTGCCATCCTGCTTGGCTACGATGAGCAAGAATTCGAGCTGACACAGCTTCTCTATATGCCGGTTCTGGAGCAGCTTCTGCTCGGGCAGGAAGAAACAGATGCCTATCGCGCAATGTTCGCCGAAGTGCGTCGGCACTTCTCGGGCCTCAAGGCGGCCAGCCAGCCGACACTCTCAATAGATGAGCTTTATCTGGTCTTCCGCCATATTCAGGGTGCGGAAGCCTGGGCCACACACGGCGGCTGGATTTCTTCGGGCCATCGCAAGCTCGGCCCCGGCGTCGCGGACCGTTTTGCCTTCGGGGCGGAAATCGCCGCTGAACTTGTTGCCAGCCAGCGTGTGCGCCGGGCGCATTTCACGCAGGAACTCGAACAGATCATCGGCCAGGATGCCGTGCTGGTGCTGCCGACCGTGCCGGGCGCGGCACCGCTTGCAAATGAACCTTTCGAAACCTTGCAGGCCTATCGCGAGCAGGCTTTGCGTCTGCTCTGCCTGTCTGTGCTTTCCGGCCTGCCGCAGATCACCCTGCCACTGGGCACGGTGCACGGCGCGCCCTGCGGCATTTCCTTCATCGGACCACGCGGCAGCGACCGGGCGCTGATCGCATTGGCCAAAGACATTATCGGGAAGCGGGGCTAGACCATGGACACCCTCACACGTATGCGCGCCTTCATCGACGTGGTTGAGGCGGAAGGCTTTTCCGCCGCAGCGCGAAAGATCGGGCGCTCCAAGGCACTCCTTTCCAAATATGTGCGCGAACTGGAGGACGAGCTTGGCGCGCGCCTGTTGAACCGCACCACACGACAGTTCTCACTGACCGAAGCAGGTCACACCTATTATCACCGCGCTATTGAAATCATCCGCGAGATAGACGCGCTGCAGGATGCCGTCAGCGAAACCAGTTCGGATGCGCGCGGGCGCATCAAACTTTCCGCCCCGCGCACTTTTGCCGATGCGGTCATCGGACAGTCACTGATCGACTTCTGCCTCGCGCATCCGGAAATCGTTCTCGACGTGCGGCTGGACGATCGTTTTGTCGATCTGGTGGAAGAGGGCTTCGATCTTGCGATCCGCATCACGCGCTTGCAGGATTCCTCCCTCATTGCAAAGAGACTGTCACCGTTCCATTCAATCCTGTGCGGTGCGCCTGAACTGATCGCCCGCGTCGGCAAGCCAGAACGCCCCGAAGATCTCGCCGACCGGCCATGCATCATCGATACCAATGCACGCTCGCGCAACAACTGGCATTTCCGCAATACCGACGGTTCGATGATGACGGTTCCCGTCAACGGTCCGATTGAAGTGAACAGTCCGGTTGCCACCAAGAATGCCGCATTGGCCGGTCTCGGCTTCTGTATGCTTCCAGCCTTCATCGCCGAAGAGGAAATCGAACGCGGCAGACTGATCGCCTGCCTCGACGAATTCATCGTGAAGGATGGCGGCATCTATGCGGTTTATCCGCACCGACGCTATCTACCAGCAAAAATCCGGGCATTGGTCGATTTTCTGACCCAATGGTTCAAGGAGCGGGAATAGCGTCGCACTTTCGCCGCCTTCGGGCATAAGCGTGATAAAATGGAATCTTCTATGGTGGTTTCGTCCTGGCTCAAGCGTCGTTTCATCCGGCCTGCGGCAATCGCGTTGCTGACGGGATGCTTCCCAACGCTTGTGCTCGCCCACCCGCATGTCTTTGCCGAAGCGCGGCTCGAGTTGACCGTCGCCCCGGACGGCACAGTGCAACAATTGGCCCATGTCTGGCGTTTCGACGACGTTTTCTCTTCAACCGTTCTGATGGAATTCGACAAGAATGGCGATCTTCAGCTCGACAAAAACGAGCTGATCGACCTCGGCCACGTCATCAATGGTTCAATTGCCGAATTCAAATATTTCCAGACCGTTCTGGACGACGGCAAAGATGTGAAAATGGCGAGGCCGACCGATCTTGCAGCAGATTTCACCGACAATCGCCTGCTCATAATATTCACGAGCAAGCCTGAAAAGCCTTTGAAACTCGCCGCTGGCCACAAGATCAGCTTCGGTGTCTATGACCCGACCTTCTATACCGCCATCGATTACATGAATGACAGCGATCTGGTCGTGAAAGGCCTGCCCCCAGGCTGCACCTCTAAGGTCGTGCGACCCAATCCGGATGAGGCCCTCGCCCAGAACCAGGCGACGTTGACCGATGCTTTCTTCAACGATCCGACAGGCACGGACATGTCGAAAATTTTCGCAACCCGTCTCGAAATTGATTGCGCAGCAAAAGGAAAGACAGGCTGATGAGAAAACCGGCTACCATCATTCTAACCCTTTGCCTTACGATGATTGTTGCGCAAGCCTATGCGCAGTCATCGCTCGGCATTGGCGCGAATGAGGTGGCGATGAAGCCGACTGGGCCTTTCGCGCATATCATCCTCTGGATGAACGAGCAGCAGCGCACGTTCTATCTCGCCATGACAAACGCGCTGAAAGCCATGCGCGAAGATCCTTGGCAGGCTTCGGTTCTGGTCGGGCTTTCCTTCGTCTACGGTATTTTTCATGCGGCAGGGCCTGGCCACGGCAAAGCCGTCATCTCCTCCTATATGATCGCCAATGAAACGGCGCTCCGGCGCGGCATCTTCCTGTCTTTCATTTCATCGCTTTTGCAGGCCATCATGGCGATTGCGGTCGTCGGTCTCGCATGGTTCCTGCTGCGCGGCACCGGCATTTCCATGAACCAGACCGCCCGCTACATGGAAATTGCGAGTTTTGCGCTTGTCCTGTTTTTCGGCCTCTGGCTTCTGCTGCGCAAACTGCCGCTGCTTTTCAAGAAGCGGGATGATGCAAGCCCCAGTCCGGCCTCGTCGCTTTTCGCTTCCGCGCCTGAACCCGCAATGGCATCCGGTCCGGCATGGCAGGGCAGTATTTCGCAAACCACACGAGCAGCAGCTGCCGGAAGCACGGTGAAACTCAGCTACAAGCCGGCCACCGCCACTGCAGCGGATCATATCTTCATCGGTGAAGCTGATGTGTGCGCCGCGTGCGGCAATGCCCATATCGCCGACCCGTCGACGCTCGGTGAAGATTTCAACTGGAAGACGGCCTGGTCGGCGATTTTATCGGTGGGCCTGCGCCCCTGCTCGGGTGCGCTGATCGTACTGACTTTCGCGCTGCTGAACGGCCTGATGATCGGCGGGCTTCTCTCGGTCTTCGCTATGGCGTTCGGTACATTCATCACCGTGGCTGCTCTCGCCACGCTGGCCGTCACCGCAAAGAATACGGCACTCAGATTTGCAGGCAGCAACGCCATGTCGGGACGCCTGAAGGCGGCAATCGAAGTCGCCGCCGCCTTGTTTATCGCACTGACTGGCGCATTGTTGCTCAGTGCTTCGCTGGTTGGTTAGTCCCTCTTCTGCCTTTTCGAACGCAGCCAGAAAATCGCGAAGAAGCCGAGAATGAAAACAATCGGGAAAATAATCGCCGCGATTTGCGAGCGCTCGCCCAACGCCAGCATGATGCTCGGCACGAAATAGGCAAGCACCCCGAAGCCGATCAGGATAATGGCGGCGGCGATTGCCGGATTGCTCTTCTTCGGTTCAGCCACGATCACGAAACTCCTCCAGCTTCTTCTTTTGCTGGCCGTCAATATCAAAGTTTTCCGGTGCAAGCCATGCCTGATAGGCTTTCTTCAAGACAGGCCATTCGCTGTCGAGAATGGAAAACCATGCCGTGTCGCGGTTCTTGCCCTTCGCCACCATATGCTGGCGAAAAATCCCCTCGAACGAAAAACCGAACCGCTCGGCAGCCCGCTTGGAAGGTCCATTTTCATTGTGACACTTCCACTCGTAGCGGCGATAGCCAAGCTCATCGAAAATATATTGCATGAACAGGAACTGGGCTTCGGTCGCAGCCGGTTTGCGCGAAATCAGCGGCCCCCAATAAATGCTACCGATCTCGATCACGCCATTTGTCGGATCGGTGCGCATCAGCGCCTGCCGCCCGGCCACCTTGCCGCTCGTCTTGTCGATCACCACGAAAAACAGCGGATCTTCGCTCTTTGCCACCTTTTCCAGCCAGGGTTCGAACTCTTCGCGGGTCGCGGGTGGAAATTCGAACAGCCAGGTGAAGCGCTGATCCGCATCGGCAACCGATGAAGCGGCGAAAAGTTCATCCCCATGCTTCTTCGGGTCCAGTGGTTCCAGCCGCACATAACGGCCCTCAAGCACTTTGCGTTCCGGCTTGGGGCGCGGCGTCCAGTTCTGCAAATCAGTCATGCAAATTCTCCCAACCGGGCAACAGGAGCACAAAACCTGATTTGCCGAAACCGGATTATTGTCCCCGCGTCATTTTTCCCGAATAGCCGCCCGATCGACTGAAACCGCCTTCACCAGCGCAACCACATGATCACCTGATCCGAAGGCCAATTCGTCTACCGAGCGCCGCGTCAGACGCGCACCGAGGCGACGCCCCTGAAAATCAAGCGAAACATAGGCATTCGGGCCGTCATTCGTCGTGATGGCGGTGACGGTCACCGGCAACACATTGCGGATGCTGATCGCTTCAGGCGCCTTGCGTGCAATGGAAACGTCACGCGCTCGCACACGTAGCCGCACATGCATATTCTGTTTCAGCCCTGCATCGCTGAGCTGGAACGACGCGCCGCCGAGATCGATTTCCGCCAGCTTGTAGCGATCATCATAGGACGAAACCGTCCCTTCCAGCAGCACCCCGCCGCCCTCGCCTTCCGCATCGATCAGGGGAAAGACATCCGCCGCCGCACCGCTTGCCGTAACCCGGCCAGCGGACAGAAGCACGATCTGATCGGCAAGCCGCGCCACTTCGTCGATTTCATGGCTCACATAAACAATCGGCACATGGCTTTCATCGCGAAGACGCTCGATAAAGGGAAGGATTTCCTGCCTGCGCGCATGATCGAGCGACGACAGCGGCTCGTCCAGCAAAAGCAGCGCCGGATCGGACAGCAGTGCCCGGCCAATGGCAACGCGCTGGCGTTCGCCGCCTGAAAGGGTTGATGGACGCCTATCGAGAAGAGGCTCGATACCAAGCAGCGCCACCACTTCATCGAAGCTGCGTGTAGCCTGTCTGTGCCCTGCCCAGCGCGCATAAGTCAGGTTGCGTTTGACGCTCATGTGCGGAAACAGCCGTGCTTCCTGAAACACGTAGCCGATGCGGCGCTTCTCAGGCGGCAGATTGACGCCTTTGGCAGCATCAAACAGCGTGAAGTCACCAACGGCAATGCGGCCGCTTTCCGGGCGCAAGGTTCCGGCAATCATTTTCAGAAGCGTCGTCTTGCCTGCGCCGGAATGGCCGAACAAAGCGGTCACGCCCCAGTCGGCGGCGAAATCGGCTTCAACAGGAAACCTGCCGTTGCGGCCCGTAATCGAAACAGCAAGCCCGCTCATTTCGTTGCTCCTGCAAGCCTGCGCTGCAGCCATTCGGAAAGCACCACGGCAACAATTGAAATGGCAGCGGATATGGCAATCAGACGGAATGCCTCGGCATCGCCGGACGGGGTCTGCATCAAGGCATAAATAGCAAGCGAAAGGGTCTGTGTTTCGCCCGGAATGTTGGACACGAATGTGATCGTAGCGCCAAATTCACCCAGGGCCTTGGCAAAGCCAAGGACTGCGCCTGCGAGCACACCGGGCAACAAGGGCGGCAGAATGACCGTGAAGAAGGCTGTGACGCGACTGGCGCCAAGTGTGCGCGCAGCTTCCTCAAGCCCGCGATCAAGCCCTTCTATCGAAAGTCGGATCGGGCGAACGAGCAGCGGGAACGCCATGATACCGGCAGCAAGTGCGGCGCCCGTCCAGCGAAAGGCAAAAGAAACGCCGAACCATTCCTGCAAAGGTGCACCAAAGGCACCGCGTGCGCCAAACAGGATCAAAAGCAGATAGCCCGTCACCACCGGCGGCAGGACCAGCGGCATAGTGACGATGGCCTGCGCCAGCGACTTGCCCGGAAAATTGAACCGAGCAAGAATCCAGGCGACGATGAAGGCGACCGGCAGCGCGACAATGATAGCTATTCCGGCAACCCGGAGCGACAGAGACACAATCTGCCAGACGTTACTCTCAATCATCTTTGGCCATCATTTATTCCGCAGCCTCCGCAGCTCCCACAAAGCCCTTGTCCTTGATGATCGCCTGACCGGCATCGCTTTCAAGGAAAGCAAGGAAAGCCTTGGCGGCATCGGTTTCGTTCTTCGCGACAAGTGCCGCCGGATAAAGGATCGGTGCATGGCTGGTTGCCGGGAAGCGATAGGCCTCAACCAGTTCCGGTGCCGCAGCGCGGTCCGACGCGTAAACGATGGCCGCCTTCACTTCTGCACGGCTGACATATTGCAGCGCAACACGAACATTCTCGGCAAAGACTGCGTTCTTCTCGACACCTTTCCAGATATCGAGCTTTTCAAGCGCTGCCTTGCCGTATTTTCCAGCCGGAACATTCGATGGATCGCCCATGGCGAAACGCCCCGCGCTCAACAGCTCCTTGGCGTCGCCCTTCGGCGTGTCCTTCTGCGTTGCAATCACCAGTGCGTTGCCAGCAATCACCTTACGGGAAGCCTTGTCGATGGCATCGGCCTTTTCGACATAATCCATCCAGTCAAGATCAGCGGAAATGAAAATCTGGGCTGGTGCACCCTGCTCGATCTGCTTGGCCAGAACCGAAGAAGAAGCAAACGACGCGACCACTTCAGTGCCATCCTTGGCTTTCATCTGCTTGGCGGCTTCTTCGATAACGTCTTTCATGCTGGCAGCGGCGAAAACAGTCACCTTCTCGGCAGCGTGGGCAACCGAAGCGGCACCCGCAGCAACGGTGATGAGAAATGCGGCGATCAGTTTTTTCATGAAAATCCTCCATATTGCCTGCAACAACAGGCAAACCATCATCCGCCGGAAAACCGGCGTTGTTCCTGTATGAGCATTGGAGATTCCGATGCCCCGACTTGCGATGATGGGTGTGATGGAGGCAAACGCGACCCGGATGCCGTCAAACCCTTGATGCACGGGCGTCCATGCAAAAGCCGCCCAAAATTCCGTAACGAATTCAGATCGTTCCGAAACCAGAGCCACCATAATGCGGTGAAATCCGTTTGACCAGCCCTGTGGGCGAACTGCGGCAATAGAGCATTTGCCGCAAAACTGCGTCAGCTACCGATGTGTTTGTGCGCCCCGCGCAATTCGGCGAGCTTCACCTGTTTCTGGCGTTCTGCATAACGTTCGCGATCTTCCGGCGTGCGTTCGTCATAGCAGCCGGCACAGGAAACGCCTTCCTCGAAAAACTGCGAAAGCTTGTCTTCCGGCGAAATAGGACGGCGACAGGCGCGGCAAAGTTCAACGTCGCTTTCGGCAAGGCCATGGCCCACGGCTACGCGTTCGTCGAACACGAAGCACTCGCCGTTCCACATGCTGTTTTCATGCGGGACTTCTTCAAGATATTTCAGGATACCGCCCTTGAGATGGAAGACATCGTCGAAACCGAGCCCCTTGACGAAGGCTGTCGCCTTTTCGCAACGAATTCCACCGGTGCAGAACATGGCAATCTTCTTGCCTTCCAGCTTGTCTCGGTTCTGCTCGACCCATTCGGGAAACTCGCGAAAAGTCTTGGTCTGGGGATCTAGTGCCCCTTCGAATGTGCCAATGGCATATTCGTAATCGTTGCGCGTATCGACCACGACAGTGTTCTCATCGGCAATCAGCGCGTTCCAGTCCTGAGGCGCGATATAGGTGCCAACGCTTTTCAGCGGATCGATGCCATCGACGCCCATGGTGACGATCTCTCGCTTCAGTCGCACCTTCATGCGATGGAACGGCATTTCGATCGCGTGGGAATATTTGAGTTCCGGCTGAGCCAGACCGGGGATGACTGTAATGTGCTGCACAAGCTTCTCAATAGCCTGTGCAGTGCCTGCAACCGTCCCGTTGATGCCTTCCGCCGCCAGAAGCAGTGTTCCCTTGATGCCATTCGAGCAGCAAAGCTTAGCCAACGGCTCGCGCAGGCTTTCATATTGCGGCAGTGGCGCAAAGCAATAAAGGGCGGCAACGGTGAAAGGCAGATTGCTCATCGGTTCTATCTTCTTTGAAAACTATCCCGCAACTAATCCCCACAAACCGCGAATTCAAGTCAACTTTATCCTCATGCGGCCAAGTAGCCTCAAAATCAGCCTCGAAAACCATCTTTTCGAGGAGAAGTACATGTTCGACAGTCAAACGACCGCAGCGCTGATGATGATGATGATGGCAAATGAGGTGGAAATCGACCCGGCGCCCTTGCTGGCAATTGCAGAAGTGGAAAGCGGCGGGCGGGCGCTGTTCGATGTCAACGGCAGCAGGGAACCGGCCATTCGGTTCGAGGGGCATTATTTCGAAACGGCCTGTCTGCACCGGTTGCTGGCCAGATACGCAATCCGAAATCGCAAGCCGCGCGCTGGGTCCTTCTTGAACGCGCGATGGGCTTGAGCAAAAAGGCGGCACTTGAATCCACGTCCTGGGGGCTCGGACAGGTGATGGGCGCGCATTGGGAATGGCTTGGCTATCGCACTATCGATGATCTCGTGGCGGAAGCACGCGGATCGGTTTCCGGTCAGGCGCGCCTCATGCTGCGCTACATCGAAAAGGCCGAGCTTCTTGAAGTGCTGAAAGTCCACGACTGGCGCGAATTCGCCCGACGCTATAACGGCCCGGCTTTTGCGCGCAACGAATATGACAAGCGCATGGCCGAAGCCTATCAGCGCTGGCAAAGGCAATTCGCCAATCTGAAAAGAGCCGCATGAACGTGATCCGTTGAGTGGTGGACAAACTGCCAAAGGGCATTTAGAGCGTTTCCTGTTTTAACGCAAACCGTTGGAACCGCTCTAATCGTTCACTTTGACGCATTTCCGAACGCAAAACCGTTTCACACTTTTGCTGGAAATGCTTTAAATCGATTTATCCACTCAAACAGCCGAGCAAGCCGATGTCCCAGAAAACCGATCTTCTCGTCCCCATCATGACAGGCCAGCCGGTCATTCCGGTTCTGTTGATCGACAAGGTGGAACATGCTGTTCCGCTGGCACGCGCGCTTGCCAAGGGCGGCTTGCCCGCCATCGAGATCACCTTGCGCACGGCAGCAGCGCTCGATGCCATTCGCGCGGTTGCATCGGAAGTGCCGGAAGCAATCGTTGGTGCTGGCACGATCCTCAACGCCAAACAATATGAGGATGCAGCGAAGGCAGGTTCGCGCTTCATCGTCAGCCCCGGCGCAACGAAATACATTGTCGCTGCCGCCAATGACAGCGACGTGCCGCTTCTGCCCGCAGCAATCACGCCAAGCGAGATGCTGGCGCTGCGCGAAGAAGGCTACACACATCTGAAATTCTTCCCGGCTGAACAGGCTGGCGGCGCGTCGTTCCTGAAAGCGCTGTCCTCACCGCTGGCCGGAACCTTCTTCTGCCCGACCGGCGGCATCAGCCTTGCCAACGCCAAGAGTTACCTGTCGCTGCCGAACGTCGTCTGCGTCGGCGGTTCCTGGGTCGCACCGAAAGAACTCGTCGAGGCCGGAGACTGGGATGCAATCACCGACCTTGCGAGCGAAGCGGCTGACCTGAAAGGCTGAACAAGAGCAGATAGAGCGGTTCCGGTTAAAACGGATTCGTGGAACTGCTCTATCTTTCTGTTCTTATGCGCATCTTTTTCGGATCGAAGCAGGATCAGAAATCAGTCCGGTGGACTGATTTCCCTGCGTAGGCGTTTCACACTTTTCGGGATGCGTTCTCGATACAAAAAGGGGCCTCGAAGGCCCCTTTTCTTTTGGTTTACTATCGTTTGTCCGGCGATCAGTTGGTTTCCGTGAACTTGGCCACTGTCAGGAAGGTAACGGCGTTGCCGCTGAACTGATTGGCGCGTTCGGTCGGCAGATCGCCGCGCTGGAAGCCTGCCGTGTAGACCATGGCCGGCGCGGAACGCAGTGCGTCGTTGCGGAGTACCGGGTTGGTCACCGGCACGGTGCTCGACACTGATTCCGTCGACATGGCGATTTCCGAAGTCGGCATCGCTGCTGGCTGAACAACTGCACGCGGCCTAGATTGGGCCTTGGCCACATAACGCCCGCCCTTTGCCGTCGTGCGGACACCTGTTTCGGCAGCCTTGCCAATCGCTGCAACCTGTTTATGAACTGCGGCAGACGCGGTGGCCGTCGGCTTTGCCGGTGCCGTGCGGGCAACCGAGGCCGTCTGCACAGCGGCCGGGGCTGGCTTCGGCGCGGCATTCGCTACCGGCTTGCTATCGTAATAATCATCGGAAGGCGGTGCGATCAATTCACCGATCTCGTCCTTCTTGGAAAGCAGGGCAAGCTGCGTATTGGCACGCGGCGCCTCCTTCGGCAGCGGAAACGCTGCCGTTTCACCCGGCTGAGGCACAGCCACATTGCCTGCATCGGCAACCTGTGTCGGTTCTGTCTGCTCGCCATTGACCAGCGCGGCAATTGCATCCTGACCACTGGCGGCAGGGTGTTCGCCCGGTCGCTCCGGACGCGCCGATGGAACCACGGCTGCTGCAAGCTGGACATTATCCGTCTCAAGCTGCGGGCGAGCGGACGGGATCGGCACAAAACCGTTCATCAATGGCGAAGGCGTACCGGCATCGGCAACCTGTACCGTGTTCGCATCCACGGCAGCGCGGGCAGCGGCTGCGGCATCGGCGGCAGGTTCGGCTGCGGCGAGCGCGACGGCATCCTGCGGCGCCATGGCCGGTTTGCGAGCCGGAATCGGAACATTTAGTGCGGCGACCGGAACTTCGGCAGCAGCCTGTGCCTGAGCATCAAGCCCGGTTTCCGGACGTGGCGCCTGCATCGGAAGCGGAGCATCGCGTGCAGGCAGGGCAGCGACCATGGTTTCACGCGGCTGCTGGACCGGTTCTTCCGGAACTGCGGCTGGTGCCTGACGTGCAGGCGCTGCGCGGGCCGGACGGGCAGTCGCCGGTGGGGCGCTTACATCGCCATTATCTTCTTCTTCGTCGGCACCGCCGCCGAACAGCGCACCAAACAGGCTCTTGCTGCGACGCGGTGCGGAATTGCTGGCCATCAGAATTTCGCCGCCGCCAGCCTTGCGCTTTTCGATCATGGCCAATGCCTGCTCATAGCCCGGCAACGGCTTGCCGTCCGCAGGAAGGTGAGCGGTCTTGCCATCCGGGAACAGGGCAAGCAGCTCGCGGCGGCTCATGCGCGGCCAGGAGCGAACATTGCCAACATCCATGTGTACGAACGGAGAACCGGAACGTGGATAATAGCCGACACCACCAATCTGATAGCGCATGCCGATGCCACGCAGCTTCGCAAGCGCAACGCCGGGAATGTAAAAGTCCATCGCGCGGCCAAGCATGTGCTGGCTCTTCTTGGCAACACCGCGTGTATTCGAACGCAGCATGGCGTTTGTGGCCGGAGAACGATAAGCGGAGACGACGGTGATATACTGGCTCGATCCGCTGGAACGATAAACCTGCCAGACCAGATCGAACAGGCGCGGGTCCATCTTGGTCGGCTCGTTACGACGCCAGTCGCGCAGAAAAACGTTCAGCTTTTTCAAGCCCTGAGCATCGAAGCGACCGTTTCGCTTGAAGACGATTTCCGCTTTTTCGCCGGTATGAACGTAATAGAGCTTGAGAGAACGGGTTTCGGCCGAAGCCTGCGAAGGAGACAGCGCCATGAGAACCGCAGCAGCGGCAAGGGCAGACGGAATGGACACAGATACCTTCATCTTGGCCTTCATTCCGGTCCAAGCCTTCGCAAAGCGCGCTTTAATGGTCGATATGCTGTTCATCGAATCGTATCGCCTTACCGTTTTTCCGCCGTCAGAGGCATTCTCCAGGCATCCCTTGGGACTTTCTTTGTGGTGTCACAAAAAGCCTGCGTCCCAGTTCCGCTCGAGCTCCGATTGTCGGATTTAATGGTTAATGGACGCTTAGTGAACAACAAATGAGGAAACACCATGGCAAAAAAGCCACACAGGTGCATCTATTTTCGCCATGGTTAAAAAATTATTAACAGTCTTTAATCGGCAACAGTACCTGCGCAGCGTGGCAGCCCATTCATTATAAACGCCTAAAATTCAAACAGTTAAGTACAGTTTCATCAGCCGGCAGCACGGTTGAAAGGGGTGGCTTCACCCACCTCGTCGATGCCCGGTCCCTTACCGGAAATCGACGCCACATCGATGCCATATTCCTTCAGCTTCCGGTAAAGCGTGGTTCTTCCAATGCCCAGACGCCGAGCGACTTCACTAATCTGGCCGTCATAATGAGCAATCGCGAAGCGGATCATTTCCTCCTCGGCTGCGGCAAGTGTGCGCACCTCGCCTTCCCCGTCGACCCCGCTGAACACGCCTGCCGGACCGCTCACACTTGGATCACGATCGACAAGGTTGAACCGGGCAGACTGCTGTGCAGCCCTCGCCTCAGTTCCCAAACCGATCTGAACGAAGTCAGCCGCTGTCAGTTCGCCAGTCTCGCAGAGAAGCACAGCCCGATAAACGGCATTTTTCAGTTCCCGCACATTGCCGGGCCAATGATAGGTCTTCAGCTTTTCAAGCGCGTGGGTGGTGATACCGGTGATATGCCCCATCCGCTCTTCGCTGACATAGCGCATCATGAACTGATGCAGCAGGATAGGGATGTCCTCGAGCCGGTTGCGCAGAGGCGGCATAGCCACGGCAAACGAGCCGAGCAGATGGTAAAGCCCGGCATGGAAGCGCCCCATATGGACGAGATCAGCCAAGGGGCGGCTGTTCGATGCCATGATACGGGCATTGGAAAGCCCGCGCTCGCTTCCCCCGCCAGTTTCGAACTGACCGGACTGCATCGCAGCAAAAAGCTTAATCTGCGTGTGGCGCGGCAGCGCGCCGACTTCATCAAGAAACAGCGTGCCACCATCGGCTTCTATAAGCTTGCCGAGACTGCGGATGGCATCGTCCTCGCGGCGATCACGCCGCGCCGCCGAAACACCGAAAAAGATTTCATCGGCATTCTCCACGGTCAAGGAGCGGCAATCGACGGTCACGAAAGGGCCGCGCCAGCGCGCACCGCCGCTGCAAATGGCACGTGCCAGCGTTTCCTTGCCGCTGCCGGGTTCTCCTTCGATCAGAAGCGGCGCATCCAGCGCCGAAGCCCGCCGTGCCAGAATGCTGACCCGCTCCATTTCCGGACTCTTGATCGCCATATCGGAAAGTGACAAATGCGCTTTCAAGGATGACCGGGCCCGGTGAATTTCCTGTGTCAGCGCGTCGATCTTCAGGACATTGGAAACAGACACCTGCACGCGCTCAAAGGCGACGGGCTTGGTCACGAAATCGACCGCACCCATTTTCATTGCGTGCAAAACCGGCTGGAGATCATCATTTTGGACGAGAACGATAACAGGAACGGCGTTGCCAGCTTCGCGCATCCGTCGCAAAACGGTTAAGCCATCCATATCCGGCATCGACAGATCGAGCAACATCAGGACGATGTCCTTACGCTGGCTTACAAAGCCAAGCGCGCTTGCACCGCCATCTGCAAGGATAGTGCGATAGCCCATGCGCATGACTATCGCTTCGAGATTGCGTCGATGAATCGGATCGTCATCCGCTATGAGTATGCGCGTGCCCATTAATAGCTATTATCAACCTATGGAGTTCCCGCGCCCAAAATACTTAAACAGTTTAAATGTCTCATATTCCAGGCGTGTTATTTGGGGCCAAGCGTTCAACGAATGCAAGGTGCTAAAATGTGCCTTAGTGTCCCATTCACAAAATTTGTATCCTGAATCCACTTCTGATCTGCCATTTGTTTTCCTGTAGCCCATCGCCCCGGCAAGCTGTCACAAAATTCGAAGCGCTTTTTCCACCTCTTGGCGATCCTGACAAGACATGCGAGAAGGAACCTAATAGAGCAGTTCCGGCTAACGCGAAATCGTGGAACCGCTCTATCTCTTTGTTTGTACGCATTGTCCGACGCAAAACCGCTTCGCACTTTTGGCTCGGAAATGCTCTTGGAGAATGTTCATGACCCGCTTTTCAGAATCCGTTTCCTTCAACAAGATTTTGCGCGCGCCTGCCGGTGATGCGGTTGCCACCGAAAAGACTGGCCTCGGCAACCTGCCGGAATGGAATCTGGCTGACCTTTATCCTTCTGCGGACAGCGCCAAGCTGAAGAACGATATCGAAAAGGCAATGAAGGACGCGGCAGCTTTTGAGAAGCGCTGGAAAGGCACACTTGGCGATGAAGCAGCCAAGACCAACGGCGGTAACTTTGCTGACGCAATCAAGGAATTCGAAGCGCTGGATGAGCTGATGGGCCGTATCGGCTCCTTTGCAGGCCTCTATTATTATGGCGACACGACCGATCCGAAGCGTATGAAACTTTTCGGCGATATGCAGCAAAAGTTGACCGACGCCAGCACTCATCTCATTTTCTTCGGCCTGGAGCTGAACCGCATCGATGATGCGGTGCTCGAAAAGGCGATGAGCGATAATGCAGCCATCGGCCACTACCGCCCATGGCTCACCGATCTGCGCATGGACAAGCCATATCAGCTCGATGACAGACTGGAGCAGCTCTTCCACGAAAAGTCGATCACCGGCTACAGCGCCTGGAACCGGCTGTTCGATGAAACCATGTCGAGCCTGCGCTTTGAAGTCGACGGCGAAGAACTGGCCATTGAGCAGACGCTCAACATGCTTCAGGATGTCGATGGTGCTGTGCGCAAAAAGGCATCGGAAGCCCTCGCCAAAACTTTCAGCGCAAATCTGCGCACTTTCACGCTGATCACAAACACGCTGGCCAAGGACAAGGAAATTTCCGATCGCTGGCGCGGTTTTCAGGACATCGCCGACAGCCGCCACCTCGCCAACCGCGTCGAGCGGGACGTTGTGGATGCTCTCGCCAAGGCTGTCGAGGACGCCTATCCACGCCTTTCACACCGTTATTACGCCCTGAAAGCCAAATGGCTTGGCCTCGAAAAACTTGAAAACTGGGATCGCAACGCGCCGCTGCCGGAAACGCCGCAAGCGCTGATCCCTTGGGATGACGCGCGCGAAACCGTGCTTTCCGCCTATGGCAATTTTGCTCCGGAAATGGCTGCGATTGCCAGGGATTTCTTCGACAGGAACTGGATCGACGCGCCGGTTCGTCCCGGCAAGGCGCCGGGCGCTTTTGCGCATCCGACCGTTCCGTCGGCGCATCCTTACGTGCTTCTCAACTATATGGGCAAGCCGCGCGATGTGATGACGCTGGCACATGAGCTGGGCCACGGCGTGCATCAGGTTCTGGCGGGTGGTCAGGGCGCGCTGATGGCGTCAACGCCGCTGACGCTTGCTGAAACTGCATCCGTGTTTGGCGAAATGCTGACTTTCCGCTCGCTTCTGGAGCGCACGAAAGACAAGCGCGAACGCAAGGCCATGCTGGCACAGAAGGCCGAGGACATGATCAATACGGTCGTGCGCCAGATTGCCTTCTACCAGTTCGAGCGCCGCATCCACACCGAGCGCCGCGAAGGCGAACTGACTGCCGAACGCATCGGCGAAATCTGGATGGATGTGCAGCGCGAAAGCCTTGGCGATGCAGTCAATCTCAATTCAGGTTACGAGACCTTCTGGACCTACATCCCGCATTTCATCCATTCGCCGTTCTATGTCTATGCCTATGCTTTTGGCGATTGCCTGGTGAACTCGCTCTATGCGGTCTACCAGAACTCGGAAAAGGGCTTCCAGCAGAAATATTTCGATATGCTGAAGGCTGGCGGCACCAAACATCATAAGGAATTGCTTGCACCGTTTGGTCTGGATGCGAGCGACCCGGATTTCTGGGGCAAAGGCCTGTCGGTGATTGAAGGCATTATCGACGAGCTTGAAGCCATGGAAGACTGAGCACTTGCGTGACGCACCAAAGCAATAAGCCGCTTATCCTGTTCCGGGATGACAAGGCGGGCCGCGATGTGCTTTTCACGGCCCCCTCATCGATCATCCGCGCCGACACGCCGGATGAGTTCGAACCCGCATGGAATGCGATACAGAAAGCCCACGACGCCGGGAAATGGCTTGCGGGTTATCTCTCCTATGAAGCTGGCTATCTTCTCGAGCCCAAGCTGAAACCGCTCCTGCCCGAGGGTCGCAGCGCACCGCTCCTTTGCTTCGGTGTGTTCGATGGCCCTTCCGACCAGCGCATGCACGGTCGCAGTGAAGACAATGCCACCTTTCTGCGTACGCGCATCGCGCAATGGTCGTTTGACGACTACGCGCCGCGTTTCGAGCGACTTCACCGCCATCTGCGCGAAGGCGACTGCTATCAGGGCAATCTCACCTTTCCGATCCGTGCCGAATGGAGCGGCGACCCGCTGATCCTTTTCAATATGCTCGCGAAGCGTCAGCCGGTCCGCTACGCGGCCTATTGTGATCTCGGTGGACCCATTGTCCTGTCGCGCTCGCCAGAGCTTTTCTTCGAAGTCGACGGTGACGGCTGGATTGAGACGCATCCGATGAAAGGCACCATGCCGCGCGGTGCAACGCCCGACGAAGACGAACAGAACCGTCAGTTTCTGCTGAACGATCCGAAGAACCAGGCCGAAAACCGTATGATCGTTGATCTCCTGCGCAACGACATTTCGCTGATCAGCGAAGTGGGATCATTGGACGTGCCGGAATTGTTTCGCGTAGAAACCTATCCCACCGTACACCAGTTGATCAGTCGTGTACGGGCCAGACTGAACGAAAACCTGCCGCTGCGCACGCTTTTTGCCGCTCTTTTCCCTTGCGGTTCAATCACCGGCGCACCCAAGATCAGCGCAATGGAAATCCTCCACGAACTGGAAACCGGGCCGCGCGATATTTATTGTGGTTCGCTAGGCTGGATCGAGCCAAGCGGGCGGATGCGTTTCAACGTTGCTATTCGCACGATCTCGCTTCTGGATGAAAATCGTGCGATCTTCAATGTCGGGGGCGGCGTGGTCTTCGATTCCACAGCGCAAGCGGAGTACGAGGAATGTCTTCTGAAAGCACGGTTCGCAGCTCTAACCAGCCAGACGGAGCTGAAGTCGTTTTGATAGAGCCGGATTACCAGTTGATCGAAACCATGCGCTGGGAACCGCTTTCCGGCGTTCTGCGTTTCGATCTGCACATGGCGCGCCTCGAGAATTCCGCCCGTGAACTTGGGTTTTCCTGCAATATGGAAGCCATCCGGCAGAAGGTTGCGGAAAGCGGAACCGGCGAGCAGGCCCTGAAGCTGCGCCTGACACTTGCACCCGACGGGGTCGCTACGGTCTCCAGTATTCCTTACGAACCGCTGGCATCCCAGACGATCTGGCGGATCGCAATTGCTCATACGCATCTCGATCACAACGATCACCTGTTGCGCCACAAGACGACGCGACGGCAGGCATATATCGCGGCGCGCGAAGAATATTCTCCGGCGGAGATAGACGAAGTCATCCTGCTCAATGATCGCGGCGAAGTCTGCGAAGGAACCATCACGTCGATATTTCTCGATGGCGGTGGCACAACCTGCATGACGCCCGCGCTTTCGTGCGGCCTTCTGGACGGAGTGCTGCGCCGCGAATTGCTGAAAAACAGCGTAGTCGAAGAGGGTATAGTTACCCTCGACGCCATCAAGAATGCGCGCAATATTCTCGTCGGCAATTCGCTGCGTGGCATGATCCGGGCGAAGCTGGTCGAAGGCTGAAATCCTAAAAGCCATTAAACATGTATCGATGTCATAGGCTTGTGACGTTTCTTTCTTTCTATGAAGTTGTGTTATCGTTCCCGCACATAAGCTAAAGCGGGGTAAGGATAACCCGACGTCGCAATTGTGCGGCTACCAAGAGGAAGAAAATGGCGAAAGCGAAATGGCAAGTCTATGGCGAGATAACCGGCCCCGTCATCATGATCGGCTTTGGGTCGATCGGGCGCGGTACCCTGCCGCTGATTGAACGTCATTTCAAATTCGACCAATCACGTATGGTCGTGATCGATCCAAGCGAAGCCAATCGCAAGATCCTCGATGACAAGGGTATTCGCTTCATCAAGGAAGCGATCACCAAGGATAATTACAAGAAAATCCTCGGTCCTTTGCTGACGGAAACGGAAGGTCAGCCTTTCGTCGTCAACCTTTCGGTCGATACCGGATCACTCGACCTTATGCGTTTTAGTCGCGAGCATGGCGCCCTCTATATCGACACCGTGGTGGAACCCTGGCTCGGCTTCTATTTCGATGAAGAAGCCGACAATGCCTCGCGCACCAACTATGCGCTGCGCGAAACGGTTCGTACCGAAAAGCGCAAGAACCCAGGCGGATCGACCGCCGTTTCCTGCTGCGGCGCCAATCCGGGCATGGTGTCGTGGTTCGTCAAAAAGGCGCTCGTCAACCTTGCGACCGAACTGAAACTCGATTTCACCGAACCTGCGGTGGATGATCGTCACGGCTGGGCGAAGCTGATGAAGAAGGCTGGCGTCAAGGGTATCCACATCGCGGAACGCGATACCCAACGCGCCAGGGAGCCGAAGCCTTTCAACACGTTCTGGAACACGTGGTCTGTGGAAGGTTTCATTGCCGAAGGCCTGCAACCGGC
The DNA here is from genome assembly GCF_002975205.1 of Ochrobactrum vermis. Taxonomy (NCBI): domain Bacteria; kingdom Pseudomonadati; phylum Pseudomonadota; class Alphaproteobacteria; order Hyphomicrobiales; family Brucellaceae; genus Ochrobactrum; species Ochrobactrum vermis. Next base: position 543,806 of record NZ_PCOC01000002.1, on the reverse strand, counting down.
AGAGCTTGGCTGGGGCAGCCATGAAAAATGGATGCCCAAGAACGCCCGCAAGCAGAAGAAGGGCAACAAGGCCGCGATCTTCCTCGAACAGCCCGGCGGTAATACCCGTATTCGGACATGGTGTCCGACGCTCGGTGCGCAATATGGCCTGCTGGTCACCCACAATGAAGCGATCTCCATCGCCGATTTTTTCACGCTGCGCGACAAAAAGGGCAAGCTCGACTTCCGCCTGACCTGCCATTACGCCTATCATCCAAGCAACGATGCCATTCTGGCACTTGACGAGATGTTCGGTGCGAGCGGCAAGGCGCAACCTGTCCAGCACGTTCTGGAAGAACATGAAATTCTGGACGGCAGCGACGAACTTGGTGTTCTGCTCTATGGCCATGACAAGAACGCTTACTGGTACGGCTCGCAGCTGACCGTTGATGATGCGCGCAATCTTGCTCCCTATCAGAACGCGACTGGCCTGCAGGTTTCTTCAGCCGTTCTGGCAGGTATGGTCTGGGCACTGGAAAACCCGAGAAGCGGCATCGTCGACACCGATGAAATGGATTACCGCCGCTGCCTTGAAGTCCAGATGCAATATCTCGGCCCCGTGAATGGCTATTACACCGACTGGACGCCACTGGACGGCCGGGGTCATTTGTTCAAGGAAGACCTTGACACAAAGGATCCGTGGCAGTTCCGGAATATTCTCGTTCGTTAAACTGAAACAACTGCCCGACAAAAATCGGGCAGTTTTCATTGCGGCAGTTTCGCAACAATCGCGTAATCCTCACAATGAGGGCTTGTTTTCGTGCAAGTTTCAATACATCAAACTAATCATCCCCGAGCGGTTCCAATCAGCACGGAATCGTTGAAGCCGCTCTAATTACTTGGTTTTAAGCATTTCAGGCGCCAGCCATTTCACAGTTCTGGCTCGGAAATGCTCTAATGGAGAGCTTGGATATGAAACGCTTCCGCATCATTGCCCCTCTTGCAGTCATGTCGCTGGCGTTGGCCGCGTGTGAAACGACCGGTCCGGTCGGCGGCAATGTTCCGACTGTCTCTCGCGGTCCGGCTGGCATCGAAGGTAGCTGGGTCGATCCAAACGGCATCGTCTCGTCGTTCAATGGCGGTATTTTCGAGACCCGTGCCACCGACACGAATGAGAAGCTTGCCGAGGGCAACTACCGTTACCAGTCGCCGCAGCTTGTCGAAATCGACATGCGCTCCATCGTGCGTGGCACGTCGTCGAAAGTGAACTGCGCGCTCGTCTCGCCGACGCAGCTCAACTGCACGTCGTCATCGGGTTCCCGCTTCTCCCTGACACGCAAGGCGGTCGGGTAAGCACCCGATATCTTGTTTAGAGCGGTTCCGGTTCTTACCGAATCGTCGGAACCGCTCTAACTATTTGTTTTGCCGCATTATCCTACGCAAAACCGCTTCGCACTTTTGTTGTAAATGCTCTAAATTTCAAATATTTACGGCGCGGAAAACATCCGTGCCGATAGAATTTCGCCGGCGGCAATTGTCAGGATTGTAATTTGTCTTTTTTTCTCTAGTTTTCCGGCTGAACAGGAGTCGGAAGATGAGTGAGATGGATAAAGTGCAGGAGAAGCCCAGTCAGACAACCAAGCCGGAGACGCAGGTAAAGCTGCCGAAGGTCGGTGTGCTGCTGGTCAATCTTGGCACGCCGGATGGCACGAGTTACGGGCCGATGCGGCGCTATCTGGCCGAATTTCTCTCGGATCGCCGCGTTATCGAATGGCCCCGCCTTATCTGGTATCCGATACTCTACGGCATCGTTCTCAACACCCGCCCGAAACGCTCTGGCAAGCTTTACGACCGCATCTGGAATCGCGAGAAAAACGAATCTCCATTGCGGACCTATACGCGCGCGCAGGGCGAGAAGCTTGCCAAGGCACTTGCCGACTATCCAAATGTGGTCGTCGACTGGGCGATGCGCTATGGCCAGCCGTCCATCGAAAGCGTAACTGATCGTTTACTGCAGCAAGGCTGCGAGCGGATCGTCATGTTTCCGCTCTACCCGCAATATTCGGCAACGACGACCGCGACAGTGAACGACAAGTTCTTCGAAGCGCTTATGAAAAAGCGCTTCCAACCGGCAGTGCGCGTCGTGCCCTCCTACGAAAAAGAGCCTGTCTACATCGAGGCGCTCGCACGCTCCATTGAAAAGCATCTCGAAACACTTTCCTTCAAACCGGAAGTGATCCTCGCATCGTACCACGGGATTCCGAAAAGCTACGCGGACAAGGGGGATCCCTATCCGCAGCAATGCCTTGAAACGTCGCGCCTGTTGCAGGCCCGGCTGGGCCTTGATGACAGCCAGTTTCGTTCCACATTCCAGTCACGCTTCGGACCCGAAGAATGGCTTCAGCCCTATACCGACGAGACGGTGGAAGAGCTGGCCAAGCACGGGGTCAAGTCGATGGCCGTTCTTAATCCGGGTTTCGTTGCCGACTGCCTGGAAACAGTGGATGAGATCGGCAACGAGGCCGCCGAAGAATTTCTTGAAAATGGCGGCGAGAATTTCAGCCATATTCCCTGTCTCAACGACAGCGAAGACGGCATGAAGGTCATCGAGACACTAGTGCGCCGCGAATTGCAGGGATGGGTTTAAGCAGGGCAGTATGTTTGCCTCACTAAAGCATCTATTATCATATTGCCCGACTGCCCTATTGCCTTAAAAGGGAAACAATCAATGACCGGTTTCGATATCACGCTGCTCATTCTGGCCGCACTGGTTCTGGCAACGCTGTTTGCCGGCATCAAGACTGTGCCGCAGGGGTTTAACTATACGGTCGAACGGTTCGGTCGCTATACGCGTACGCTCAATCCAGGCCTGAACCTGATCGTGCCGTTTTTCGACCGCATCGGCGCACGCCTCAACATGATGGAGCAGGTGCTCGATGTGCCGACACAGGAGGTCATCACCCGCGACAATGCCATTGTTGGCGTTGACGGCGTCGCTTTCTATCAGGTGCTGAATGCAGCACAGGCGGCCTATCAAGTGGCGAACCTGCAATATGCGCTCCTTAATCTGACCATGACCAACATCCGCACGGTCATGGGCTCGATGGATCTTGATGAGCTGCTGTCAAACCGCGACGCGATCAATGACCGCCTGCTGCGGGTGGTTGATGAAGCAGCGCACCCGTGGGGTCTCAAGATGACCCGTGTGGAAATCAAGGATATCAATCCGCCAGCAGATATCGTTACCTCGATGGCGCGCCAGATGAAGGCCGAGCGTGACAAGCGCGCGCAGGTTTTGGAGGCCGAGGGCGATCGCAACGCACAAATTCTGCGCGCTGAAGGCCAGAAGCAATCGCAGATTCTCGAAGCTGAAGGCAAGCTGGAAGCAGCCAAGCGCGAAGCGGAAGCCCGCGAGCGCCTCGCTGAAGCCGAAGCGAAAGCCACCACGATGGTTTCCGATGCCGTTGCCAACGGAAATGTGCAGGCGCTGAATTACTTCGTGGCGCAGAAGTACACCGAAGCCTTGAGCAATATTGCCAGTGCCAAGAACCAGAAGGTGGTACTCATGCCGCTTGAGGCAAGCGCTCTCATCGGCTCGCTTGGCGGTATTGGCGCAATTGCCAAAGAAGTTTTCGGTGATGGCAGCCGACCGATCGATCCGACACCGCAGCCGCCGACACCTTCCCGCTCACGCAGCGTTCCGTCCGCAGGGCGCTAGAGCGCATCCCGAAAAGGGTGAAACGGTTTTCGGATAAGATGCGCGTTAAAACAAACAGAGAGAGGGCGCTATGATTATTGAGTTTCTGTCCGGTCTCGGCATCTGGAACTGGCTCGTTTTCGGGCTGGTTCTGCTCATTCTGGAAATCTCGGCGCCCGGCTTTTTCTTCATCTGGTTCGGGCTTGCTGCACTTGTAACGGGTGCACTGGCCTTTCTGCTGTCTTCAACGACGGGGTTTGGCTGGCAGTTTCAGACCGTTGTATTTCTGGTTCTTGCCGTCATTTTTGTGCTGATAGGGCGCCGCTTTTTCGGTTCACGCAGCAGTGACGCCGCCGAACCTTTTCTCAATCGTCGCGGCGAGCAGCTTGTCGGCCAGCGCGCCACACTGACGGAGCCGATCATCAACGGTCGTGGACGTATCCGTATCAATGATACGATGTGGCGCGTGAAAGGGCCAGATCTGCCAACCGGAACAGAAGTTCACGTGATCGCTTTCGATCCGGTTTCGCTGGAGATTGAAGTTGCTGAATAGGGCAGTATGTTTTGCAGAGCAGACATACGGCCTTATTGCCCTACCGTCTTGATGTCCTATCAGACCGCGCCTATCCGCAACAGGTCGTGGAAATGTACAAGCCCGATCGGGCGTCCAGCCTCGACCACGATCAGCGCTCCGATATGATTTTCATTGATGGTGTTGAGTGCTGCGGTCGCCAGCATGTTCTGATCCACGGTCTTCGGCTTGCGCGTCATGATGTCATCGACCGCCAATGCCGCGAGATTGCGGCTCAGATTGCGCGATATGTCTCCATCGGTAACGATGCCCGCCAGATCGCCACCATCATCGACGACAACCACACAGCCAAAGCTCTTTTGGGCCAGAACCTTCATCGCATCCGGTAGGGACGTACCCACCTTCACCAATGGAAGGCGTTCGCCGCGATGCATGATATCGCGAATATGGATGAGACTTGCACCCAGCGAACCGCCGGGATGGAATGTCTTGAAATCGCTTGGAGTAAAGCCGCGCGCTTCCAGAAGCGCAATCGCCAGCGCATCGCCGATGGCAAGCTGCATCAAGGTCGATGTCGTGGGTGCCAGACCGTGCGGGCAGGCTTCAGCCGTTTTCGGCAGGAGCAACACGACATCCGCCGCGCGGCCAAGCGCCGAGCCTTCGCGCGAGGTAATCGCGATTAGCGGAATGCGGAAACGCTGCGAATAATTGACGATGCCCTTCAGTTCCGCCGTTTCGCCCGACCATGAAATGGCCAGAATGACATCATCGCGGCCGATCATGCCGAGATCGCCGTGATTGGCTTCCGCCGAATGAACGAAAAATGCCGAGGTGCCGGTCGAGGCAAAAGTGGCGGCAAGCTTGGAGCCGATATGGCCGCTTTTGCCGACGCCCGTAACGACCAGACGCCCGCGCGATGCAACGATACGCTTCACCGCTTCGACAAATGGGCCGGAAAGGCCGTCATTCAGCGCTTCTTCCAGCGCAACAAGGCCCGCATTTTCGGTCTTTATGGTGCGCAGCGCCGAAGCGATGGCTGCTTCAGCGTCTGCCGGAGGGATAATCTGATCGAGCTTTTCCATGGCGGCAAGGGTTAACTTCTTCGCAGCCGGTTGTCCAAACATTTGTGCAGCGAAACATGGCCTTGAATTCGGCCATGGCAACCAAGAATTAACCATGTGCCTTTACCGTTCATCTACCACGTTGCGACGGTTTGAAAACACGACATGCTTTTTGCCAAGGCCCTATCCGGCGGTTCGACGCCCATTGCCCGCAGGCTGCGATGCCTGTTTCTGTCGGGCGTGGCGATGGCAATCAGCCACGGCCCTTCCTTTGCTCAGGAGGCTTATCTGCGCGGAAGCGTAGGCGAAGACGTGCTTTCTGCATCCTCACCGGAAACGCTTGCAAATCGCGGGCTTGCCGCACCTGGATATGACAATGGCGCCGGTGAAGCGCCTGACGACAGTTATACGCCGCCTGAAAACACACCCGCGACTGACCCGGCAACCACGGCGCAAACCGGTCGGGCAGTTTCCGTTCCGCAGGACCGCCAAACACTACAGCCCGACAATATGCGTGTCGGCTCGGTCGACACCGAGACAAGCGACGAAACGGGCCGGGCGCAACGCGAAAATCTCCGGCAGTCGCCCGAGCAAGGTCGCTACATCACACAGGAAGCCGACCCATTCGCACCGGTCGGGATTCGCACCGGCTCGTTTATCCTGCGACCGTCGTTGGAACAGGGTATCCGTGCCACGACGAACGGCGACAGCAGCGCAACCGGTTCCAGCGCTGTTCTCAACGAAACCACATTGCGGCTCAACGCGCAGTCGGATTGGGCACGCCATCAGGCAACACTTGACGCATCGGGCACCTGGGCCAAATCCATTTCGGGCGAAGACGTCTCCGAACCGCAGGTCGACATTCAGGGTAAGCTGCGCTTCGATCTCGGCGATCAAACGACCGTCAACACCGGTGCCGGATATCGGCTGCGTCGCGAAAGCGCGTCGAGCCCCAACGGTGTGGTCGACGCCTTGCAGCGTCCTCTGGTTCACACCCTCAACGGAAGTCTCGGCATCGAACGCGACATGGGCCTGATCTTCGGTAGTGCAACCGGGCGGGTTGAACACAATATCTACGGCGACGCAGAATTGTCGTCCGGCGGCACCGTCACTCAGAAAGACCGCGACAACACCTATGCCAGCATCACGTTGCGCGGCGGCTTTTCCTTGTCCCCGGCGATCAAGCCCTTCACCGAAGTGGAACTGGGCAAGCGTATCTTCGACGAGAAAGTGGACAGCAACGGTTACGAGCGCAGCGGATCGCAATTCGCACTGCGCGGCGGCATGATGCTGGATATGGGCGAGAAGCTGAACGGCGAATTCGCCGCCGGTTACATGCGCGCCAACAGTGACGATTCTCGTCTCAGTGACATTAGCGGTCCTTCGATCAATGCAGCGCTCAACTGGTCGCCGCTGCGCGGAACCGATGTGCGGCTCTATGCACAAACAATTGTCGACACCTCGACCACGCCTGGCATTGCCGGGTCGCTCCTGCATTTTGCAAGCCTTGATGTGACCCGTCGCATACGCTCCGATCTGAGCCTCAACGGCAGGCTTGATGCCAACATCCGGCAGAACAAGGATGGCACCGGGACCGATTACACAATCGGTGCGCAGATCGGCGCAACCTACTGGATCAATCGTTTCGTTGGGCTTGATGCACGCCTGCGTCACGAATTCCTGACAAGCAGGATATCTGACCGCGAATATACGGCCGACAGCGTCTATCTCGGCGTGAAGGTTCAGCGCTAGAATAGAGACAATACGACATCCCTACCGGGATGCCGTATTGTCGTGAGTTTAAGCGAGCCAGAACAGAATACACGCCATGCCGAACCCCAGAAGCCCGATAAGGGTTTCCAGAACCGTCCAGGTTTTCAGCGTCGTCTTGACGTCCATATTGAAGAAGCGCCCGACAAGCCAGAAACCGGAATCGTTGACATGAGAGAGCATGACCGACCCTGCAGCAAGTGCGATTACTATCGCCGCAGTCTCTAGTCCGTGATAACCCGCAGCCTGAACTGCAGGCTGAACAAGTCCGGCAGCTGTTATCAGGGCCACAGTTGCCGACCCTTGCGCAACGCGCAAAATCGTTGCGATCAGGAAGCCTGCCACGATAACGGGCAGTCCGGTATTGGCAAACGCATTTGACAAGGCGTCACCAATGCCGGAAGCACGCAGGACGCCACCGAACATTCCGCCAGCGCCCGTAATCAGGATGATGGAGCAAACCGGACCGAGCGCCGAATCGAGAATGCGTTCGACACTGGCTAAGTCCCTACCTCGCCGGGGTCCCAGCACATAGGACGCGACCAGCACCGAAATCAGCAGAGCAACCGGTGTCGATCCGATCATCCGCGCTAGCTGATACCAGTTGGCCTGGGCATCTACCCAACCTTGCGCGCGGGCAAAGTCCAGACCCGTATTGATGAAGATCAGAACCAGCGGCAGCAGGAGAAGCAATATGACCAGGCTGGAGCTTGGAGGGTTGATCGCCTCGTCCACGTTTTTCCCGGCATCAAAACTGTCGGGGATCGGAAGATTGATCCGCTTGCCGATCCATACGCCGAAAAGATGCCCGGCAATGAACCAGACAGGTATGACGACCACGATCCCCACGAGAATTAGAAGCCCCACATCTGCACCCAAAAGCTCGGATGCGGCCACCGGGCCTGGATGAGGCGGCACGAAAACATGCATCACCGAAAAAGCTGCGGCGACCGGAATACCGTAGAGAAGCAGGCTTCCCTTGAGACGCCGCGCAACGGTGAAGACGACGGGGAGCATCACGACCAGTCCCGCATCGAAAAAGATGGGGAAGCCAAAGATGAGTGACGCGATGCCAAGCGCCATGGGCGCGCGTTTTTCTCCGAACCGCCTGATGAGATCGTCGGCAAGCGCCTGTGCACCGCCGGATATCTCAAGCAGCCGCCCCAGCATGGCGCCGAGACCAACCAGAAGCGCTACACCGCCAAGGGTGGATCCAAAGGCGGAAGTGATTGTCGTCAGAATATTGCCAGCCGGAATGCCCGTCGCAAGCGCTGTCAGGAGGCTGACGATTATAAGCGCTACGAATGCATGGACGCGAAATCGGATGATGAGCAAAAGCAATAATAAAACAGCGCCCACCGCGATGGAGATGAGCGCGCCTGCACTCATCGTCTGCTCGAATTCCTGCATGCCATTCTTCCTTATGATGGGGAGAAAACTTCTTTGGTCGAGCGTATCGCGAAAGGGTTTTCACACTTTCCGGGATTCGTCCTAGGTCAAATACCTATTGTCATCGTCAAAAAAAGCAAGTTTCACCGGAGTAACCGCACACCATAAAAAAACGCCCCCTTTGCAGGGGGCGTGACCAGAGTTCAGGCAGGTTAATATCAAGCAGGCTTGATGGTGTTCAGCAGATTGCCAATCGAGCTCTCGACCGAAGGACGAATGTCATTGCGCCACAGCGCAAACGCAACGTTGGCTTCGATGAAGCCGGCTTTGGAGCCGCAGTCGAATGTCAGGCCTCGATAATCGAAACCGAAAAACTTCTGGGCATCGGCAAGTTTCAACATCGCATCCGTGAGCTGGATTTCGTTGCCGGCACCCTTCTCCTGCTTGCTCAGAAGCTCGAAGATTTCCGGCTGAAGGATATAGCGACCATTGATGTAAAGATTGGACGGTGCCGTACCCTTGGCAGGCTTTTCGACCATCTGCGTGATCTCAAAACCGCTTCCGATGGCTTCGCCCTTGCCGACGATACCATATTTATGGGCTTCTTCCGGATCGCACTCCTGCACGGCTATGACGTTGCCGCCGGTCTTTTCGTACAGCTCGACCATTTCCTTCAGGCAGCCCTTCTTCGACTGCATGACCATATCCGGCAGCAAGAGAGCAAACGGTTCGTCACCGACGAGCTCCCGAGCGCACCAGACCGCGTGGCCGAGGCCAAGCGGTACCTGCTGTCGGGTAAAGCTGGTCGTTCCCGGCTGCGGCTGGATATCCTGAAGATGCTCCAGTTCCGCTGTCTTGCCACGTTCGGCAAGCGTAGAATAAAGCTCTACCTGTGCATCGAAATAGTCTTCGATGACCGCTTTGTTTCGCCCGGTGACGAAAATCAGATGTTCGATACCCGCTTCGCGCGCCTCATCGACCACATACTGGATGACGGGCTTGTCCACGACAGTCAGCATTTCTTTGGGAATGGATTTGGTGGCGGGCAGGAAGCGGGTGCCAAGACCAGCGACAGGGAAGACGGCCTTGCGAATTTTTCGGATAGAACTCATTCCTCTCCTCGATTTCACTAATTCAGATTTGCTATCAAAGCATTGAAACGACTGAATTTCAAATAAGGCCTTTTCATTAAAGAACGACGAAATTGCGTGGTTCATCCCATCACATTCGATGACCCTACCTTAATGTTGCTTGATTCAAAAACTTTTCGAAACTTCAGGCAAATTTTAAAGCAGGCCCTCGATGGTAAACCAATTGCTAACCGACACGTTCTAATTTGATCGTTCAACAGTTCGATCCGGAACTTTCTGCTGGCTCAAACTCAACACAGGATGGTATTAATTGACCAATGCAATCCGGTGCGAGCAGAATCCAGGTCGAAGGGAAACGCGCCGGTATCGGCTAAATTTGATTGCAGAAGGGAAACACAGAATGCTGCGATTTCCATTCACGGTGGGCCAAACGCTGAAGCTGAAAGCAGCTGCAACGGTTGCGATAGCTGTGCTCGCCTCCACACTGACAACCGGCTCCGCTTTGGCCGATGCAAAATTTCGCCAGTGGGTCGCCAGTTTTCGTCCTGTCGCCATAAATGCAGGTGTTTCGCCTTCCACTTTCGATCGCGCATTCCGCGGTGTCGATGCACCGGATCCGGTCGTACTTCAGAAGGCACGCTATCAGCCTGAATTTACCGAGCCTGTCTGGAACTATGTTGACAACCGCGTGAACGAGCAATCCGTCTCCGTCGGCCAGAACATGGCCCGCAAGTGGGGACCATGGCTCCAGCGCATTGAGCAGCGGTTCTCGGTCGATCGCAATATCCTGCTCGCCATCTGGTCGATGGAAAGCAATTACGGCGAGATTCTCAAGCGCGACGATGTCATGCGCGATGCCGTGCGTTCGCTGGCAACGCTCGCCTATGCGGACCAGCGCCGCGCCAAATATGGCCGCACACAGTTGATTGCCGCGATGAAGATTCTCCAGACCGGCGATATCGACCGCGGACATCTTTCCGGCTCCTGGGCTGGTGCGCTCGGCCACACGCAGTTCATCCCGACCAGCTATCAGGCCTATGCCGTCGACATAGACGGTAACGGCAAGCGCGACATATGGAACTCTGTTCCCGATGCGCTGGGCACTGCGGCAAATCTGCTGCATCGCAATGGCTGGCAACCGGGTCGTAGCTGGGGTTACGAAGTCGCTCTACCGCAGGGGCGCAAATTCCCTTCGGGCTCGCTCTCGATTGCCGAATGGCAGAAAATCGGTCTCGTTCGCGCTAACGGACGTGCCTTCCCCGATCCTAGCGAAAAAGCAACCCTGAAAGTGCCGGATGGCCGTCAGGGTCCTGCCTTCCTGATGACGAAGAATTTCTTCGTGTTGAAGCGTTACAATAATGCCGACAAATATGCGCTTGCTGTCGGCCTTCTTGCGGATCGCATTGGCGGTTATCAGGGGCTGCGTCAGGATTGGAATCGTCCGTTTACGCCGATCACCATGAACGAGCGTCAGGAATTGCAGACGCATCTGAAGGCGCTCGGCTATTATGACGGCAATATCGATGGCAAGATCGGCTCCACCTCGCGGGCAGCTATCGAAGCCTTCCAGCAGCGCAACGGACTTCAGCCGGATGGTCATCCGAGCAAGGAAGTCCTGTCGGTTCTGCGCCGTCGCTAAACTATCGGATTGATCGAATGGAGCGCACTTTACCAAAAGTGCGCTCCATTTTGTTTTTCAAGATTGCCAAGCTAATATGCAGGCCATGAAGGCGAAACGGATGCGCGCAAATCGGACTGTGACCAAGCTTGTGAAAGCTTTCAGCATCGTGCTGGCAATTGCAGCATTGCTGTTTTCCGGTATCATCACTGCATCCGCACAGGAGCGTCCGCGCACGCTTTTCGATCTTCTGTTCGGGTCACGGCAGGCGCAACCACAACGTCAATATGAACAGCGTGCCCCACAACGCGCCCGACCGAAGGCGAAGCGCCCCAAAGCAACTTCTCCCGCTTCCCGCCCGACACCACCGCCAGCGGCAAGCCCCGCGGTTGAATTCGTCGAGAAAAAGCCGGATGCAAAGAAAGTGCTTGTCGTCGGCGACTTCATCGGCAACGGTCTGGCCGAAGGCCTTGACGTTGCTTTCGCGTCCGACGCCGATCTCCAGGTCGTGACCCGGATAAACGGCTCTTCCGGCTTTGTGCGCAACGATCATTTCAACTGGCCCGAAAATATCGGCAAGATACTGGAGGAGGAGAAACCTGCTGCAGTTGTGATCATGATCGGCTCCAACGACAGACAGGCGATCACCGAGAAGGGCGCAAGCCTGCCGCCCCGATCACCGGAATGGAATGAAGAATATCAAAAGCGGGTCGCCGCTTTCATCAAGGTCATCAGCGACAAGCACTTTCCTCTGGTGTGGATCGGCCAGCCGCCCTTCCGCCCGAAAGGCATGTCGCAGGATATGCTGGCGCTCAATGAAATATATCGCACAGCCACCGAAAAGGCTGGCGGCAAGTTCGCCGATGTCTGGGACGGATTTGTCGACGACGACGGAAATTTCACGCAGACTGGCTTCGATATTAACGGCCAGACCGCGCGTTTGCGCGGCAACGACGGCATCAACATCACATCAGCCGGCAAGCGCAAGCTGGCCTTCTATGCGGAAAAACCGCTCCGCGCCTATCTCGGCGGCGCAAAGGAAGAAGACCAGCCACTGCCTGCTGCGGGCGCACATGATCCGTCAAAACCGGTTGACCGCGTGGCGCCGGTCAGTATTCGCGACATCGACAAGGATGAGAGCGGCGTTCTGCTCGGTGGGAGCCTTGCGCGCCCGCAAGCCACGCGCCCAGCCCACACTGAAAGCAAACCGTCACCCGGAAGGGCCGATGATTTTTCCTGGCCACACAAGAGTGCAAATCCCTAATTATTGGGCTGCACCAGCTCGATTGAGCTATTGTATGACTGATGTAAAGTGGCTTTCTCTATCCAATATGAGTCCAATTGCTACATTCCGCGCTGTTCACAGAAGAGCTCGCATCGTCTATCAGAATGCACCGTCTGCCTGAAAAGGCTGAACAGGAAGGACGCTCCTCCTCGCCCGGACGAGGTTGATTTTCAGCGTCGGCCAACCACAAGAGGCGTTTGAATGAACATCGCATCCAAACCTTCTGCCGATTCACATCGGGAGGAGGAACCCCATCTTGCACGTAACCTGTCCAACAGACACCTGCAACTGATCGCCATTGGCGGCGCGATCGGCACCGGCCTTTTCATGGGCTCGGGCAAAACCATTTCGCTGGCTGGCCCTTCGATCCTGCTCGTTTATGCGGTGATCGGCTTCATGCTGTTTTTCGTGATGCGCGCATTGGGCGAAATCCTGCTGTCCAACCTCGAATATCGCTCCTTTGCGGATTTCGCAGGCGACTATCTCGGCCCTTGGGCGCAGTTCTTCACCGGCTGGACCTACTGGCTTTGCTGGATCGTGACCGGCGTAGCAGACGTGGTGGCGGTGTCGGGCTATGTATCATTCTGGTTTCCGGAACTTGCGCTTTGGATACCTGCACTTGGGCTGATCTTCACGCTTCTGGCGCTGAATTTGCCCACCGTGCGCAATTTCGGTGAAATCGAATTCTGGTTCGCGCTCATCAAGATCGTCGCCATCGTCGGGCTGATCATTGCTGGCGTCTATATGCTTTCGACCGGCTTTACCCTGCCTAATGGCAGCCAGGCATCGGTTGCGCATTTGTGGAACCATGGCGGGTTCTTCCCCAATGGCTTCCTCGGCTTTGTCGCCGGTTTCCAGATCGCGGTCTTCGCCTTTGTCGGCATCGAACTGGTCGGCACCGCCGCCGCCGAAACCAAGGACCCGGTGCGCAATCTACCGAAGGCAATCAATTCGATCCCGATCCGCGTGGTGCTGTTCTATCTCGGCGCGCTGTTTGTGATCATCACCGTGATCCCGTGGGATCAGGTCGATCCAAGCTCCAGCCCGTTCGTCGCCATGTTCTCGCTGGCCGGTCTCGGCATTGCCGCGCATGTGGTGAATTTTGTCGTGCTGACTTCGGCAACGTCAAGCGCGAATTCCGGCATCTACTCCACCTCGCGTATGATCTACGGCCTCGCCACTTCGAAGCTCGCGCCGAAGGCACTCGGCAAGCTGAACGAGCGGAAAGTACCAGTCAATTCGCTATTCTTCTCGTGTATTTTCCTGCTGGCGGGCGTGGTTCTGCTCTATGCAGGCCAGAGCATCATTGAAGCCTTCACGATTGTTACGACGATCTCAGCTCTGCTCTTCATCTTCATCTGGTCGATCATTCTGGCGTCTTACCTGCAATATCGCCGCAAGCGCCCCGACCTGCATGAGAAATCCACGTTCAAAATGCCGGGCGGACGTCCAGCCGTTGTCATGGTCTTTGCGTTCTTCGCCTTCATTTTGTGGGCACTTGCACAAGAGCCTGATACCGCAGCAGCCCTGAAGGTCACGCCATTCTGGTTCGTGTTCCTGGCCATTGCCTATCTCGTGATGAAGGCGCGGCGCAGCCAAGGCTGATCGCCAATAGACACAAAAAAGCCCGGAGGAAACTCCGGGCTTTTTCAATTTAATCGCTTGTCTCTTAGCGAGGCAGAACAGAGCTTCCCATCAAATCGGCATCAATGGCGTGCGCGGCTTGACGGCCTTCGCGGATTGCCCAGACGACCAGCGACTGACCACGACGGATATCGCCTGCGGCATAGAGCTTGTCGACATTGGTGCGATAGTCACGCTCATTGGCCTTGACCGACTTCGAGCCGCGACGATCGGTTGCGACATCAAGCTTGTCGCCCAGTTCCTTAACGACGCTATCCTCACCCGGACCGGCAAAGCCGATGGCGATGAAAGCAAGATCAGCCTTGATGAAGAATTCCGAACCGGCAATCGGCTTGCGCTTCTCATCCACCTGGCAGCACTTCACATGGGTCAGGCGGCCTTCTTCGCCGATGAATTCCAGTGTTGCGACCTGAAATTCGCGCGCAGCACCCTCAGCCTGGCTGGAAGAGGTGCGCATCTTGGTCGCCCAGTAAGGCCAGACACTGAGCTTGTCTTCCTTTTCCGGCGGTTGCGGGCGAATATCGAGCTGGGTGACATTGACCGCACCCTGACGGAAAGCTGTGCCAACGCAGTCGGAAGCCGTATCACCGCCACCAACGACAACAATGTGCTTGCCACCTGCCAGAATTGGCGTCGAAGTCCAGGCGACGGACTCGATGTTCTCGCGACCGACGCGGCGGTTCTGCTGCACCAGATAAGGCATGGCGTCGAAAACGCCTTCCAGATCGGCACCGGGAATGCCTGCCGGGCGCGGGGTTTCGGAACCGCCGCTGTAAAGCACGGCGTCATAGGTATCGAGAAGACCGCGCAGCGGCTTATCGACGCCGATATTCACGCCGCACAGGAAGCGGACGCCCTCACCTTCCATCTGCGCCACGCGGCGGTCGATGTGGTGCTTTTCCATCTTGAAATCCGGAATGCCGTAACGCAGCAGGCCGCCGGGGCGGCTTTCGCGCTCATAGACATCGACCATGTGACCAGCGCGCGCCAGCTGCTGTGCAGCGGCAAGTCCAGCCGGACCGGAACCGATGATGGCGACCGACTTGCCGGTCTTGTTGGCGGCAGGCTGCGGCACGATATAGCCAAGCTCATAGGCCTTGTCGCCCAGCGCCTGCTCAACCGTCTTGATCGCAACCGGCGTGTCTTCGAGGTTCAGCGTGCAGGCTTCCTCGCAAGGCGCGGGGCAGACGCGACCGGTAAATTCCGGAAAATTATTGGTCAGATGCAGGTTGCGGATCGCCTGATCCCAATTGTTGTTATAGACCAGATCGTTCCAGTCCGGGATCTGGTTGTGCACCGGGCAGCCCGTCGGCCCATGGCAGAACGGAATGCCGCAATCCATGCAGCGCGCGGCCTGCTTCTGCACTTCACCATCCGTCATCGGAATGGTGAACTCGCGGAAGTGGCGGATACGATCCGACGCCGGCTGGTACTTTGCCACCTGACGGTCGATCTCTAGAAAACCAGTTACCTTACCCATTCTTCTACTCCCCTCGGCCTGAGACCAGCGCATGGTCTGCTTTGCCGGAAGTTGCCCTGTCCGCCGCGTCATCTTTAACGCGCAGGCATGTCAGAGCGTTGTTATCTCTTCATATGGCGAAGGGCGCCCGACCCGAAGGTCGGGCTCCGCTTGTCAGGATCACTCAGCCGCGACACCGATCTGCGCACGCTCCATCTCTTCCAGAGCGCGACGATATTCGACCGGCATGACCTTCACGAATTTGGGACGATAGCTCTCCCAATTGTCGAGAATGTCCTTCGCCCGCGTCGAGCCTGTGTAATGCAGATGGTTGGCGATCAGCTGCACCAGACGTTCCTCATCATGATGGGTCATATTGGCCGATACGTCCACACGGCCCTTATGCATGAGGTCACCGCCATGGTGATGCAGCTTTTCGAGGATATCGTCTTCTTCCGGAACCGGTTCCAGTTCGACCATCGCCATGTTGCAGCGCTGGGCGAAATCGCCCTCCTCGTCAAGCACATAGGCGACACCGCCCGACATGCCCGCCGCGAAATTGCGACCCGTCTGACCGATAACCACGACGACGCCGCCGGTCATGTATTCGCAGCCGTGGTCGCCCACGCCTTCGACAACCGTGACCGCGCCGGAGTTGCGCACAGCGAAACGCTCGCCCGCAACGCCGCGGAAGTAGCACTCGCCTTCAAGCGCGCCGTAGAGCACGGTATTGCCGACGATGATCGAATCTTCGGCGACGATACGCGTATCTTCCGGCGGACGGATGACGATGCGGCCACCCGAAAGGCCCTTGCCGACATAGTCGTTGCCATCGCCGATCAGCTCGAACGAGATGCCGCGCGCCAGGAACGCGCCGAAAGACTGGCCAGCCGTGCCGCGAAGCGTGACGGCGATGGTTTCATCCGGCAGGCCCTTGTGACGGAAACGCTTGGCAACTTCGCCCGACAGCATGGCACCGGCAGAACGGTCGACATTCTTGATACCGATGTCGATCTTGACCGGCTTGCGATCTTCGAGCGCAGGCATGGCCTCGGCGATCAGCTTACGGTCCAGAACATCTTCAATCGGATGATGCTGACGCTCTGTCCAGTAAATCTCGTGCTTCTCGGCCTCTGGCTTGTAGAAGATGCGGCTGAAATCGAGACCCTTGGCCTTCCAATGGTCAATCATCACCTGCTTTTCCAGAAGCTCGGTCTCGCCGATGATCTGTTCCAGCCTGGTGAAACCCATTGAGGCCAGCAGCGCACGCACTTCTTCCGCCAGATAGAAGAAGAAGTTGATGACATGTTCCGGCGTGCCCTTGAAGCGCTTGCGCAGAACCGGGTCCTGCGTCGCCACGCCCACAGGGCAGGTGTTCAGATGGCACTTGCGCATCATGATGCAACCAGCGGCAATCAGCGGCGCTGTCGAGAAACCGAACTCGTCGGCACCCAGCAGCGCGCCAATGACCACGTCGCGACCGGTCCGCAGACCGCCATCGACCTGCAAGGCCACGCGGGAGCGAAGCCCGTTCAGCACCAGCGTCTGGTGGGTTTCGGCAAGGCCGATTTCCCATGGGCTACCGGCATGCTTCAGCGAGGTGAGCGGCGAAGCGCCCGTGCCGCCATCATAACCCGATACGGTGATGTGGTCGGCGCGTGCCTTGGCAACGCCAGCGGCAACCGTGCCGACGCCCACTTCAGACACTAGCTTGACCGAAATATCGGCAGCCGGATTGACGTTCTTCAGGTCGTAAATCAGCTGCGCCAGATCTTCGATCGAGTAGATGTCATGGTGCGGCGGTGGCGAAATGAGACCAACGCCCGGGGTCGAGTGACGGGTCTTGGCGATGGTCGCATCGACCTTGTGACCCGGCAGCTGACCGCCTTCGCCGGGCTTTGCACCCTGCGCAACCTTGATCTGGATCAGATCGGAGTTGACGAGATATTCCGTCGTGACGCCGAAACGGCCCGATGCAACCTGCTTGATCGCGGAACGTTCCGGGTTCGGCTTCCCATCCGGCAGCGGATAGAAACGATCCGGCTCTTCGCCCCCCTCGCCCGTGTTCGACTTGCCGCCAATGGCGTTCATCGCGCGCGCCAGCGTGGTATGCGCCTCACGGCTAATCGAGCCGAAGGACATGGCTCCGGTCGAGAAGCGCTTGACGATATCGACCGCCGGTTCAACCTCATCGATGGAAACCGGCTTCAGACCGCGATCCTCGGCAAAGCGGATATCGAACAGGCCGCGAATGGTCTTGGCCTGCGCCGACTTGGAGTCGAGCATGCTGGTATATTCGGTGAACGTATCGGGGTTCGAGGTGCGCACTGCGTGCTGCAGCCTGGCAACCGCATCCGGCGACCACAGATGTGCCTCGCCGCGCATACGATAGGCATATTCGCCGCCGACTTCGAGCGCGGTCAGCAGAACCGGGTCGTTACCGAACGCATCGGTGTGACGACGCACGGTTTCTTCCGCGATTTCGTCCAGACCAACACCTTCGATGCTGGTGGCCGTGCCGAAGAAGAACTTGTCGACGAAGCTCGACTGCAAGCCGACCGCATCGAAAATCTGCGCGCCGCAATAGGACTGGTAGGTCGAGATGCCCATCTTGGACATGACCTTGAGGATGCCCTTGCCGATCGACTTGATATAGCGCTTGACCACTTCATATTCATCGACTTCCGGCGGAAATTCGCGGCGGCGATGCATGTCGAGCAGCGTATCGAAGGCGAGATAGGGGTTGATGGCTTCGGCGCCATAGCCTGCAAGGCAGGCGAAATGGTGCACTTCGCGCGGCTCACCCGATTCAACAACCAGACCGACCGATGTACGCTGACCCTTGCGGATCAGGTGATGGTGGACAGCAGCCGTCGCCAGCAGAGCCGGGATTGGAATACGGTCCGGCCCAACCTGACGGTCGGACAGAATGACGATGTTGTAGCCGCCGTGAACAGCCGCTTCGGCACGGTCGCACAGTCGCTCGATGGCGCCATGCATACCGGCAGCGCCTTCACCCGTATTATACGTGATGTCGAGCGTCTTGGTGTCGAAACGATCTTCCGTGTGACCGATGGAGCGGATCTTTTCCAGATCACCATTGGTCAGGATCGGCTGGCGCACTTCCAGACGCTTGCGGCGCGAGGTGCCAACCAGGTCGAAAATATTCGGGCGCGGACCGATGAAGGAGACGAGGCTCATCACCAGCTCTTCGCGGATCGGATCAATCGGCGGATTGGTGACCTGCGCGAAGTTCTGCTTGAAATAGGTGAACAGCATCTTCGACTTGTCGGACATGGCCGAAATCGGCGTATCCGTCCCCATCGAACCGATGGCTTCCTGACCGGTCGTCGCCATCGGGGACATCAGAAGCTTGGTGTCTTCCTGCGTGTAACCGAAGGCCTGTTGGCGGTCGAGCAGGCTCACATCCTTGCGCAGCGCACGTGGTTCGACCGGATTGAGATCTTCCAGAATAAGCTGCGTATTGCCGAGCCACTGCTTGTAAGGATGCTTTTGCGCGATCTGCGACTTGATTTCTTCATCCGAAACGATGCGGCCCTCTTCCATATCGATAAGCAGCATGCGGCCCGGCTGAAGGCGCCACTTCTTGATGACCTTCTTTTCTTCGACGGGCAATACACCCGCTTCCGAAGCCAGAATGACGAAATCATCGTCAGTGACAATATAGCGGGCTGGACGCAGACCGTTACGGTCGAGCGTCGCGCCGATCTGGCGACCATCGGTGAAGGCCACGGCGGCAGGACCGTCCCACGGTTCCATCAGGGCAGCATGATATTCGTAGAACGCACGGCGTTCGTCCGACATCAGCTTGTTGCCCGACCATGCTTCCGGGATCAGCATCATCATCGCATGGGCGAGGCTGTAGCCACCCTGATGCAGGAATTCGAGCGCATTATCGAAGCAGGCTGTGTCCGACTGGCCTTCGTAAGAAATCGGCCACAGCTTGGAAATGTCGTTGCCGAACAGTTCGCTATCCACCGAAGCCTGACGCGCCGCCATCCAGTTCACATTGCCGCGTAGCGTGTTGATTTCACCGTTATGTGCAACCATGCGATATGGATGCGCCAAACGCCAAGAAGGGAAGGTGTTGGTCGAAAAGCGCTGGTGAACGAGCGCCACAGCACTTTCAAATCGCGGATCTTTCAGGTCGTTGTAGTAGGCGCCAACCTGATAAGCCAGGAACATGCCCTTATAAACGACCGTGCGCGCCGACATGGAAACGATGTAGAAGCCCTTATCGTCACCGTCGTTTTCCTGATAGATGCGGTTGGAAATGACCTTGCGCAGGACGAACAGACGACGCTCGAACTCGTCGTCCGTCTCCAGCATCGGATTACGTCCGATGAAGACCTGAACGTGAAACGGTTCGGTTGCGGCAATATCCAGTGCCTTCGACAGCGATGAGTTGTCGACCGGCACTTCACGGAAGCCGATGAAGGTTTGGCCTTCAGCGGCAATCACTTCCTTGACGATTTCTTCGATATGCGCGCGCAGTTCCGCATCGCGCGGCATGAAGAGATAGCCTACGGCATAATGGCCCGGCTGCGGCAGGTCGATACCCTGACGCGCCATTTCCTCACGGAAGAAGCGATCCGGAATCTGCACGAGAATGCCAGCGCCGTCACCCATCAGCGGGTCAGCGCCGACGGCGCCGCGATGGGTGAGGTTTTCCAGCATCTTGAGGCCGTTTTCCACGATCTCATGCGACTTCTTGCCCTTCATATGGGCAATAAAGCCAACGCCGCACGCATCATGTTCATTACGCGGATCGTAGAGACCTTGCGCTGGTGGAACGCCTGCCGCCTTGGTTTTTCGCGTCGTTCGGGTGGAAGCCGTCGTCGCAGCTTTGACGTTTTCGTTCTGTACGTTGTGAGAAACCACATTCGATACAGATGGCGTCAAATGCGTCATCGTCATTCCCTCCGTTTGGCCCTCTTCACGAGGCGCGCGATCAGTATATACCGAGATTGGTGACAACCATCTCGCCGTTGTTCAAAATATATGGAAGCCTTTTCGACAAGGCGTTGGACGAGGTTCCAGGCAAGTGGCAAAACCGGTGCGAGGAACGATGTTTAGCGCCTTATTCTCATCAGGCTTGGACAGACGACACTCAGCCCACCAGAAAATGGCGCACTAGAATTCCTCCTGTCGCGGTCGGGGCGCCTGTTACCGCCAGACTATGTGCCTGCCAGTACGGCGCCTCTTTTCTGAAACTTTCCGGAGAGCGTTGTGTCGCTTCCGTTCGCATCAGTATTTAATTGGACAGCATTGCTGTCCTAATTAGGTATGACAGAATTCAAATTGCCTCACAAGATGGAAACGCAATTTTTCTCAGCATCTTCCGTAATAAAATATCAAAAGCCCTTATTATACTGGATTTTAATTGCGTATACCCGCCATTGCGTCAGTTTGGCGCGCTTTCGCTCACCTCTTTCTTGCCTAAAAATTAGGCATATTGATGACATTTTTCGCGCCAGCCGGGCCTTAACCGCTTCTGTCAGACAGGTTATAGAAACATCGACCGTGCGACAGCCTATTCAACCCATCTGGAGGAACACGTGCACTTTGCGTCAGACAATTGGGCAGGCGCCCATCCAAAAATCGCCGAGAGCCTTTCGTTACATGCTGCGGGTTTTGCGGCAGCCTATGGCGCCAGCGAAATCGACAAGCGCGTGGAACAGCGGTTCAACGAACTGTTCGAGCGTGAAGTCGCAGTCTTCTTTGTCGGAACCGGTACAGCGGCCAACTCGCTGGCGCTCGCCAGTGTCAACCGGCCGGGCGGTGTGTCGCTGGTGCACCGTGAGGCGCATGTGATTGAGGACGAATGCGGCGCGCCAGAATATTTTACCGGCGGCGCACGTTTGCACCCGATCGACGGTGCGCATGGCCGTATCGACCCTGAACTTCTCAAGCGCGAATTGAAGCGCTTCAACCCGGCTTTCGTTCATGCCGGGCAGCCCATGGCCGTCAGCATCACGCAGGCGACCGAAGTCGGCACGCTCTACCAGCCCGAACATATCGCCACCATTTCCAAGATCTGCCGCGATGCCGGCCTGCCGCTGCACTTGGACGGCGCACGGTTTGCCAACGCGCTTGTTTCGCTGGACATGACGCCGGCAGAAATGACCTGGAAACAGGGCGTGGACATCGTTTCCTTCGGTGGCACAAAAAACGGCTGCTGGTGCGCCGAAGCACTTGTCTTCATGGACCCCGCACGCGCCAAGGATCTGCCGTTCATTCGCAAGCGCGCAGCACAACTCTTTTCAAAGACGCGTTTTGTAGCAGCACAGTTTGACGCTTACCTGCAGGATGATCTCTGGCTTGAACTGGCCCGTCATTCGAACGCGCTTGCAACACGCCTCGCCAGTCATATCAATGCGTCGAGCCAGATGCGCCTTGCCTGGAAACCGGAAGCCAATGAGGTCTTCGCCATCATGAAACAGTCGGTCTATGACCGTCTGCGCAATGCCGGGGCAATCTTCTACGACTGGAACCCGCCGCATTCGGAAGTGAACCGCATCAGCGACGGCGAAATTTTCGCCCGCTTCGTGACGAGTTTCGCCAATACGGAAGAAGATGTCGACCGTTTTGCCGATATGATCGTCTGAAACTTTTAATTGTCTGCGAAAAATAAGAAAGGCGGCGCTTTGGGCGCCGCCTTGCTAATTTCTATAGGCTCATCCGCGATTAGTGGGCAGTCTTTGCCTCGATCTGCTGAGCGCCGTCAGAGCCGGCCTTGGTAACTTCGATCTTGCGCGGTTTCATCTGTTCTGGAATCTCGCGCTTGAGATCGATGTGCAGGAGACCGTTCTTCAGGCTCGCACCGGCAACTTCAACGAAGTCGGCAAGCTGGAACCGGCGCTCGAAAGCACGCGAGGCAATACCACGATAGAGAACTTCGCCAACATCGGAAGCATTTTCATCGGCCTTCTGGCCCTTGACGGACAGTTGGTTGCGATGCGCTTCGATTTCGAGTTCGCTTTCGGAAAAACCCGCAACCGCCATGGTTATGCGATAGGTGTTCTCACCCGTGCGCTCGATATTATACGGCGGATAGGACTGGTTACCTTCCGGCGAAGCGAGCGTATCAAGCATGGTGAAAAGCCGATCGAAACCAACCGTGGAACGATAGAGCGGGGAAAAATCTACGTGACGCATGTGTTAGCCCTCCTTTAGAGCGACATAATGCTTGTTCAGCATGATCTTTTCCGAAATCCGCTAAGCGCATTCGGAATCATGCAAGGCGGCGAAACTCCCTAATTGGCGAATTCCTTGATGCCGGCGGCCCCTATGTGGCGACCGCAAAACTCATTTGGGAACGGTTCTTTTTCATTTCAAGGCCGCATGCACGTGAAGACTGCGGAACGCAGGCTTACACGGGCTGTCACTTGGCGTAACAACTCCTGATCGATAGGGGCCTACATTTTGGGGATCCGCCGCACAATGAACCCAAAATGAACACCATCTTTGGCGAGCGTTCAGCCGCTTGGGGCTAATGTCCCACCATGCCTGCTGCAGAGCGGGTTCACTGAAGGATCACGGTTATGAGAAAAGCTGTTCTCGCTTTTGCCGCACTTGCCACCGTCGCGACCGGTTTTGCGACCCCCTCCCTTGCAGCCGATAGCGGCCTGCGCGTTCAGATTCAGTATTACGATGATGACGGCTACCGTCCGCCGCGCCCTTATCCGGGACCGCGTCCCGATTGGGATGGCGGACCGGACCGCCGCCCAGGCTGGGGCGACGATTATGGCCGTCGCGACATCATGGGACCGCGCCGTGTCGCACGCTCGCTGGAACGCCGCGGCTATGACGTCGGCGATATACGCCTCAACCGCGACACCTATTTCGTACGGGCCACAAGACCGAACGGTCGTCGCGTCATCGTCATGGTCGATGCCTATTCAGGCCGCATCGTCGGCGAGCGCCGCCCTGGCGGATACTGAACACTTCTTTCTTCAGATTTTTTCGATAGGCCAGCCGGCGTAACGTCCCTTGCATCGGCTGTTCTTTGAGCCGGAAGTTCGTTCTCGAACTTCCGGTTACTTTTTATCATCAATTGCCCCATTATACTGGCAGCAAATATCCCAACCTGAAACAGAAAGGCCCGCAATCGGATGTCGGAACTGCTTTTCGAAACCGATGCGAACCCGAACCCGCATGGGATAAAGGCTGGGCTGCTTGAAGCGAAGGGCGGCAAAACCCTGCGCTATGCCATTCTGAAAGCCGAAACGAGGCCGATACGGGGAACAGTGGTCCTGCTCCAGGGGCGCAACGAATTCATCGAAAAATACTTCGAAACCATGACCGATCTGAGCGCACGCGGTTTCACGGTCGTGACTTTCGACTGGCGCGGACAGGGCGGCTCACACCGGCTGCTGAAAGATCGTCAGCGCGGTTACGTTCGCAATTTCGACGATTATTGCGATGATCTCGACCTCATCCTTGATCAGGTCGCTTTGCCCGACTGTCCCCCGCCCTTCTACATTCTCGGTCATTCTGCCGGTGCGCTTGTAGCACTTTCCGCGATGGGCAGACTGACATCGCGCATCAGTCGCATGGTGCTTTGTGCGCCCTTCATGGGGCTTGATGGTCAAAGGCTCAGCGACGACAATGTACGCCGCATCGCATCCGCCTTTCGATGGCTTGGCCTCGGCCAGGTTTACGCCTCCGGCGGCCGCAGACTGGCTTCGCGACCCTTTGCAGGAAATCCGCTGACCAGTGACCCGGCTCGCTTCATGCGGAATATGGAAATTCCACGCCTTCACCCGGATCTTGCACTTGGCGGCCCGACTGCCCGCTGGCTCTGGAGCGCGCTCGAAACAGCACGCCGCATCAATCAGCCGGATTTTTACAAAGGACCGACAGTACCGGTCCTCATCATTGCCGCTGGAGCGGATCGTGTGGTTTCCACGTCGGTGATCGAGCGCTTCGTGGCGCGCACGCGCAATATCTCGCTGACGACGATTACCGGCGCCCGTCATGAAATGCTTCAGGAAGTCGACTTTTATCGTGAGCAGCTCTGGGCCGCCTTCGATGCGTTCATTCCCGGTTCTTCGGAAGTTGAAACCATGCCGGAGACCATTGAGCCTGCGATCTCCGGCATCTGATCAACCGTTCAAAAGATCGAGAACTGCCCTGTGCAATTCGGGTGAAGCTGCGGCGACAACATCACCACCCTTTTCCGCCGGACTGCCATCGCGTTGCGTCACCACACCACCGGCCTGCTCGATCAGCGGAATGAGAGCGACGATGTCATAAGGCTGCAGACCGGCTTCAACCACGATATCAGCAAACCCGCTTGCCAGCATGGCGAAGGCATAGCAATCAACTCCATAACGCGACAGCCGCACAGCGCCTTCCAGACGGTCAAATCCCTTGCGGCTTTCCCCTTTGAAAAGGGCGGGTGTCGTTGTGAACATTGTCGCATCGGCCAGAGCGGCATTCTTGCGCACGGACAGACGGCGCGGCGTGCCCTCCCCGCCGCCACGCACGAGATAGGCGCCATTACCGTCGCTGTAGAACAATTCCCCCGTGAAGGGTTGCGACATCATTCCCGCCTTGGCATCCCCATCGATGGTCAGGCCCACAAGCGTGCCCCAAACCGGCAGTCCGGAAATGAAGGCACGGGTTCCGTCAATGGGATCGATGACCCAGACATGGCTGCGGTCGATATTCTCCGGCCCATATTCTTCCCCAAGAATACCATGGTTGGGAAAGGCACCAGCAATAACCGCCCGAATCGCACGTTCCGCCGCACGGTCCGCTTCGGTCACCGGATCGAAACCTACGCTATATTTGTTGTCTATTTCCGTCAGCTGACGAAAACGCGGAAGCGTTTCAGCAGCCGCTGCAGCAGCCACTTCGGAAAAAAATGCCTTGTCGATCAGCAACCCCGAACTCCTGTTTCCAAGACATGGCGCATCCTTGTGCAAACCATGCTAATTTTGCCTACATAATGAGCATATTGAAATTCGCTCAAAAAATATGCGCATTTTCTTGACGTTAATGACATTCAGACGTAACTTAAATCCCAGACAGGTTTTCCTGTCGATGCCTTTCGGGGCATTTCCTCCCTAGTCTTTGACCGCGCTCGTATCGTTCGGGCGCGGTTCTTTTTATCTGAGAAACGTACTCGACGAGGCGAGTTACTCTGCAGCCAGAGGCGGCGCGATAAACAGATCATCCGGCAAGGATGTCAGATCGCTCAAAAATCCATGCAGATCGGCACAGAGCGCCTCGAAACCCGCAAGCTTATGCAGGCTCTGCTCGTTCACGTAGATACTGCGATTGATTTCTATCTGCAGTGCATGGCAGGCCATGGCGGGCCTTCCGTAATGCTCGGTAATGAATCCACCTGCATAGGGCTTGTTGTGCGCAACGGTGTAGCCCAGATTCTGCAACAGATCGATGGCGGCGTGCGTGAGCCTCTCACTGCACGACCGACCAAAACGGTCACCAACAATGAAATCTGGCCGCGAGCCGACCTCACCGGGACGCACTCCTCCCGGCATCGAGTGGCAGTCGATCAGAACCGCATAACCAAAATGCTCGCGCGTGGACTGAAGCAGTGCATCAAGCGCATGGTGATACGGCTTGTAGAGGTCTTCGATGCGATAGAAGGCTTCGGCAAGTGGGATGCGTCCCGGATAGATTAACTGCCCCTCACCGACCAGACGCGGAACCGTGCCAAGCCCGCCGGCAACACGCGCCGACTGGCTGTTGACGAAAGGCGGCAGCGGCTCGGCAAACATACGCGGATCGAGTTCGTAGGCCTCACGGTTCACGTCGAGAAATGCGCGCGGGAAATGCGCCTTGAGCAAAGGCGCCCCTAGCCGTGTTGCCGAAGCAAACAACTCATCGACATAACAGTCTTCCGAATGGCGTATACTCAATGCGTCGAGACGCGAGGCCTCTACAAAGGAGTGCGGATAATAGCGTCCGCTATGCGGTGAATTGAAGACAAACGGAATGCGCTGTTCCGCCGGAGCGCATATCTCGAAGGGCGGTATCAGACTAAAATCGCGCTCCAAACTCATTCTTCACCCGTTTTCGACCGGAACACCCGAACCATCCGACGACGATCCTCACCAGTAACACACCAAATTACGTCAGACAGCCCATGCGTGCAAATGGCAGGAAGGCGAATCCCGCCGCTCGTGCATGGGCGTGCATATGCGACAATCCTGTCACACTGAACAGCTTGTTGCCAAATACGCGCCATAACAATTAACATTCGCGCGAGCATTCATTCCATATTTACCAAAGAAGCGTTTTCTACGGTGAATATCGAGTCGTTAAGGGTCAGCTTTTGGGCGATGAACACGACACAGAATTCGGACGGAAAAATGAAGAGAATCCTTCTAGCTGAAGATGACAATGATATGCGCCGCTTCCTCGTCAAGGCGCTGGAAAAAGCCGGATATCACGTAACGCACTTCGACAATGGTGCAAGCGCGTATGAAAGACTGCAGGAAGAGCCTTTCTCCCTTCTGCTGACCGATATTGTCATGCCGGAAATGGACGGTATCGAACTGGCGCGCCGCGCCACAGAAATCGATCCGGACCTGAAAATCATGTTCATTACCGGCTTTGCCGCTGTTGCGCTCAACCCCGATTCGGACGCACCACGCGACGCAAAGGTGCTTTCCAAGCCATTCCACCTGCGCGATTTGGTCAACGAAATCGAAAAAATGCTGATCGCCGCCTAAGGCGATCCAGCGGATTTGCGGTCCTTTGTTTTGTCATCAACAAAAAGACGAAAAAACTTCATAAAAGGGCATTGACGGGCGCAACGCGATATGGTGTATGCGCCACATCGAATGGGCGTGTAGCTCAGCGGGAGAGCACTACGTTGACATCGTAGGGGTCACAGGTTCAATCCCTGTCACGCCCACCATTCGATCTCCTTGAAATTGTTGATGTAATATGGATCTATATTACGTTTGATCCAGAACAGATTTTCAGCATAGCAAATTCAAAAGCTGATCGCGCTATGGCGCTTGCATCTGCAAACACGATTTCCTCAACACCCCTGGCTTTCAGCCTAACGATCACCATATCCCGAATTTGCATATATGAAGCTGAAGTACCCATATGGGCGGCTCCGGCTCCTCGATGCCTCATGGCATGGCTGTCTGTGCTTGATTTGAAAAGCCTAACTCGACCACCTGAGCAATAAGCTCGTTAATCCTCATTTTCCGGCCTATTCACGGATGCCTCCGCCGGTGTTGGATTTGGAGCGTTTCTGACCTGCCACTAAGAATTTCCTCCAGATTGGATTAGAGTTCGGCCCATTGAGGACGGACTTATGAAGAAGCAGAGATTTACGGAAGAGCAGATCATTGGGGTGTTGAAGGAGCAGGAGGCGGGCGTTAAGGCCGCTGATCTTTGCCGCAAGCACGGGATTTCCGAGGCGACCTTTTACAACTGGAAGGCCAAATACGGCGGCATGGAAGTGTCGGAGGCCAAGCGTCTGAAGGCGCTTGAGGACGAGAATGCCAAGCTGAAGAAGTTGCTGGCCGAGCAGATGCTGGATGTTGCCGCTCTTCGTGAGCTTCTCGGAAAAAAATGGTAGGGCCTGCCGCAAAGCGTGACGCCGTTGCACATCTGAAGGATATATTGGGTCTTTCGGAGCGGCGGGCCTGCCAGATTGTGTCGGCTGATCGCAAGATGATCCGCTATCGGTCCTGCCGACCGCCGGAGGTCGAATTGCGAGCAAAGTTGCGCGATCTGGCCAACGAGCGACGACGGTTCGGCTACCGACGGCTGTTCATTCTGCTTCGGCGAGACGGAGAGCCTTCCGGGGTTAATCGCATCTATCGGCTGTATCGCGAGGAAGGTCTTTCCGTGCGCAAGCGGAAAGCCAGGCGTCGTGCTGTTGGCACGCGTGCCCCGATCCTCGTCGAAGCAAAGGCGAATGCTCGCTGGTCGCTGGATTTCGTCCACGATCAGTTCACCTGCGGCAGACGCTTCCGCATCCTCAATGTGGTTGACGACGTCACACGTGAATGCCTGGCGGCGATCCCGGACACATCTATCTCCGGTCGCCGTGTCGCGAGGGAGCTGACGACGCTTGTCGAGCGAAGAGGCAAGCCCGGCATGATTGTTTCAGACAACGGGACCGAACTGACCTCAAATGCCATCCTCGCCTGGTCGAAGGATCACAAGGTCGAGTGGCACTACATCGCGCCGGGAAGACCGATGCAAAACGGTTATGTCGAGAGTTTCAATGGCCGCATGCGCGACGAGTTACTCAACGAGAGCCTGTTCTTTGGTCTCGATCATGCCCGGAGCGCCATTGCCGAATGGGCCGACGATTACAACAATTTCCGGCCCCACTCATCGCTCGGATACCAGACCCCGGCAGATTATGCAGGGATCATCGCCGCAACCGGCTCCAACGCTACGCAATTTGGAAGCTTCGCGTTTCCGCCGGTTGCTCCCATCACGCCATGTGGCGTATCAAAAACCGCCGAGGCTCTAATCGCAGCCGGATGAAACTTCAGTGGCAGGTCATTTCGACTGAGATCGCAATGATAAAAAATATAAAGGAAGCACGTGCCCAGACGATGGGGCAGCTTGTCCATCACTACATCCATGATGCGTGCGTGCTGGAAACTATAGACAAGCAGCTCGCAATAAATTCGTCAATGAAGGCTTTATCGAGTTTGTTTATAAAGGCATGCCGCTTCCAATTAAAAACGGCCAGACAATCTCACAGCCATGTATAACCGCTTCTATGATCACAACAACTCGGCCGAATGGGGCGGAACGCGTTATCGAAACAGGCATGGCTAGGGCTGCGGCGATCATAGTGCAGACTACTTTTTAGCGATGCCCGCCAATCCTATTCTCCTTGCCGAACAACCACTACAAATCGCGACAGATTCCCAGGCTGAACAAATCTGATCGGGAACTATCGGGCTTCAAACAGGTTATCCTGTTCTTCCCGGAGGATCAGTTCGTGCCCCACAGTTTCTGGAAAGGCTATCTCAAACTCTCGCTCGTCACTTGTGCAGTGGAGCTGACGCCCGCGACCAGCGACAGCGAGAAGGTGCGCTTCCACACCCTGAATGCCGAGACAGGCAACCGGGTGATCAGCCGATATGTGGATTCCATTACGCACAAGCCCGTACGGGATGATGATGAGGTCAAAGGGTTCGAGAAAGACGACGGCAGCTATATCGTTCTTGAAGAGGATGAGCTGGAAGCTGTGGCACTCGAGAGCACCAAAACTATAGACATCGAAAAGTTTGTGCCGCGCGACAGCATTGGCTGGATCTGGTACGACAAGCCGCATTATCTCGCGCCGTCCGACAAGGTAGGTCAGGAAGCCTTTTCCGTCATTCGGGAGGCAATGGAAAAAAGCGCAGTCTTCGGTCTGGCCCGCCTCGTCATGTACCGACGCGAAAGAGCCGTGCTTCTTGAGCCACGCGGACGCGGAATTGTCCTGTGGACGCTGCGCTTCGGCGATGAGGTGCGGAAAGCGACGCACTATTTTTCAGATATTGAGGAAGGCAAACCCGACACGAAGCTTCTTTCCATGGTCCGCAAGCTCGTCAAAGGCAAGACGGAAGATTGGAATCCCGATTTCCTTCAGGACCCAATGCAGAGGAACCTTCAGTCGATGATCGCTGCAAAGAAGAAAAAGAAAACGGCAACCGGGTCGAAGCCGCGCAAGACGGCAACAGAAACCGAAGGCAATGTTATCAACATCATGGATGCCCTCCGAAAAAGCCTCGCCGGTGAAAACAAAAAAAACTGATGCGAAGAGCGCTGCTTATTTCTTCAGCTTGGGCAGCGGTGTTTCCGCGCTGCGAAAATCCTGCCAGGGATCGCTATTCAATGCGGCCAGCCGGGTCGGCGTGTTGAGAATAGTAAAATGGGCGGGGCCTATTGCTGGCATCACTTCCTCCCACGCAAGCGGCATGGAAACTGCGGCACCGGGACGTGCCCGCGGCGAATAGGGTGCTACAGCAGTCATGCCGCGCTGGTTGCGCAGATAATCGATGAGAATTTTGCCCTTGCGCTTGGCCTTGGAAATAGTCGAGACATAATGGTCGGGGCTGTCTGCAGCCATCTGGCCGGCAATTGCCTTTGTAAAACTCTTGAGTGCGTCCCAGCTGGCCTTCGGCTTCAACGGCGCGACCACATGCAGCCCCTTCCCGCCGGACGTTTTAACAAACGCCGTCAATCCGAGCTTTTCCAGACGTTCCTTGGTCTCGGTTGCGGCTTGGATCACGCGTGGCCACGGAACCCCCTCCCCCGGATCGAGGTCCATGGTCAACATGTCAGGCAGCTCCCAGTTTTTGAGCGTAGAACCCCAGGGGTGAATTTCCAGCGTCGCGGCTTGCACCAGACCGATCAGCCCATTGAAGTCCCGAATGCTGATGTAAGGTTCTTCTTCCTTGTTCTTTGAGTCCTGAACCTCGACAATATGCTCATTCAGCCCTTTCCATGCATGCTTTTGGAAAAAATGTTCTCCGTCGATGCCGGTCGGGCAGCGCAGCAATGCCAGTGGACGATTGACGATAAAAGGTTCGATGCGAGGCCAGACTTCGGCGTAATAATCGGCAAGCCCCTGTTTTGTGACACCCTCGCCCGGCCAGTAAATCCGGTCGGGATGTGTGAGCTTCACGTCGATTTGCTCTGGGGCTTTGCCGGAAACACGAGCTGACACGGTTTGCTTCTCCCATATGATGTCCTTGGCAACCTTATCGTCGCGCAGTCCCCTGAAAGAAGCGTGACGCAATCGTTTGTCGGCCGTCCAGGCACGAAATTCGATTTCCGCTACCAGTAGCGGCGTGACGAACTTGGCTCCGCGCCGTTCATCAGCCGTCAGTGGCACGGCGAATGGGCTCTCTCCCTGCCGCATGGCTTGCAGCCGTTTGTAAAGTTCTTTTGCAATCCTGACCGAAAAGCCTGTTCCCACCCGGCCCACGGGAACCAGCCCCTTTTTATCCTGTACACCCAAAAGGAGCGAACCGATTGCCGCTCGCGTTGCCGTCGAGGGAACATAGCCTGCAATGACGAATTCCTGTCGTCCAATGCATTTCGACTTACGCCAATTGTTGCTGCGACCGCTTCTATAAGATGCCTCCCTGAGCTTCGACACAATGCCCTCAAGGCCAAGTCCGCAGGCATTCTTCAGTACCGCAGCCCCATCGGCATCAAAGGCCTCGCTGAAGCGAAGTGTTGACGATAATCCGTGAATTAATTTTTCAAGCAACGTTTTGCGCTCAACCAGAGGAGTCTGGCGGAGATCTTCACCATCAACATATAGAAGATCGAAGAGGTAATAAACGAACCGATCGGAACGTCCCTCGCTTAGATCCTCTTGCAAAGCTGAAAAGTCGGACAGTCCCGACTGGTTTTCGACAACGATCTCCCCATCAAATATGGCTTCGTTCACGCCCGTACCAACAAGATCTCTGGCGATCTGCTGGCCAAATTTTTCAGTCCAATCCAGCCCCCCACGCGAATAAAGAGCGACCTTGCCCCCCGCAATATGAGCCTGGATGCGATAACCGTCGAACTTGATCTCGTGAAGCCAGCGGTTTCCATCTGGAGCAGCTGATACGAGCGTAGCGAGCTCAGGTTTGACGAAACCCGGCATCGGTCGCTTCTTCGCATTTTTGATATTTGCGCCCCCACCCTCCCCTTGAGCGTTCGACTTTTTGTTGATCGGACCAGTTTTCGATGACCAACCTGGCGCTTCGTGTTCGACATCGGCGATGGCGCGGCCGGTTTTTACTGATTTCGGCATCTCTTCAAGAATGTCAGGTTCATCAGGATTTCTAGCAAACTCGTCCTCACCCTTGATGAGGAGCCAATTCTCTCGCTTCTCGTCTGGCTTTCCGTGCATCCGGACCAAATGCCAGCGACCTTTGAGTTTTCCCCCTGTGAGCTCGAACTCAAGATGCCCTTTCTTGTATTGCTTATGTGCATCACCAGTGGATTTCCAACGCCCTGTATCCCAGACGATAACTGTACCACCACCGTACTCGCCTTTAGGGATCGTGCCTTCGAAGTCCGCATATTCAAGCGGATGGTCCTCCACATGCACGGCCAGTCGCTTTTCGCCAGGAACAAGGCTTGGACCTCGCGTCACGGCCCAACTTTTCAGCACGCCATCCATCTCGAGGCGAAAATCATAATGCAGTCTGCGAGCATCATGTTTTTGTACCACAAAGAGCTCGCGTTTTGTGCGCGAAGACTTACCGCGCGGCTCGTTAGTGAGGGTAAAATCGCGTTTCCTGCGATAGGTTTCGAGTGGCTGTCCCATGATCAGCCAACCTTTTTTCTAGACTTTGTTCCAGATGCCGCCCCAGACTTGGCTTTGCCTTTTATTGCTTTGGTCGCCGCCTGCCCGGCCCGGCCCAGGTTTGCACTCTTGCGAAGAGCCTCCTTGAGATCGATAACCTCGGCAGTCTTCGGCGCAGCCGGCTTCTTGAGCGGTCTCCCCTCAATCTTCGCCTTTATCAAATCTGCCAGTGCTGCATCGTACCGGTCATCGAAGCCTGCGGGGTCGAAACTGCCCATCTTGGTGTCGATAATATGCTTCGCCAGGTCGAGCATTTCTTGATCAAACGTGAAAGTGCCCAAGTCGGCAAATGCCTCCGCTGCCGCTCGTACCTCATATTCGAAATTGAGCGTCGTGGCTATCAGACCACCATCGTCGGCACGGATCAGAACCTGTCGCGCGCGGCGGAACAGGACAGTCTCGGCGATTGCGGCTACCATTTCAGATTTCATACCCTCGCGAATGAGTACGAAACTATCGCTGTGTCCAACCGGAGCAAGATAATATGGCCGGTCGAGATAGACGTTGTCGATCTCGTCACATTTCACAAATCGGGTGACATTAAGCGTCTTGTCACTTTCGGGAATGGCCGAAGCGATTTCCGCTTCGTCGAAACTCAAATAGGTGCCGGACGACACTTCATAGCCCTTGACCTGCTTCTCGCGCGGCACCGGTTTGCCGGTATCGCTGTCTACGAACTCCCGGTTGAGGCGATTTCCGGTCTTACGATTAATCAGATGGAATGAAACACGTTCGGAAGTCGATGCCGCCGTGAACAGCGCGACAGGACACAAAAGCTGATCAATTTTCAGCTGTCCTTTCCAGTTCGCACGGGGTGCCATCGATTTATCCCTGCTTTCGTTAAGCACCGTCTTCGCCCAAGGTGGTACACCTGCACGCTTCAGATAGTGCGCGTACAAATCCGCTGATGAGAAGCGCGGGAAACCAAGGAGAACAATTCTCCCATCTCGCCTCCTCAATACTGGGGCTAGAACATACATTTTTGTACGGAGACAAACTCATGAAACGCCGAAATTGTTCCAATAATGCTCGGCTAGCCGTACTAAATGGCGTGAATAAATTTGTTAAACCGATTGGCAGGCCTTCGCTTAAAAACGTAAAAATTACGCCTAAGCAGCAACAATCGTCCCCTGAGCAACTGCTATCAACATCTCGTTACAGACGACCTTGCATTGACACACGGCTTGCCGTTTCCCCTTGCTTAGTGTCCATGCATGTGCCAGCAATTTGTCGCCTCTCGCAGGTCGAACAAAATTGATCTTGTACTCAGAGGTAAGCGCGTCGCCACCAAGAGCGAGCCCTCCCGCAAATGTAAGCGCATTGTCGGCCAGGTAGCTAATCACGCCCCCGTGAACATAACCATGCTGCTGGGTATGAAGCTCGTGTATAGTTAAGGAGATATCTGCGCTGCCGTCGCCTACCCCAACGAGTTCAGCACCTAGAAACTGACTGAAAGGCTGACTAAGAAATATCTCTTTGGCGAATTCTTCCAGATCCATCGATTGGCACTCCTTTCGCCCCTAAACCACATCCACTAGCTGACCCGATTGGACACGTTATCGCTTTTTGCGGATGCGCGAAGGAAAACGATGTCGACATGATTGTTAAGCACTAGACTCCTCATCTAAGATAACCAGGCCTCATATTTGCATCCTGATTAACAAGGGCCACGAATGAATATCCGTCAACTGGAAGCGTTCCACAATACCATAGAAACAGGCTCTGTGACCCTGGCTGCTGAACGGATGCGCATTTCTCAACCAGCCGTAAGCAAGCTCCTGCGCAGCTTTTCGGACGCATGTGGGTTTCGACTTTTCGTGCGATCCGGCGGGCGTCTGGCTCCCACGCTCGAAGCTCGCATGCTGGCTGTTGAAGTGGCCAAGATGTTCTCTGGCACTGACCGCGTGGCACGTCTGGCCGATGCGGTGCGCAACCAGGAATGGGGTGAAATCACACTGGTCGCTCCGGCCGCTTTGACAACCCGCTTCCTCGCACAGGCACTTGCCCCCCTACTTTCAGAACAGCCTGACATTCACTTTACCATGCGAAGCCTGCCATCGCCCCGGATCATTGAACTTGTTGCTGCACAACAGGTTGACATCGGCCTCAGCGTTCTCCCGTTCGAACATCCAAACGTTGAGGCCGAGCGCTTGATGCGGTTTGAGATGGTTTGTGTCCTGGCTCCCAGCCACCCACTTGCAAGTAAATCGGTAATCGACCTCGAAGACCTCGGGAACGATCCTTTCATTTCACTGGCCCGTGACGACTGTTCCTTGATGACAATTGATCGCGCGTTTCAGATCAAGGGCGTACAGAAACGAAATCGCATAGAGGTGCCTCTTTCCGAAACGGCCTGTTGTTTTGTCGCTAACGGAGTCGGTGTTTCGATCGTGCCGTCCTTTGTCGGACTCGATTTTGGTCCCGATGTCCTCTTGCGCAGAAGTATTTCACCTGAAACGACCATCGACCTTTGGCTTTACACGCCCAAAAGCCATCCAAAATCCCTGGCTGCCAGCAAGCTCATTGAATTTTTACGTGAAGCTGTCGCTCCCTTTGATAAACGCCGGTAATCCCTCAGCCAGGCGACCATTCCTGGTCCGGCAAAGCGATATAAGTTTTGGTTATAATGATTAGATAGTTTGCTATTTGACATTCATACCTCATCGGGCTTTCCTCCCCACCAAGAAAGAAAAACAGGCCGCACAATCGGTCTGCTGAATAAGGGGAATAAGTATGAGAAAAAGTCTGGCTCGTGGGCTGGTATTATTGACCCTGGCGCTATCGACATCCGCCAATGCTGGAATTTTGTCAGTGTGTGTGGAGGGCTCACCGGAAATATTCAATCCGCAGCTCAGCAACAATGGCACCACCTCCAACGTACTTGGAAACATCTACGACAATCTAGTTTCCGTGAAATCCAACAGTTCCGACATCGAACCTTCGCTGGCAGAGAACTGGACGATTTCCGATGATGGCCGCACCTACACTTTCAAGCTGAGAAAGGGTGTGAAATGGCAATCTAATGATCAATTCACACCCAGCCGTACGTTCAATGCAGATGATGTTGTTTTCACATTCGACAGGATGATGAAACCGGATCACCCTTATGCAAAAATCAACGGCGGCAATTATGTTACGTTCAATACAAAGCTTGCCGATATTCTGAAATCGGTCACCAAAGTCGATGACTATACGGTGGCTTTTGGCCTGAAAGAGCCACTGGCGCCCTTCATTGGCATCATGGCTCACCAATCACTGGCCATTACCTCGGCCGAATATGCTGACGCGTTGCTTAAAGCGGGAACACCTCAAAGCTTTGATCTTCAGCCGATCGGAACCGGTCCTTTCGCCCTACAGGACTATCAGCAGGATGCGATCATACGTCTGGCCCCCTTCAAGGATACCTGGGGTGCCGCAGCAGGGGACAAGAGCCGCACTCCGATGGTCGATACGCTGATCATGGCCATCAGCACCGATGCTTCGGTACGGTTACAACGTGCTCTGGCCGGCGAATGTCAGATTGCACTTTATCCCAACCTGGCCGACCGCGATCAAATCACGAAGAGTGAAAACCTCGATCTCATTCAATCACCAGTCGCTTCGACTGGTTTCATCGATTTCAATTTCCGTGATGACAAGTTCAAGGACAAGCGCGTGAGAACGGCTCTCGCTGAGGCAATCAATGTTCCCGCACTCGTTGATGCAGTCTATAACGGTATGGGCGTCGCGACCGGCGCCCTCATCCCACCGGTTCTGTGGGGGCATGACAAGGATCTGCCGCCACACGAGTACAATCCAGAAAAGGCAAAGGCGCTTTTAAAGGATGCAGGCTTTCCAGATGGTTTCTCGACACAGATATGGGCAATCCCCGTTTATCGACCCTATATGCCCAACGGCCGTCGTGCAGCGGAGATGATCCAGGCCGATTGGGCTAGGATCGGCGTGAAGGCGGAGATCGTTTCCTATGAATGGGGCGAATATATTCAACGCGCGCGCGCTGGAGAAGCAAAGGTAGCGATGTTCGGCGGCATCTATGATTTTCCCGATCCAAGCCAGATTCCGAACAACTATTTCATTTGTGATTCTGATGGCAAACCAAGCCCGTCCAATGTTGGCGCATGGTGCGACGAGGAATTTATTAGCCAGATGAACGAAGCGGGGCGCGTTACCGATAAAGAAAAGCGGATCGCCCTTTATAAAAAAGCTCAGGAGCGTTTCCACGAAGAAGTGCCCGCGGTCATCCTCGGCGGCGCGGATACACTGATGGCTGTGAGCAAAACTGTGAAGGGTTTTCAGCCAGCCATCTTCGGAACCAGTCGCTTTTCGGGTGTAACCGTCGAGTAAGGCGGATTCCGAGGCAAGACGCGCAGCCTTTAACATTGGGAGAAGACATGAAAGCCTTGATAATTGGTGCCGGCATTCTTGGAGCAAGCACCGCTTACCATCTGGCTCGGAAAGGCGTCGACGTGGAAATAGTCGATGCCGAGCATGAAGGGAAAGCAACATGGGCTGGCGCCGGCATCGTATGCCCTTGGGCAACCAAGCTCGAGGACGGTGATTTCTACAATATGTATGCCGCTGGCGCGCACTATTACGAATCATTGATTGATGGATTGAAGTCTTTTGGTGAAACCGATCTGGGTTATGGACAGGTCGGCGGACTTGTCGTCGCTGATGATAAGCAGGAATTTGACGCAGCGGCCGAACGTATCGTGCGTCGCGTAGCCAATGTTCCCGAAGCGGGCAACATCGTACATCTGAGCCCTTCTGCTGCACGTGAGAAGTTCCCACCCCTGCGGGAAGGCACAGAGGCCATTTACATTCCCGGTGCTGCCAGGGTCGACGCGCGACTGCTTTCTGCCGCCATGGTCCGCGCAGCATCATCTTTGGGCGCTAAAGTCCGAAAGGATCGTGTCTCACTTAGCCTGCAAGGCGGACAACCGGTTTGCTCTGCCAGCGACGGAGCGATAATCGAGGCCGATGAAATTGTGGTCACAGCTGGTGCCTGGGCTTCCCAGATTCTCGACCCTCTCGGCCTCAATCATCCTGTTGAGCCACAAAAGGGGCAGATCGTCCATCTACGTCTACCCGGAGTTGAGACATCGACCTGGCCGGTGCTCTTGCCAATGGGCAGCCACTATCTCCTAGCCTTTGACGATTCCCGTGTTGTGATTGGTGCAACCCGAGAAGAAAATTCAGGCTTCGATTATCGCGTCACTGCAGGCGGGCAGGCAGAAGTATTAAACGCTGGCCTTGCAATAGCACCTGGTCTTGCCACTGCTACACATATAGAGACCCGAATTGGCTTTCGGCCCGCATCCCGCACAGCGAAACCAATTCTTGGACGGGCCCCAGGAACAAAGGGGCTGATAATTGGCAATGGATTGGGAGCGGCCGGCCTGACGATTGGGCCCTTCGCCGGAAAACAGCTCGCCGACTTACTCACGGACAACAAAACAGAAATCGATCTTCGGCCTTATGCCCCTGCATAGAAGGCCTGACGGCTTATTAATTCAAATAATGGAAGAGGTAAGGATATGGTAACGCGTTACCGGAAACATCGCATCATGCATGCGGCGGTAGAACACAATGGCATGATTTTTGTTGGAGGTCATGCTGCGTCGGATATTTCAGTTGGCATGAAAGAACAGACCCAGCAGATATGCGAAAAGCTCGATAACGTATTGGCAGAATGTGGATCCAAAAAAACGCAACTTCTATCGGCCCGCATTTACTTGAGTGACATGTCCAAAAAAGAAGAGATGAACGAAGCATGGCTCGAATGGCTTGATGGAGACGATCTTCCCTCACGTGCCACAATTGGCGTTGCGGATCTAGGTGATCCCAAGAGATTGATTGAAGTCGTTGTCGTTGCGGCCAAGAACTAAGACGTCTTTACCGGGGTGCATCACTGCGCCCCGGTGCCGAATAGGGAGGATAAAATGGATAAAAAGCCAGCGCATATGGACGACCGTTACGTTACGACGGAAAGATATACGACAATGCGCGGAATTACCCAGGACGCCCGCCGTCATCTTTCCGATGTTTCCTGGAATTATCTGTGGTGTGGAACTGGCGACGAAATCACACTTCGCGAAAATACGGACGCCTTTGATCGATATCTGTTTGAGCCGCCGCTTTTTGCCGGTGTCAGCAATCCCGATACATCGACGCGTGTCCTAGAATTTGATCTGAGTTTTCCTGCTTTCGTCGCTCCTTTCGGCGGAGGGGAAAGCACATTTCACCCTGATGGTCATCTGGCATTGGGTAGAGCCGCGGAAACCATCGGTATCAAGCAGATGGTGCCGGTTGCTGCAGCTCACTCACTGGAAGAGGTCAAAGCCGCCTCTTCTGCTGCCGTTATGTTTCAGATGACATTTGCTGGAGACGAACAAGCGGCTCTGGATATGATACATCGCGCCAAAACTGCCGGGTATCAATACATTATCGCAACTTATTCTCCGATCCGACAATGGCGCGAAAGGATGATGGAGGATCGGTTTTCCGTCCGCGGCGACGACGGTCCCTCAAATTTCGGCCCAGGCAAATCCGACCCTGCCGCATTGACAGAACTGCTCGACTTTACCCAGCCGCGTTGGAACTGGAAACAGGCCGAATATGTCATGCAACAATCGCCATTGCCTTGTATCGTGAAGGGTGTTGGAAGCGTTCGCGACGCCAGGGCGGCACTCGATGCCGGAGCAAAGGCGCTTTATGTATCAAATTACGGTGGTCGTTCCATCGATCGCACAGCCGCTGCTGTCGATACATTAGGTGCCATACGCGAAGCCGTGAGTAACGAAACACCGATCATATTCGACAGCGGAATTCGTCGAGGAAGCGATATAGCTTGTGCGATCGCTCTTGGTGCCAACGCTGTGGCACTGGGACGTGTGCTTGCTTTGGGACTGGCCGCT
This sequence comes from Ochrobactrum vermis, assembly GCF_002975205.1. Taxonomy (NCBI): domain Bacteria; kingdom Pseudomonadati; phylum Pseudomonadota; class Alphaproteobacteria; order Hyphomicrobiales; family Brucellaceae; genus Ochrobactrum; species Ochrobactrum vermis. The sequence goes on along the minus strand of NZ_PCOC01000002.1, from coordinate 504,020 downwards.
GACGGCGAGAATGGAGCACGGCGTGTGTTGGAACTACTTCAGCGTGAATTCTGGACTACCCTTGGGCATCTGGGCTGCTCTAGCGTCTCCGAACTGACACCAGACGTCATCACGCGCATCTAGCTGTGCGCAATGCGCGGAAACACACAAGAGCCAGACATCAAGGTCAAGCTTCTTGGTCCTCGTCTGATCAGCAGCATGGTTCCCTCGCCTTGAAGGCGACACAGACCACCAAGCACGCTGCCACTTTAAAGTCGGAAAAAGGGGCCGGGAGCCTACAGCGTGCTTTTCGGCAAGATCAACCTTGGCCGATTTCCCGATATTCATATTCTACCGGTGTATCATTACTTCTCGTTTCCATAATGTTTTCACGGAATAATCACGAGCTCATTTGCCTCCCGCAAATCGGGGATTTGAGACATGTAGCCACGGCTAAGCAGAAAACAATGCTGGAAGCGGTATTTATCAGGGTGAGAAATCTGGTGGACGACTGAAAACCACAGGCCACGATTATTATGTGCGCAATATTTCGACATCGGCGCAGAACCAACGATTTTGGCTAGACGGACGGGGCCAAGCAGATTGGCCAGAACTGTGGTGATCTCACCGAGGCGCAGGATAGTTTCTTCGATAATCAGCAATTTCATGCACATTGCAAGGAATTGGTTTTCCGATCTTGACATATGTCATAAGTTAGAATTAGCTTGATTGAAATTGAGCAGATGTTGCTTCGAGGAGACCCATCCCAGGGTGAAGCACGTTGAGCTTGGGAGGAAATATTCGTGACCAAATGGTACATTGCAATCGTCGATTGCATGATTGCGGGCGACCGTGTTTCACGCGGAGCAACCGCCTGCAAACGGTTGAGCGCGGATCAAAAACCGATTTGTGAATTGCAGGGCGCTTCGTCCGGTTCGGTGAAGTCTCTATGAGTTACGAATTCAGTTTCAGCTTCCTGAGCCAGTACTGGCCGCTGTTGCTCAAGGGCACATTCGCAACCATCCAGATGTCCCTGATAGTTACAGTGCTCGGTTTCATCTTGGGCACGATCTGTGCGGTTGCCAGCATCAGCAAATACAAACTCCTGCGCATTCTCGTGGCGATTTACGTAGAAGCAATTCGCAATACGCCGCTGCTGGTCCAGCTATTTCTGGTTTATTTCGGCCTGTCTTCGATGGGTGTCAAATTTTCCGCTCAGACATCGGCGCTGATCGGCCTGACCATCAATGTCGGCGCCTATTCTAGTGAGATCATTCGCGCAGGCCTGCAGGCCATTCACCCCGGCCAGTTGGAAGCTGCCGATACGCTGGGGCTGTCGCGTCTGCAGATGCTTGCAGGGATCATGTTGCCGCCTGCGCTTGAAAAAGTTTATCCCGCGCTCGTTAGCCAGTATGTACTGCTGATGCTGGCAACCAGCGTGGCATCGCAAATCTCGGCTGAAGAGCTGACCGGTGCGGCGGCGCGCATCCAGTCGATGACATTTCGTTCTTTCGAAGTCTATCTCGTCATTCTGGTCATCTATCTTGTCCTTTCCCTTTTGATGCGTGGGCTGTTCAAGCTTCTGGGGTCGGTGTTGTTTCCACGCAAGCGCCGTCTTGGCACCAATCTTTAGGAGGTCGGGATGTTTACGAATTTCTCCTGGATTCACATCGAAGTTTTGCTGCAGGGATTGATTTGGACAGTCTTGCTCTCCGTCATTGCCTTCATATTTGGTGGCTTGCTAGGCTTTGCGGTAGCATTGGCCGGTATAGCAAAAAGCAAGGCTCTGGTTGCTCTGGTTGATGCCTATATCGTTCTCGTGCAGGGCACGCCGGTCCTGATCCTGATGTTCATCGTTTACTTCGGATTGCCGGTCTTCGGCATTGAAGTTTCGTCACTCTTTGCCGCCAGCCTTGCGATGACAATCTTTGCGAGCGCTTTCCTTGGTGCCATCTGGCGAGGCAGCCTACAATCCGTGCCACGTACGCAATGGGAAGCTTCCGATTGCTTGGCTTTGACTGGCTTGGAGGGGCTCTGGCTTGTCATCATGCCGCAAGCCATGCGTATCGCGACGCCTCCAACAGTCGGCTTCATGGTTCAAATCGTCAAGAATACGTCGCTCGCGTCGATCATCGGCATGGCCGAGATGACTTATATCGGCAAAGAAATCAACGCTTCGACGTTTCAGCCCTTCACGACCTATCTCGTGATCGCATTCTTCTACTTTTGCATTTGCTTTCCGCTCTCAGCGGCCAGCCGGAAATTCGAGAGGATGTACAGTGTCAGCCGTCGTTAAGTTCGTTGACGTTCATAAAAGCTATGGCTCGCTGCCGGTGCTCAGAGGTATCAATCTCGAAATTGAAAAGGGGCAGGTTGTTGCTCTGATTGGACGAAGCGGTTCAGGCAAAAGTACGGCGCTGCGTTGTGTCGACCGACTTGAAACAGTCAATAGCGGGGATATCTGGGTTTGTGATCATCGCGTGAGCGATCCTGATATCAATCTGCGCGCGCTGCGTCAGGACGTCGGCATCGTCTTCCAGAGCTACAATCTTTTCCCACATCTGACGGTTGAACAAAACATCACTCTGGCGCTGCGTTGGGTCAAGAAAATGGCGAAACCAGCCGCGCGGGAAATAGCCGACGTCGTTTTGCGGCAGGTTGGGCTGGCGGAAAAGATCGATTCCTATCCTGAGCAACTATCCGGCGGACAACAGCAACGCGTGGCTATCGCCCGTTCCTTGGCAATGAAACCGAAAGTTATGCTGTTCGATGAGGTTACCTCGGCACTTGATCCTGAACTGACTGGCGAAGTGCTGAAGGTCATAGAGGATCTTGCCAGGAATGGCATGACAATGCTGCTCGTCACCCACGAAATGGACTTCGCTCAACGCGTCGCAGACAAGATTGTCTTCATGCATCAGGGTCAGATTTGCGAACAGGGCAGCCCGGCCATTTTAACGAGCCCGCAGACCCCTGAATTGCGCAGCTTCGTTGGCGCGCGCCACTGAACATCCAATCAAAGCGTGTGGTGTCGATGAGGAGCGACATCACCAACAACAGGAGGAGGAAACATGACCATTATGAATAAGAGAAAACTTCTGGCGATTATGGGCCTTGGCATCGGCATGGCCGCCATGATGGCACAGCCATCCTTTGCCGATCAGTTGGATACGATCCGTCAGAAAGGCAAGCTGCAGGTCGCCATTGATCTTGGAAACCCGCCTTATGCGATGCGCGATGCGCAATTCCAGCCGACAGGTTCGGAAGTGGAAACAGCGAAGCTGCTGGCCAAAGACATGGGTGTGGATATTGAGTTCCTGACGGTTCCAACCTCGGGCCGCATTCCATTCCTGGTTTCGGGCAAGGCGGATCTGGCCGTATCGACACTGTCGATAACAAAGGAGCGGCTTGAGGTGGTGGATTTCAGCATACCCTATGCTGAAACCGCAATTGTCGTTGCAGCACCGAAAGAAGCAAACGTAAAATCCTATGCGGATCTTACCGATGCATCGGTTGCGGTCACCCGCGGCACGGTCAATGACACCAATCTGACGGAAAAGACCGCGGATGTTTCCGGCGTCCAGATCGTTCGGTTTGAAGATGATCCGACATCGAGCGCGGCAGTAACCAGCGGTCAGATTGCTATCTATGCAACATCTCGTCCGCTTTTGACCGAACTGATCAAGGCCAATCCCAAGCTCGACCTCGAAGAGAAGTTTATCGCGAAGGCATATCCACTTGGTATTGCTCTCCGCAAAAACGAGCCAAAGCTCAAGGAATGGATCGACAGCTGGATAAAGACCAATCTCGACAATGGCAAGTTGATCGACATTTACGAAAAATATCATGGCGCTCGTCTGGACCCCCAGAAGCTGCTGGCCAGTGACTTGCCTCGGTCGTGACACAGCTGCCGTCGCGGGGCAGGTGCAAACCAGCCCCGCCACAGCAATTGCCTGAATGCTGATGGAACGGAACCTTGCTCTTGAGAACTTGGACGATCCCGGGACCAGTAGATTAACGTGCAGGAATGAAATGATGACAGACAAGTTCAGTGTAAGAGACAAAATTGCCATTGTAACAGGTGGACTGGGGCAGCTCGGAACGCAGTTCAGCAAGTCACTTGCCGAGGCTGGCGCCAAAGTGGCGATCTTCAGTCGCCGCGCAATCGACGCCGCCGATCTCGAAGCAAAGTTTCCGGGTTTGACGAAGAACATTCGCGTCTATGTGGCAAGCGTTACGGATAAGGCCAGCCTGGAACAGGCAACCGAAAAATTGATTGCCGATTGGGGCGTGCCGCATATCCTGGTCAACAATGCTGGTATCGATTCAAAGCCGTCAGGATCGGCTGACCAGAATAGCCGTTTTGAAATCTATCCGCAGAAATACTGGAACGAGATTATCGAGACCAATCTGACCGGTGTGATGCTGTGTTGTCAGGTCATCGGCTCGAAGATGGCCGACGCCAGACGCGGCAGCATCATCAATGTCGGTTCGATCTACGGTATCGTTTCACCAAATCAGGCTCTTTATGCCTATCGCGAGGCGCGGGACGGCGAGCCCTTCATCAAGGCAGTATCCTACGCAGCTTCGAAATCCGGCCTTGTCAACTTGACCAGATATCTCGGTACCTACTGGGGAACTAAGAATGTCAGAGTTAACCTGATTTCATTCGGTGGCGTAAAAACCGCCAACTTCGACAAAGAATTTGTGGATGCGTTTCTCGAACGTGTTCCCATGAACCGACAAGCGGAAATCGATGAATATAATGGCGTGATACAGTTTCTGGCATCCGATGCCTCGTCATATATGACAGGTTCGAATGTCGTCGTAGATGGAGGCTTTACGGCATGGTAACAGAACCGGCAGACAATCGAACGCTGACAAGCCGTGCGTTACCTGATCGTGACAAGCTGCACGTCTCGGTCGTTGAGGCGCTGGAAGCACAGATACTTTCCGGTAAGCTCAAGATTGGCGATCGTCTGCCTGCCGAAGCTGCAATGGCGCGTGAATTCAATGTGAGTACGCGATCGGTTCGTGAAGCGCTTCAGATTCTCGAAACAAAAGGGCTCGTTCGCCGCAAGCACGGTGAAAGAGCGCTAGTTGTCCGCGACGATGTCGGGGAATTTCTCGGTTCTCTGGCAACGACCGTCAAACAACTCTTTGCCAACAACTCCGACTATCTGGTCCAGTTGATGGATGTGCGCCGGATCATCGAGACGGAAGTCGTGACGCGGCTGAGTTCGGAAAACCTGTCGATGATGCCGGAAGTGGACGAGGCGCTCGCCAATATGAGGGCCGCGGCCGACGCCAAAGATATGGCTCGATTTACCGATAGCGATGCCGCATTCCATCTCGGGCTCGTGCATTCCGTTGGCAACGAGATCCTCAACGTCGTCTATGACAATCTTTTCTCGATCATCATCGATGTCATCAGGGTTACCAGCCGCGTACCGAACAAGTCGCTGGAGGACGGGTTCGCCGAGCATGAGGAAATCTACAACCTCATAACGGCCAGAGAGCCGGAGACTGCTCGCCAAGCTATCCGCAGACAGATCGATGAAAGTTCGCGCTATCTCAAGGTTGCGCTGGACAATTCCAATCTCAAGAACAGGGACAAAACCAAATGAGCAACTTCGATTATTCCGATACAGACTGGACGTCGATCGAGCGTCTTTCGAAATGGTATTCCGGCGATGTCCATGACAGTCTGGAACAACTCGGCGGCTGGGGGTATTTGGACGGAATATCATTACAAGGTGAGTTGAAGCCGGGCGAAGTGGTCTGCGGTCCCGCCGTCACAGTGCAGTTTGCTCCAAGCGAGCGTCGCAATCAGCCGCAGGATGTCTATCACAACGCTATCGACAACGCGCCAAAAGGTGGAATTGTTGTCGTGGATGCATCCTGCGCGCAAGGCTCCTGCTCGGGAGAGTTGATGAGTTCGGGTGCTAAGACGCGTGGCGCTGCGGCGACGATTGTCAATGGTACTGTCCGTGATATCGCGCAGGTTCGCCATCTGGGCTATCCGCTTTTCGGTCGCGCCCGGTCTCCTGTTTCTGTGTCCGGCAAGATGGAACCGAAGCTCTCGCAAGTTCCAATCGAAATAGCCGGTGTGAAAATTGCTCCGGGCGACGTTATCTTCGCGGATATTGACGGGGTTGTGGTCATTCCCAAGACCATGGTTGCCGCAGTGGCCGATCAGGCCGACAAGCTGGGCGCAAATGAAGCTTCGGCGCGTGACCGCATTCTCGGTGGTGAGAAGCTTCAATCGGTCTGGCCGGTAGAGTCGAAATACGGCGCGTAGCCGAAGCCGGAACGCATCTTCGAAGAGGCGAGAACTCACCCCGGTGCATCATGCGGTGAGCTATCAGATCAGCCTTGTATCGGCAAAAGATAGCAAACACTTCGGCAAGCGTCATAAAGCCAAGGCACATGCGAGTTCTCGACACAGATTATATACAGAGGCGGCCAGTTGAGTTTGGCCGCCCCTTTCCATGCAGATGTTTATGCAGTTCAGCCCCCTATCCAGACTGCCTGGTGTCTGGAGGATAGAAGCTGATAGTCACACCACTGAGTGCAGACCCTTCTCAATAACCGCTTCAGCCCTCTCTTGTTTTCGTTCAGCTTCACATTTCCAGACCCGCCTTGCGACTTTCCAGCGTAGAGATGAGGTTGAAACCGATGGACCGGAGGGGTTCCGGAGCAATCCAGCTCGCTGTACCCATGATGGCAGACATGCTTGTATGCTCGCCTTGGCCCAGCATAAGTTCTGCAAGATGTCGCCCAAGCATTGTCCCTTTGGCAATGCCGCTCCCATTGCAGCCTCCCGATGCATAGAGACCGTCTTCAACACGCCCCCACCACGGAGCCCCATTCATTGTGAACGCAGTCGTACCAGCCCACAAATACTCCAGTTGCATGTCTTTGAGATTTGGCCAACGGCGTTCAAAGCGATCCCTGAGCTTGTTCGAAGCCTCGCGCTCGCCAAGCTCGGCCTCATGCGCATATAGACTGCGTACCATAATCCGATTACGGCCAATGCGACGCAACGTCGTGCCAAGCCGGTGCGAGGGCAACAGGCCCCATGCCTCGGACTCGCCGAGTTCATCAAGCCGATTATCAGCAATTTCTTCAGTCACGGCAGCATAAGTGTAAATGGTCGCCATGCGCGACTTCAGGTAGCCGAACTTGCGGATAAAGGCATTCGTCGCCAAGGCAAGGTTCTTACATTTTACAACGCCACCCGGCGTCTCCAAAACCCACCCATCGCGCTTGACTAGAGTCTTGACTGGTGTGTTTTCAAAGATCGCAATGTCGTTTGGCAACGCATCGGCAAGACCGCGTATCAAGGCGGCGGGTTGTAGCAGCCATGTATCCTGCATGTGGATGCCAAAGCGATAATAAGCACTCCCGATGCGACGATGGATGTCCTCCCGCGATAGGATAGTGTGAGAAATTTTATTGACGCGAGCTACTTCCGCTACATTGCGTAACGACGCTTCGCCAAGTTCTGTCGCCGCGCCGCGGATCGATCCTACCTGTCGCATGTCACAATCAATGTTGTTGTCATGGATGATCTGCATCAGCCATTCGAAAGCTTCGTTAAAAAAGCCGGATTGAAGACGCGCCTTTTCAGCCATTTCTATCGAAGCATTGCGCGGCAATACATCCGAGCCTGTGAAACCCGAATTTCGGGCAGAAGAACCTTCCCCTATAGTAGTCGCTTCAATCACTGCGATACTGGCGTCAGGGTTCAGTTCACGCAATCGACGTGCGATGGCGAAACCAGTGAATCCGGCTCCGACAATTGCGTAATCAACCGTAATGTCTTGGGTGAGTGCGACGCGCGGTTGGCGTGGCGGGAGCATGGCATTCCAACCGCACAGGTTGGAATAGGAGGGATAGGTTAGCTTTGTCATTTTGGTGCCTGAAAGATTTCGGGATAGTGCACCGCACCATCCCGATTGCTCTTATCATTCCTTGAAGTGAGCTTGTTCGGTGAGTAGCGGGCCCAGCGACATCGAGCCCTTGAGCTCGAAGCCCCAGTCAAGCTTTTCGTTCCTGATCCAGACCTGGGCAGTCTCTGTCACCGGCACAGCGCAAACATCAGCGACAATCAATTTCTGCGCTTCCTGCCAGAGTTCGACCTGCTTTTTGGGATCAACCTCCGTGCGAGCGGCCTCAATCTGCTTGTCGGCAACCGAGCAATGGCTGAAGTTTGTTACTTGCCCTGGTGCACCAATAGCGCTGTTGGAGTGGTAGAATTGCGTTAGATACGTGTCGGCAACAGGGAAGCGTGCCGCACCGTAATCAACAAGCGGGCTTAAGTCCTTGCGGATCATCTGATGCCAAGTCGCATGTTCAACCGGTTCAAGTTCAAGCTTGATGCCGGCCTTGGCAAGCTGCGCCTGGAGAAGCTGGTCCGTGGTCGCATAACTAGGCATCTGGCTGGAAATCATCTTGACGGTAAGACCATTGGGAAAACCCGCTTCTGCAAGTAGTGCTTTCGCCTTGTCTACATCGGGTTGAGCGAGGCCTGGATCGGGATTGAGGCCCAGATTGTTCGAAGGAATGACCGACTTTGCAACTCGCGTGAACTCAGGCCCACGGAACTGCGCAATCTGTGCAGGATTAATCGCGTAGGCAACGGCCTGTCGGACTCTGATGTCATCGAACGGCTTCTGGTTGCGGTTGATATGTACCACGGTTAATTCGGCAGGATCGAAGATATCGACCTTGGCTCCGGGTGTTTCCTTCATTCGCTGTAACCAGCGCCGATCAGTCGTACCCGCGGATACATCGATTTCGCCTGCTGTAAAGGCAAGGTCACGACCTGCCGCAGCGTTGAGAAAACGATAAGTCACCTTTTCGATCTTCGGCTTGCCACGGAAATACTTTTCGTGGGCAATAAAATGAACCGCAACACCGGGTTCGATTGATTCAAACTGGAAAGGCCCAAAACCAACAGGATTACGGGTAAAGCCCTCCCCGCGCTCTTCATACGCTTTCTTGCTGATGATGAAGCCGCCGGAATAGTTGGTCACAAGGCCAAGCAGACTTGGAACCTGATTTGCCAGCGTGATGCGCACGGTGTGCGGGTCTATGGCCTCTACGCTTTTGATTGCCTTATAGTCTGTTGCAAAAGCTGAACGCTTCGGATCTGCCGCCTTCTGCAGACTGAAAACGACATCATCGGCCGTCACTTCGCCATAGCCATGTTGCCATTGCACGCCAGGGCGCAGTTTGAAGGTCCAGACCAGATTATTGTCTGTTGCCTCCCAGCTTTCGGCAAGGTCACCTTCAATGGTCGCCGGATCGGTAGAGCCGGGCGCGAATCTGACCAGTCCTCCAAAAATCCATGCGACGAGGGTACGGTCCGACGTACTCGCGGCGAAGTGCGGATCCAAATTGCCGATATCTGCAGCGGCGGCACCAAGGCGTAATTCGGTCTGTGCTGCGTATGCCGACAGCGTGCCTAGTGCCGTGAAGGCCATGAGAGCGGCAAGCGCCGGTGGACCCATGATGCTTTTCAGTTTCATGATTGTTCCCTTTTTATTGAATATTATTGTCTTGAGGCTTGGCAAGCGCACTGAGCAGTGAGGTGAAGCCCGTTTCGTTCAGACTGCTAATCGCCGAAATAATACTGTCCTGGTTTTGGGGACTCAGACTGACGCGTCCAATGTTCTTGAACTTGTGAGCGACCTGATCCCAACTCATCGGATTGGCTACATCGCCAAGCGGATGGTCGATAACCAGTTGTTCAGCACCGTCGCCCTGATCGATCAGAACACGGGCTGGTGTGCGCACTGGAAACGCTGTGACGAAATCGGTCGAGGCTTCGAGCTCGATCCGGTTCGCAAGGCCGAGCACCTCTATGTCTTTCAAACTGTCAGGGTCGACGGGCTGCAGCGCCCCCGGCCCACGCAACGCCGCAAGCGCGCAGCTAAAATAGAAACTATACTGGCCGCCTTCCAACGTGCTCGGCGCGCGCTCATTAGCGAGGCGAAGACCCTGCGGGAAGGTTTCGATACGGAGCCTGTGAATCTGACGCCCGTCCCGACGCATTTTCAGGATCGCATCGATGGCTGCGTGCATATAACGACAGCAAGCATAAGGCTTGAGATAACAGCGTTGCAGTTCCCAGACCTCGCCGAGCTGTCCCAGCAGAATTCTGCGATCATAACGCTCTTCATTGTTGAGCAGGTCTACCGGCCCGGTTGCTCCTGCCTTCGCGCGATAAGCCCCAGTGATACCGGCAACGACGGCAGGTGGAATTCCTTCCTTCACCGTGCTGCCCTGAAACTTGGAGGAACCAGTTGGAAAAACGATCGGGCCTTCGGAACCTGCAATCGCCAACGCATGTGCCATCTCGTCGGCGTCGAGCCCGAGAAGCCGTCCGGCGGCCGCAGCCGCACCATAACTTACCCATCTGCCGCTTGCGTAAGTTTCGATAGTGCTGGTGGGGCGTGACGTGGCAACACGCAGGGCTACGTCGTAGCCCAAAGCAATTGCATCAAGCATTTCGGTGTCCGACGCATGGATGGATTGGCCGACAGCAAGTGCCGCTGGAATGACACCAGCACCAGCATGGCCTGCCGCTCCACGATGACCGTCATCAATATCAAGCGCACTGGCAGCCGCGCTGTTTGCCATGGCAGCGCCGGCCACGCTCAGTTTCATATCTGTAAGCCAAACCTGAGCAACACCTGAGCCGTATACGTCAGACGCTGCTTGTCTCGCCGAGGCTGCCAGACGCGAATGAAGGCCCGCTGCGGTCGCCCCCATCAGATCGAGCAGTAGAAGTGAGATGGCTTCGCGCGTTTCCGAAGGCAACGCGCCTTTTGGATGGCCAGAAGCAAATTCAGCAAGTTGAGTTAGGGCATGCATTTCCAGAAGTCTCCAATCTAGCTCGCCATACGAATGAAATGACCGTCCGCAGCCATGCTCCAGCGCGCCGTCGGCGCGTTATAGCCGAGGGGCTTGAGCGGACTTCTTGGGGGACCAGCATCGGCAGCTCGCCGCTGGCGTACTCCGCGTTGGTCAGGGTGTGTTATTGGGATCGCCGAAAGCAGCCTCTGTGTATATTCGTGCCCAGGGCGTCCGATCACTTCGTCCCGAGGACCGATCTCGACAATCTCACCAAAATACATGACCGCAACGCGACTGCAGATGCGTTCGACGGCGGCCATATCGTGGCTGATGAAGAGATACGAAATGTCGAACTCTTTCTGGAGATCGATCATTAGCTCGATGATTTGCCCCTTGATGGCGACATCAAGTGCGGAAACCGCTTCATCGGCGATGATCAAACGGGGAGCCATTGCGAGAGCCCGCGCAATGCAGATGCGCTGGCGTTGTCCACCTGAAAATTCGTGAGGCAGGCTGGATGCGCGATTGGGATCCAATCCGACCCGCTCCATCAACCATTCCATTTTCTGCTGTGCGGCTGCACCGGTCTCCAGACCGTGAACCTTCATTGGCTCCAAGATCGCCGAGCCAATGGTCTGACGTGCGTCAAGCGAACCGAAAGGATCCTGAAAGATCATCTGCACCTGCCGTCTCAATGACGAAAGGCTTTTGCGATCCAGATAGTCGATTGTCTCCCCACCGACGGTGATCTTGCCATTGTGGACAGGCGCAAGATTGATGATCGCCTTGCCAATGGTGGATTTTCCCGAACCGGACTCGCCGACGAGTCCAAGGGTCTCACCCTTGCCGATGCTGAACGACACATCTTCGACCGCGTGCACGGCCCCCCTAGCGCGACCAAAGAGACCACCGTGAACAGGAAATCTCACAGAAAGGTCGTTGACCTCCAGAACCGGCGTTGCGGTATTTGTCATCGCCGGATTGTCGACAGGTCGCGCCGGAACCGTCCTGGTCTGTAACTTGCCGACCAGGCTGGGAGCAGCCTCGATAAGGCTGCGCGTATAGGCGTCCTTCGGATTGCTAAAAATTTCCATCACCGGGCCTTGTTCAATGACGCGGCCATGGCGCATGACCAGCACGTCATCGGCGACTTCGGCAACTACGCCCATATCATGCGTTATGAATAGAACAGCGGTTCCCGTTTCCTGCTGCAACTCCTTCAAAAGCTGGAGCGTCTGAGCTTGCACGGTCACATCCAGAGCGGTCGTAGGCTCATCGGCGATGATCAGATCCGGATTGCATGCCAGTGCCATCGCAATCATCACACGCTGTCGCATACCACCGGAAAATGTATGCGGATACTGATTGACGCGCTGTTCCGGATCGGGAATGCGCACCTTGCGCAAGAGCTCCAGAACGGCTTCTTGCAGCTCCCTACCCTTGAGCTTCTTGTGAATTCTCAGAACTTCAGCAAGCTGTGTTCCCACGGTCTGTACCGGATTAAGTGACGTCATCGGTTCTTGAAAGATCATGCTGATCTTGCCGCCGCGTACCCGGCGCATCTCGGCTTCGGGCAATGTAAGCAGGGCCTGCTGGCCAAGCATCACAGCGCCCTCCGCTTGGGCGATGCGATCAGGCAGAAGACGCATGATCGCCAGCGAAGTAACGCTCTTGCCAGAGCCGGATTCCCCCACCAGTGCAAGTGTCTTTCCAGGCTCGATCTGAAAGCTGATCCCATGGACAACCGGCTTTCTGGCGAAGGAAATCTTGAGATCTCGAACAATGATTGCAGGCTGATCGGTCATTAGCTGGCATCCTTCAGTCGTGGATCGATTGCGTCACGCAGACCATCGCCGATCAGGTTGAGTGCGAGAACGAGCACAAGGATTGCAAGGCTCGGATAGAGGGCCAGGTGGAAGGAGCTCAGAATATTGTCGAAACCTTCGCGAACCATGCCCCCCCAGGTTGGTGTGGGCGGCGCGAGCCCCAACCCGATGAATGCAAGCGAAGCTTCTGTGCGGACGGCAGTTGCCATCCATAGTGATGCCATGACCATGATCTCGGGCAGGATCGCAGGCAGAATATGGCCGAACAGGATGCGCGCGTGGGAAAAACCCATTGCATGACAGGCCTGGACATATTCACGGTCGCGCTGTGTCAGAACGCCAGCGCGTGCAATTCGCGCAAAGGCCGGTATCGCTGTAAATGCGATAGCGATAACAATGTTCGTCAGCGTTGCCCCCATCAGAGCAACGAGCGCCAAACCAAGGATCAGCGATGGAAACGCCAGGACGACATCCATGATCTGCATCAGGATGATGTCGGTCTTGCGACCCACGTAACCAGCTATCATGCCCAGAAATGAGCCCATTATCAGCGCGACCACAATGGCCAGAAAGCCAATGGTCAGCGAATAGCGCGCTCCATAGAGCAATCGCGAAAGAACATCGCGGCCGAACTGATCCGTGCCCAACAGATTCTCTGCGCTTGGCGGCGACAGGTACACAATGATGTTCTGTTCGTTCGGATCGTACGGCGCCAGGACCGGCGCGAAAACCGCACACAGAATAAGCGTCAGGACAATTGCTATGCCCAGCCATGTGGAAAAATTCAATCGACGTAGAAATTGCCATCTGGACTGCGCGCGTGGAGCGGCAGATGAATTGGTTGTAATAGATGTCATTTGTATTGAACCCTCGGATCGAGGAAGCCATAGGTCAGGTCAGTCAGCATGTTCACCGCAACAACGATAAGCGTGTAAATGACGATCATCCCCTGCAGCAGGGTATAGTCACGCTGAGTCAGGGCGTTGAGAATTAGCTTGCCCAGACCCGGCCGGGAGAAGACGATTTCAGTCAGAACGGAATTACCGATCAGAATACCAAGATAGAGCCCTACCACCGTCGTAATCGGGATCATGCAGTTACCGAGCGCATGACGCCAAACAACTGCGTGATGTGAAGCGCCTTTGGCTTTCGCCGTACGCACGAAGTCCTGATTTAGCACTTCGAGCATGGCTGAACGCGTGACACGTGTGATGTACGCCATCATGATCAGCGCCAGCGAAATGGTCGGCAGCGCCATTTGTCTCAGCCGATCCAGCAACCCATCACCGCCACCTGAGCTGATGACAGGAAACCAGCGCAGTTGAATTGCGAAAATCATAAGCAAGATGATCGCCGCAACAAAAGCTGGAAGGGAAAGACCCAGTAGCGAAACAAGGCGCAACATCAGATCCGCGGGTTTATTTCGTTTCACGGCCGCCCAGACACCCGCGGGAACACCGAGCAAAATCCCCAATACGAGCGACGCGATCGTCAGCTCCATTGTATAGGGCAGCACGTTCATGATCTCGGCCGTGATCGAGCGGCCCGTGATCATGGACTTACCAAGATCGCCTTGGAGAACGCCAAGCATGAAGTTTGCGTACTGAACAATGATCGACTGATCCAGGCCAAGCTTGTGATGCAATGCAGCAATACTTGCGGGGCTGGCTTGATCGCCCAGGATGACAAGCGCTGGATCGCCCGGCAAAACACGAACAATTACGAAGACCAACGTCAACACGCTAAACAGCGTGAAGAGCGCGAAGCCTATTCGTTTGATCAGGAACGACACCATGCTGTTGTCCTCGCCTCAAACAGATGATGGGGGAGCATGGCAGGGGCGTGCGTCAACAACCTGAAATCAGGTGTAAAAGCAGCAATCTTTGAACGCTCCTCCCTCGGTTCAAAGACTTAACGCCGGAGTTGAATGACAACGAAAAATATGACAGAAGTCAACATATTCCTTTTATTGGAATAAATTTTATTAAATGTTCTAATAATTAGAACTCTGGAGTCGACTGTGACTACGAACGCATCAAGCAATGCAGTACGCGCACTTGATATTCTAATTGTCCTGGGAGAAGCAGGCGCTGAGGGTTTCGCTTTAGCCGATATTGCCGAACGCATTGGAGAGGCCAAACCTGCAGTTCACCGCAGCCTCGTTTCGCTTCTTCAAAAGGGTTTTGCAGAGCCTGCTGGCAAGCACGGTTTTTACCGGCTTGGGCCAGCTATCCCAATGCTTGCGAGGGGTCAGGCCCGTCTCGAACCCCTGATTTCGAAATTCCGACCCGGAATGACCGAGTTTGCGCGACGAAGCGGACACACAGTTTACATGATGGTACAGGCAGGCGTTGACGCCGTTTGCGCCGAGATGGTTTCGCGATTTCCAGACCGGCAGTTTACGATGGGGGTTGGCGGGCGCGTGCCGATGGGTGTCGCGGCCGGAAGCATTGCTCTCATGTCCATCATGCCTGAAGCCGACTGTCTCGCGCTAGTTGAGGCAAATGCACCACGTTATCTTAGTCATCCTTCGGTTCAATATGTCGATAAGGCTGTTGTCATATCGCAGATTGAGGACGCGCGACGGCGGAGCTTCGCTGTCAACATGGCATATTATCTGCCGGGGGAAGGTGGACTCGGTTTGCCAGTGCGCGCCACAAATCCCTATGAGCTGAACTCTGCGATTTCCTTCACAGCACCGCTTGAGATGATGACGGAAGACTGGCTCCCCAAGATCATCGATGAGCTGCGCGACTGCCTTGGCGACGCGATACAACCTATGCCCGCTTCATAAACACCATGAGAGCGGAATTTTTGCAATCTTCAATCCGGGAGGAAACCAAATGCAGATTGAACGACTTGATGTGAATCACCGCCGCAGCCGTCTCGTGAAATACAATGGCATGTGTTTCCTGTCGGGCCAGTTTTCGGATTCAGATAAGGACATCACTCAGCAAACGAGAGAAACTCTCGCCAAGATTGATGACCTTCTGGCACGCGCCGGGACTGACAAATCTCGCTTGCTCACGGCGCAGATCTGGTTGAGAGAAATGTCAGATTTCAAGGCGATGAACGAGGTGTGGGATGCCTGGATCGATCCGACCAATCCACCGACCCGATGCTGCGGGCAGGTATTAATGGCCGATCCAGACATGCGTATCGAAATCGTCGTCTCCGCTGCGATTTAAAGGAATGATGCAGGACCAGCTATCCGCCCATTCAAATATAGCGTGAGCGGAATCTCCCCCATAAGCCGCTCTACTCCGCAAACGAATTAGCGTTATATTCTCCACAAAGGAGAAATCGGATGGAAAATCTCACGGCCGCCTGCATCGTTCTGGTTGTTCTTTCCGGGTGTGTCACTCGAACACCCGTGCCCGAGTACAAACAAATCCGATGCAAACAGCTTCTTCAGCGGACGGAATATCCCGCTTTAAGGGAAATCCAGCGGGTGCAGGCCAGAACCGAAGCGGTGCAATTGGGTTGTTACAATTAAGTCAGTAAAGCGTTGGACACTCTCCCATGACTGGCGTCATCGGGGACGGTACTTATCAGTCAAATGATTGCGGTCGGTTACAAAAAATTACCCAAAACATGCGTGCGCAAGCCGTTTCCATAATAGTGTAGCCACACTCCAAGGAGATGAAAGGAACAAGGGGCGATATTTCAGAGGAAGCTTGATGCATCACTCGCGAAACTATCTCGTGCTGGGAGGCAGCGGGTTCATCGGAACCCATCTTGTTAAACGGCTTCTGTCGGAGGGCCACCGGGTCACGATCGTAAATCGATCTCCCGTTGGTAAGATTGAGTCGCGATTTTCGAATTGCGCCGTTCGAGGTCAGCTCACGATCATACAGAGTCGTTTCGATGATGAGCCTTTGTTAGATAGAATCCTGCCCGGTTGCGATGTCTGTGTTCATCTTGCCGGTTCCATGGTCCCATCTGTCTCGATTGAAAACAAGATCGCCGATATTCAAGTAAATCTTGCAGGTACGGTGCGGTTGCTGGAGATCGCACGAAGGCATGGACTGGCAAAATTGATCTATATTTCGTCCGGCGGAACAGTATACGGTCAATCAAGAAATGACACGATAAGCGAAAGCCACCCGACAGACCCTATTTCAGCCTATGGTATCACCAAGCTGGCCGCCGAAAAATATCTCCAGTTATTCCAACGGCTTCATGATCTTCCCTCCGTCATACTGAGGCTTGCAAATCCCTTTGGTCCAGGCCAGGCCGAAAAAGGTACACAAGGCGCAATCGCAGTTTTTGTCGAACGTATCCTGGAAGGAAAGCCCTTGGAAATATGGGGGGATGGAAGCGTCGTCCGAGACTATCTTTTCATTGATGATGTCGTCGAATCCATTATGAGGGCTGCAGCCTATTCCGGTAGTCATACCCTATTCAACATAGGCTCAGGAAGGGGAACCAGCCTTAATGAAATCCATACCGAAATTGGCCGCCACTTCCCTCCATTCGAAGTTCACCACAAACCCGACCGGTCTTTCGACGTCCAGCGCAATGTTCTCGATATCAGGCGGGCACAGGAACATCTGGGCTGGCAACCGAAGATAAAGCTTGATGAAGGGATTGCCCGCTACATCGCATGGAGAAAGGCGCAAATTACGAACTGGAGCAACCCGCAACCGGTAGATGAGGCAGATGCCCAAAGGCTGCACGCTCATTGAGGACCGCTTTGAACTGCGCAAAGGAAACTTTGCCATGATCGAGCTTACCGCCACGCGGAAGACGGGAAAAAAGATGGAGTTCAAGAGGTTCGGAAACGGGTTGGGAGAGCCCAAGATTGATCTCGAAAGGTTTCACTGGTTCGGATAACTCCACCCATTCCGTTACCGCCAGAGCTCCCAATCCCTTCTCGACATCGTCCGGTCTCTCTCCCGGACGGCTGATCGCAAGCCGAACAAGCATCTTTGTCTGGCACAGGGCATCATCGATCACCGCCGTACAACTGATACCGCAAAGGCCGGGAAAAGCGGGCAAAGCCATTTTCGCAGCCGATGCCGGATTTTCCCGTAGGGGACGCAGCAGCAATCGGCCACCGCCAAGATAACTGAAATACGGGTAGGCCCAGGTAAGAGGGCGCGTTGTCTCAGCAGCGCTTATCAGGTGATCCTGGATATTCATCGTGGCTTGAGACATGGCTGAGTGTTCCGGCAGCTCATAGCTGAGACCTGGATAGTTACCCCAGATTCTCATCTGAAGCATGTGTCCGGCCTCATTGTCTTCATTCGCATCTCTTAATGCAAATTCGGGCATCAATCCCGAAGGTGTACAGGATATTTCCGGAGCCACTTCGCCGCCTTGCGGAATAAGAACAAGTTCAACCGAAGAGTCCATACGTGCCAACGCCTTTTCGAGGCGAAGAGCCAGCCAGCCCGGCAGCATGTCAGAGAACGGAATTTCCCAACGCGCCAGTTCCAGCCCCGAACTGGGAACCTGCAATATCACCTGCAGATGGCCATGGCCCGTTCCGGGCTGCAAGATATGCAGGTCAAACCCGAGAAGACCGCGCGCACCCACAAATAATGGCTGCTTGAGCGGCCCGGAGACAGATTGGGCCAACCGCGGGCAAGGTGTTTCAAAAATCAGACGGGGAGCGGCGACCCGCAGGTTCTTAACCAGAATCTCCAGCTCGGGTGGCACCCGGACGTGATGCGCCAGCCCCTCTCTCATAGCTGCGAGATCCTCCAGAAGTCTCTGATTCAATTGTGTTAAACGAGCATTTTCGCTCAGTGCTCTAGCGGCAACCGCCTCTAAAAGTGCAGCAGGATTACCATGTACGAATATCGGGATATCATCCGAGCCCGATGATCGGGCCCACCATTGCTTTAGACTATCAATTAGAATGTCGGCATCAGGAATCCAGACCACCAGGACATTGCTCGGCGGCACCTTTAGCGGACTGGCCAACTCGTCCTTGCCTCCCATGCGAAAGGTCATGCCGTCAGCTGTCGTGGCTTCAAGCCATTCAACTCCCAGCACAGGGCGCGCGTTCGCGACATCCGCTCCCTCATTCCTGACGGTCAAAATCTTCGGTCCACCGGTAAATAGCGACAGAATAATATTCGGAGTGACTTCAATCATAAGTACAGGACATCCGTTTGTTTTAGCTCTTTGTTGATTGCCGGTTCACGCTGCGCCGGAAAGCAAGCGTTCCATTCCTTCAGCTTCCCGGACGGGTAACCGACAGCGCGACACAGACGCATGATTTCCGGGGTTTCCGGGAGAACCGCGTCATAGGCCTGTTCAAAAGCCGAGCAACCGATAACAGAGTTGCTTGTACCGTCCCGCTCGCCATCGATGACGGCATAGGTTTTAACTTTGAGTTTGCGCAAAGCGCCCGCCAGCAGATGAAGACCACGACTTTTGACGGACACGACCGTTGAAAAAGCGGAGAGTGTGCCCAAAGCTGCCTGCCGATCTCTGCCATCCAGTAATGGAAGATCGGTTCCCATATAATTTTGCGTATAACGCGCATCGCCCGTTTCGTCGAACGATGACAAAGGCAGCAAGATGATTTCCGCAAATGCTTTCAAATCACGCGGTTCTGCAGACAATGTCGAACCGAAACACACCAAGCTTGGGATGAGCCCATTCTGCATCGCAGACTCTGCCAGGGCATGGCACCGCGCAATCCCTTCAGCGCTCGGGCGATCCAGGACAAACGCTATCGACTTTTCCGCACTTTCGACTGGAAACGGCGACGGTATTTTGAAGAGTTCAGGATAATAATCGCGCGGCATTGACGGTTGGGCACGATAGCGATCAAGAGGCACCGAGTGCCAGAATGCGCGTTCCTTTCCATCAGCAACTTGTTGCAATCTTTCAAAAAGGGAATGAAAGGCCTCCGGTGCGACCAGTAGAGTACTGGAAGTGGCAAACGGAAAGGCGAGTTGCAGTTTAAAGTCATGCGTGCGCATAGGTTTGCTCGTGTGCCAGTGATTGCCAAAGGCAAAGCCGCCTTCCGGAAATTGTTGGGCAAGAAGGGCGCCAGCCTCGGCTGCCCAGATGTGTACGGGCACAACGGGTGTGCTGACAGACAGGGGATCACTCTTTCGCATTTCCATCGAGCGTGACGATAGGCCAAACTGAGCAGCGTTTCTAAAGCTGAACGTGCAGGTCGCAGTTGCCGCATGTTGCAATGCACATTCCATCATCCAGAGAACCCCGCCCAAAACTTTCTTTGTCGCGAGAAAATCATAAGTTGCCTGATGCATAACGAGCAGATGGCCGGGACAATTCGCGTAATTCGGCTTTTCAGCAGCACGCAACAGCTTTGTCAGATAATCATCAAGAGGTTTCGGTTCTAATGACTTCGATGCGTTGGTCAGGTTTCGCACCTGCCCCGTGTCGGGGTGAAAGATTGCATATCGGGCATGATCTTCGATTTCGCGCCTCAGTACAGCCTGCACATTGTAAAGCGCCGAATGCTTTTTGCGGATATAATCTAGGATCGATGTGAAATCACGTTCTGCATCGGTCAGCATGCTTTCGCCGCGCCGCCGATAATGAAAGCCGGCATTGGGGACATGGATTCCGTGAAAGCCGAGGGAAAGTCCCTGCAGCCAGAACTCCCAGTCCTCAACGCCTTTCCGCATTGCCTCGTCGAAACGGGCACCCGCATCCAGCATACGTCGAGAGACCATGCTGCCTGCTTCGCAGAAGCTTCTGAACAAGTGCTCAAGGGCCGAATAAGACCCGGACATATCGCTGAAACTTGCAAAGCCGAACTTGTCCACGTCCGTATAGATCCAACCGGTGCGCTCGTCGCTTGTTCTCAACGCGTGCACAAGCCGTTGCAGAAGACCCGGATCGATATGATTGTCGCAGTCTAGAAAGAAGACAGCTTCCAGCGCCGGAAAAGCCTGAAGTGCAAATTCCAGTCCGGTGTTACGGGCTGCGCTCAGACCATTATTCGCCTTGCGTAAATAGAAGACTGTCCCGTTGTGGGAGCTAGCAAAATTCTGACAGATTTCATGGGTTTCCGGCGATGGACACCCGTCATTTACAACCACGACGGCAAACGGAAAGTCACATTGTTGCGCAACGGCCGTGCGCAAGGTTTCTGCCGTCAGCGAAGGCTGGCCATAAGCAGGAATGAGAATGACCGCGCGGACATCGTTTACTTCGTTCAAATCAGCTACCGTATCGTTTCTACCCACGCGACATGTTTATTTTAGATCTTGGTTCGGAATACGACATCTACCGATAGATTTTTGTGACGTACCTGTTGCAATACTTGAGCAAATCGCGCGGGGAAGTCGCCGTTCTCGAAGTTCGCTGAACCCACAGCATATGAGCGCCAGCAGGTCGCTGAATTATTTTTCTTCACAACCATATAGCTTTTGCGCGACGTCAAAGCCGTGGGAAGTTAATTCCGATTCCGGGAAGAAGACGCAATCTTCTTTCCTTCATTACCTACAAAAATTGTAGATTATAGACCCTCCACTAAAGGAGGATCCTATGCCGAAAACCCTATCCAATTCCATCGAGCTTGGCACAACAGCAGCCGATTTCCTCCTGAGCGACGCAAATGGGGTAGCGCACAGGCTCTCCGATTTTGAAGCCGCGCCAGCGCTTCTCGTCGCTTTCATCTCCAATCGCTGTCCCTTCATACAGCTCATTCGCAATGAATTTGCATCCTTCGCCCGCGAGTATCAGACCAAAGGCCTGCAGATAATTGCCATTAACAGCAAC
This sequence comes from Ochrobactrum vermis, assembly GCF_002975205.1. Lineage (NCBI taxonomy): Bacteria > Pseudomonadati > Pseudomonadota > Alphaproteobacteria > Hyphomicrobiales > Brucellaceae > Ochrobactrum > Ochrobactrum vermis. Next base: position 482,631 of record NZ_PCOC01000002.1, on the reverse strand, counting down.
GATGCCGACGCCCACCCTGAAGAAAGCATCAAGGCAATCGGTCGGGAAGTCGATGAGATCGGTTACTCGTTCCCCTATCTGAAGGACGAGGAGCAAGCGGCCGCAAAGGCTTACGGCGCGGCATGCACGCCTGATCTTTTCGTTTTCGATGGCGACCGCAAGCTCGCCTATCATGGCCAATTCGACGATGCGCGCCCAGGCAACGGCAAGGTGGTAACGGGCAAGGATCTCCGCGCTGCGACCGATGCAATACTTGCTGGCAGGAAGCCTGCCGCAGAACAAACGCCCTCCATCGGCTGCAACATCAAATGGACTGCTGGCAACGAACCATCCTGGTTCTCCAATGTGGCATGACAACAGACAGTTGCGCGGTCGCAAACCCGCATAATGTTTTCCGGAAATCTCAATGTCATTGAAGCGAAAAGACCTGACAGGCGGTGATCCGCTGTATTTGCAAACGGACGTACTCGTATTGGGAGGTGGTCCTGCAGGCGCCTGGGCTGCTTTGTCTGCTGTGCAGAGCGGCGCCCGCGTCGTAATTGCCGACAAGGGTTATTTAGGCACCAGTGGCGCGACGGCACCGTCAAATACCGGCACCTGGACCGTACCGCCGGGGGACAATCGGGCACAGATCATCGAGCGGCGTTGGCAGCGTACCGGCAATCTTGCTGATCAACGCTGGATGCTGCGCACCGTCGATCAAGCCTATGAAAACCTGCTTAAGCTGGCTGAATGGGGATATCCATTTCCCGACGACGAAAACGGCAAGCTCTATATCGCCAATCTACGCGGACCCGACTACATGGCTTTCATGCGCCGCCGCATTCTGAGAGCCGGAATTACGGTGCTGGACCACCATCCAGCCTTGGAACTCTATTTCGACGGCGAAGCGGTTACCGGCGCTGCGGGCATGGATCGTCAGCGCAACCGCGACTGGCGTGTTGATGCCGGTGCAGTCGTGCTTGCGACAGGCGGCTGCGCCTTCAACGAGCGCATCCTGGGTGCCGCGACCTTGACAGGCGACGGTCATCTTATGGCCGCTGAAGCCGGGGCTGCCCTTTCCGGGATGGAATTCACCGGCAAGTACACTCTGGCACCCTTCGGTACCTCCCTCAATAAGGGATTACCGTTCCGCTGGGCTACATTCTATCGGGAGGATGGCACACCAATTCTCGATAGCGATGGCAATCATCTGCAGAACGGAATTGGCGAGCGCGAACAGGAAATCGCCAAAGCCATGATCAACGCCCCGGTCTATGCGACACTCGATCAAGCAGAGCCTACCCTGCAGGACTGGTTGCGCCGTGGCCAGCCGAACTGCTTCGTTCCCTATGACAGGATGCCGGTCGATCCGTTCCACGATTTATTCCGCGTTACTTTCCGCGCCGAAGGAACCGTTCGCGGCACCGGTGGTATCCGTATCGCCTCGTCCGATTGCGCAACGGACGTCGCCGGTCTGTATGTTGCCGGAGATGCCGCAAGCCGCGAACAGATCGCTGGAGCAGCTTCCGGCGGAGGGGGACCAAACTCTTCCTGGGCGATTGCCAGTGGCTGGTGGTCCGGCCAAGGAGCCGCATCTCATGCCAAGCGCCGAGGCGTCAGGGCCTTCAGGCACAATTCCAGCGCACTCGGCCAGGCAGGTTTGCGTCCCGTCTCCGCAACCAAGATTTCGCTCACGCCGAAGGATGTCATCGACAGCGTGCGCGCTGAAGTCACGCCCCTGGAGAAAAACTATTTCCGCGAAGGCAATCGCCTGACAGTCAGCAGCGAAAAACTCGATGCGATCTGGAGCGAGGTCAAACACCATCTTTCTGGATCAGGGCTTGATCGCCTGAAGGCGCGCGAAGCGGCAGCAATCACAGCATCCGGACGCTGGTCAGTAACGGCAGCACTTGCCCGCAAGGAAAGCCGTGGCATGCATCGCCGAAGCGATTTCAAAAGCAACGATAAGGCATTTTCTCACCCCATCACGTTACGTGGCATCAACGAGATCACCGTCTCGACCACCATCTACGGGCATCAGGAGATCGCGTCGTGATTGAGATCATTTCCCAAAGCCGCTGCGTTGAATGCGATATCTGCGTGAAAATCTGCCCGGCCAACGTCTTCGACGGGTCGGACGGTGTCCCCCTCATTGCCCGTCAGGATGATTGTCAGACCTGCTTTCTGTGCGAAATCTATTGTCCGACGGAGGCTCTTTATGTCGCCGAACGGGCGGATGGCCCGCTTTCGATAACCGAGGCCGAAGCAGAAGAGCGGAACCTTTTCGGCAGCTATTCACGAGCGCTTGGATGGAGGCGCGGCAAACCGGGCGGATCGGAGCTCGACCCGACACACCGCATCCGCGTTGCACAAGTCTGAATGGAGAATCAAATGGACCGCATCACAGTGACTGACGTCCACAAGACATTCCTGCTGAAGCCCGGCCAGTCGGTTTTGATCGATGGCCGCACCTCCGACAGCGTCACCGTCCTGAATGGCGTCGATCTTGCCATCCACAAGGGTGAGTTCATAACGCTGGTGGGGCCGAGTGGCAGCGGCAAGTCTGTTTTGCTCGACATTATCGGCGGACTAACAGCAGCTTCCAACGGCATTGTCAGCATCGACGGCAAGCGTATCGTCAAGCCGGACCCAAAGACGGGCTACGTCTTCCAGCAATATGCCCTGTTTCCGTGGCGCACGGCATTGTCCAACATCGAATATGCGCTGGAGCTGCATGGTGTCTCAAAGCGGGAGCGCACCGATAAGGCGCGCTACTTCCTTTCACTTTTCGGGCTCTCCGGATTCGAAGACCGGTTCCCCAATCAGCTTTCGGGCGGCATGCAACAGCGCGTTGCAATCGCCAGGGCCCTCGTCACCGACCCTGAAGTTCTGCTCATGGACGAGCCCTTCGCAGCACTCGATGCGCAGACACGGGAGATTCTCCAGACCGAGTTACTTCGTATCTGGGAGAAGATCAGCACAACCGTTGTTTTTGTCACCCACTCCATTGATGAGGCGATCTACCTCGCAGACAGGATCGTCGTCATGACTGCACGTCCGGGTACGGTGAAGGAGATAATCGACGTCGATCTTCCGAGGCCTCGTGGCAGTGATATCCGCGCCAGTTCTGAATTCAACCGGCACCGCAGCCGAGTGTGGGAAGCCCTTCGTGATGAAGTGAACAAGGCACAAAAAGACTGGGTGCTTTCGCCTGACTATGCCCACTGAAGGAGTCCACTACTATGGCCTATCTAACCGATAAGACCGCATTCGGTGCGCGCCCTTCTTCCAAGAGGGGAAAGGGGCGAGCTTGGAAAATCAAGCCACCCGAGGTCGGCACATTTGCGTACGGCCTGCCCCTGCTCCTGGTTTTCCTGGCATTGTGGGAAATCGCACCACGGCTCGGCTGGCTCAATCGCATCTTTTTTCCGCCGCTGAGCGAAGTATCTGAGGCATGGTACGTGATGATGCTCGACGGCACACTGACGACCAATATTGGCATCAGTCTGCAACGGGCGGCAATTGGTTTCGTCCTGGCCGTCATCGTTGCGGTGCCGCTCGGCTTTCTCATGGGGCGCTACCCCCGGTTCGAAAAAGTTTCTGATCTTCTGGTGCAGACACTGCGCAACACTTCCCAATTTGCGTTGCTGCCAGTATTCATTCTCCTGCTCGGTATAGGCGAAGCATCAAAGATTGCGATTACCTTCTATTCGTCGATTTTCTTTCTCCTGATCAATACGATCTCGGGCGTCAAATCCGTCGATCCACTGCTGCTGAAGGCGGCACGTTCGATGGGCACATCGGACATTGATATGTTCCGGAAAGTCATCTTGCCAGCCAGCATTCCTTCGATCGTCTCAGGCATGCGGCTTGCCGTCAAAGCCTCCATCTTCGCGGTAATCGGCGCAGAGATGCTTGCTGCGAAATCCGGCCTCGGATTTTTGATCCAGCAATCGCAGCTCATGATGGAAACTGCCGACATGTATGCCGGCATCATAACCATGACCGCAATCGGGCTGCTGGTGAACTATCTGCTGGTCTGGTTCGAACGCTGGGCCACCGCCTGGAAAGGCAGTTCCGACATCTCCCATGCCTGAGTTCACATCAACATCAACCTGGTCTCAAGGGAAACACCGCATGACCGTTTTCAATTCTTCCATCCTGCGCCGCGTCGTGTTGAGTGGCCTTGCAGCACTCGCACTCGGCAACCTTACCCCCTCGTCGCCTGCTTTTGCCGACGACAAGCCAAGTGTGATCCGTATCGGCAGCACGGCACCCGGCCACCTGAAATTCATCCTTGAAAGACACAATGGCACGCTTGCCAAAGAATTTGAGGAAGATGGCATCAAGGTCGAATTTATCGCTTTCACCAATGGCGGTTCCGAGGCAACAACGGCTCTTGCAACTGGAGCCGTAGAATTCATTTACACCGGCAACAATCCAGCGTTGCGGGTCGCCGCAGCCGGTGCGGATGTCAAAGCAATCGGCCTTTCCAGCTTCATCAAGGAAAACGGTTCAGCGATTATCGTCAACACAAACTCGTCGATCAGATCACTGCAAGATCTGAAGGGCAAGAAGATCGCCTATCTGACAGGGACAGTCCGTCATTCAATCTTCGCCAAGGCACTCAAATCGGTCGGACTGTCTCTTAACGACGTGGAGTCCCTCAACCTCGCCTTTGATGCTTCAGGCCCGGCCCTGGTGCGCGGTGATGTCGATGCCGTTGTCGAAAGCGGCGACGTCGCCGCAAAACTCGTCGAAGCAGGTCAGGCCCGCGTCATCCTCGACGCCTCCTCGCACCCGGAATGGTCGGCCCCATTCCTCATTTCCGCGAATGGAGACTTTGTTCGCAAACATCCCGAGATCGTCAAGCGCCTCCTGAAGGTCGATATCGAGACAGCGCGTTGGGCTGACGCCCATCCCGAAGAAACGATCAAGATTTTCGTTGCCGAAACAAAGTCGTCAGAGAAGTCGGTTCGCCAGACCTACCGGAACAACGTGTTTTATCAGGACCCCAGAATTACCCTCGAAGCACTCGCTTCGCTTAAAGTCGAAGAGCAATTCATGGCCGATGCCAAACTGCTCAAGGGTTCAGTTGACTACGACAAGTGGATCGACACCAGCTTCCTCGATGCAGCGTACAAGGAAGTTGACGGGAAACAATCCAACTAGAGCATTTCCCGTTTTGTTTGAACCATTGGAAAGAGAAGGCCGCGTTGACGAGGACTTCCTCGTCAACTGGCGCTATTTGCCAAGGGGATCGCCATGCTGATCCCTTCCACCGCCTAATCAGGCGCCTCCTGCTTTAGCTGCCGAAACCGGCCGCTGGGGCTAGTCACATCAACTCATGGTTCCGGTCTCTTATCCCCCGGTCCTGTCGTTTCAACCGTGCCAGGCGAAGCCAGTATTGAGCGTTGAACGCCGCATCAGCCGAGGTGTTGCAGGATGATTACAGGCATAAAAACATGACCAATTTTATCATGTAATTTCTTGCCAGTACAGATACATGAGTATAACAGTCATGATTGTTATACTCATGTTGGGAATATTTCATATGCGCTCAGACTGCATGCCTCTTCGCCGCACAATTCTGGCTGGCACATCCCTGATTGCCCTTGCCGCTACGGCAATGGCGCAGGACCAGACCACCCCTCCACAGGCGGAGAGTGGCGCAATCGTACTCGACAAGATCGTCATTGACGGCGGCAGCGGTGGTGTGATTGATGCAGACGGTTATGTGGCGCGCAGCAGCGCAACCGGTGCCAAGATCGACACCCCGTTTGTGCAGACCCCACAGTCTATTTCCTCCGTCACCCAACAGCAGCTTGAAGATCGCAACCCGCAGACCCTGCTCGACGCCATTGCCTATACACCCAGCGCGCGCGTTGGCGGCTATGGCTTTGATCCACGCTTCGATTCCTTCACGGTGCGCGGTTTTGACGTCACTTATACCGGTGTCTTTCGCGACAATCTGCGCCAGCCGGGAGCGAGTTCAGCGCTCTTCAAGACAGAACCTTACGGTCTGGAAGGTGTTTCCATTTTGCGCGGCCCCTCGTCAGCCCTCTACGGCGCGTCCGGTGCAGGCGGTCTGTTCAACCTGATAAGCAAGCGTCCAACGGAAGCCCCACTTCGTGAGGTGCAGATCCAGTACGGTACCAACAATCGCTATCAGACCCAGTTCGATCTGTCCGGACCGGTCAAGGAAGGTGACCCGCTTTACTATCGACTGACCGGCCTTTGGCGCAACGCCGATACCGAACAGCCGTCAGTTCCTGATGATCGCATTTACATCGCGCCGGCTTTTACGTGGAAGCCGGATGAAGACACCCGCTTGACCGTTCTTAGCGAGTTCTCCCGCACCAAGACCGGCGGCACTGCCGCTTATTATTATGATGCCGTTACAGGCAAGGTATCCGACATTTTTGCAGGCAACACCGCTTTCAACGACTCTGTACAAACACAGGGGCGCATAGGCTATGAATTTGAAAAGCGCATTAACGATACTTTCGTGTTCCGCCAGAATGCCCGCCTTGCCTCAACCAAGATCGGAGCCGACTGGGCTTTTGCCTATCAGGCCAATGAAGACGATCCATTGCTTCTCGACAGCAGTGCGGGAACTTTTGAAGAACGTCTGACCAGTTTCACCATCGATAATCAACTGGAAGCGAATTTCGATACAGGTAATCTGGAACACCAACTGCTGACCGGCATTGATCTGACAAAACTGCAATGGAAGGGATTGAACGGCTATGGCTATACGCCACCGCTGGATACCAGACATCCGTCCATGGGACGCCCTGTTGCGCCGATCGGCTTCCAGACAAAAGACGTTCAGGACCAGTTTATGACTGGCATCTATCTACAGGATCAAATCCGCTATGATGCCTGGACTTTCACCCTCGGCGGCCGCCAGGACTGGGTCAGCACTGACACCAAAAGCAGCGACCTGACAACCAATACATCCAGCAATTCTGACCAGAGCGACAAGGCCTTCACATGGCGTGCCGGACTGACCTACGAGACGCCTTGGGGTATCACGCCCTATGCCAGCTATTCGACAGCCTTTTCCCCCAATGCCGGTGTAAACCAGGAGACAGGCAATCCGTTCAAGCCAACGGAAAGTGAGCAGCAGGAAATCGGGATCAAATACCAGTTGCCCAACAGCAATACCCTGATAACGGCCGCTTTGTTCAACATCAATCAGGACAATGGCCTCTATTACGAAGTGGTTGAACTGGATACCGGGCCGGCCAACATTCAGGTACAGCGCGGTAAACTACGCTCGCGTGGTCTGGAATTGGAAGCAAGCACCAGTCTCGACAATGGCCTGTCTCTAATTGCGTCGTATAGCTATATGCAGACCAGCATCAAAGACGGGCCGGAAGGTACGGTAGGCAATGAAATCTCGTCCGTACCAACCCACATGGCATCGGCCTGGGCGCATTATAAATTGCCAGAAAACAGCATTCTCTACGGTCTGGGCGTCGGCGCGGGCGTGCGCTTTGTCGGTTCAAGTTACGGCAATGACGAAAACACCATGAAAAACAGTTCGCGCGCCTTTGTCGACGCAGCGATCGATTTCGACTTTGGTGCCATCAAGAAGGACTATGAGGGCGTAAAGCTGCAGGTTAACGCCACCAACCTTTTCGACACCCGCAAGCCGGTCTGCTCGGCAGGTTTCTGTTATCGCGATCAGGGCCGAACCGTTGTCGGCAGCCTGAAATATTCATGGTAGACGCCAATACACACAATGAAGCTCTCAGGCCGCACGGCCTGAGAGCACTGTTCCATGGTGAAAATGCATGGTGCGCCGACAGTATGATGCTGTCGTCCGAACTGACTGACGGTATGCCTGTGTTGGAATTTCTGCACGGCGCTCAATTGACGAAAACCCTGCATAAATGCGCGGCTACCTATCCCGATGCCGATCTGCGGGCGGTTTCGTCCTTCTGGTCACTGTATTATTTTTCTCTGCTGGTCATTCCCTATATCTGCGCCAGACAGAACGGAGTAGCCCTTCCGGTCGAGCTAGAGAATATGACCATTGCCATCAATGATCAGGGCTTGCCACGTTCCTTTGGCTTGCTCAATGGCGGGCAGGCTTGTGATGCGCTGGATGTAATGGATGTGATCAGCCAAGTCGCAAAAAGTCACCTGAACACTGTTGTTCAGGTCCTCAAAGACCGCACCGGCATCTCTCCACGGCTCGCGTGGAATAATGCAGCAGTCTATATCGATTACGCCATCAACAGCGCAGCGGAACATCATTCTTATGATGGCTGGCCGTGCCGTCCGCTGTTTGAAACACAGACTTTCGCCGATGGAACGCGCAACCCGTTTTTTGACTGTCTGCGCCGGGACACAGATCATGGCGCAAATCTGTGCCGCCGCAAGATCTGCTGTCTGCGCTACAAACTACCGGGTGTTGCAGGATGCGGTGAATTATGTGCGCTACCCGAACTTAGAAAGCAATGAAATGATCCGTCTTGTTGTCTGCTTGACTGTGATGTGGCTCGCTCTCGGTAACAGCGCAGTTGCAGAGGTGACTTATCCCATTCATGTCAGGGATGCCCTTGACCGGGATGTCACCATTACCGCCCAGCCAAAATCCGTATTGCTTGGTAGCGGCTTCAATCTGATTGCATTGTCGCTGATCCATCCTGATCCCGTCAGCGTACTGGCCGGCTGGGCTGATGACCTCAAGGGGGACAACCCGGAAATCTATGCCAGCTTCAGACAGCGTTTTCCGAAACTTGACGAGATCCCGATCATTGGTGACGGCATGACAGTTTCGGTCGAGAAGATCGTTTCTGTAAAAGCCGATCTGGCGATCCTCTCAGACTGGCAGATGCGCAATGACGAAGGCATGCAGGCGATTACCTATCTCGAGAAAATGGGCGTACCGGTGATCGTGGTCGATTTCGGCAACCACGCACTCAAAAATACTTCGAAGAACATGCGCCTGTTGGGCAAGGTGCTCAACCGCGAGGAGCAGGCAAACGCTTTTGCCGATTTCTATGACGAGCGCATTGCGCGAATTCGTGATCGGGTGGCGACGAACGGTACCGGGCCTACTGTATTGCTTGAAGCCTTTCCCAATTCCGAACAATGCTGCTACGCTTATGGGCGAGACAGTATGGGCGAGTTCATCACGCTGTCCGGCAGCCGAAACATTGCCGCCGACGGCCCTTCCCAGGGAGCCATTATCAGCAGCGAATATATTGTCGCCGCCGACCCGCAAGTTTACATCGCCACCTCATCCCCAGGGGGTAAATATAGCGGCTTCTCGATTGGACCGGGCGTAAGCGAGCAGGAAGCCCGCGACACACTTTCAAACGCCTTGAAAAATCCTTTCCGAGCTGGTTTGGAGGCCGTAGAGGATCGGCGCGTACATGGACTGTGGAACTTTTTCAATGCCGTTCCTCTGAACATTCTGGCAGCAGAGACCTTCGCTGTCTGGCTGCGACCGGAATTGTTTGCCGATCTCAGCCCCGAAGCAACACTGGCGGAGATTAATCGGCGTTTCGCAGCCGTTCCCTTTGAGGGTTCGTACTGGATCAGCCTCAAACCCTAACCCATGGTGCTGCGTTTGAAACGAGCCAAACGCGGAGACTAAGATTATTGGTGCAAATCTGCTCAAATGAACCCGAAAAACGCATAAGGGCTTAGCGAACGCTAAGCCCTTGCTTATCTGCGTTGGTGGCGTGACCGCTATTGGGTCATCTCATCGACCGTTTTTACGAGGGCAGGAAGTCCGTCTTCGGGGGTAAGATCACCCCGCATTACCTTGGCGATAACATCGCGTGCTGCTCGCCAGATGCGAACAGATGACCCCGTCGGATAACCTTCCCATGGTCGCGCCTGTTCTATCTCTGATGCCACCGTTTTGAAACGCGGCTCCTTTTCGTAGAATGGAGCAAGATAGTCAGCACCGTTAGCTAGCTTGTTTGTCGGCAGATAGCCCGTTGTTTCCACCACGATAGTCTGCCCTTTCGGGCCGGTGGCGAATTTCAGATATTCCCATGCCGCTTTCTGCACAGGTTCATCTTGCGAAAGAATGATCCCGGCTGCGCCACCAGTGGGAAAGCCACCATTCTCCTTGTCGTCGAGTGGCACTCTCATCGTGTTCAGTTTAAAGCGATCTCCAACCAGACCAATGATCTGTGCGAGACGCGCCGGAGTGTCGATAAAATAGGCCGTCTGGCCTGCGGCGAACTGCTGGCGCGCTTGTTCGAATTCCAGCATGGTCTCGCCACCTTCGGTCACCATATGGCGAAGAATTTTCAGGGCTGCCAAGCCCTTTTCATTGTTGAAACCGGCCTTTCCCGTTTCAGGATCAACGAGTTGTGTTCCTTCCTGGCGCAAAATGGTCTGCCAGAGCCAGTCGTCGGGCCAATCGTAGATTGTATAACCGATACCCGCCATTTTCGGATCCGTGTCATGGATTTTTTTGGCGCGCGCCAAAAGATCGTCCCAACTAGATGGTACTTCCTTTGGGTCCAGACCAGCTTTCTCTACGGCGTTTTCATTCACATAAATAATGGGAAGCGACGCATTGAAGGCCATTCCGTATTTCACGCCGTCAACGACGCCCAAGTTGAGCATCGACTGCGAATAATTCTCCGTTTTCCAGCTTTCCGGTTCAGCGTCCAGAAACGGTTTTAGGTCCGTAATCTGTTTGCGCTTGGACAATGTGCGCGCAAGTTCCGGTAGAAGATGGTAGCCTGGAAAATAAATGTCGGGCAACTGATTGGTCACGGCAAGCCGCTGCATCAGAAGGTGCCCTTCATCGTAATCCTTCGCTGGAGCCCGGAATTTTATTTTTATATCTGGATGCTCCTTCATGAAGGCCTGTGCGATCGGATCGTGAAACTTTGCGAAGCCCGGCTGAGCATAGAGCACATCCAGCGTTACGTCGGCGGCCAGCGTTGTTCCCGTCATCTGCATTGTTAAAACACCGGCAGCGATGAATTTTGCTATCTGTTTCATTGGTTCCTCCCTGGATAAAACTCTTCTATTTATTTAGGCCCTTTATTTTACGCCGGTCATGGTGATGCCCTGAATGAAGCGTTTGCGAGCGACCAGGAAACAGATCACCAAAGGTGCGGTCAGCATGGTTGCTGCAGCCGTAAGTGCGCCGTAATTCGAACCGGTTTCGGCATCCGCAAAGAGCAGCATTCCAAGCGGTGGCGGTGCGAGCTGGTTGTCGGAAATCACGATGAGCGGCCAATAAAGATCGTTCCAATGCGCTACGATCGAAAAGACCGAGAATGCAGCAATGGCGGGCATGGCGCTTGGCGTGACAATGCGCCAGATGATTTCCAGCTCCCCCATACCATCCAGGCGCGCGGCATTAATGATGTCATCGGGAAAACTCCTGAAGAATTGCCGAAACAGGAAGATCGCGAAGGCCGACAGGAAAAACGGCAGCATCATCGAGAAATAGGTATTCAACTGACCGACCCAGGCCAGACCTATATAAAGTGGAAGCGCCGGCACCTGTATGGGTATGGCCAATGCGAGCAGGATCAGGACGAAGAATACGTTGCGACCAGTGAATTCCAGCTTGGCCAGCGCGTAGGCGCAGGGAATGGCCACAATTAGCTGCACCAGAAGTATCCCGGCACAAACAATGACGCCATTCAAGGCAAAGCGAAGCAAAGGTGCGCTTTCAAGCGCAAAGCTGTAATTTTCGACGCCATAAAACTGCGATGGCCATAATCGCAACTGCGCACTAAAGATCTCGTTCGGCGGCTTGATCGATGTCACAAGCATCCAGACGAACGGCATGAGAATGAAAATCGCACCGAAGATCAGGATTCCGTGGACCGTCAGAAACATCAGACCCTTTTTCAATTTCGCCGAATTTCGGGCTGGCGGGTTGCCGATTGCAGCGATTTCGTTGTGTTGCGCTATCAATAGTGGACCCTCCTATCGATGAAAAAGGTCTGGATACCGGAAAAGATCAGGATGAATGTCAGGAAGACCAGCGTCAGGGCAGCGGCGTAGGCGGTTGAGAAATACTGGAAACCTTCCAGATAAATCGCATAGAGGATCACATTGGTAGAATCCTGCGGACCGCCCCGCGTTATAGCAACCACGGTATCAAACACCTTGAAGGCAGTGATCGAGGTCGTGATGAGGACGAACATCGTCGTCGGTCCGAGCATGGGCCAGGTTACGGTTAGAAACCTGTCGATCACGCCCGCTGCGCCATCAATATCTGCGGCTTCATAGAGATCTTTGGGGATTGAAGAGAGCCCCGCCAAGAACAACACCATATTGAAACCGACGAGCTGCCAGATGCCGATGACCGCTAGCGTCGGCAGCGCATAAGAGGGATCGCTGAGAAAATTCACCGGTTCGAAGCCCAGCGCAACAATAACTGCATTGATAGGACCGAGAGTAGGGTGGAGTAAAAATTTCCAAACCGACGCCATTGCGATGAGGGTCGCTGTGACTGGCAGGAAGAATATCACCTCATAGATCGCCCGACTTTGTTTTCTGCCATGAATGAGGAGTGCAAACAAAAGGCCGAGACCAACCGAACCAGGAACGACGATGGCTACGTAGATGAAGGTATTGAAAAGCGACCGTCGAAAAGCATCATCTTGCAAGGCACTCGAAAAGTTCTTGAGGCCGACAAAATTCAACGCGAGGTCACCCAGTTGATAGTCGGTGAGGCTCAAAACGACCAGCATGATCAGAGGCACGATATGTAACAGCAAGAGCAGAAGCAGTGCTGGCCCTGCGAGCCCGAGCCCTGTCAGTTTCTCGATGAAAACTCGTCTCCCGTTCCCGAAGGTAACGGCATTCTCAGACGATGGAGCCATGTTTCGGCCTCCCTGCCTCATCACCCGATAAAATCACAGGCGTTTTTTCCACCCGACGCCCATCGGGGCCGAAAATATGACAAAGAGCGGGATCGAAGGTGAGCCGCACGACGTCTCCTTCATGGATAGCGTCACGGGAAGAAGCCGCCCGTACGATAAAGCTGTTCGCCTCAGTGCCGGTCAGATCGAAATGGTAAAGGAGTTCGGCCCCGAGATTCTCCATGCGGCGTAAGCGCGCGTCGATGATCGACCGGTATGCGGATGTCCGCTCGTTCGTGAGCAAGCTGAGCGCCTCTGGCCTGATACCGAGGGTCACGTTCTGGCCCTGCGCCAAATCGACGACGATACCGAGCGGTCTACCCTGTACTTCCACGCGACCACCTTGTCCGACGGTGGCAGCCATCGTGTTTATTGTCGGGCTTCCAATAAAACGGGCTACTTCCAGATTGGCGGGCCGCTCGTAAAGCTCAGACGGTGTTCCAAGCTGTTGGACCTTGCCGCCATCCATCATGGCAACACGATCCGACATGGTCATGGCCTCGGTCTGATCATGGGTGACATAAATGAAAGTCGCCCGCAAGCGCCTATGCAGCTCCGTCAGTTCGGTACGCATATGGACGCGCAGTTTTGCGTCCAAATTGGACAGCGGTTCGTCCATAAGGAAGGCGCGCGGCTGGCGAACCATTGCTCTGCCGAGGGCAACGCGCTGGCGTTGCCCTCCCGAAAGCTGAGCGGGTTTTCGCCCAAGGAGAGCTTCTATTTTCAATTGCGCGGCGACGGATTCCACCTGTTCGGCGATCCCGTGCATCAGCCTTTTACGCCGCGGTGACAGATATTTCAGGAGTGGAATTCGCTCGAAGAGACTCAGTTTTTCAACCGTTAGCGGTACAGCGATATTGTCGAAAACCGTCATATGTGGATAGAGCGCATAACTCTGAAAAACCATGGACACTTTGCGCTCATGCGGGCGCAAATGGTTCACACGCGAACCATCCACACAAATCATGCCGGAGGTTTGGCTTTCCAGACCGGCAATAATGCGCACCAAGGTTGATTTACCACAGCCGGAAGGACCGACGAGCGTCAGAAACTCTCCGTCACGGATCGAAATATTGATGTCATCCAACACCCGAAGAGTGCCGAACGATTTGCTTATATTCTGAATATCAACCTGGGACAAAAGCTCTCCTCCAGCATTCGTCGTCCGCCAATTTATCGCGGGGGGTAAACTTCATGCACGACGTCGTCGATCCACATCATCGTCAGATCCGGCAGATGGATGCGCTCGAATGTGAAACCCGCATCCGAGAATTCATAACGCACCGCGCCAAGCTGCTTTTCACCGCCCAGCGGCGGCTGCATGTCTGGACCGACTGCGAACGCGGCCGACGGACACCAGACGAACTGAACCCCGTCGAGAACAAAATCGTGTGAAAGATGAAGATGGCCACTGGCAATGAGATCAACGCCGAAACGCTTGACCAGATCCTGCAGTCGGCCACGTGGTTCACGCTTGACCGACCAATAACCATTATCGACGTCATCCCAACTATCTATGAACAACGGCTGATGACAAAACCATGCGATGTGGCGGCCATTCGCATTATCCATCTGTTGTTCCAGCCAGCGAAACTGCTCTTCTTCGGCTGCTAGACCAGAACTAAGGATCATGGAATCAAAGCCGATCAGACGCCAGTTTCCCTCGTCTTTCACCCAAAAATCCTTGCCAAACTGGCGGATCCAGCGTTCCAGACGATGATTGTCGGTCGGCTGATGCACGCTTTTCGGTTCGCCAACATCGTGATTTCCCGGAACGACAAGCATCGGAGCGGGCAGATCCGCCATGATCTCGTGACAGAACACAAAATCATCATCGACATCCGCACCATCCACGCTGATGTCGCCGGAATGAATGATGAGATCCGGATTCTGACTGACAAGCCAGTCTCGCAAGGGTTGCCAGTTGCCCACGAAATGCGCCTTCTGGCGGCCAAGATGAGTATCTGAAATCTGTATGACGCGGGCCATTTTTTCGTTCCCCGGATTGTAAACTGATTAGATCAATTCACCGCATCGATTAAAAAGCTTACAGTTGTTGACGCAATCTTGCAAATGTAACACGGCACTCAAGTCACCCTGTTCGCTTCACCGAGCAAGTTATTGGCGGCAAATATCGCGGCCGGCAATTCTGCTGCACCATTGGCGATGAACGATGCCCCACTGGCCTTCAGAAGGGATGCGCGATCTGGTCTAGGGTCTGCCGGATCGACAAATCCTATTGCCACAGCTCCTGCCGCTACAGCGGCGACTATTCCATGCGGACTGTCATCTATCATCACGCAATGCTCAGGCTTGACCTGGAATTTCTCCGCGCAAAGCAGAACAAGGTCTGCAGCGGGCTTGGGCCTGGCCACCATTTGAGCGCTGAACACAGCCGGATAAAAATGCTCCCAGAGATCGAGCCTTCCCAAGCTTTTCTGCAAACGGTCCGGAGAACTGTTAGAGGCCACACATTTGGGGCGGTCGATACTTGCAACCACCGCATCCATACCCGGCATCGACCTCAGCGAACAGCCGAATTCCCGGTAGAGGCTTTCGTGCCAGGCTTCAAAACGCGCATCAACGTCCGTCAAACCGAACTCTTCCTCGCATATCCTGCGAATTGCCGGCTCCGAATTGCCCGTGAACCTGACATGTGCCTCCCGCGCGTCAATCGATATTCCGGCTTCCTGCAGCATTTCGGCAAGCGTCCGGCTGGCGAGGGGTTCACTATCGATCAGTACGCCGTCGCAATCGAAAATGACCAGCGCAATATTCTCGAGCTCGTTCGTCAAGCACATGCTGTTCATCGCCATCACCAGATCGCACCAAAATTGAGTCGCCAGGAGAAAGCTCGAAGTGGCGTCATCGTCTGGTTTACTCGTGGCATAGCCTTCTTCTCCCACTGGCTTTCGTTTGTGCCTTCAATCTAGAAGGGCATTAATACAAGTGTCAATATTAATTTACACTTGTAAACTCCTATGCGATATGAGTTGGAAGGGAAGAAGGGCACGCTATGCATTCAATCATGTAAATATCTTTTCGAACAAGGAAAGCGCTGCTAATCAGGGATGGATAGACGTCTTCGAACCAGAACGCCGAACAGCGAATTTGCATGACGAGAAAATGAGGTCCAAACGATGAACGGGAAGCCGACGCCAAATTCTTCAGCCGTTCACGCTGACGAGCGAATGCAGATGCGTGTGGTCTGGCAGTACTTCATGGAAGGCCGCACTCAGGGAGAAATAGCCCAGGCACTTTCCACCAATCGATTGCGCATCAACAAGATCATTGCCGAAGCGCGCCGGTCGGGGCTGGTGACGATCACGTTGAACTCCCGACTGGCGTCATGCGTCGAACTTGAACAGCAGCTTGTGGCCGACTTTTCTTTGCATCACGCAAGCATCGTACCCACGCCCGACAACGCCGATCTCGTGCCGGTTCTGGTCGGGCAGGCAACGGCCGATTATCTTGTCACTCAATTGAACACCACCGAAATATCGGGAATCGGTGTTGGCTGGGGCGCTACATTGCGTGAGATGGTGCGCCATATTCCAATGATGAAGCGCCCTGACGTCTCCGTGAACTCAGTGCTGGGTGGATTAACGCACGGGATCGAAATTAATACATTCGACATTGCGAGCGATCTTGCACGCCAACTCAATGCCCAGTGCGCCTATCTCGCAGCACCGATCTATGCCGGCAGTCCTCAGTCGCGGGACGCGATCGTTAGCCAGGATGTTTTCGAGGATGCCTTCGAGCAGATTCGAAAAAACGATATTATCATCGTCAGTATCGGAGACATGACCCCGCGTTCCTTGTTGGTACGCTACGGATTGCCGAGCGATGTCAAGCTGGAGGAGTTGATCGCAGCAGGTGCTTGCGGCGATATCATGGCGCAGTTTATCGACAAGAACGGATTGCCGATCAATCATTCGATCAATCAGCGTGCTATAGCGCCTTCCTTCGACACTTTGAAAAACGTACCAACGGTAGTGTTTGCCTCAGGCGGCCTCAACAAGGCCGAGGCACTCGCCGCAGCTCTGCTGTCCGGGACCGGCAACGTACTTATTTCCGACGAGGAAACTGCACGGCTCGCCAGTCGGATCGCGCTCGAAAAAAAGCGTTTGCGTTGAGAGGCACACTCGGGACAGATCAGCATCTGTTTTTTCTGGCTTCATGACTGCTGGCGCATCGTCAGCGATCGTTCCGCTGCGCATTCTTTACCTTGCTCCAGTTTCAACTGGAGCACTATCAAATTCGGCATTTATAAATCCAATGGCTGCTCTGTCACCGGTCGGTATTGCGATCGCGATTTGCCATGCTGCGTGTCCCGATAAAGGAAGCGGAAGAAGAAGACATCGCCCGTTCCACGCAGAAATCTGGCAAATATCGCGATCAGGAGCACGGAGAAAATCAGACGTCCAAACAGCACGACATAGATATCCGCGCCAAGAGCCACCACGATCAGCGTATCTTCGATCAGGCTGTGGCAGAGGCCCATGAAACTCGACGCCAGAAAGACATCCCGAGGCTGAATGTGCCCTCGTTGCGCTTCGCGAATGATGAGGCCCCCGCCATAGGACAGACCCAACACCAGTCCGACAACTGTCAATGGAGCGGCATCCTTTGCGATGCCGAGCAGGCGCAACAGGGGCGAAAGAAGCAGGTTGAGGAAACGCGTCACATCAAGCGCATCCATTGTCCGTAGCACGGCCACCAGACCAAGCAGAACAACGAATATCCAGACCAGCGTGGAAGCAGTGTCGGCGACGAAACTGCTCCAACTTGCATCGTAGTGGCCTGGCACCCAGCTCGGTGCAGCCGGCTCCATCAGCCAGCCCGTACGGCTGGAAATCAGATTGATCCCCCATGCGAAGACAAGCCCGCCGCCAAGCCGGATCAGGGTAGAAACGATCAAGCGTGGCCCCGCTTTTTGCACGATACGCTGTTCAATGGGAATAGCGTGGGCGAAGAGGAAGAGCGAACCGAGGATCGTCACCTGCGCTGTGGTCAGCGTGTCGACCGGCAAGACGGCGAACATCACCACCGCCCCGCTCCATACGCCAACGAGCAGGTTCATCGCCCAGACGAAACCCGCTTCCGGGGGCAGTCCAACGAACTGCATGACCGGAGCGAAGGCGGGCGAGATGGCCTTGATCAAACCCATCTCGATTGCCAGTTGTGTCAGGACCATTACCGGCAGCATGATCTTGATCAGCGTCCAATAGACGCTGATCGCTTCGCGCAGGATAACCATCCCAAATACTGTCAGTCGCTTTGCCAATCCCCCGGCCATCGATCTCCCCCGCTTTTATCCGGAGCACGCGACGTCTCAGGCCGTTTCACGCACGACGGATTGCGTCTTCGCCGCGCTCACCGTGGCGATTTGCGTCTCCGATACAAGCGTTCCATTGGAGAAAACCCGCAAATTCGGTGTTCCGCCGGCCACGAAGCCGTCGATGCTTTCGGCTTTGGCCAGCAGAAAATCAGCCCGCGCTCCGCGATGCAAGCCATATTCCTTAAGCCCCATGAGTTTTGCAGGGATTGCGGTAATCATGGAGTAGGCGGTAGCAAGTTCGTCGCCCTTGAGATGACCCGCGAGCAGAGTCCAGCGTGCAATTTCCAGCATGTCACCGGAACCGGTCGGAACGAAAGGGTCTTCGATATTGTCAGAAGCAGTGGCAATAGGCACACCGGCCCGTACGATCTCCGCCACCCGTGTCAACCCACGCGGCGGCAGCTTGTCGCAATCACGCGCCTGCAGATAAAGATTGGCCGCAGGCAGCGTGACAACACCGAGCTTCAACGCGATGATCTGCTCAAGGATCGCTTCAAAATCCGGGCGTTCCATCGCACTGAGAACCGAAGCATGGCTAAGCACGGTGCGCGCCTCCAGACCATAGCGACGAACCCGCTCGAAAACAGCATTGAAAAGCGGGCGTTGCGGGTTGAGATGTTCATCGAGATGCAGATCGATGGGACGGCCATGGCGTGCCGCAGCGGCAAACAGGATATCGAGATAACGCTCCGGGTCTTCCGCCACCGCAGGTGTGCCACCCACTGCGTCGGCCAGCGCGACCGCGCGATCAATGTTGGCTTCCAGCCAGTCCAAATCTTGCCCCGGATGAGGGATCATGAAAGCCACGAGCTGCAGCTTCACCCGGTCGGCCCAGTCCGATCGTAGTTTCGCCAGCGCCTCTATGCCGTTGAAGCCCGCATCCTTGTCCACATTCACATGGCTGCGGATAGCGGTGGTGCCGCGGCTGAGACAGCGCTCGATGGTTCTGGATGCCCGCTTGAAAATATCGTCGGGCGGTGCCTGCCGTGCATATTTTGCGAAAGCGTCGCGCGCGCCCTGCAAAGTGCCCGATGGGTTGGGCGCGAAACGCAGCACGCCTGTCTTGTCGAGGTGCTGGTGCATATCCACCAGACCCGGCGAAACAATACAGCCTTCCGCATCGATGAGCTGCATGTCGTCCTCAAGCTCGATATCGGACGCAATATCCATGATGACGCCCTTTTCGGAAATCAGCATATCGGCCTGCCGGACATCCCTGGCGCCGACTGCGACCATACCTCCCCGAACAAGACGACGGCGCGGCGCGGCGGATTGCTGGAACACATTGTCCATCATGTAACCTCATTATCTGAATGGAACTGAAAGGGTAGAACGGGCTTACGTCGCCTGCCGTCTCCGGCGATGTCTGTGACGGCGGGTGAGAAGCTTCCGCTCGCAGGCCGGGCAGCACGCCCGGCCCCGTAGCTGGTTATGTTCAGCCGCCGTCTGTCTGGGATTTCGCCACGGCCAGATGACCATCATGTGTCTCATTGCGGTCTCCCAATCCGTTGAGGACAAGATTGAGCGTCACTGAAACCACGCAAGCGACCACGACACTCGAATGCAAGATAGACTGCGTCCAGTCCGGTAGTTGCTGGAACAGATTGGGTGACATGATCGGAATGAAAGCGATGGCTAGCGTCAGTGCGACAATCAGAATGTTGTACTGATTATTCGCATAATCGACCTTGGACAATGACTGGATGCCTGCCGCCGCGACAATGCCGAACATCGCCACCGCTGCGCCGCCGAGTGCCGGTGCCGGCACCGCCGCGAGGACTGCACCGAACTTTGGAAAGAAGGCGATAACGCACAGCATAAAGCCGCACAGGGCGACGACCCAGCGGCTGCGCACGCCGCTCAAAATGATGAGCCCGACATTTTCCATATGAGCAATGAAGGGAAACCCTGCAAATACACCGGCAACCGCGCTGGCAAGACCGTTGGCGCGCACCCCATCGGCAACCTGTTCAGGCGTCACATCCTTGTCAACGATCTCGCCGATTGAAATGAACAGCCCCATGGATTCGACCGTCTGGACAATCATGACGATCACTATCGTCATAAAAGGCAGGACAGCGAACGTCGGCAGACCGAAATGGAACGGTGTTGGCACGGTGACCCAAGGAGCGGTTTCGACCGGACTGAGATTGCCCATCCCCAGGAGAAAGGCGACGAGAGCCCCTGCCCCCATGCCGAAAAGCACGGCTAGATTTTTCAGTAGCGGCGATCCAAGCCTATTGAATGCTAGAATGACGATCAGGACCAGCAGCGCCACGCCCAGAAAGGCCGGATCGCCGAAATCGGACTGGCCACGTCCGCCACCTGCCCATTGATAGGCTTCCGGCAGAAGCTGCACGCCGATGGCGGTGACAATGCAGCCCGTTACGACCGGCGGAAAGAAGCGTCGCAGATGGCCGGTGATCGGTGCGATTAGCATGATGAAGATGCCGCCTGCGATCACTGCTCCGCAAATACCCGCTATACCGACTCCCGGCATGGAACCGATAGCGATGATGGCCGAAACACTTGAAAAGGCGACACCGTTCATGATCGGGAGACGCACGCCGAAACGCCAAAACCCGATGGTTTGCAACAGCGTCGCGATACCTGAACAAAAGAAGGTAACACTGATCAGTATGATGGTTTCCTCGGAGCTGAAGCCGAGCGCATTGGCGATAATCAACGGTACCGCAACCGATCCCACATAGGACACAGCAACGTGCTGCAGCGCCAGAGTGAGTGTTTTCTTGGCTGGTAGTATTTCATCGACTGGATGTATTGCAGATGTCATCGTTGTTCCCCTTATTGAGTCAATTTCCAACGACTTGTGGCCGTTCCTTTCAAGACGTCTTGTCTCGACGTTTTCTTCGCGTATTCCATCAAACCGGCTTCGAAAATCATCCCCACTCCTTGTAATGTGGCGGATAAACTCCCAGCTTCGAAGCCGATCAGTCGCGGGTTATGACGCCCGGCACGCTTCTATACGGGCCTGCAGCGAAGCCCGGTCGAGATTGCGCCCGATGAAGATCATCTTGTTCGAGCGCTGGTCTCCGGCCCATGGATGATTGGGGCGGAACTCGATCTCATTGTGAACGCCGTGCAGGACGTAGCAATAGTCATCGTCCTGCACGGAAAAGATGCCTTTCATTCGGAACAGATTCTCGTTGTTCTGTCGCTTGAGTTCCTGCACCCAGCGCGAAATTTTCTGCGGGTCCATATTGCCCGGAAGCTCGATGCCGACCGACGTGACCGACACGTCATGCGTATGGCTGGCATCACCGAGCCATGTATGGTCGTGACCGTGATCCTCATGCTTCTGATTGTGGTCATCATCGTGGTGATGATGATTGTGTGTATGCCAGTCGAAATCGATCTCGGCTGCCATTTTGCGATTGCGGTCGAAGGCCGCCAGCCCAAGGATTTTGGTCAGATCGATCTGCGCATAGCTCGACAACACGATATCCGCAGTTTCGTTCAGGTGGCGGATGCGCTTGGTCACATCAGCGATATCAGCGTCCTGCGCCAGATCTACCTTATTGAGCACGATACGGTCTGCACAGACGATCTGATCGACCGCCTGATTGTCGATACCATCGAGATGAATATCGTCCAGATGCTGGCGGATATGCTTGACGTCGACCAGCGTTATGACGCCATCAAGATTGGTTTCGTTGCGGATCGGATCGTCAAGAAAGAATGTCTGTGCAACCGGATAGGGATCGGCAAGTCCGCTCGTCTCGATAATGATATGGTCGAGACGTTCCGGTCTGGCCAGCAGCTGGCGTATAACCCGCAAAAGATCATCACGCGCCTCGGCCACACAGCATACGCAACCATTGGTCATTTCGAAGATTTCTTCCGTACTGCCCACGACCAAATCGCCATCAATACCGATTTCCCCGAATTCATTCTCGATCACGGCAATTTTCATGCCGTGATTTTCCTTAAGGATGTAGTTCAGCAGCGTCGTCTTGCCGGAACCGAGAAAACCGGTAAGCACGGTGACCGGAATCTTGTCCTTGACTGTCTTCAACATCGTTTCTTCTCCCTTGGATTTTCGTTATCAGGGCGTCTTGAGCCACCGCCGCACGCCACCCGTCTCAAGATCGAAAAGATCGAGAACCCGGCCCACCGTGTGATCGACCATCTCCGCGATGCTCGCGGGCCTGGCGTAAAATGCCGGAACAGGCGGCGTCACGATTGCGCCCATCTGGGTGACGGTCAGCATGTTAGCGATATGGGTTTGCGTCAAAGGCGTTTCGCGGACCAAAAGCACTAGTTTGCGCCGTTCCTTCAACGTGACGTCGCCCGCCCGGCTGATCAGGCTTCCCGACAGGCCGTGGGCTATTTCCGCCAGCGTTTTCATCGAGCATGGCGCTACGACCATGCCCATGGTTCTGAAGGATCCACTCGAAATGCTGGCGGCCATATCGTCGGACTTGTAGAGATAGTTTGCCAGATCGCGGATATCGGCGAGCTTATAGTCTGTCTCGTGGGTCATGGTCAGAAGCGCCGACCGGCTGACGACAACGTGCGTTTCAATCTGGAGTCGCTGCAGAATTTCGAGAAGGCGAAAGCCATAGACGAAGCCCGATGCGCCGCTGATACCGACGACCATGCGCGGGCGGCATTCGTCTGGTCTTGGGGAAATAGCGTTCATGTCACCGCTCCCGTCAGTTTTACCCCGGCCAGACTGCCCACCAGATCGCGCGCACGTCCCAGCGCATCGTCGCCTATGACCGCACGAATACCGTGGAAATCGGGGCTGCGGGTTGCGTCGAGAGCGAGCCGTGACGTCGTGCCGTCGGCGCTTGAGGAAGGGTCGAGCGGGCTGCCCGGCAGACCATCAATCCTGAAGAGATCACGATGCGGCTGGAAATGCGTGGCTAGTGCCCACAGCACCTGACTGTCTTGCGTGACGTCTATATCGTCATCAACCGCTATTACGGTCTTCAAGTAAGGGTCCCAGCCGAGAAGACCGAGCATGACCTGGCGCGCCTCGCCGGGTCGGCTTTGCTTGAGCGCCACATAGCAATGAAAGTGTGTGCCGGAGGTGGGGTAATGCAACCGCGTCACCGATGGGAACCGTGCCTTCAGTTTTTCGAACATTTCGGCTTCGCGCGGCAAGCGTGCAAGGTTGAGATGCTCATCCGTCGCACCGCCCACCACATCGACCAGCCAGGGCGCCTTACGACGCATGACCGCCGTTATGTGAAACAGCGTATTGGTCGAACGATCCGAGGAATAACCGGAAAACTCGCCGAACGGGCCCTCCTCGACATGTGCATGAGGGTCAAGGTGCCCCTCCAGTACATATTCCGCTGCCGCCGGAACGCCGATAGCGTAGCGGGGCGTCCTGACAAGACGCAACGGCTCGCGCATCAGCCCGCCAGCAACAGCGCGCTCATCGGCGCCGAACGGCAACCTTGCCGAAGCGGCCAGCATGAAAAGCGGATGCGCTCCGATCACCATCGCGACCGGTAGCGGGCGACCGACTTCACGCGCCGTCTGATACATGCGCCATAAATGACCGCGTGAATGCAGGCTCGTTGCCAGCGCCGACTGGGAGTGCCGCATCGATCTGTGATAGCTGAGATTGGCGATGCCGGTTTCCGGATCACTCGCAACAATGATCGCATTTGTGATGTAGGGTCCGCGATCACTCTCGAAATGCCGAATCATCGGCAGTTTGTCGAGATCCACGTCCTTGCTCTCATCAACCTGTTCCATTACCGGGCCGTCAGCAACATATTCAGGCTCGATCGGAGTATTGGCTCGTTTCTGATACTCCCCATGAAGCTCGGAGACACTTGTTCCGAAAATACGGGCGATCCGTTCGCGCGACGCGAACACATTCGTGACCAGCGGTACCTCGCTGCCCGGAACCTGATCGCAGATCAGCATGGGCGTTTTGCCTTTTTCAGCCAGCGCGGCCACCAAAGCGGTGACATCGCGACCATCGTGCAGGGGGTCGCGGATATGAACAACGTCATCGGGATAAAGTTGCCGGTAGACGTTCGCGAAACTCTGAAAATCCTGTGTTCCCGTCTTGGTGATTGAATGCAGCTCGTTCATGACTCCTCCCGATGTCATTTCATGAAATGTGCGGGGCGCACGCGCACCCCGCACACCGCCTCAGACGTATGTCGCCTTGAGGCGTTTCTCCGCTTCCGCCAGATCCTTGGGAGGCTTGGTGGGTTCGATACCGACGAGACGGGCAATATTGTTGCCCAGATAGTCTTCGAGAATATCTTCACTAAGGTTCATGCCCTGCGGCTCAGGCGAACACAGAACCTCCAGCTCGCGCAGCCACATGCCCGGATTGTTCGGCGGCGAATCCGTTCCGAACACGATCTTGTTTGGCGGCAGTTGCTTTGCAAACTCCACGATGCGCGACTGGAAGCACCAGCCGGACTCGCAATAGACATTCGGTGAATCCATCGCCATCCAGAACGCTTCGAACGAGTAGTTACCGCCCGTCTGTATCCCGAAATGACCGATGATGAAGTTTACCATCGGGAATTCGCGAATGATGGGATAGAACTGCGTCGGGATCGAATAAGGCCCGTCACCCGTGTGGATAAGCACGACGACGCCCAACTCCGCACACTTCTTCATGGCAGGCCGGAGCCATTCCAATGCCCGGTCAGGGCGATAACCATGCATGTTGGAATGCAGCTTCAGCATTTTGAAGCCGTATTCCTTGACGTGGAATTCCAGTTCCGCAGCCCCGTTTTCCGGGCCCCAGCGGGGATTGAAGTTGAAGTTGCCGATGAAGCGGTCCGGATATTTCTGGCAAAGCTCGGCGACATAAGACATGTAATCGCGAATGCCGTCGCGCCCGCGGCGGTTACCATCGCGATAACCCGTATTGCCGGGTGGCGGCTGAATGAAGCCCATATCGATCCGGCGCGGCTTGCCGTTGATCATATAAGGGCCGTCCATGAGCTTCAGCATACGCTCACCGGTGAACGGTTCACCGGTATGACGCCAAGCCTCGTCGACCAAATTGGTTGGATGCAGATGGGTGTCGATGATCATGTGGATTCTCCGCTGAACTAGGCAAGGGTCGCCAGGTAGTGCTTGTTTTCGATGCCATGACGTTCAAGTTCGGCGACTGCATCCTGATAGGTGGCGGGTGGAGGTGTCGGCTCCATACCCAACATGCGAGCGAGATTGTTGCCGAGGTATTCCTCAAGCGTGTTCTCGTCGAGATTCATCCCTTGCGGTGGTTCGTGGCAGAGTACTTCCAGAAGGTTCAGCCACATTCCTGGTTCGTTGGGCGGAGTGTCTGAGCCGTAGAGGATTTTGTGGGTTGGCAGATCCTTGGCAAATTCAACGATACGCGACTGGAGACACCAGCTGCTTTCGCAGAACACGTTCGGATATTCCATCGCCCACTGGAAAGGCTCAAAACAGTAGACGCCGCCGGTCTGCACACCGAAATGTGCCATGATAAAATTGATGTCCGGATATTCCTTGATCAGCGGAATCCATTCCGTCGGAATGCTGTAAGGGCCATCACCGGTATGCAGCTTGACGAGCACGCCAAGCTCCCGGCATTTGTCGAGTGCAGGTCGCAGCCAATCCTTGGCGCGATCGGGCCGGTATGCGTGCATGTTGGCCTGCAACTGAACCATGCGGAAACCATGTTCCTTCACATAATGCTCGATGGCCTCGACCCCGTTGCGCACGCCGCAACGTGGATTATAGACAAAGCAGCCAATGAAGCGGTCCGGATATTTTTGAACCATTTCAAGCGTATACGCCATATATGCATCGATGGACTGACGCCCGTCGAGTTCGCCGTCCGTCCATGTGTAGATGGTGTTGCCCTGCGGCGGCTGGATGAAGGCCTTGTCGATACGGCGAGGTTT
Organism: Ochrobactrum vermis; assembly: GCF_002975205.1. Classification (NCBI taxonomy): domain Bacteria; kingdom Pseudomonadati; phylum Pseudomonadota; class Alphaproteobacteria; order Hyphomicrobiales; family Brucellaceae; genus Ochrobactrum; species Ochrobactrum vermis. The sequence goes on along the minus strand of NZ_PCOC01000002.1, from coordinate 456,556 downwards.
GCCGTTGATCGTATAGGGGCCGTCCATCATTTGAATCAGGCGCTCGCCGCTGAACGGATCGCCATCATGCTGCCAGGCCAGATCGACCAGATTGGTCGGATAGCAACTGGTATCAATGATCATTGATTGGTCTCCTTTTCCCGGTCGTGAAGGACCGATCCACGAGAAAACCAACTGCGTCCCCCTTTGGTGCAACAACCGTTCGCCAAGCGACGGCAGGCTTATTTTTCGACAGCAGTGATTTTCGTCACAACACACTATCGCCGCATAGACAGTGAGACGTACAATATCGTTTTCAGTAAGTGGTGAGACGATTTCGATATGGTTGGGACGCCGTTTCGACATCCATCCGCCCCCATCCCGAAAAAGCGAAATCACGCAATAAAAAAGCCGACCCAAAGGTCGGCTGTAACTCGTGTGGGACAAAACCGCCGCTGGCAGTCACTTGGAAAGCTGCTTGCTCCAGTCGAACAGCATGGTTGCGCTGAGAACAGCGAAGATAAGGATAATATCGAACACGAAAACCTCGAAAATAGGAAGCCACAGGGCCTTGTTGAACGGGCAAGGATTACCGGTCAGCATCCTTTGAAGACCTCTCAGATCTCCATCCCCACGCCTGACATGCGCCTCATAAATGCAATCGGGTTACGAAATCAAGGTGTGTGCCACGATTTTTCATCGCCGGGGCAGGTCGCGAGTAAAGCTGGTAATACTGGCGAGTAAGGCGGACAGAGCACCCGTGTATAGCGCATAAAGTGGCCCGAAATCGCCATAAAGATTGAACATTGCCGCCACGAGTGCCGCTCCAAGGGATTGTCCGGCAATGCCGACAAGCGTGGATATACCCCCAGCGCTACTGCTTCTGTCTGGGGGGGAGGACATTATCATCGCCTTCATGTTCGGCGCTTGAAACAGACCAAATCCGGCCCCGCATAAAGCCAGTCTGGTGCCAATGGCGTGAACGTCGCTGTCCGGTGGGAGAAGCGCCAGCAGAAATAGCCCCATTGTAATTGATAAAAGCCCGATGCCGCAAAGAAAGGCAGGCGACACGCGGTCTGAAATAGCTCCCGCAACGAGCGATGTCAGCGTCGCAAATACCGGCCATATCGACAACACAAATCCGGCTTCTATCTGGCTAAAGCCGAAGCGCTGTTGAAAAAGAAATGGCAGGGAAATAAACGCTGCGGCCATGGCTAGAAATGACAGAATGGCCGTCAGCGCCGACAGAGCGAATATGGGGCTGGCAAAGAGGTCGACCGGCAATGCTGTCATCAATGCTGACTTGCCACGGCGTATGAGAAAAATCAGGACGACTACACCTGACGCAGCAACAATCATGCTCAACTGTTGCTGGCTGTGCGCGAGGAAATGCAGACTAAGACAACAGATGGTCGTGAGCGCTGCCGCCAGACCGAGCCCGATCGGGTCAACGTCGCGCCCGGCAGGACGGGCGGACGGCGGCATGGCATAAAGTCCTAGGACCACACCCAACATCCCAATGGGTACATTAATGAGAAACAACCATGGCCATGAAGCCACGCTCAGGATAAGCGATGTCAGAGTCGGCCCTGCCGCCAGCGACAGCCCGACCACAAACGCGTTGATACCCATCCCGACCCCAAGCAGCTTTTCCGGAAATATGAACCGCGTGAGTGCAATTCCGGTTCCAGCGATGCAAGCGCCCCCAATACCCTGAAGCGTTCGACCGAATATGAGCGAGCCGAATGAAGATGAGAATCCGCATACTAAGGAAGCGAGGCTGAATAGAATAATGCCGGTTATAGCGATCCTTCTCGCCCCCAGTCTTTCCGCACAGACAATTGCGGGCAATAGGGCGAACACCATGGACAGCTGGTAAGAAGCGGTAATCCATATGGCTTGTGATGCGGTCAGCTGGAGGCTGAAGGCCATTTGCGGCAGAGCCGTGTTGGCAATCGCAATATCGAGATTGGCGACAGCCACATTCAGCAAAACTGCAACAATTGCGAGCACCCGATCCACACCATGAAGCCCGTCCTTTGTTGGGTCGGTTGCGGTATCCGTGATTGGACCGGCATATTTCAGCCTGAAGGATAACACGCTTCGCTCTTTCCTTTGGCTGCGCTTCGATTTCTACGACTTAAAGATGTCGACAACAGTGTTTTGCATTTTCAGTGTATGCATACGGGGAAGACCGCCTTGTGATGCGAATTTAATGGTCTGATTATAGGTCGTATGGACACCGATACGACTTATGATGATTTGAACGTACTTGAGGTCGTCGACACTGGTCGTCGTCGCCGTTTTAGCGCCACCGCCAAACGACAGATTGTTGAAGAAAGCTATAGCTCTGGGGACAGCGTCACGACGGTTGCCCGTCGCCACGGTATATTTCCAGCACAATTATTTTCATGGCGCAAACTGGCTCGTGAAGGCGCTTATGGAATCTGGAATGGAAAAAGCGCAGGAACGGGTTTTGTACCGGTTCGAATAGTGGAAAAAGGTTCTCAACAACGGCCCGTTCAGAAGCATATGCGCCAAGGGCAGTTTGAGATTATCTGTGCGAACGATCGCCGGGTTGTTGCTGATAGTGACGTCGATATCGATATTTTGGTTCGCCTTATCCGTGGCCTGGAGAGCCTGTGATGATCACGCTTCCTTCAGGCCAGAATGTACAGGTGTGGATTGCGACGGGTCATACGGACATGCGGTGTGGGTTTCCTTCTCTGGCACTTCGGGTGCAGGAGGTGCTGAAGCACGACCCGCTTGGCGGTCATCTGTTTTGCTTCAGAGGGCGGAGGGGCGATCTTATAAAATTAATCTGGCATGACGGCCAGGGGAGCTGCCTGTTCACAAAAAGGCTCGAGCGTGGCAAGTTTATCTGGCCTTCTGCGGAAGGTGGCGCTGTTGCGATCTCACCTGCTCAATTATCTTATTTGCTGTCTGGAATAGACTGGAGAAACCCGCAGGAAACATGGCGGCCGACGAAGGTTGGATAGTATTATTTCATTGAAAATATTGCAGGAATCTGATCGAATGACTTCATGCATCCAAAGCCGTTCGTCCTTCCTGATGACCTTGCCAGCGCCTACTTGGCGCTGCTGGCCGAACACACTGCCGTCGTCGCGGAACGTGATGTGGCTGTAGCAGAGGCTGCCAATGCGCAGGCAATGCTGTCGGACAGCGAGGCACTGATCGCGGCTCTTGAACTGAAGATCGAAAAGCTCAGACGGGAATTGCGCGGCCAGCGCTCCGAGCGCACGGCGCGTCTGCTTGATCAGCTGGAATTGCAGCTCGAAGAACTGGTGATGGCGGCGAGCGAAGATGAGGCTGCCGCACAGGTGGCATCTGCCAAAGCGTCGAACGGGCGTTCGTTTACGCGCCAACGACCGGTTCGCAAGCCATGGCCGGAAAATATCGAGCGTGAGCGTGTCGTCATCGATCCGCCGACGACTTGTGCTTGTTGTGGTGGTTCACGCCTGTCGAAACTGGGGGAGGACATTACCGAGACGCTGGAAGAGATCCCGCGTCGCTTCAAGGTGATCGAGACCGTACGGGAGAAGTTCTCTTGCCGGGACTGCGAGGTGATCAGCCAGCCGCCTGCGCCGTTCCATGCCACGCCACGCGGCTTTATCGGTGCTCAACTGCTGGCGACCATTCTGTTCGACAAGTTTGGCATGCACATTCCGCTCAATCGCCAGAGCACCCGGTTCAAATGTGAAGGAATTGACCTTTCGACCTCGACACTGGCCGATCAGATTGGGCTTGGAACGTCCGCTCTCATGCCGCTCTTTGATCTGATCGAGAGCCACGTCTTTGCCGCCGAGCGGCTTCATGGTGACGACACCACCATTCCCATCCGGGCGAAAGGCAGGTGCACGACTGGACGTATCTGGACATATGTTCTCGATGACCGGGCATTCGGTGGAACGGCACCGCCAGCGGCAGTCTATTATGCTTCGAGCGATCGGCGCGGCGAGCATCCACAGATGCATCTTGCCCAATATGGCGGTATTCTGCAGACCGATTGCTACAACGGCTTTGAACCGATTGCTGTTGCGCAAATGAAAGAGACGCCAATCACCTTCGCCTTTTGTCATGCGCATGCACGGCGGAAGTTCTTTGAACTGGCCGATATCGAAAAGAGCGCCCGGGACCGCAAGCGCAATGGCAAGCCGATCTCGCCAATTGCGCTCGAAGCTGTCAAACGCTTCGACGCACTGTTCGATATCGAACGACAGATCAACGGATTAAGTGCCGAAGAACGGGTGAACGCACGACAGGAGAAGAGCAAGCCATTGTTCGATGATATGCATGAATGGCTGAAAGAGGAGCGTGCCACACTGTCCAGCTCATCAGATGTGGTCAAGGCCATGGATTATATGCTCAAACGATGGGATGGCTTTGCACGCTTCCTCGAAGACGGCATAATTTGTCTGACGAACAATGCCGCAGAAAGAGCCCTGAGAGGTATCGCCTTGGGAAGACGCAACTGGACCTTCGCCGGGTCCCGGCGTGGGGCGGATCGTGCTGCCATCATGCTCACCTTCATCATGACCTGCCGTCTCAACGACGTCGACCCAAAAGCATGGCTGGCTGACGTCCTCGCCCGTCTGCCCGAGTATCCCAACACACGTCTGCATGAACTCCTGCCATGGGCATGGAAACATGCATCGGCGGCAAACGTCGAACTGGCGGCCTGAGGATGACATCTTCCGTCGTTCGCCTGAAGATCACCCTTGATCACGTCGAGCCGACAGTGATGCGGCGCGTTGTCGTGCCGTTCACCATTCGGCTCAGTCGGTTGCATGAAGTGTTGCAGGCGGCGATGGGCTGGACCAACAGCCACCTTTATGAATTCCGCATGCGTGAGGTCGGTTTTGGCTTGCCTGATGAGGATTGGGGGGACGGTCCCATCGATGCCCGCAAAGTATCGCTGCTGTCGGCCGTTCAGGACACCGGCGCAAAATCGTTCAAATATCTCTACGACTTTGGCGACGGCTGGGAACACAGCATCAAAATCGAGCGCATATTCCCGGCCATTGGTGCAGAAGGCCCGATGCTCATCGAAGCAACAGGAAACTGCCCGCCAGAGGACGTCGGTGGTCCATGGGGCTATCAGGAGTTCTGCGAGGCGCTTGCAGACCCGGCGCATGAGCGACATGCCGAAACGCTCGAATGGTGGGGCAGCAGCGATCATGATCCCGTCAACGCCAACTTCTCCCAGCTCAACAAAGCCGTCGAGGACCTGGCTGCAAAATGGGCGAGAAAAACGCGCCGCAAAACCTGAATGTCTGTCCGTGGGCGGTGGCAAACAAGCGAGAAGCGTTTACCGTGTAAACAGCTGACGAAAAAGTTCTTCCGAGCGCCGCAAACCTTCATCCGTCAGTATCAGCGACTTCGACTTGTTGACCGGATCACAGATCAAACCCTTCTCATGCAATCGGTCCGTCGTCGACCAGTCAAAACCCTTCCAGGCGCAACGCTCGTCATGAAGCGTCAGCCATAGCAAAGCCAGAACCGCATCGTCTATTTTGTCTTCGTCTATCTCCATCTCTCAACATAGCACACGCGGAAATCCAAGTCCTGCGGCCCTGAGCGTATGCGTACTTTTCAGTCACTATCGCTCCGACTCTTTTGAGACGTACAATATTGTTTGTTCGGGCTGGTGAGAGGTTTTCTATATGGCTTATAATCATCTGAAACCGTTTGATCTGCGAACGCTGCGTTACTTCCTAGTTGTCGCGGAGGAGCTCCATTTCGGTCGCGCCGCCGTACGTTTAAACATGTCCCAGCCTCCTCTCAGTCAGCAGATCAGACAACTCGAAGACCGTCTCGACGTTGTGCTGTTCAAGCGCAGCCATCACAATGTTGAACTGACTGCGGCCGGCCTGGCTCTGAAGGAGCAGGCCCCACTAATCTTCCAGCAATTGGAAAAAGCCGTTGTTACGACCCGTATGACTGCCGCAGGATCCATCGGTCGACTAGACATAGGTGTCATCAGTTCATCACTGGTCGGTATTATACCCAAGGCGCTTGATATCTTCACCAGTCGTTATCCCGATGTCGACTGGCAGCTTCACGAATTGACGCCAGCGCTCCAGATACAGGGATTACTGGAACGTCGCATTGATATTTGTCTTTTTCGCATGCCGCCGCATCAGGAAGGCCTGCAACGGGAAATCATTATGCAGGAGGCGCTTATGGTAGCTATGCCGAAATCGCATCCTCTCGCCAGTCAAAACACCGTCTCCTTGATGCAACTGAAGGATCATCCCTTCGTCATGTTCGGCCTGCACCAGTCGAGATTTGCAGATTTTCTCTATCAATGTTGCGTCAAAGCCGGGTTCACGCCGAGAATTCGCCAGCAGGTCGTCGAGGTACAATCACTTCTAAGCCTCGTCGGCGCCAATATCGGCGTTGCCCTGTTGCCGGCCAGCATGCGGCAACTGGCACAGCCAGAAGTGGTTTTCAAGCCAATTCATCCGTCACCGCCAGAGATCCCATTATACGCGACCTATCGCGCAGGAGACACCTCGCCAACACTTAAGCGTTTTCTGGCGATAATTGGTGAACTGATAACCGAACACCAGATAAAGACGGCCTCCGATGAATCGGACCGACAGATCCAGTCGGTTTTCGAAGGGCGCGAGAGCAATACAGACTGAAAAGCTGAAGCATCCTTGCGAAGGGTGCTAAAAGACATGGATTCCGGGTCAAGCGGGAATTACTGCTAGAGCGCACCCCGAAAAGTGTGAAACGATTTTCTGAACAAGATGCGCGTAAAAACAAAAGATGGAGCGGGCGGGGCCGAACAATGTCCGGCCCCGACTGTTCTTTATTATTTCGCTGCAATGGCCTGCAGACCGGCAAGCGCGCATTCTGCATCGGTTGCACCCGATGGTGCGCCGCCAACGCCAATGCCACCAATCAGCGCGTCGCCGATCTTGATTGGCAGTCCACCCGCCTGAATAACGAAGCGAGAATCCATGTCCCGCAAGCCATTATTGGCTGGCTTCGACGCTATAAACTCTGCAAGTTCACCGGAATCGCGGCCCAGAGCTGCTGACGTGAATGCTTTTCCTTCAGCGCTGTTACCGGTATGCGGACCAGAAAGATCGGCCTTGAGCAGAACCTTGGTCGATCCATCGCGTGCTACGACTGCGACGCTCACATTGTTGCCTTTGGCAACGCAGGCATCCAATGCAGCCTGTGCGGCCTTGGTTGCGAGATCGAGCGGCAGATAAGGCGTGGTGGGAAGCGTTTGAGCGAAAGCGGTAGCCGGAGCCATCGACAGAGCGATAATTGCAAGTTTACGGATCATGGTCGTTCCTCGGTTGTGATGAGTGACAATTAGTTTCCACCAGCGAGGAACGGAATCCGTAACATTTACGATCTTATCGGTAGTTCTACGGATTCGACTGTCCCTCCAGCCACAAACGCGTCATTTCCGCTTGCGAGGTAGTGCCTAGTTTCGACCCAATGGCCGCACGATGGCTGTCTATTGTCCGTGGCGACAGTTCCAGACCGTCGGCAATCTGACGGGTTGTGAAACCTTGTGCGATACGGTCCAGCACCTCGCGCTCGCGCGCAGTCAACGTGTCCAGCAATGCCACGGTTTCAGCTCTCAGTGCCTTGCTGCCCAGCGTTTGTTCAAGCAGTTGCTGGGCCTTCTGGATCGCGTCAATCAGATCCTGCTCATCCACGGGCTTGGACAGATAATCCACTGCGCCATTTCGAAACGCGCGACGGCAGGCTTCAATATCCCCATGACCCGAGATGATGATTACTGGCCAGTCAATTTCCTGTCCGGCCAACAGCTCCTGAAGTTTCAGGCCTGTCATGACCGGCATGCGAATATCGAAGATCATGCACCCCGGCTTCAGTCGTGGTAGCTGCGCCAGAAATACAGACGGATCAGCAAAACTCCTGACCTCGATATCAATGGTCGACAGGAGAAGGCTGAGCGACTTTCGTACTGCTTCATCGTCATCGACGAGATAGACCGGTTGAACCATCCTCTTAACTTCCCGTCTCATCAGCGATTGGGAGCACAACGCGAAACAGCGCGCCGCGCTCCTGTGGAATATAGGAAATCTCGCCGCCAAAACGTTCGACCAGCCGCTGGCTGAGTGCCAGGCCGAGGCCGGTTCCTTCAGGGCGATTTGTGGTAAACGGGGTAAACAGGCGCGGCAATAGTTCCGGTGCTACACCGGGACCATTATCCGCAATTTCCAGAATGGCTATCGGCCCGTCAGCTTTCAGGGATGCATTCACCCGTCGGTCCTGATCTCCGTCATGGAAGGATTCAATCGCATTACGGAGAAGGTTAAACATCACTTGCTCCATTTCCACAGGATCAACCGCAGCCATCAAAGGTGTTTCGGGCGTCACAAGTTCAACTTTGACGCCCCGCCGGGTCGCTTCCGAGGCCAGCAAGGTCTGCACATTTTGAAGCGACAGGCGTAGATCGGCGGGCGTCGTCTGCCGACGCTGCGGGCGAGACCAGTTGCGTAGCCGATCCAGGATGGCCGATGCACGACGCGCCTGCTCAACCATATCGTCCAGCGCTCCAGCGAGAGCCGTCATATTGTTGCGGTTCAACAAGCGGCGCCCTGCCTGCGCGCCAGCGAGAAGTGCCGTCAGGGGCTGTGTCAGCTCATGCGCCATGCCGCTTGCCATCTCGCCCATCGTGTTGACCCGCGAGGCATGGGCCAACCGTGCCTCAAGGCCGCTCAGTTCTGCGCGACGTTCCGCATGACGTGTGCGTTGTGTCTGGCGGACAATGACCAACCCACCGAAGAACAGCAGATTGGTGAGGACAAAAATCGGGATCAACTGGTCAAAAGGCAATAGATCGGTCCAACGCATGGCGAGCGCAGTCTGGAAAAGAAGCGGCTGTGTGGCGCTCCCCAGTTTCTTGGAAAAACGCGCTTCGCCGAACGAGACAGGGCTGCTGAACAGAATCGTTCCATCGGGCATGAGGATGCGTCGTGCAACACCTTCACGGCTCCAGAATGCGTCGTCAGAGGTAATCAGACTGCCGGCATTGATCGCCAGCGCCAGGCCGTCGTGAGGATTATCCGTATTCGGACTGCGTTTTACGATCAAATAGTGCCCTGGCCGTGCTGTGGGTGCCAGCAGTTCGGGAACACCGCGTGATGAACGGGCCGCCGCACGTATGGCATCGGCCAGTTCAAGCTCCAGCTTTCTGGTGCCTGTCACAGGCACAGCTGGGCCCATCGGCACGAGTTGAATTTCATCGATACGCGAATAGAAACGAACAATCGTCGCCGCCACTTCAAGGAAAACGTCGTCCTGCGAGACATCGGCCGTTCGCGCCTTGGATTGGGCAATCGTGGAAAGCGCCGTCAGATGGGCATCGTGCTGGTCGGCACGCTGGGACGCCTCGCGATGTAACGTGAAGCTGGCAGCTTGTAGTTCGGACAACAGGGCGGCGCGCTGATAGACAACGAGACCACCTATCGTCAGAAGATTGAACAGCAACCACATGAGGATCGGAAGTGCGGCAGACCGGATGCTTCTATTGTGGAGATTCATACATTACATCCCGGTATCAGCCGCTGTTTAGACAGAATATCGACCCAACTGACAATCATAATTCGAACAAGTCTTGCGAAGTTATTGGAATTTCACAAGGCTGGCAAATGCAGTGTCGGCTGAAGGGGCTATGGCTTCGCGACTGCGCGAAAAGCCGCCGCCAGCTTTTTGACCGCGATCTCGATTTCCGTCGGTGTGTAAGCTGCAAATCCCATCAGAAAACCAGCCTCTCCACCACCCGTAGCATAAAGCCCGGACAAGCCGAGGAGCTCGATTCCGACGCGCTGGGCAGCCGCGACGGCATGGCGTTCCGATAGGCCGCCCGTGAGACGGCAAGACATCTGCAGCCCCCCGGCAGGTACATGTGGTTCGACAAAATCCGCAAGATGTTTTTCGATCAAGCCGGCCAGCAGGTCACGCCGTTCGGCATAGATGCCGCGCATAGACCGGACATGTGCACCAAAATGTCCGCCCTCCATGAACCGGGCAAGCGTCAACTGCGCTATTGGTGCGGAATGCCCGTCAAGCAGAGTGCGCGCAACGGTCATCGGTTTGACCAGTTGCGGCGGCAATACCATGTAGCCAATACGCAGGCCCGGAAAGAGTGATTTGGTGAAAGTGCCGATATAGATTGTCCGATCATGCCGGTCGAGGCCTTGCACGCAGGCCGTCGGCTTGCCAGCGTAGTGAAACTCGCTGTCATAATCGTCCTCGATAATCCATGTCTGCTGGCGGGCAGCCCATTCAATCAGTGCCAGGCGACGATCCAGCGACAGGGTCGCACCGGTCGGAAACTGGTGCGAAGGCGTGAGAAACACGGCCTTGGCTTTGCTCGTTTCGCTTACCATCCGCTCGATCACAATACCCTGCTCATCCACACTGACCGGGATAGCTTCAAGTCCGGCGGCATCGAACGCCTTGCGTGCGCCGTAATAGGCTGGATCCTCGATGAAAATTCGGTCACCGGGATCGAACAGCATGTTTGCACATAAAGTCAGTGCCTGTTGCGAGCTGGTGAGGATCAGCACCCTGTCGGGTGTCGCGCGTCCGCCGCGTTCCAGGTTCATGTATTCGGCGACAGTGCGCCGCAGGCCCTCTGTCCCCTGCGGATCGCCATGCAGAAGCGCCTGCGTACCGGTTTCCTTCAAAACCTGTCGCTCCAGACGCTCCCAAAGCTGAAGCGGGAAGTTCCGGGTTTCCGGAACGCCGTGGGCGAAAGGCCGTGGCGAAAGGAGCTCGCGCACGCCACCGCTGCAAAACATGACCGCTCCACGCTTGCTCAGGTTAGGCGACTGATTGCGCAAAAGCGCGTCGCGCTGGGAAACGCTGCGTCCGGGCGTGAATTCCGTTATCTGCGCCACAAAACTTCCGCTGCCCACCCGGCGGTCGATGAAACCCTCGGCATGCAACTGCGCATAAGCCGCTTCGATCGTGTCTCGGGACACGCCCAGCGATTTGGCGAGACTACGCGAAGCCGGAAGTGCCTTGCCCGGCCCGAGTGCGCCATCGACGATCAATTGCCGGATTGATCGCTGAATGCGGGCGTGGAGCGGCATGGCCGCATGGGCGGGGCGGGCAATCCACGCCTTAACAGATTCAAGTTGGGAGTGCTTGAACAAATGGACTGGTCCTAAATGGCAAAATGGATGGGATCATCAGTCCATTAAATGATTAATTGTCAAGACGTCTTGTCGGCCTTGCGCCCCGAATCCCAGAAGGTTTCTCAGGATGATGTCATCCCGTGCTTCAACGTCACAGATCCGCATGAGTGATCTTACCCATCCAATCGTGGCGGGCCTTATCTCCGTCATCGTCAACTATGGCGGCACATTCATCCTGGTTTTTCAGGCTGCAAAGGTCGCAGGATTAAGCCCGGCACTGACTGCCTCCTGGGTCTGGTCGGTCTCCATCGGCGTCGGGCTCAGTGGTCTTTATCTCAGTTGGCGTTATCGAGAGCCGATCATTACCGCCTGGTCGACGCCAGCCGCGGCCTTTCTTGTCACAGCCCTTGCCACCACATCTTATGCCGAGGCGATCGGCGCCTATATGATTTCGGCTCTCGCATTCGTCATCCTCGGCGTGTCGGGCTATTTCGAGAAAGTCATCCGGCTGATACCGCCGGGCATAGCTTCGGGCCTGCTGGCCGGTATTCTGTTGCAGTTTGGAATAGGGGCCTTCGGCGGCACCACCGTCGACCCAGTGCTGGTTGGACTGCTGATCGTTGCCTACGTCGTTTTGAAAAGGCTGTACGCCCGCTACGCCGTGGTCGGCATTCTCGTGCTTGGACTGGCTTTTCTGCTTCTGCAAAACCGGGTCGACCTGACGGGACTACGGCTGGAATTCGCAGCTCCGGTCTTCACCATGCCGGAGTTTTCTCTCAATGCCCTGCTGTCCGTCGCGCTGCCATTGTTCCTCATCACACTGACGGGGCAGTACATGCCGGGAATGCTGGTTCTGCGCAATGACGGCTTCAAGACCAGCGCCAATCCAATCGTTACCGTAACAGGTCTCGGTTCGCTCATCATGGCACCCTTCGGATCGCATGCCTTCAACATTGCGGCAATCACGGCGGCAATCGCGACCGGGCCTGAAGCACATGAGGAAGCATCAAAGCGCTGGATCGCCGGTATTGCGGCGGGTGTCTTCTACGTTCTCGTCGGCGTGTTCGGTGTGACACTCGCTGCTGTCTTCATGGCATTTCCGGCAAGCTTCATCACAACGCTCGCAGGTCTGGCCCTGCTGGGCACGATCGGCGGCAGCCTGGCTGGCGCCGTGTCAGACCCCGCACATCGCGAAGCGGCGCTGATCACCTTTCTGGCATCAGCCGCAAACATCAATCTCTTCGGTATTGGCGGTGCGTTCTGGGGACTGATAATCGGGCTGGTTGCACATATCGTTCTCAACGGTCGCCTGCCGCGTCGTGAACGGGCCGAACTGAGCGTAGGCGAAGGAGCTATGAAATGACTACCAACGGCATTGGAATGATCACCTCCATTATTTCAATCCAGAGCCAGGTCGTGCACGGGCATGTCGGCAACAGCGCAGCCGTTCTGCCGATGCAGGCCCATGGGTTGAATGTTGCCGCAGTTCCTACGACCTTGCTGTCCAACAATCCGCATTTTGAAACCATGCGCGGGCGTGTTCTCGAATCCGAGCTGGTCGGCGATCTCCTGCGCGGCGTCGAAGAACGCGGGCTGATTGAAACAAGCCGCTATATCGTTTCCGGCTATCTCGGCTCTCAGGCGAACGGGGATGTGGTCGCAGCGTTCGTCGAACGCGCGCGCCAGATCAATCCGGACATTAAATACATTTGCGACCCGGTGATGGGCGACACCAATCTCGGGGTTTTCGTAGCCGATCCGGTGGTGGAATGTATCGTTGAAAGGCTTGTTCCGCTGGCCGATCTACTGACACCCAACCAGTTCGAGTTGGGTCTTATCACGCAGACCGAGGTGACCTCGTGGCCCGCGCTTGAAACCGCAGTTGCCCGAGTGCAGGCATTTCGCGGCGCCAAACTAGTCGTGACAGGCTGTAATCTGGCCGACACGCCTGAGGGTTTGTTGGAAAATATAGTCTTCGACCGCAAGGGCACGCGACTAGCGTCATCGCACCTGCCAATCTTACCTGTCGGGACCGGCGACCTCTTCACAGGCCTTCTGACCGCCAAACTTGCGCGGGGGAATACACTCGTGGAGGCAGCGCGCGGCGCCGCTGCCACCGTGTTCGAAGTACTCAAGCGCACCATGGAGGCGGGTGAACAAGACATGCAGCTTGCCAGTGTCATCGATGCGCTCAGCTCTTAGGCACGCAGGAAGCCTGACCGTTCCTGCAATCCTCTCTGACGAAAGTTCCCGATCCATGCCGACGCGCGACAATTCCGGCAAATACCAACATGCCGATCGCCTCTCTCAACGTTGCCCGCGAAACCTTCAGATCGTCGGCAAGATCGGATTCATTTGGCAGACGTTCACCATTGCGCCACTGCCCCCCAAGGATCGCAAGCCGCACTTTCTCCGCGACTTGTATCGCAAGCGGCTGTCTGTCTAACGGGCGCAACCATTCTGCTGGCCCGTTGTGTGCCACTTTGTCTTTTGCCATGCTCAGCCAGTCTGCGTGGCAGCGTCAGATGTGGAAACCTGGATTGCATAGCGGCGCGCCAGAACAGCCCCCACCAGAATCTGGATCTGGTTATAGAGCATGATCGGCAACACGATCATGCCGAACCCTGGCAAACCGGCGAACAAGACCTGAGCCAGTGGCAGTCCAGATGCCAGGCTTTTCTTCGAGCCGCAGAAAACGGCAGCAATCTCATCTTCACGGGCAAAGCCCAACCAGCGCGAGCCAACCATCGTAAAGCCAATCACACCTGCCAAAAGAATAGCGCAAAGAACGATTGCCATGATGAGCCCCATCGGCGGCAACACCTGCCAAAGCCCGGCGGTGACCGATTGAGAGAATGCCGAGTATATAATCAGCACAATCACTGACTGATCATAATTCTCTAGCCAGTGCTTACGTGTTGAAAGAAACGGTCCGAGCCAGCGATGGCAGGCTTGTCCCAGACCGAAAGGCAACAGCAGTTCGATGATCACATCGCGCAAGGCGTAGCCCAAATCAATTGACCCGGATGAACGCATGAAAACCGTCATCAAAAGCGGCGTCAGCAACAATCCGAAGACATTCGAGCCAGCCGAATTGCAGACCGCAGCAGGCACATTACCCCTTGCCATCGCAGTATAGGCAATAGAACTGGAAATTGCGGAAGGCAGAACGCCCAAATAGATGAAACCAAGGACAAGATCCGGCGGCAGGATGCTTTCGGGAACAAGCCGCAAAGGCTGCACGATCAACGGAAAGACGACAAAAGTCGTCGCAAAAATAAATCCATGCAACTGCCATTGCTTCAAACCCGAAACAATCGCCCTGTGAGACAGCGCTGCTCCGTGCCCAAAAAACAGCAGGCCAACGCCAATAGTTCCCAGCATACTGACCGCATCGGCCGCATTGCCGGTCGCGGGGAACAGCGTTGCCAAAACAACCGCGGCAATCATCAAAATTAAAAAAGGATCAAGGCGCATCTATTCATCCACTATTCGTTCGTCGGCTTGACCGACTGTTGCTTGGGGGATAGATCTCTGCGCAATTGGTCTACAAATTGGTATGGATGGCCACCGGATGACAGATCGCATTCCGACCGCCGAAGCGATGCAACGCATGCGGAAGCTGCTCGTGGAAAAGAACTTCGGCCCACAGGATAAGATCCCGCCCGAGCGCGTGTTGTCGGCGACACTCGGCTGCAGCCGCGAAACGACGCGAAAGGTGCTACGTCAGCTTGAGATCGAAGGCGCGGTGTGGCGTCACCAGGGCAAGGGCACCTTCATGGGCCCTCCCGCGTCAAACATCGAACGGCCCATAGACCGGATCATCGATTCCGCGTCCGCTCAGGACCTCATGGATGCAAGACTCGTCTATGAGCCAGCCCTCGCCGCGGCTGCGGCCCAATATGCCACGCAAGATGACCTCGCCACCTTGCGCAAGCTTGCTTTGGCAACTGGTACAGCCCGCGATTGGCGGGAATATGAACGTTTGGACGATGCCTTTCACAAGGCAGTTGCGCGCTCAAGCGGAAATGCCCTGCTCGCCGCAATCTTCAGCTCGCTCGCTTCGGTTCGTGGACGCTCAACCTGGCAGCGGAGACATGATGCGATCTTTCGCGAGGCACGCAAGCGTGAATACGCGACCGAGCAAAGCGTGATGCATTTGGCAATCGTCGATGCAATTGAAGCCCAGCAAAGCGACCGTGCCCACCACGCCATGCACGCTCATTTGGAAGCGATCCGTGTCCTAGCCCTTACATTCCGCTGATGCAGGCCACCCGTCGCCGACTTTGGACGACGACGAGCTTAAGAAATGGTCCACGCGCCCCAAACTAAAGGCTATTCACCAGACGGTGCGAGACATTTTTCACGACCGTATAATGATGCAATCCTTCGGCTCCACCCTCGCGGCCAAGTCCGCTATCCTTGACACCGCCGAAGGGGGTTTCGGGCACAGACGCTTCGAGCGTGTTAATCGAGACGTTTCCAGCTTCCAGACCTGACATGAGACGGTCCACATTTTCCGCTGAACTGGCAAAACCATATGCCGCCAGACCGAACGGCAGCGCATTCGCCTTTTCAATGGCCGCATCCAGAGACGCAACCGGATTGATCAGCGCCAGCGGGCCAAATGGCTCCTCCGACATTACACGGGCATCATCCGGCAACTCAGCCAGAGCCGTTGGGGGGAAAAAATAGCCATTATTCTTCAAGCGTCGGCCACCGAAAAGCAGTTTCGCACCCTTGGCCTCGGCATCGCTGACCAACTCTTCCAGTGCCATGACGCGACGGTCATTGGCGACAGGGCCCATCTGGACCCCTTCATCCATGCCATTACCGACGCGGATTGATTGCGCCGTCTCGATGAAGGCGGCGGTGAAGCGCTCATAATGGCTTTCATGAACAAAAAAGCGGGTCGGCGAGGTGCATACCTGACCGGAGTTGCGGTATTTACGGCGCGCCGAGGCGATACCCGCGACAACCGGATCGGCATCCTCGCAAACGATGACGGGAGCGTGGCCGCCAAGTTCCATCAGCGCCGGTTTCATGTGGCGTGCAGCGATCTCGGTCAGATGTTTGCCAACGGCAGTCGATCCGGTGAATGCGATTGCCCGGATTTCAGGTCGAGGAATAAGAAACTGCGAAATATCTGCGGGCACGCCAAAAACCAGATTCAGCACACCGGCTGGCAGTCCCGCATCTTCGAACGCACGCGCGATATAAGTAACGGCGGTCGGTGTTTCCTCGGAAGCTTTCAGGATGATGGAGCAGCCGGCGGCCAGGGCCCCAGCAATCTTGCGCGCTGGCTGGCTCATCGGAAAATTCCACGGCGCGAACGCTGCAACCGGCCCGATCGGCTCATGCAAGACGATATAACGAATACCGGGTGCGCTCGGAATGACACGACCATAGAAGCGAATGCATTCGCCAGCATCCCATTCGAAGAATTCGCAGCCTCGAATAACCTCAAGCCGGGCTTCGGTGATCGGCTTCCCGTTTTCCAGCGTGATCGCGCGCGCAATCTCTTCCTGCCGTTCGCGCATGAGCGCCGACGCCTTCATGATGATCGCAGCACGGGCCGCAGGCGCAGTATCGCGCCAGATCTGATACCCATTCCACGCCGCCTGAAGTGCCGCCTCCAGATCTTTCCGCTCCGCGACCGCAACCTGCCCGATTTCGGTTTCATCCGCAGGATTGATAATGGGAAGCGTATTGGCGGTCTTGCGCCATTCACCGCCTATGAAAAGCTGCACGTCGGATTTTTGCATCAGAAAGCCTCTGCAATCTAAAAATTCGGGCCAGGCCCAGATCATCGTTACAGTCAGAATGGGATGTTTTAATTCATGCGACAATTCATCTTAAAACCATATATCCATGAGGATTATCGCATAAATTGGTGTGTACATTGACGGGTTCATCTGCGCGAAACCGCCAGCCGCGCATGTCACGCGGCCGCTCGATTTCCTTTTGGAAGTCAGTCAGCCGATATTTCGAATACCCGCGAGCAGAGCCTGCGACATCTCGGTTTCAGGCGCGCACCAGTCCATCAGAATATTGTAATGATTCCGGTTTGCGACCTCGATTGCCTTCGCTTCTCCGCCTGCTGCAGTCCAGCAATCGGCATAAGCGCGCGACTGGCGTTTGAAGCCGTCCGCTTCATCTTCTGACCATGCCACCGTAATCGGACAACCGCGCACCGGAATGTGCCGGATCGGGCTAAGTTGATCGACATCGGCAGGACTGAGATTGAGCCACTCCTGGGGGAAACTCGCCGCCAGTGGCGCAAGCTCGAAAAGCCCGCTGACCGGCATGGCAAACTTCACAGTATTCGACGGCAAACCGAAATCGCTATGCCAGCCTTCCGCAAGAAGTGCACCGACAAGATGACCACCCGCCGAACTCCCTCCAACCGATATCCGGTCGGGATCAAGGCCGTATTCCCGTCCGCGATGCCAGACGAAGGCGAGAGCGGCCCGCACCTCGCGTGTTATTTCCGCGAGCGATGTTTTCGGCGCCAGACGATAATCAACAACGACGGTTGCAATACCTTCGGCCGCAAGCATTGCCGCCATCATGGCGGAATCTTCCTTTGATAGAGCCCGCCAGTAGCCCCCGTGAATGAACACGAAAACCGAACTTATTCTGTTTCGGGAAGAAGGGCCGAAAATATCGATCCGTTGTCCGCTTTCTTCGTCATAAACCACGTCGAAATGCTGACCCCAATCAGCCCGAGGCGCGACACTTGCCTCGCGATAGCGCACCATCTCAGCGGCGAAGGCCTCGGCAGAAACGGTAGCCTTGGCATTGTAATCGCGATCAAGTCTGGCAGGGTCGAAACCTGCTTCTTCAGCCAAGTTTATCATGCGTTGAACCCGCTGATAACGCTTGCCACATTCGCGGGCTGTTCAAGTGTCGGAAAATGAGTCGTACCAGGCAGCTTTTTAGGATGGAACCAGGGATTGCGTGCCGCAAAATCCACCTGAGCCTGCGTATATTCCGGTTCAAACGGCTGTGAATAGATATGGGTGATTGGTCGGGTTTCGCCCATAGCCGCCATTCGTTGCATCGGGCTGCCCCATTTGCGATAGGCTTTGCCGATCTCCCGCCCTGAGCGGGCCCACATTTCATAGGAATAACCCGCCATCTCGTTGTTCACGTGATTGACGATATCGGTATTCTTGATGTCGCCTATCCAATAATCGAAGAAGCCAGTGCGTCCATTCTCCCAGACTTGCCGGTCCTGAATACCGTCGATCAGTTCGAAGAAGGTTTCGTTCGGCTGGTTCATAATCCAGTCGATAACGACCGATTTCGGCACGCGCCTGGCTCCCAGCCGGTCGGTGACTTCAATATTGGCCCAGCCACCATGGGAAGTCGAAACCGGAAGAAAGGTCTCAAGCTCCAGTGCATCGACGAAAGCGACGAGATCGTCGGCTTGCTGGTTGATGTCGAAATCGCCGTCATGTTCGCGATGTTCACCGTGACCGCGCCAGTCGAAGCGGATAACGCGGTGTTCTTTCGCCAGCTCCGGCACCAGTGTCTTGAACAGGCGGTGATCCTGGCACCATCCAGAAAGCAGCACGATGGCCGGGCCGCTTCCGGTTTCATCCCAGGAAAAAACATTGTTGCCAATTTTTGTCGAGTTCATAGAAATCTCCATCATCCGGCGTTTCACGCTGCGCCTGTTGGAATGTGCAAAGCGGTCTTCATACGTTCCGCTCCAAGCTGAGCGCATTTCCCTGTAATTTTCAGCACTTGCGACCGCACGTCGTCGGGCCAGTAATTCATGTCGCCAAGCTGCTCTGCGGTATCCTGCGTATGTTCGGTCATCGGGCGTTCACGCGCCTCCCAGGCGGCCAGCGCTTCGGTCACATCCGCATGTTCATCCAGCGCAACGGCCAGCCCCAGCGCATTCATCAGAGCGCAACCCCCGCCTTGTCCCAGATATGGAGGCATCGCATGAGCACCATCGCCAAGGATTGCCACCCGGCCCTTGCTCCATGATTTCAACTTCAGGACTTCGAATGCGTCCCACCGCCCAGCATCACCGAAACGGGCAATCAACGGTGCAAGATGCGGGAAACTTTCAGTCCACAGCGCGGTATCGACAGGCGTGCGATAAGCCATCTCGTCTTCAACCGATGCACAGAGCGCGATATAGAGATCGGTTTCGCTGGCCGGTGTATAAAGAATACGGCGCGAGCCTGAAAAATGCTCGATATAGCGCGGCAGATCTTCAACTGGCGCATCCGCGCTGTCACGTTTTATCATCATGCGCACGGCACCGTAGCCGAGCGGCTTGCGGTACATCATGAGATCGAGCGAATCCCTGACCTTCGAATTGATGCCATCCGCCCCGATAACCAGATCGGCGGCAAGCCGTTTACCGTCAGCCAGCAGCAATTCGCCTTCGGGCGTTGCACCGACAGCTTCCGTTCCGGTAACCACCTCGACTCCGGCACGACGCGCAGCATTGAGCAATGCCGTCAGCAATGTCTCGCGCAGAATCGTTATAAGGCGCGCTGGTCCGTTGCCATTAATCGGAATCTCTTCCATCGTTTCATTGAGGTGATCGCGCGTATGGAACTCCGGTCCCTCATGAGCGCCGATCACGGCTTCATCATAGGCGCCCAAGGCCTTGAGTACATGCAGGCCATTGCTCCAGATATAAATCCCGGCGCCGAAAGTGCGCAGATTGGGCGAGCGCTCATGCACCCTTACACTCCACCCGCGCTGTGCGAGCGCTGTAGCAGAAGCCAGCCCCGCAATTCCCGCGCCAGCGATCTCCGCGTGACGTTTCGTCATTCCAATTCTCCTCAACCCATTTCGAAGAGAGAGTTCCAAGTCCTGCCGACAAAGGAAAGTGAATTCTGACCGCGACAGATATGAGGAAATAGAATATCTGTGAGGAGGCATATCCTTGAGGAGGCGATATGGCATTGCTCACCAACCATCTGACAATCCGGTATATCCGCATTATCGATGCCATCGAGGAGGAGCGCAGCATTGCGCGAGCCGCCGACCGGTTGAACGTTACTCAATCCGCCGTCACCAAGGCTTTGCAGGAAATCGAAGCCCTGACCGGGTTACGGCTTTTCACACGCACCAACAGGGGTGTCGTCCCGACCCACGCGGGCATGCAACTGACCACAGATGCCAGGCGTCTCCTTGCTCATCTTATGGTGGCCGAACAAAATCTTGCCGATCTGCGCGACGGCACAGGCGGGCGACTGGCCATCGGAACCCTGCTTTCGGCGTCTGCCGATCTGCTTCCCCGAGCTATTGCCAAGATCCGGCATGACAATCGCCGCATCGTGGTCAAAGTCGTGACGGGAACAGATGATGTGTTGATACCAGCTTTGCGGGCAGGCGAGCTGGACATGGTGATAGGCCGCCTTTCCGAGCGGCACGAACCGGTCAATCTCGTGCAGGAGGTTCTGATCCCCGATAACGCCGTCGTCGTTGTGCGGCGCGACCATCCCCTGACGCTACGTCCCGCACTTCGCCTCCACGATCTGATCGAATGGGATTGGATATTACCGCCCAAGGAAACCAACCTACGCCTTCAGATCGACCGCGCCTTCCGGGAGGAAGGCGTACCGCCGCCCGCGCAATCCGTCGAATCCGTATCGCCCCTCATCAACAAGGGATTGCTTTTGCAGGCAGACTATATTTGCGTCATGCCCGCACAGGTCGCACGGATTGAAGAAGCCTCCGGCCAGCTTGCGGTCTTGCCCGTAAAGCTTGGCGCGACCTCTGGTTTTCTGGGGATCACCGCCCTGCCTGAAAGCAATCGGTCCGCCACGGCAGACCTGTTCATTCAGGTGCTTCGGGAAATTGCCCGGGCAAGCTGATGCAAGACCTCGCTCGTCGCAATATCTGCTTCATTGCCCTGCTCTGATATTCCTGAACCTCATAGCAGTGCGAAGAGTGTTCAGTTTACGGGCTTCAGGTTTCAGCATGAAATGACCAGCAAGACCTCCTGTCCGAAACCGCGCCTCCAAGCGCAGGACAGAGAAAAGGTCATGAAGGGCAATCAAGAGAGGAACTTTCATGCTCAAGCTTTCGCTGCTTGGTGCTTCGGCACTTTACCTGTCTCTGGCCGGGACTGTCGCGGCCTTTGCCAAGGAACCCGTTACCATCGGTATGATTACAACCCTGTCCGGTCCGGCCGGTTATCTCGGGCAGGATATTCGGGACGGCTTCCAGCTAGCAATTGATCAAAATGGCGGCGAACTGGGAGGAAAACCGGTCGCGCTCAAAGTCGAGGATGACGGCCTCAAACCGGGCAATGCCAAGCAGATTGCCGAAGCCATGCTGACCGAACAGGGCGTAAAGCTTTTTACTGGCATGGTGTTTGCCAATGTCGCTGGCGCAGCTCTTACCGATATTCTCGATGAAGGCGGCATCTATGTCAGCCCGAACACTGCCTCTGCCGAATTTGCAGGCAAGGAATGTCACCCAAATTACTTCGTCAGTTCCTGGCAGGATGACAGCCAGGGCGAAAGCGCTGGCGCATTGGCGCAGTCAATGGATTATCCTTCGGCATTCCTGATCGCGCCGAACTATCAAGCCGGGCGCGAGACGATGGATGCGTTCAAGCGCTTCTACAAGGGCAAGATCGTCGGCGAAGTCTACACCCAGTTGGATCAGACCGATTTTGCCGCAGAAATCGCGCAGATTCGCGCTGCAAAGCCATCCATGGTCTACGAATTCGAACCGGGCGGCATGGGCATTGCGTTTCTGCAGCAGTATCAGCAGTCAGGTCTGCTGAAAGAAATTCCGATGGTCGTTCATCCGGCATCGCTCGATCAGGTCATCGTCAATGTGGTTGGAAAAGCAGCCGACGGTGTACGGGTGACAAGCCACTGGAACGACGACTTCGACAATCCGGAAAACAAGAAATTTGTTGCAGCGTGGAAGGCGAAATTCGGGGATCGCCCAATCACCTATTATGCCGCACAAGGCTATGATGCAGCGTTGATGATGGGAGCGGGTCTTGCTGGCGTCTCTAGCGAAGACATTGATGCCAAGACTTTCCGCAAAGCATTGCTTTCCGCGCAAATTCCGTCCGTACGCGGAGAATTTAAACTGGGACCGAACCAGCATCCTGTTCAGGACTGGTATGCGCTCGGAGTTGCCGAAGACGCCAATGGCAAACCCTATCTGAAGACAGAGAAAAAGGTTCTGACTGCGCATAACGACATCTATGCCGCACAATGCAAGATGGATGTGGAATAGGATTTCCGAATAGCGAATGCCCCGCTGATGCGGGGCATTCTATTCGGAGAATGTATCAGATGACCGTCGTGACGACACGGTTCTCGATCGCGCGCGCAAGGTTGAGCGCGGTCATTTCGGACGATTTCGGGTTGGTTGCAAGCGGACCATTTTCGAAACGCAGATGCATCCTGCCGAAATCACCTTCGGCAATGATCTCGTGCATGTTGAGGCGCGCCGCCGGGTCTGCAACCAGTGTGACGCGGGTGCGATCGAGACCAATCCCCGCAAGCGAAGTAATCACCGCGACATTGGCATTTTGCGGAAAGGCATCCGCAGCCTTGCGGGCCGTATCTGTGAAGAAGACCGTGGCGTCACTGATTTCATCGAGCGGTATCAGTTGAGCGGCCAGTGTGCCTGCCCATGCTTTTGCAGGCTTGATGATGCGATGTTCGACGCTTGCAATTGAAAGTCGACTTGCTGCAGAAAGCGCGTCGATCCCGCCCAGCGCGCCGGGTGGAATAATAAGTTTCGCACCACTGGCCGCGGCAGCATCCTTTAGCTTTTGAAACAATGCATCGTCGACGAAAGCCGATGTCGATGAAACCGCGAAATCCATTCCAGCAGAAAGCGCCGCCTCGCCCCATGGCAAGACGCTGGAGCGCCCTGCTGCCTCAACCACAAGACTTGCCCCGTTGACCACAAGCTCTGCAGGATCTTCGATAAGCACGGCACCGGCGGGCAGTCCTTCACGGGATGCTGACCTGTCGCGCACTGCGACGGCTGCAATTTTGACGGAACTGTTCCGTTCGGCCAGAAGCTCTGCAACCCGTTTGGCGATAGCGCCCCATCCAACGAGGATGATTGTCTCAGATACCGACATAGGCATGCACCTGGTCACGGTCACGTTCGAGATCGGCGCTCGTCCCGCGCCAGACCGTTCGGCCTTTCTCGACAATATAATGGCGATCCGCCAGCCGTTTCAAAACGGCTATATTCTTGTCGATCAGGAGGATGGACTGGCCCATTTCGCGCAACTGCATGATGCAGTGCCAGATTTCCGTGCGGATGACGGGGGCAAGACCTTCCGTCGCTTCATCGAGGATCAGAAGATGTGGGTTCGTCATCAAGGCACGCCCGATTGCCAGCATTTGTTGTTCGCCGCCCGAAAGCGTCCCCGCCGTTTGATCCGCCCGCTCCTGCATGCGCGGGAAAAGCGCGTATATCTTGCTGAGATCCCAGGGCGATTGCCGCTTGCAGCGGTTCGATGCAGTTGCAACCAGATTTTCCCGCACCGTAAGGGTCGGGAAAATCTGCCGTCCCTCCGGTACGAGACCGACACCGAGACGCGCTACTTTTTCCGGAGTATAGCTGGTCGTGTCGCGCCCCGCGATCTGGACTTGGCCCCCTTTGGCGGTCAGCAATCCCATCAAAGTGCGTATGGTGGTCGTCTTACCCATGCCGTTGCGACCCATTAGGGTTACCAGTTCCCCCTCATTCACTTCCAGCGAAACGTCAAATAGTACCTGCGAATGGCCGTATGCAGCCTGAAGTCCTTCTATTTTCAGCACAGTTCCTCCTCCCCGCCGAGATAGGCTTCCCGTACAGCTTCGCTCGTCCGTATGTCTTCTACAGTACCCGTCAGGATGACGCGGCCATAGACCAGCACCGATATGCGGTCAGCCAATGCGAACACGGCCTCCATGTCATGCTCGACGAGCAGCATCGAAACCTTGCCGCGTAAGCCCTGCAGAAGCTCGATCATCTCCTGGCTTTCAACATGGCCGAGGCCGGCCATCGGCTCATCGAGGAGCAGAAGCTTTGGCTTTCCTGCCAGCGCCATGAGCAGTTCCAACTGCTTGCGTCCGCCACTCGACAGATCGCCTGCCAGCTTTTCCGGATGGTTGGCCAGACGGCTTCCGGCGAGTATTGCGTCAACCTCACGCCAGATGGCACTG
Organism: Ochrobactrum vermis; assembly: GCF_002975205.1. NCBI lineage: Bacteria > Pseudomonadati > Pseudomonadota > Alphaproteobacteria > Hyphomicrobiales > Brucellaceae > Ochrobactrum > Ochrobactrum vermis. The sequence goes on along the minus strand of NZ_PCOC01000002.1, from coordinate 432,240 downwards.
CGGCTTTTAAGACTGTCAAGAATCCGGAAGTTGTGCCCCTCGCGCGCCTGTACCGCCATTGCGATGTTCTGGCGCACACTCATATCGTTCAGAAGCGTCGATATCTGGAATGTGCGTCCCAGTCCGCGCCCGACACGTGTGGCTGCCGGCAGTTTGGTGATATCCTCACCCATCAGGCTGATCGTCCCTGAAGTGGGCGTCAGTTCACCGCAAAGCTGGTTGATGAGTGTAGATTTACCCGCCCCGTTCGGGCCGATCAGGGCATGGATATGCTCCTCCGCAACGTCGAGCGTCACATGATCCGTCGCGACCAGACCGGCAAAGCGCTTCACCAGATCGTGGACCTGCAATATCGTATTCATGCGGGCACCTCCACTTTCCGGCCTTTACGAAACTGACGGCAAAGCGCGCGCCAGCCGCCGACAATGCCGCCTTTGGTTCCCAATACGACGACAAGCAGAATGATGCCCAAGGCGAGCTGCCAATGTTCGGTCCAGGAGGCGAGATAGGTCTGGAGGATCAGGAACGCGGCCGCTCCCCAGATGGGACCGAAGAAAGTGCCGACACCACCCAAAATGACCATCACCATCAACTCACCCGATTTGGTCCAGTGCAGCGTATCCGGGCTCGCAAAACGCATAAAGATGGTGAGAAGGGCTCCGGCCAGACCAGCGCCCATTCCGGCGAGGACAAAGCCGTAGAGCTTGTAGCGATAGGTTTCGATCCCCATCGCCGTCATGCGTCGCTCGCTCTGGCGAATACCGGACAGCACCGCGCCATAGGATGAATGCACGATCCTCCAAAGGAAGCCGAAGTACAGGATCATCGAGACGAGGATGACATAATACATCGTCGTTTTGTCACGCAGGCTGAGGCCGAAAAGATCATTTGCCCGGCGGACAATGATACCGTCTTCGCCGCCATAGGTTTTCAGCGAAACAAAGAGGAAGAAGAGCATCTGGGCAAAGGCGAGTGTAATCATGATGAACTGCACGCCCGAAGTGCGCAGTGCCAACGCACCAATCACCAGCGCGACAAGGCCTGCCACCAGCATTGCCGCTGGAACGGTGATCAGGAACTGGTCGGAACCCGGAATGAAGCCGAAAAGCAGCGTCTCTTCAGCGTGGTGAAAATAAAGAATGCCCACGACATAGGAACCAATGCCGAAGAATGCAGCATGACCAAAAGAAACCATCCCGCCATAGCCAAGGATCAGATTGAGGCTGGCTGCGGCGATGGCATAGACCATAATCCGGGCGACGAGGCTGGATGCAGCCGTTTGCCCCAGCGCTTCGGCCCCAAAGGGGAAAAGTGCGAGCGCCACGCAGCCGAGAAAAACAAACAAAACGCGATATGACATGAATCAGGCTCCCACCGGAAAGAGGCCTCTCGGGCGGAACAGAAGAACGATGGCCATCAACAGATAGATGCCCATGGAGGCGATGCCCACACCGAGTGCGTCGGCCTCGGCCCCCGCCATGACGTGGCGCAGAATGGAAGGCAGAAAGGCGCGCAGGCAGGTATCGATGATGCCGAGCGAAATACCCGCGATGAATGCCCCCTTGATCGAACCGACGCCGCCGATAACCACGACGACGAAGGTAGCAAGCAAAATCTGTTCGCCCATACCAACCTGAACAGCAAGGATCGGCCCGGTCATGAAGCCTGCAAGGCCCGCGAAAGCCGCGCCAAGTGCAAACACCAGCGTATAGAGCAGACGGATGTCCACGCCGAGCGCACGCACCATATCGCGATTGGTCGATCCTGCGCGAACGAGCATGCCGATCCGGGTGCGGTTGATGAGCAGGTAAAGACCGCCGGCAACCAGCAAACCTGCCACAATAATGAGCAGCCGGAACGGTGGATAACTCAGCCCTGGGAACAGCTCGATCGGCTGGGAGAGTGATGCTGGCAACTGCGTGAAAATCGGCTGACGGCCGAAGATCAGCACAGTCAGCTCATTGAAAATCAGAATGAGCGAGAAGGTTGCAAGCACCTGATCCAGATGATCGCGCTGATAGAGTTTTCGCATGATGCCAAGCTCGATCATGATGCCGGCAATTGTCGTGGCTAGAATTGCTGCGGGCAGACCAAGCCAGAAGTTCCCCGTCTGCACAGCCACCCATGTGCCGATAAAAGCACCTATCATATAGAGCGAGCCGTGAGCGAGGTTGATGACGCCCATGATCCCAAAGATCAGCGTCAGCCCCGCTGCCAGAAGGAACAACATGACGCCGTAGAGAAGGCCATTCAAAAGTTGCTCAAAGATGAGTGTCATTGGAGGAAACGACCTTCATAAGAAATGAAAAGAAGCGTGGCGCGCACTTTGGCGCGCGCCCGGGCGGCGACTGTCAGAGCTTGCACTCTGCTGAATAGGAATCACCGTAATTTTCGATCAGCTTCTTCTTGATCTTGGTGGTCGGATTGCCATCCTCACCTTTGACTACATCAAGGAGATACCAGTCCTGCAGCGGATGCTGGTTAGGACCGAAGGCAAAATTACCTCGGACCGACTGGAAATCAGCCTTTCGCAGGGCTTCGCGCACCGCGTCAATATCATCAACCCCGCCGGTCTGTTTCAATGCCGAAGCAATCAGCCGGGCCACATCATACCCTTGTGTGCCGTAATAGGTCAGTGGCCGGTCAGGATAAGCGGCCTTCCACTTTGCCACGAGTTCCTTGCTCGCGGCATTGTCGAAATCCGGGCTCCAATGACTGGTGGCCAAAAGTCCGATTGATGCATCACCTAGCGATTTGAGGATCACAGCATCGCTGGACGGTTCGGAAAGAACCATAGGAATCTTGCCGAGAAGACCGGCCTGCTGGTACTGGCGCATGAACGCAATGCCCATACCGCCCGGGTGAAACTGGAAGACCACATCGGGATTGGCGGCGCGTATCTGGGCCATCTCTGCCGAATAATCGGTCTGATCAAGTTGAGTGTAGATTTCACCAACAACTTCGCCCTTGAACCGGTGCTTGAAGCCCGCCAGTGCATCCTTGCCCGCCTGGTAGTTCGGCGCGAGAATGAAAGCACGCTTGAAGCCTTGCTGCTCCGCAGCAATGCCCGATGCCTCATGTAGCGAGTCATTTTGCCAGGAAACGACGAAGTAATTGGCATCGCAACCCTTGCCCGCCATGTTCGACGGCGCGGCGTTGGCACTGATATAAATGCTGTCATTGTCGACAATATCCGGCACTGTTGCACCGGCTACATTCGAGAAAATAATACCTGTAAATAGTTTGACGCCATCTTCCGACATGAACCGCTCGGCGATCTGTCGTCCGTTTCCGGGCTTGGCCGCATCATCCTCGACCTTCAGTTCGACCGGCACGCCGCCGAGTTTGCCGCCTTCTGCGTCGATGGCAAGCTGCATGCCATCGCGCACGTCCTGCCCGAGATAGCCTCCCGGACCCGATAGGGTCGTTATCACACCGATCTTGACCGGTTCGGCGGCAGCAGTGCCAGTCGTCAACCCCGCCAGCAAGCCGATCATCATGAGTTTGCTTTTCATTTTATTTCCCCTTGTCTTTTTATGCCTGTGCATGGACGCCCGACCGTTTCGTCGGGCGCACTCCATCAAAGTGCAACCCAACCTTCAGGCGGGTTCTTGCCAGGATGAACGGTGTTGCAATGTGGGCATGTCCGCAGTTTCTCATCGTTGTAGAAAGCTGCATAGAGCGGCGGTAGATCGTCGACGATGGATTCCAGATCTACTTCTGCGCGATGAACGAGGCCGCTGCATTCGAAGCAATACCATTCTACCGCATCGAGAGCGCCTTCAGGACGGGCCGGTTCGATGACCAGACCGACGGAGCCTTCCTGCGGGCGCTGCGGCGAATGACGGACATGTGCCGGCAGAAGGAAGATATCGCCTTCGCGGATTGGCACATCGTAAAACTCACCCGTCGACGTATCGTGCAGCTTCAGCAGCATGTCGCCTTTGAGCTGATAGAAAAACTCTTCGACCGGATCGTCGTGATAATCGGTACGCTTGTTCGGACCGCCGACGACTGTGACCATCAGGTCCGCATCCTTGAACACCAGCTGATTGCCGACAGGAGGCTTCAGCAGGTGCTTGTGTTCATCGATCCATTTTTGAAAATTGAAGGCGCTTAGTTTTGTCATTCTTGTTCCCCTTTTCGGTTCGATCAGGACAGTTTGAGACCGCAGCTATCAAATGCCTCCCGGATTGTCCGCTTTTCGGTGTCGGTCAGTTCAAGCATCGGCGCACGAACAGGTCCACCAACCTGACCGAGCAGCTCCTGCCAGTATTTTTGATGCGAAGTGGGCTTTTCAGCCGGTCGCGTCGACTTAAAGGCATGGCGGACAGGCTCCAGACTTTTCCAGACGGCGCGTGCCTCATCGGCTTTGCCCGCAAAGGCCAAATCGGTATAATCGCGCATGCGGCGATCAACTTTGGTCTGCAGCGTGTAGGGCGGCGAAGAGCAGAGATAAAGCTGCCAGCCGAGCTCGAGAATATTGTCCAGCCACTCGTCTTCCGATGCGGTCGAGACGAGAATGCGATCGCCTGCAAGTTCCGTGAGCTTGCGATACATGTCGCGCGGGACCGAATATTTGATCGCGACGACCGTTTCGATATCGGCCAGGCGATTGCAGAGCTCCGGGCTCATCAGATAGCTGCTATCGGGATGCGACCACAGCGCAAGGCCGATATCCACCTTTGAGGCAATTGTTTCGTAATAGCGTAGCAACGTTTCATCCTGCGCACGCAGGAAATGCAGAACGGGTGCGTGAACGACGATATAGTCGGCGCCGCTCGCCTGCGCATGCCGGGCCAGATCAATAACCACATCCATGTTCTGGTCCGAGCAGGACATGATCGTCTGCGCCTTGTCACCGACTGCCGAGACAGCCAGATCGAACATGCGCTTGCGCTCGTCAACCGACATGGAGAAGAATTCGCCCTGCTTTCCCGCGACGAAAAGTCCGTCAATACCCAGATCGTTGATCCAATGATCGACATTCTTTCGAAAGCCGCCTTCATCGATCGATCCGTCCTCGTTGAAAGGCGTGTTTGCCGCTGCCCAGATGCCGCGCATAGTAGCGCGGGAATGGGCCTTGGCGTTCTGACGGTCATACTTCATCGGAATCCTCGCTTCGGTGGCAGGTCACTCCAAACCCGCGTCTTCCTGATCGAGCCTGACTTTCTTTCATTCGGGAAGTCTTGTAAGTAGAATATATTCATAAACAAAAACTCATAAGTGAGCCGATGCGTCCGACTCTCCGCCAGATTGAATGTTTTCAAGCCGTGGTCGAACTGGGAAATTTTTCCCGCGCCGCTGAGCGTGTCAGGACGACCCAAGCCAATCTTTCCCATACGATCCGCGATCTGGAGACGGTACTGGATGCGCGGCTTTTCGACCGGACTACACGGCGCGTCAGCCTGACCGATGCGGGGCGTGCCTTTGCCGAAGGCGCACTTGCCGGTCTTGCCGAAATTGATCGCGCCGCCGAAGTGGTGCGCGATCTGGGAAAATTGCGGCGCGGTCAGGTTAGTATTGCCGCCCCGCCATTGCTGTGCACGACAGTGCTTCCACGTCTGGTTCGCCGTGTGGCTGATGAACACCCCAACCTCGTCATCAAGATCGAGGATGTCGGGCCTGAAATCGTCATCGAACAGGTTCGCAATGGGCGTTGCGATCTGGGCGTCGGCACCTTTTCCGGTGAAGACTCGGACGTTGAAAGCCAGACGGCACTACGCGATCAGCTGATGATTTTCGTTTCACCCGATCACGATTTCGCCGGATATGAACAGGTTGGCTGGTCCGAGCTCGACAATCAGCCGATCATCACGCTCACGCAGAAGAGCAATATCCGGCTTTTAACCGAAATCGGCTTCGAACAGGCAAAGCTGGCACTTCGACCGCACATGGAAGCCAACCAGATTCATACAGTGCTGTCACTGGTCGAGGTCAATGCCGGTATCGCAGTTCTCCCCGCTTACGCTTTTACCGCCTTGCGCGGTCGTGGCATCGTGGCCCGCCCCCTGACGGACCCCGCCATTGTGCGCGAGGTGCGTCTCATCACACCTCGTGACCGCGAACAATCGGCAGCCACTGTCGCCGTGCGTTCGATCTTGCGGAACCTGCTTCGCCAGATGATCCCCGAAATTCCCGGAACAGGCAGCGCGAGCTAGGACCTTTTGAGCTTGCTTCACGAGCCTTTGCACGCTCATATAAAATCGCACCGATGTTTAGAATCATCTGAAAAAGTCGATGCTGAACAACACACCGCCGAAGTCGGTCGCGTCGCCAGCAAGGGAATGCAGCCTCATGAATACTTACGGAAAACTATTTTCAGCCGCGCTTGTCGCGGCTGCGCTCAACAGCACGGCAGTTGGACAAGTCTTCGCCAAGACATTGATTTATTGCTCCGAGGCATCTCCTGAAATGTTCGACGCGGCGCAGACGACATCCGGTGCCGTCTATGACGCATCAGCGCGCAATGTGTCCAATGGACTTATCAAGATCAAGCGCGGCTCAACTGAGCTGGAACCCGGTCTCGCGGAAAGCTGGGACGTTTCTGCCGACGGCAAGGAATATACGTTTCACCTGCGAAAGGGCGTGAAGTTTCACACCACAAGTTTTTTCACCCCGACGCGTGAATTTAATGCAGATGATGTGATCTTTACTTTCGACCGTCAGGGAAACAAGGAAAACCCCTACTACAACCAAGGTACATGGCCGCAATTTGGAGCCTATTCCTTTCCTTCGCTTATCGAAAAAATCGAAAAGATTGACGATCACACTGTCAAATTTGTGCTGACGCATCCTGAGGCGACTTTTATCTCGACGCTGTCGCTGACATTCGCCGTCATTCAGTCCAAGGAATATGCCGACAAGCTCGTCGCGGAAGGCCGTATTGCGGAATTCAGCCAGCAGCCCGTCGGAACGGGACCCTATCAGTTTGTCGCCTACCAGAAAGATAGCGCCATCCGCTATCAGGCCAATCCCGATTACTGGGCGGGCAAGCAGAAGATCGACAATCTCATCTTTGCAATCACGCCTGATGCAGCGGTGCGTTATCAGAAGCTGAAGTCGGGTGAGTGCCACGTCATTGCCGCTCCCAACCCTGCCGATATTGCGGAGATGAAGAAAGACCCGGCCGTCGAAATGCTGAATAAGGAAGGTTTGAACCTGTCCTTCCTGGCATACAACACCCAACAGAAGCCGTTTGACGATGTGCGCGTCCGCAAGGCGCTGAACATGGCGGTTAACAAGGCTGCGATCATTGATGCGGTCTATCTGGGCTCAGCAGTTGTTTCGGTAAACCCGCTGCCGCCAAGTGTCTGGGGCTATAACAAGAACGTCAAGGACGACGCTTATGATCCCGAACAGTCGCGCAAGTTACTCGACGAAGCAGGCGTCAAAGACCTGAAGATGAAGATCTGGGCGATGCCTGTGCAGCGGCCCTATATGCCCAATGCGCGCCGCGCAGCCGAGCTCATTCAGTCGGACTTCGCCAAAGTGGGCGTAACGGCGGAAATCGCCACCTATGACTGGGGTGAATATCTCAAGCGTTCGCTGGACAAGGACCGCGATGGTGCTGTTATGCTTGGATGGACCGGCGGCATAGCCGATCCCGACAATTTCCTTGCCGCACTTTTGAGCTGCCAGGCCATAGGTAGTGCCAATCGCGCAAACTGGTGCGATCAGGATTTTGAGAAGTTGATTCAGGCCGCCAAACTGACAACCGACCAGGCAGAGCGGACCAAGCTTTACGAACAGGCACAGGTCGTGTTCAAGGAACAGGCTCCCTGGCTGACAATCGCCCATCAGATCGTAGAGCAGCCCATCAGCAAGAAAGTTAAAGACTTCCGTATCGATCCCTTTGGCGGCTATCTGTTCGAAGATGTCGATATCGACGAATAGGCTTCGTCCCCGCCGGTTTGATCGCTGGCGTTGATTTCCGGATAGCGGGCAGGAACGCCCGCTATTCTTCTTTGGTGCTCAGATGAAATCCGAGCCAAGTTGACCATTAGCCGAGAAAATAAGATGGATATCGTAGACCGCTTTCTAGCCTATACCCGCATCAACACAACCGCTGTGCCCAATGCGGACAATCTCCCATCGAGCGCGGGACAAGCCGATCTCGCAAAGCTGCTCGCCAGCGAAATGCGCGCCATGGGCATGGAAGTTGAAGAACGCGATCATTCGATCGTAGTCGGCACGTTGCCTGCTAATATCCCGAATGCCGATCAACAATTCCCGACAATTGCATGGGTCGCCCATCTCGATACGTCCAGCGAGTATACGACCGACACCCGCGCTCATGTGGTGGATTACCAGGGCGGGGATATTATTCTCAACGAAGTGACCGGCTCTGTCATGCGACTTGCGGAGTTCCCGGAACTGGAACGCTATGTCGGTGACCAGATCATTGTTACGGACGGCGCCAGCTTGCTGGGTGCCGACAACAAATCCGCCATCGCCGAGATCATGCATGCCATGCAGATCCTGATCACCCATCCCGAGATTGAGCACGGCACAGTTAAGGTCGTTTTCGTTCCCGATGAGGAAATCGGACTGCTCGGAGCCAAGGCGCTCGACGTTACTTCCCTGAAGGCCGATTTCGCTTATACGCTCGATTGCTGTGCGGTTGGCGAAATCGTGTATGAGAACTGGAACGCAGGCGAATTTCGCCTGACCTTCAAAGGACAGCCAGCCCATCCAATGTCAGCCAAGGGCAAGCTGCGCAATGCTATTCTCTATGCCCAGCAATTCATTGCTATGATGCCTGGTGGTGAACGCCCGGAATATACAGAAGGCACTGAAGGCTATTATTGGGCCAAGGGTATTCACGGGACCGTTGCCGAGACAAGCTTGACTATCGATATTCGCGATTTCACGAAGGACGGTTACGAAGCACGCCGTGCCTTTATCGAAAACCTAGCTCAGAGTTTCAACCAACTCCATGGCGAAGGCACAGTTCACGTAGACTACAAGGCCGTCTATCGAAACGCTGCCGACAGCCTGCAAGGCGAGAACCGTTATCCGGTCGTACTCGCCCTTCAGGCTATGAAGGCAATAGGCGTTGCACCGACACCGCTACCGATGCGAGGCGGCTATGACGGTGCAGTGCTGTCCGAAAAAGGGCTGCCATGTCCTAACCTATTCTGCGGCGCACACAACTTCCACTCGATTTACGAATTTCTGCCGGTTGGTTCGCTCAATAAGGCGTCGGAGATGGTTGTCGAGATACTGACGACTGCGCGAATAACCGACAGAAGCGCAGATTGATCAAAATCAGACTGAACAGTGAGGAGACGTGAAGTCATCTCATCTCCTCACTTCCTGTCTGACTACTCGTTACCGCCAGGGCGGTTCGGCTTTAGTATCCTATGGCGGCGCCAGCTACAGCGCGGCTATCAATGGCGCCGTAATAGCGGTTGTCACCACCTTTTTCGATGGCCGCCATGTCCTTTCCTCCGACAAGAATGCCTGCTGCCTCACCCCAGACCGGCCAATCCTGATCCTCTCCGACCTTATACCCCATGCCGGTTAGCAACCTGATCGTATCAGGTGAAAGCGCATTCGCTTCCGTGTAGACCCGGTCAGGCAGCCACTGGTGATGAATGCGCGGGGCATCGATAGCCTCCTGAATGTCCATGCCGTGATCGATGACATTCATGATTGCCTGCAGCGTGATTGTGATAATGCGCGAACCGCCGGGACTGCCTATGACCATGAATGGTTTTCCGTCCTTCGACACAATAGTTGGGCTCATCGAGGAAAGCGGCGACTTGCGCGCTTCGATGGCATTGGCTTCACCCTGTATGAGACCGTAGAGGTTGGCCACGCCCGGCTTGATGGTGAAGTCGTCCATCTCGTTGTTAAGGAGAATGCCGGTGCCCTCGGCCACCTTGGCCGTGCCGAACGATCCGTTCAGCGTATAGGTCACGGCAACCGCATTGCCTTCTTTGTCCACGATCGAATAATGCGTAGTTTCGTTGGATTCCTTGAATTCAGCTGGCTTTAGCGCTTCACTGACACCAGCGCGATAAGGATCGATGCGGCCGCGAATTTCTTCTGCATAGGCCTTGCTGGTAAGCTTCTCGATTGGATTGTCGATGAAATCCGGGTCGCCCAATGCCGTGTTGCGGTCGACATAAGCGTGGCGCATCGCTTCCACCATCAAACGCGTGGTTTCAGCGGAACCATAGCCCAGATAGGAAATCGGATAGCCCTCGAGAACATTCAGGATTTCGCAGATAATCAATCCGCCCGAAGAAGGAGGCGGCGATGAGACGATCTCGTAACCGCGATAGCTGCACTTGACCGGTTCCAACTCACGGACCTTGTATTGCTCGAAATCGGCCTTGGCGAGAATGCCGCCATTTTCCTTGCTCGATTTGACGATCAGATCGGCAATATCGCCCTGGTAGAAAGCCGATCTGCCCTTTTCCGAAATGGCCGAGAGCGACTTTGCCAGATCTGGCTGAACAAGCTTCTCGCCCAAGCCAAGCGGCTTTCCGTCTTTCAGGAAAACTTTCGCAGCGGCCGCGTCTTTCGCCAGTCTTTCATTTCCATCGGCAAATGAGAGAATATCACCTAGCTCAAGCGTAAAACCGTCCTTGGCGAGCTTAAGTGCTGGCTCGATCAGTTCGTCGCGTTTGCGACTCCCATATTTTTCGCGTGCTTCCTCGAGGCCGGCCACCGTGCCTGGCACACCGATGGCGAGATAGGTTTCTGTACTGGCTCCCTCGATGGGATTACCATTGTTATCCAGATACATGGTCTTGGTGGCGGCTAACGGCGCACGCTCGCGAAAATCGAGAAAAGTGGTCTTGCCATCCTTGAAGCGGATAGTCATAAAACCGCCCCCGCCCAGATTGCCGGCAGTCGGATAAACGACCGCCAGCGCATAGCCGACCGCGACAGCCGCATCTACGGCATTGCCGCCTTTCTTGAGCACATCGACACCGATCTGCGAGGCAAGATGTTGGGCCGTAACCACCATGCCGTTTTGGCCTTCCGCCGGGGCTGGTGATGCCGCGTAGGCCGAAGGCAGATGGCCAGCAACGGCAATAGCAACGGCAAGGGAAAGCGATTTCAGTTTGTAATGCTGCATGTCTTTCCTCCCATGTGTTCTCCCGGGTGGGAGATCAGGCAATAACGTCCGCAATATCTTGCACAAAAGCAAGCGTGAGAAATTCTGTTTAATCGCGGTTGCGGATAGAACTTCAAGCGGTAATAATATGCATTATTCGGTTCAGCTATTGCCAACGTTGCAGCTGAAACCCAAGATGGGCTGGCACCGAACGACTGCTTGTCTAAGTCAAAGCCTCCGCCAGCTTCCACCCGAGCCACCTGGCCGTTCGGGCTGTGTTCCATTTCCATTTCAACTGATGCGATCTCGCCATGCAGGAGGAATCCATGACCTATGCTCAATGTGCTTGCGGAAATCTTAGAGTAACGCCTCATGGGCCACCACAATTGACGGCACTGTGCCACTGCTTCGCCTGTCAGCGACGGACAGGATCGCCGTTCAGCGCGAATGCTTTCTATGCATCAGATTGCGCTGAAATTTCTGGTGCATCGACTGAATTCGTTCGGATAGCCGAAAGCGGTCGCAAGGTCCGGATGCATTTCTGTCCAAACTGCGGCTCAACCGTTTATTGGCTACCCGAAGCTGCTCCCTCCGTGATTGGAGTAGCAGTCGGTTCGTTCGCCGATCCGGCTTTTGTAACACCCTCACTATCTGTATTCGAGCAATCGAAACATGAATGGGTGCTCCTTGATGAAACGATGGAGCATTTCGCGCGCTTGCCGGATCGCGAATAGCCACAACCGGTTAGAGTTGCAATCCTCTCAGTATGTTCAGATTTGGTAAGCCTAACGCGCAATTGTGAGCTATGTTTTCAAGCTAACTCTGAAAGAGGTTTTCATGAAACCTGCTATCAGTCTGTTCCAGTCAATCTCCGATCAAGGGTGGAACCGGCAAGGCAGAGATCAGCCGTTCCACCACATTCGTCTCTGCCGCGGACGCAAATGCAGAGACTGTCATCGTCAATCGCTAGAATCTCGTACGTAGCCGCGGACGTTTTCTCACGCATATGAACTGGCCGTTTGCAACGTCCAGTCTAGCGCATTTGAGCCGAGCGAATTTTGCGAGCGGTTGCTTGCAATAGCGTGAAAGCCTCAAAACGCCTGTCGTGCCATGTGGCTCGCCCGGCATCCGGCCTGTTCACCTCCCCAAGTTCCGACATGGAAAGCATTGCGGAAGCAAGATCGGAATAAGCACCCGACGCCAGCGCACCCAGCATGGCAGAGCCGAGCAGAACAGGTTCCGGCGACGTTGAGGCGGCGACGACAAGGCCTGTCGTGTCGGCAAGCACCTGTCGCACCAGATGCGAACGTGCTGCTCCGCCCGAGACGACGATAGTGTCTGTCACGATGCCCTTTGCCTTCTGCGCATCGACGATCTGTCGCGCACCATAACCAAGGCCGCACAGCCCAGCGAGATAAAGCGCTGTCAAGCTATCGATTCCCGCATCAAGGTCCAGCCCAGCAATGATCGCGCGCGCATCGGGATCGGCGAACGGTGCACGATTGCCGAGGAACTCCGGCACGACATGAATGTCACCGATGATCGCCTGCGCATTTTCAACACCACCTCTAGCCTCGACTTCGGCTGCAAGACCGTCAGCCAAACCCATGCCTTGAGCTGCCGCCAGCTTTTCGGCTTCCACAGCGAACGGATGCATGTGGATCAGATGATCAATAGCGGCCCCCGCAGCCGACTGACCGCCTTCATTGAGCCACAAACCCGGTACCATCGCGGAATAATACGGACCCCAAACACCATCCACAAAGACCGGCTGTTCGGTGGTGGTCATGGTGCAGGCCGAGGTGCCGAACACATAGGCCATGCGCGACAATATCCGGCCTTCCGCACCACGTGCTCCGACAGTGCCGATACCGCCTGCATGAGCATCAATCAGTCCGGCGGCAATTGCTGTGCCCGGCATCAGGCCAAGTTCTGTCGCAGCCTGTTCGCTCAAGCCGCCAAGTTTCTCGCCACCCGCGCGAACGTCGGTACCAATGCGAACGAAATTTTCATCCGCCAACTCGCCAAGGCCGACTTCACGGAAATAAGCCTCGTCCCAGCGCTTTTCATGGCTGAGATAAGTCCATTTGCAGGTAACGGTGCAGGCCGAGCGGGCAAGACTACCGCAGGATTTCCATGTGAGAAAATCGGTGAGGTCGAAAAACTGCCAGGCAGCGGCGAACGTTTCCGGCTTGTTTTCTTTAAGCCACAACAACTTCGGCGTTTCCATCTCGGGAGAAATGGTGCCGCCAACATAGTCGAGTACCTTGGCGTTGGTCGCGTTGATCCGCTCTGCCTGTTCGACAGCGCGATGATCCATCCAGACAATGATGTCGCGCGCCGGATCGTTTGACTGGCCAACGGCCAACGGCTTGCCGCCCTCGCCCAGCACGACCAGCGAGCATGTCGCGTCATAGCCAATACCGGCAATGTCTGCCGAATTGACACCGGCAATCCTGACTGCTTCGCGCACACTTTCGCACACGGCCTGCCAGATATTGGCGCTCGACTGCTCGACAACACTGCCTGCTTCGCGCCAGATGGTGATATCGCGCTTTGCCGAAGCAAGCATGGTACCGCTGGCGTCAAACAGGCCGGCGCGGGCGCTGCCGGTGCCTACATCGACGCCCAGATAATAGCTGGTCATGGTCGCTCCTGTTTACAGATCTAGACTCTGCGGAAGAATAACCAAATCACGGATGGTGATGTTGCGCGGGCGGGTCAGCATGAACATAACGGATTCCGCAACTTCCTTCGGCTCCATCAGACTGCCATTGGCAAGCGCTTCATCGAGCTTGGCCTTCGGCCAATCGCTGATGAGTGCGGTCACGACTGGGCCGGGCAGAACACCGCCAACGCGGATTCCATGCGGGGCAACCTGACGACGAACCGTGTGCACGAAAGCCTGAACGGCATGTTTGGATGCTGTATAGATCGGCTCCCAGATCACCGGCACGACGCCTGCAACGGAGCTGGTCATGATAATATCGCCAGTCTTGCGTTCCATCATATGCGGCAGCACCGCATGAATGGTGCGGAAGGCTGCATTGATATTGAGGTTTAACATGCGGTCCCAAGCGTCTGGATCGCCCTCCCACAGAGGGCCGCCAATATAGGCGCCAGCATTGGCGTGAAACACGTCCAATTGGCCGGCCTGTTCGAGTATCCGCGGCATCATGGTGGCAACCGAAGCCGGGTTGAGCAGATCAATGACCAGAGGCTTGGCTTGGTTGCCTAGCTCGGCGCATTTTTCATTCAGCGCCTTCTCGTCACGATCGACGAGAAACACGGTCATACCTGCTTCAATCATATGCTTTGCACATTCGCAGCCAATGCCTGAGGCAGCACCAGTTACAGCGCCAACTTTTCCGTTGAGATCCTGAGCCATTTTTCAGTCCTTAAAATTTTAAGCGCGACCGTGCGACTGGCGCGAGCGGCGGGCAAGAGAATCGACGATCACCGCGATTGCGAGCACTGCGCCTGTGATCATGTAGCGAAGCGAAGACGACAGATCGAGCAGCGTTAGGCCGCTGGCGATCGATTGAATGACAATAATGCCGAGCAGAGCCGACCAGGCGCTGCCGCGACCACCGAAAAGGCTAGTGCCACCAATGACGGCTGCCGCGATGGCATTGAGGTTGACGTCACCGGTGCCGGCCTGCTGACTGGACGATGCCAGACGAGATGCTGCCAGGATGCCACCGGCTGCAGCAAGAACAGAACAGGTCATGAAAGCCGACATATAGATGAACTTCACATTGATACCGGCACGGCGCGCTGCTTCACGATTGCCGCCGACTGCTTGCATGGCCCGCCCCCATTTTGTGCGGGTAAGCGCATAGTTCATCGCGATGACTAACGCCACGAAGAGTCCGAACATCCATGGCACGCCGCGCGACTGGTTAAGGTAGAACACCGCACCACCTACAATGATTGTGATGATGATGGCTTTGAGCGCGATCCCAACTGACGACGGTGTCGACAGACCGGCTTCGCGTCGACGCTGCGCCGAACGAAAACCAGTGAAAAAAATGGCAAGCCCGGCAATCAGCACCAGTGCATAGGAAAGCGGACGCGGCATCACCAGAAGTTGGCCGAAGCTCACGAGCCACGAGCCGTAAGGCAGATTGATTGAGCCCGTATTGCCAAGGAGATAAAGCTGAAGGCCAAGCGCTGCCAGCAGACCGGCCAGAGTTGAAACAAAGCTTGGCATGCTGAAGCGGTTATAGAGAAAGGCATAAAGCAGGCCGATCAGCGCGCCGGCACACAGCGCCGCCAGCATCGCGATCCCGACAGGCCAGCCATGATTGACCCAGAGCACGCCGACGATAGCCGAAGCCAGACCACTGACCGAACCGACCGAAAGATCTATTTCGCCCAACATCAGGATGCAGACAATACCGAGTGAGATCACACCGATGGTCGAGCAGTCGAACAACAGGTTGACGAGGTTGTTGCTCGATAGAAAGACCGGGTTCAACGTCTGGAAAACGGTCCAGATGATGATGAGACCGACGATAACCGGCAGCGATCCAAGATCGCCCGAACGAACACGATCAAAGAAACTGCGCAACGCACCTGAAACGCCTTCATCGTGGCGCACCCGCGTATCCTGGCGATCAAGAGGGGTATTTCCCGTTGCCTGGTTCATTATGCTTCTCCCCCATCATGGGTCTCACCGGCATCATGCTGCGCTTGACGCCGTTCGGCGCGGCGGGAAACGGAATTGCTGCTCGCGCCAGTAATGGCTGCGACCAGTTCCTCATTCGAGGAATCCGGATAAAAAACACCATTGTTGCGGCCAAGCCGCAGAACGACGATGCGGTCTGCCACCGCGCGCACATCTTCCATATTGTGGCTAATCATCAAGACGCCGAGCCCGCGGTCACGGACACGCTCAATAAGATCGAGAACTTCAGCCGTCTGTGCGACACCCAGCGCTGCCGTTGGCTCGTCGAGCATGATTAGCTTTGGATCGAGCAGCAGCGAACGCGAGATCGCAACCGTCTGGCGCTGGCCGCCTGAAAGAGAGGCGACGGGCTCACGCACGCTCGGAATACGTGCGGAAAGCTCGTTGAGAAGCTTCCAAGCCTTGATTTCCATCGACACTTCATCGAGGCGGTAGGGGCTCAATTCGCGGCCAAGGAAGATATTGGCCACGACATCGAGATTCTCGCACAGCGCCAGGTCCTGAAAGACCGTCGCAATGCCGAGGCCGAGCGCATCACCCGGCGACGAAAGGGTAACCTTCTCGCCATTGAATTCGATTGCGCCGGATGTCGGCTGGTGAACGCCTGCCAGCGTCTTGATGAGGGTCGACTTCCCCGCGCCGTTATCGCCCACAAGAGCGACAACTTCGCCCGGAAAGACTTCCAGATCGATATCGGTGAGCGCTGAAACGGCGCCAAAATTCTTGGATATGCCGCTTAGACGCAGCACTGGTTGCCGCGAGGACGCAGCGGCTTTGTGATCTTGGGACATGTTTGCTTTTTCCCTGGGTGTCGCAATTTTCCCCAACGTCCACCGCACATGATAACACGCACGGGGAAAGAATGCGTCCGGCCGATGCCGGACGCTATGGTTGGGTTACTTCGTGATACCGAGCTTCTTGCAGCCATCGGCATAACGGTCGACGCACAGCGTTTCAGCTGAAACGATGTTTTTGTCGATGATCTCCGCCTTGAGGTTTTCAGCTGTCACAACCACAGGAACAAAAAGCTTCGATGGCGTGTTGTAGAGCGTGGCTTCAGCCTTCGGGGTCTCGCTGTTGAGAAGCTGGCCAGCCACGCGTGCGGCTTCTGCAGCAACGATTTCAGATGGCTTGTTGATTGTGTTGTACTGATCACCCGAGATGATGAGCTGTAGTGCGGCAATCGTCGCATCATTGCCCGTGACCGGTGGGAGCGGATCGATACCGGCTGCCTTCATGGCTGCAATCGCGCCGCCTGCAGTGCCGTCATTGGCAGCCACGACGCCGACGATCTGGTCATTGAAGCGAGTGATTTGGCCGCTCGCCCACTGCTGAGCCTTGCTTGGTGCCCATTCAGGCGTGTCATATTCGGCAAGCGTCTTGTAACCGCTATCCTTCAGTCCGGCATGGATACCCTTTTTGATGAGACCAGCTGCGGCATCGGTCGGTGAGCCATTGATCTGCAGAACGCCACCCTTGTCACCCGCGACGCCCTTGTCCTTCAGGTGCTTAACCAACGATTCCGCAATCGACTTGCCGATGGCTTCATTGTCAAATGACACGTAAAAATCGGAGGTTGCGTCCGGAATCGGGCGATCATAAGCGATAACCTTGATGTCCTGTGACTGAGCGAGCTTGACCAACGAAGCTGCCGCTGCTGTGTCAACCGCATCAAGCACGATGACCTTCGCGCCTTGCGAAATGACCGAATTAAACTGCTGTTGCTGCTTGCTCGCATCGCCATCGGCGTTGAGATAAAGCACCTTGCAGCTTTCGCATATTTTTTTCATCTCAGCAGCGAAGCCCGGATAATCGCGCTCCTCATAACGTGTTGACGCCTGATCCGGCATCAAAAAGCCGACTACTGCATCCTTCACTTCCGCCTGCGCGCCACTGCTTGCGAAAGATGATAGCACCACCGCAGCAAAAGCTGCCTTACCAAGTATATTTCTCATGTCTCACTCCCACTGTTTTCAGTTTCTGGTTCGCACAAACTTGCGGGCGAATTTGATCCGCCGCTCCACCCATATTTTCCCCTGTAGCGGCCTCCCACTCCATGAATGCCGTTCCTGAGGCGCTGCTTTGCTTTGCTGCTTATCGCACCACCTGGGGTATAAACATGTTGCACCATCGATAGTGCAGTACTACTGTCGCTCAACATCCGGCACCTGGTCAAGAGGAAAGTGACGGAGGAATAGATTGGATTACCCCTCGCTCCTACTTGCAGCGGCCGGTATCGGCCCGCTAAGATTAGGCACCAATTCAGACGGATAAGCGCACTTGATGAGTATTCCCCGGAAAGTAACCATCTATGATATATCGGAGCGAGCGGGCGTATCCGCTTCGACCGTTGCTTCCGTTATGAATGGATCCTGGAAAAACCGAAGGATTACCAAAGCAACGGCCGATAAAGTCAGAGGAATAGCGGGCGAGCTTGGCTATACAATCAATCTCCAGGCACGAGGACTGCGCATATCAAATTCCGGTCTGATCGGCATGATCTTGCCAATGCTGGACAATCGTTATTTCAGTTCGATGGCAGCTTCGTTTGAAACAGTAGCACGCTCACGCAATCTTGTCCCCGTCGTGGCCAGCACATTGCGCGACCCGCAACAAGAACGCAGCACCGTGGAAACATTGATCGCCCATAATGTCGACGCTTTGTTGATCGCTGGCGCAACTGATCCGGACAGTGTTGCCAGGCTCTGTGAAACGGCTCACCTGAAACATATCAATGTAGATCTTCCAGGAAAACACGGCGCTTCCGTCATCAGTGACAATTATGATGGCGCCCGTCAGCTCACACAACAAATTGCTCGTCGTAGGCCACCTCGGAAAGAAAGCCGTTTCTACTTCATTGGCGGGGTAGACGGCGACCACAACACACGTGCGCGAGTGCAGGGCTATCAAGACGAGCTGACTGCGTTGAACCTTCCGGTTCACGCCGATGCCATCATGACGAATGGTTATGATCCCGATATCGCAGCAAGGACGATCCGTGATATCTACAACAAACTGAACGGACTACCGGAAGCACTATTCGTCAATTCGACGAGCCCTTTTGAAGGCGTCGTCAGCTTTCTCAAAACACTTCCGGTTGACGAGGTTCGAGAGTGTTCTATCGGATGTTTCGATTGGGATCCCTTCATTGAAGTTCTCCACTTCCCGGTCGTTATGATCCGTCAGAATGTCCAAGCAATGATTGAGCGCGCATTTGAGCTTCTGGACGAGCCGGCTCAAGCAACCGATCAGCCCGAAATGATTTCGACCGAGCTGATCGTTCCCCGCGATCTTTGAATTTCATGCAGTAAACAACTCGAAATTCTCCTTCCATACAGTCACCTTGTGTTCTGTTTCCTCAGGCTGATGAGTTGAGCCGTCAGTCCCACAATGAGGATGAACAGCAGACTGGCCTGGGCGCCGAGCAGTAGTGGTGACTTGAGATCGGTCACGAAAGGATGCCCATCCGGCACGCGACGCAAAATCTCGCTTACCGCCGGAACCATCAGCAGAAATGCCGTAAGGCTCAGAAAAACCGTTTCCAGATAGCGGATCGCACGACCAAAAATCGGCAAGTATCCAACTGCATATCCCGCAATCAGCAGAACCATCGTTGCTGCGCCGATAGTATAGCTAATAGGCTGGTGTGCGACGAGAAATGTCGTGGCGGCACCAATAAGCATTGAGACAAAATAGACGACACCGGATTTTGAGCGGGGCACGATCCGCCCATACCGGGCAAGCATATAAATGGCCAAAGGTATGGCAGGCAAACTGCCAATTGTGTGCAACCAGCCAAGCGGGGAAATTCCAAACATATCAAGTACTCCTATCAAGTTACAGACCTACTAGTAGGTAGTTTTTTGAGTGGTTTCTTCTATCAACCACCCAGGACATCAAACGAGTTGCGAAAAGATCAAGACTGTACCGACGGTAGCAATGACATACACCAACCTTGCCGTTGCAGCATTTTCCAAGAATACACTGATCCCCCCAACAACTGCCGCTACGAGGAATAGTGTCGCACCTGCGATGGTCGCTCTATTCGAGATGTTTGCTGCATGCGCCACCAGCACCGCAATAGCAAATGGGGTTAGGTACGCAGGATCGGGATCCCCAGACATCCGGCACCGTTTTAGCCGGAGAATGTTCAAAGACAGTAACGCCAGAATGCAGGAGGCAGCTAGGCATCGCAGCTCAATTGTCACAATCACCTCCCTACCAGTTGGTAGTTTTCTCGCAAAATCCATTGTCGTTGAACGAGATTTACTATGCTGCCGATAATCTGCCCAATAATGGCTCAACTATCAGCGAGAACGTTTTCGGATCGCCGTAGGCTCTTGCCGACAACATCGCACCATGGACGGTCGCCATAAAGGCTTCGGCTTCGATTTCAGGCCCTTCTATCAAGCGGATACGACCTAGTTGTGCACCGCGAGTGAGAACCGACGTCAGCCACCTCGATAAGGCTCGGAAATAGGCCTGAATCTCGGGAATAAGTTCCTGAGGCAGCACCGGAAGTTCGCTTGCCAGAAGCGCACCCACACAGAAGGATGCTGTCCCGTCAGTGATGCACGCACTCCAATATTCCGTATAGGCGTGCAACTGCTCAAGCGGATCGACAACCTTGCTCTCCAGATTGGCAAAACCGGCTTCCGTGTCTTCGCGATGCCGCACAATCAGTGCTTTCACCAAATCGACTTTGCTCGGGAAGTGATGATGGATACTGGCCTTACGGATGCCCACGACACTGGCGATGTCCGCATAGCTGAACCCATTGTACCCACCCGATATGATCAGGGTTTTGGCGCAACTGAGAATATCGTCGGAGGTTGTAGATAGATTGCTCATTAGTATGACTACCTTCTAGTAGGTTGATTGTCAAGAAACATCAGAACGAACGTTAACTGCAGGTCCGTTTTACGCCATACCCAGAAGTTCACACTGGCACTGTTAAAAACCTGCCGCGACCGGAACCTGTGGTAAAGGCATGGGAGGGGCGCCGGCTCTTCCAAATAATCAATGTTTAATGTCGTGACCGCGGTCAAGCGCCCGAAGCTGGCGCTGCGTTGCTACTTGCCCGGCCTGTCCGATACGTACCGTTTTCTGAACAATCTCCAACTTGCCCTGCAGCGCTTCGAAGGCTGGTCGCTGTGCTGACGACAGGCGATTGATGACGGCCTTTTCGCCACGCAGGATGGCGTTGCGCCCGAATCTGAGATCGAGTGCCTTACTCACCGTCGCAAATTCCTGAAGTATATGAGGTTGAAGCGAACCCGTTACGTCCTCGAGCCTGGCACCCTTCTTCTTCATCGCCTCTGTTATCCTCCGCAGCGCGACGTCTGCCATTGATGACAATCCAGGAACGGTAACCGCCATACGCTCGCGCTCCTCGCGGATTGTTCTGGTCTCCACATCAAGTGCCCTCGTCCACGAGGATCCCAGTAAGCGGACACAGGTTCCCGCCTCCGATACGGCTTGAAGTGCGGTTTTTCGTTCACGACCGGTGGCAAGCAATTTATCCACGATACGGCCGGAACCGCGTAGGGCACCATAGGCAGCCGGGTCATTGGCAATGGCTGCCGCGATCCGCTCGCCTGCAATGCCTTTCTCGATCAGGGCCTCGATCATGTCGACAGCACCGGCGGGATCGCGCCAGATACGAGATGCTGTTTCAGCAAGTGCCGATCGGTTATGACGATAATGGATTGCGGCAACTGCCCTCCCGCGCGCTTCAACCTCCACCGATGTCTTGAACTTTGTCACGGCAGCAAGCGTCGGCGGTACTGTGCGAGCTTCCTGGCCCTCATCGCCATTGTCCGGCAGGCGGATTTTGGGGGAACTGAGAGAACGTTGAATTGCAGGTGTTGAAACGCCTGTATTTTGCATGGCGAAGCTTTCGGACCGCTCCTCATGATAGGACGTGTTGCGTTCCCGATCGATTGCCAAGCCGAGCGCCACGCCTGCCCGCTCCCACAGTTTTGCAACCTGGTGGCGCTTTTGCGCAAACCACGCCAGTTGGCGGGTTGCCCCTGCCTCGATGCCGGCTGCAACTTCGGCAAGTGTGTCGATACCACGCCTGCGGGCAAAGTCATCAACATGGGCCTGATAGCCAGCCTCGCTCCTAAAATCGAGCGTAGTGGTTTTGGCGCCTGAACGAGCAAGGCGGTCGGCCAGTTGCCGAAACAATGCCGGCCGATGGCTTGCGCTTGCAATCCGCTCCCCGCGCACATCGGCGGTTTCAACCAGTTTCGCCGTCCAGACATTGCGGTCGACCGTGCGTTCCTCAAGGTGCCTTTTGCCGCCTTGCGCATCAGGGACTGCAACCTTTACTGACACAGTCTCGACGCCATCCTTGCGAAGCGTGACCGTATCCCCTCTGGAGGCTCCAGACCTGGATAGTGCCATGGGCAGACTGACACCCCAAAGGCGATGGACCGTACCGTTATCTGTCTTCACATCGACATAGGGGCTTTTGGCAACATCTTCATCCTGCGCCCCGAACCTTGCCTGGCCGGTTGCGACCAGTTCACCGGTCATACCGGTCGCATGGTCAATACGGAGTTTCTCCCCCCATTCCCGCTTGTGCCAGAAATCCTCGCGTGCCGCATAAAGATCAGCCCGATCGCGATGACGGGTCATCGACACATAGGTCAGATGCTGATCCATCATGCCGGTGGCAAGCACGAACGTGCGATCGACGGTCGCGCCCTGCGACTTGTGGATCGTTACGGCATAGCCATGATCGATATGACGATAACTGTCTTCACTGAGAACAATCTCGCTGCCACTGTCGAGCCGGACAGACAGAAGCGGACGACGCAGTGCATGGCCAGTGGATACCACCGTGCCAAGCATGCCATTCCTGACATATTGCGGGCCAGACCCTGTTGCACGTGATTCAAGGAAGCGGGCATTTTCCAGGAAGATGATCCGGTCGCCTGCAGCGAACTCCCGCATACCTCGCTCGGTGCGGAAGCTGCGCGCAGCTGTGAGCGCTCCATCCTCCATCATCACATGGCGCAAAGCTTCATTCAGCTTGCGGACGTCCTTGTTTGTGTGCGCCAATACCAGCAACGCATCACCCCGTAGCTCGGCACCTCGATGCCCGCCACCACGGCCTTTCTCTCCAATCCCCGCCTCTGGCCGCCCCCCTCGCCCTGCCGGTGCCTGTGCGATCGCTTTCTTGCGCGCCTCTGTCCAGTCGCTGACCAGCCGGTCGATAAGCCCGTCGCGGGTTTCCGCCTCGATCAGGTGCCCATGCCTGGCATAGATATCCAGTCCCTCCTCGACCTTGCCACGAGCGAAGAGTTTTGAGGCATCGCACGCCCATTGTTCCCTTTGCCGGCGCACACCAGCAAGCTCGGCTGAACCGATCCGTTCCGATATTGCCCGGAAAGCCGCACCCGCCTGAATTGGCTGCAGCTGCATTGCATCGCCGACCAGAACAACCTTTGAGCCCGCCTTTTCTGCTGCCTTCAGCACATGCGCCATCTGCAATGAGGAGACCATGCCGGCCTCATCGACAACGAAGATGTCACCGCGTTTTAGCTGATCGCGCCCGTTATTCCAGGCATGTTCCCACGCGGCAAGCGTGCGCGATCTGATACCGGAACTCTCCTCCAGTCCTTCAGCCGCTTTACCGGACAGTGCAGCGCCAAAGACGCGATGATGGCCACTTTCCCAGGCAAGGCGTGCAGCTGCAAGCAATGTCGACTTGCCTGCACCGGCAAGCCCGATGACGGCAGCGATACCGCTGTCGCCAGTAACATGGCGAATGGCTTCGATCTGCCCGGGATCAAGCTTGAACGGTTTTTGTGGATCGCCCGTTTCGACGCACCGCACGGCAGCCAGCCGTTTTGCTTCGACAATCCCGAACCCCTTCTTGTTCGATAAAACATCGGCTGAGCAAACCATGTCATATTCGGTGCGCAGGATCTGGCGGGTGGTGAAGATTGCAGGTTCGGTTGCCTGACCAGTCAGTCGCCCGACCTGCTGCGGCTTCAGCAGTACCAGATCGTTCGATGCCATCAGCCGTGCGCGGATATTGGAGAAGTCCACCGGATCATCGACATAGCGGTGGATGATCCTTGCGATATCCTTCTCGTCAAAGGTGGAGCGCTCGTTGCCAAGCTGCCTGAGGAGAGGTCCCGGATCTGCAAGCAGCCGGTCGGTCATGTTCCGCCGGCGCGCCAGATCGGCAGGTGCAAAATACATCTCGACGCCCTTGCGCATCATCGCCGACTTTCCGGGTCCCAGATGCCTCTGGGCAATCCCGTCAAGACCCTGTTCGGCGTAAGAGCGCCCATCCAGACGGATGTCATGGCCAGCCAGTGCCAGATGCCGGCTTGCTGTTTGCGCCCAGGCGACCTTCCATGCCTTCATCGTCTTCTTGTCACCAGCCCAGACTGTATAGACAATCCGGCCCTTCGACTGGTCCCGTGCTGCCATACGCAGTGGCTTTCCGTCATTGTCGCGAACAGGCATGACCTTGAGGCCGAACCCTTCCGCTGTCAGGGGTCGGAGCGTTGTCATCAGGTGGATATGTGGATTGCCGTCCTTGTCGTGATAGACCCAGTCGGCGACCATGCCGTTCGAAGTCAGATTGTCTCGGACAAACTCACGCACCAGGGCAATATTCTCCGCTCGCGTCAGTTCTTCCGGCAGTGCAATCATCAGTTCACGGGCAAGCTGTGCGTCCACACGTGTCTCAAAAGCAGCGACTGCGTTCCAGAGCGCCTCGCTTGCCGCAGCGACAGTCTTGCCTTCGATTGCTGACCTCAGCCACGCTGGAATATCTTCCGGCAACGCCAGTTCTTCATGGACCAAATCATCGTCGCCGCCGCGATAGTTAAACAAGGTTCCGGTCTGCTCGTCCGTCATTCGGGTGCGATGGCGATAGGCCGCGGCCGAGATGATATTGCGCCCCGCTCCCCTGCTGATCAGCTGCGCTCTGATGAACATGATCGCCATGACTTTCCTCCTGACCTTCCAAGCACACAGCGAAAGCGACGCACCGTTACCCTCAAATCATCCGGTAGCGGACCCTATGCCGCTTTTCCGAAAGACAACCCGCTTACAATTTCCAGCATCGTCATTACGGGTCTTGCATACGATAACTTGTTTAACTAATGTTTTCTAGTTAGTTAAATTTTTAATGGCAAGATTGTTCGCCGGAGAGGAAAAAGAATATTGTCTATAAAATCAATAATCATTGAATTCGACGCGCAAATTTCAAAGCTGCACGAACGCAAAGAACTACTGATAGTAAAATCGGCAGACCGATTTGCACACGCTGCAACAAAGACAAGACTGACGGGCAGCAAAATCATCGATGAGGAGGTCGATACCAGGCTCGAAGAAATCACCGCGCGATTTCGCGAAACGGAGAGGAGCAGCTTTGGTGGGACAGCTTATCCGCGGCGTGGAGAGCCAGATTGCGATGCTGGAGCGGCGGCGAAAATTCCTCATGGCGGCGGACCGGAAACAGGAAGCGCGAAAGAAATTCATGCTCGGGGCAATTGTCGTTCGTGCAGGATTGTCGGCGGCCGATCGGACCTTCCTTTTGGGCGGACTGCTGGAACTGGCGAAATTATCAGCCGACACGTCCGAATATCGGCGCTTACATTATATTGGCGAAATTGCTTTCCGAGCTGAAGCGTCACAGGCCAATTTCAGCTCACTAGGCGAGGCCGCCGAATGATGGCAAGAACAATACCGCATCCGGGTCGGTTGTTCGTTTTTGTGCCGATCGTTATTTACAGTTTTGCCATTTACGTCACGAACTGGCATTGGCCAGAACTAGCTGGTGACTTATCGGGAGAAGCCCAATACTGGTTCCTGCGGGCGTCACCTATGCCAGCGCTCTTGTTGGGACCGCTCGGCGGGCTCGCTACGGTTTGCTTATTGCCGCTGCACCGACGACGACCAGTCGCCTTGGTCAGCCTCTCGTGCTTTTTGTTGATTTCGGGTTTCTACACGCTGCGCGAGATCACCCGCCTCTCACCGTTCGTTGAAAGTGGCGCGTTGCGATGGGACCAAACATTGTCCTTTCTCGATATGGTGGCCGTTGCAAGTGCTGCGATTGGTTTCATTGTTGTGGCGGTATCGGCACGCATCTCAAGCGTTGTGCCCAAAACGGTGAAGCGTGCCCGGCGCGGAATCTTCGGAGATGCAGACTGGCTACCTATGTCAGCCGCAGCACAACTCTTTCCAGAAGACGGAGAAATCGTTGTTGGCGAGCGCTATCGTGTCGACAAGGAACTCATCCATAAACTGCCATTCGATCCAAACGATCCGTCTACATGGGGGCGCGGCGGAAAAGCGCCCCTCCTCACCTACAATCAGGATTTTGATTCAACCCACATGCTGTTTTTTGCGGGATCAGGTGGATATAAAACGACCAGCAATGTTGTGCCAACAGCACTGGTCTATACCGGACCGATCATTTGCCTCGACCCTTCATCCGAGGTTGCGTCGATGGTAATCGAGCATCGCCGGAAAAGGCTCGGGCGCGAAGTCATCGTGCTCGACCCGACCAATCCCAGCGCGGGTTTCAATGTTCTTGACGGGATTGAAACTTCGACGAAGAAAGAGGAAGACATTGTCGGCATTGCACATATGCTGCTGTCGGAGAGCGTGCGCTTCGAAAGTTCAACAGGTTCCTTTTTCCAGAATCAAGCACACAATCTGCTGACCGGGCTTCTGGCGCATGTAATGCTTTCGCCAGAATTTTCCGGTCGACGCAATCTGCGCAGCCTGCGTCAGATCGTTTCCGAGCCGGAGACATCGGTTCTTGCTATGCTACGCGAAGTTCAGGAACATTCAGCCTCGACATTCATTCGCGAGACGCTTGGCGTTTTCGTCAACATGACCGAGCAGACGTTTTCCGGCGTTTATTCCACCGCATCGAAGGATACCCAATGGCTATCCCTCGGCAATTACGCGGCCCTTGTCTGCGGCGACAGCTTTAAAACCGCCGAGATGGTCGCAGGCCAAAAGGACGTATTCCTCAATATTCCCGCATCGATTCTTCGCTCCTATCCGGGGATCGGGCGCGTAATCATCGGCTCTTTAATCAACGCAATGATTGAGGCGGATGGCGCATTCCAGCGCCGGGTGTTGTTCATGCTCGATGAGGTCGACCTGCTTGGCTATATGCAGGCACTGGAAGAGGCACGTGATCGCGGCCGCAAATATGGGATCAGCATGATGCTGATGTACCAGTCGGTTGGCCAGCTGGAGCGCCATTTCGGCAAAGACGGAGCAGTGTCATGGATCGATGGATGCGCGTTCGCGAGCTACGCCGCGATCAAGGCACTCGACACCGCACGTAATGTATCGGCGCAATGCGGGGAGATGACGGTCGAAGTGAAGGGTAGCTCTCGCAACATCGGATGGGATATAAAAGGCAACGCATCGCGAAAGTCTGAAAACGTCAACTTCCAGCGTCGAGCGCTCATCATGCCGCACGAAATCACCCAGTCGATGCGCAAGGATGAACAGATCATTATCGTACAGGGGCACGGCCCGATCCGCTGTGGTCGTGCGATTTATTTTCGACGTAAAGAGATGGACGGATTCGCTGCAGTCAATCGATTCGTCAAGCCGAATAAACTATAAAGTTTCTGAATTCTATAATCACTAATCAGAGAGGCAACAAAGTGTTGCGGGAACTTCAGCACCTGGAGGCGGCGAACGGATCAGCGAACCTCAAGCAAGCCAACTCGCCCATCCAGCCCGCCGCAATCAACCGGACTCACTGAGCCTGTGGCTTCTCCGGGCGCCGATCCCACAGCAACCAATTTGATCTCTCATTCGGCGCAGGCCAACGCTCAGTTTGTGCCCGATCGTGGTCATGCGGACCCGCGTCTCTCGAGCCACATGAGCCTAAAGAAACCAAACTCTCAAACCGACTCTTGGAGAAAGCACTTCTGGTATTAATTCGTGATACTTTACTTATATCAAAATATTACAAAAGATGTATTCTTTATAATATTTCTCGTCAACATGAGGCGAACGGTTATGCAAACGTCTACATTTAGTTCCATGGGCGACTTATTCTGCGAAGGAACGAACATTGGATCCGTTCATTATAGCATTTCCATAGCCACTGAAGGCGAGAGGAAATTTACAAAAGGCGTCATGTGGGCAAGTATGGATATGCTCCGGCAAGCTTATGCAGGCGAGCTTGTTCAGTTATCATCCGAAAAAGGCGACGGCCTGTTGAGTGTCGATGTGCGAAATATCGGCATACACGGAAGTGCAGACTTCATTCTCGTTGGATCGCTTACGTTCTGAAACCCAATCGCTCAAAAATTTCCGAAATTAGGTAAGGAAGGTGCCAACCAACCATACCACCAATCCGATATCGATGCATATTATGAGGAATGCAATCAGATATACGCGCGTCTTACGATTTGCAGATTGTTGAGCTGTCATTATCCGAGCACCGAATTTTTCAACCATCGTTGAGACGATACCAACCTCGAAAGACTCTGACGAAATAAGATTCGCGGTCACGCTGAGAAGTCGCCGCGTTCATGCTCAAGTAGGTTTTCAGCCCAGTTAAATGCGTAGCGGGCATATGTTTTGCTAAACACCGAGCACTGAACGGTTCTCGCACACGGTTTTCTATCCGCACAATATTTCGGATGGCGGGATATAGCTTGTTACGGCGATCCTCAGCCTTATTAACTCTCACCTGGTCACCTGTTGCGCGGTACTGCGTCATATCAACCATGGGGCAACCTCAATCGGAGCGTCTTTCTAGGTGGCCATCGCAGTATTGATGATTTTGATGTGATTTGCGGAGCCGCATGGCCACCTTCATTCTCCCAGGCTTCCAACTCCATCTGATTAGATTGAGACAAACGTTGGGCACGAATTGCCAAAAGCATGTCCAGCATCTGCACAGGATCATGGCGACCGTCGCTGAATATCTCACAAAGGTGTTTGGCGGCTTCCAGACGGGTCTCTGGTTTCCCGCTCCCATCCAGCGAATAGTTTGAGCGTTGCAGAAAAGCGCGAAGTAAAGGAAAATCTTCAGGTCCAAAGTACGTCAGATGTGAAGCGGAAGGCATAGCGTGCCCCCCTTCGATTTGGGGCCGGAGATTATTATCTCCCGACGACAGCGCCCGTTTCAATTGCTGTGGATAATAGACTGTGCGCCTATTTAAGTTAAAGCACAAGAAGATATTTGATAGTTTATATATTTATAAGCAATCTTCTCAAAAATTTTATCAGATAATCGTGAGCTTATGAAAATCAACGCGTCGCTTTATACTCTTGCATCTTCTCTATTTCATGAATGAATTTTTCGGCATACTGCGCTGTATTAAAATAGTTCTTTTCATTCGAACCGAGAACATGATGGCGCGTGAATACAGCCTTCAGTCGATTCAGAAATTTGGGCTCGGTTTCGGCCAGGTGCCCGATGAGAACCTGAAGGATCTGCTCATGAGCAAGAACCTTCCGTTCCAGAGCCGTGGTGTCATTGGCCATTGCGTTTGCTCCTCGGCAGGACATGACGCGGCGAGCGTGAACGTGAAAATCCGCCGCATGCACGCCGTAGAATATTCGCCAGCTCGGTCCAATCCTTTGATGGCGACGTCATCTGTTGATGAGCATTTCTGAGATCGTTTTTGCTGGCCGCTCTGCCCTCATTGTGCTGTGGGGGCATGGTATCTTTTTGCTCAGCAGTGTTAGAGTGATGTTCTTTTCTCATTATAGCCTCCTCATTCGGTGACCCAAGGCGCTTTAAAGCGCCTTGGCCAGTTCGTTGCCGCATGCAGTTGCGAGTGCAGTATTTGGTAGCTCTGTTCCCAGCGGCGTCGCCCATCCCGACTTTTCGATAAGGCTACGTCGAGAGTATGCTGGCGCGGATTTGAACTCGGCAAGGATGTTCACAACCGCCGGATCGTTTCTGGATTTTTCAAGACAGTAAGGCGTAAGGGCGAGCGCTACGCCGTCAGACATGTTGGATGCAATCAGACGCTCAGACGTGCCTTGCGTGATCCAGCCACCCAAAGAAAAGCCGATAGCAATTGCTGCAATGGCGCCAACTAACGCTCCGCCAAGAGCGGGCTTTACCCATTCAAGCTTGTTCATGATGGTATCCGATCTTCAACGATCGAACGCACTTAATTATGCGTTGGACACCGAGTATATCACCGCTAATTTCTATTTGCGCGCGATTTTATCGCCGAATAGTAATTTTTAGTTGTCGTCCCTGCCCCCTTTTAGATTTGGTCCCTACATAATTTTTGAAACAATCAGACTTACCGTCGTAGGTTTAGTTACGCCGCAAGAGAATCAACTCGCGCAAATGCCGCTGCATTTCTTGGAAGCTTGCGCGGCCCTACCCTCTGTCACCGGGGTTGGGAATTTACTTCTGGAGCAACCGATGGTTGGGAGACCGGCTGGTGTTGAGCATTATAGTGTCGGGAATTACCGTGTCGTTCCACACAAATTGACGGCAGCAAGAAATATGATGAGGCTCCGCGGCCTGCAGTGCCGACCTTAAAAGGCTCTGCAACACCACTCGTAATCCTTGTGCTGAAGCCACGGAGGCCGTAGGAATGATAATAAGGCCCGGCCAAGGCACTGAAATCGTGCAGAGTGTAATGCCAGGACCTGCCACCTCATCTGCCGAGCGCCGTTGCGATCTATCGAATGTGTTGCCTTTAAGTGACCTTAATTGTTCGCTTGCTATCAAAAAACAAACAGTCCACCCTTGATTATCAGCAAATTATTTGAATACGGGCTACGCTGACCTGGACTAAATTGTCCTTGCCCGCAATTTGAAAGGAGGATGTCATGTCTTCCAGTATCTATAGTGTAGATTTTCACACGAACCACCGCATACTGAAGCAGATGATTATTAAGGCAGGCTATCTCACTTCCAAGATGAAGCCGTTGCCCGACCCTTATTATAATCAATCTGCGTTAATTCTACAGAATTTCATGGCTGGAGTGATCGGCGACATTCAGACTGATGTAGGTCTGCAGATCGAGGGAACGTCCGCTTACGTCGCCGTTTGATACATATTGCTTCGAGATGGTCCCTATCGTGGCATCTCGAACATAGGTCTAAAACCATATTCTACTGCAAAAACAACGATAATATTGTTAAATTGAAAGCGCCATTATCTAACACTAGAATTATTATTAATAATAATTTGACAGAATATATTTATCGTTGTATAAGATAAAAATCGATATTTTCTTGTTGAGCTTTGCTTATTGCACATTTAGCACCGTGCGCTGAACGAACACTCCCTTTGAAAATCGTTTCATCATCGCGTTGCTTTGCTGCGCGGTATTAATATTTATATGAAAGAGGTTCAAATGAACACCGGTACAGTTAAATGGTTTAACGCCACAAAAGGTTTTGGTTTTATTCAGCCTGACAATGGCAGTGGTGATGCGTTCGTTCATATCTCTGCGGTAGAACGCGCAGGCATGCACTCTCTAAATGAAGGCCAGAAGCTGACTTATGATCTGGAACAAGATCGCAAATCTGGCAAAATGACAGCATGTAATTTGCAGGCTGCCTGATTGAAGCTTCTCCAATCTTGTGACCACGGATGTACTGGCACAGATGAGGAAGTTTACTTTGGGGGTCGGGCAGTTGCCCGGCCTTTTTTATTTAAACCGTTCGCCAGCGGCGATAAACCCGAAAGAAATACTCAAAATGAATAGCAATGAAAAAGGTATTAATTCCGCGGTCAACCCGAATAGCGGTCTGAGCAGTTTAAATCACCTAGCTGCAACCCAGCGTGACATAAAAGATGCCCGCAACCAGATGAAGCCGCCATCAGAAGATTGGTCAAAACTGTCAAATATACTGCGGCGATCTTGTGGCGGGTCATCGCGAACGCGCTCTTTGCGCAAATAAGAATTCATTTTCTTTGGAGCGTACCATGCTCGAACAAAAGCCTATTGAACTTACCAAAGATACACTTTTCAAGTTATCGCGACCGAATAGGGACGTCAAAAGTGCGATAACGGACAAAACTGTAAAAGGAATCCTCCATACCGAAAAGACCTCGGTGGACGCCAAAACGGAACGGCTTAAGGCCGCTAGGTTGGAGCGCGATAGTAAAGTGAGGTTCGGTAAAGCTAAACCGGTGCGCTAAAAAGGCAGAAAAGAATTAAGCCCAGCGGAGTGAATTACCGTTAATGCTGAACGGCCGACACATGGAAGAAGCACGCTATCACCCGCTCTAGGTCATAACACAAAGACATTGCGCGTGATTGTTTCCTACGGTTCTTCGGTGCGTGTTGGGCTTTACTTATATCGTCCTTGAATAACATTTGACCTACGCCGTGTGGACGAATTGACTCAGGTATAAGTTTTCCGGTTCCAGACTTTCTCTCGACGTGATTCACATATTGCTGACGTGATTTGGAGGTCAGTAATGTGCACCAAGATGACAGAAAATGACTATGAACTGGCACTTGAGGTTTTTCGGACTTGTCTGCCAGCCGTTGGCGCGAAAGCTAAAAATGACCGCCTATTCCTTGAGGCGTTGCATTATTTCACCCTTCACAACATCTCATGGCGGGCTTTGCCTGAGCGGTTTGGTAACTGGAACAGCGTATGGAAGCGTTTTGACCGTTTAGGTAAAGCAGGTGTTTTCGAGGACTATTTTTCCATTTTGGCTGGGCTTGATGAAAGCGCTCATCTTATCGCTATGTTCGACAGCACCGTCATTCGCGCCCATGTATCTGCAGCAGGCGCTAAAGGGGGCAGGAAGGTCAAGCGCTCGGCCGGTCTCGTGGAGGGTTCGGAACCAAAATCCATCTGAAAACCGACCGAAATGGTCAGCCCCTTGGCTTTGAACTGACCGGAGGCGAAGCCTCCGATAGCAAACAGTTTGAAAGCCTCATGGACACGGGCCCTCAAGTCAGGCACCGCGCTATCATTGCCGACAAAGGCTATGATAGCGACGTTAATCGAGAGATTGCGCGAAAGGCTGCCGCTATCCCTGTGATCCCTTACAGATCAAACAGACGTAATATTCCGAAGCATTTTGCCACGGCGCTTTATCGAGGTCGCGCACGTATCGAACAAATGATGGGGAAGCTCAAACGGTTCAAACGTGTCGCATTACGCTGCGAGAAAACAGCAAGAAACTTCCGATCCATCGTCGCAATCGCTTCTGCTTTCATCTTAATCAAATCCGTCCACACGGCCTAGCGATTGCATATGACTTTCCAGCTCCGCGCGGCAATGGTGTGCGGCTCTTCTTTTACATCCGGCGTTCATTCGATAGAGCAAGTATGGATAAGGTGCCGCGTGTCACACATAGAAAACCGGACAGATGACAATGACACTGATGTTCAAGCTTTGGAAGCCATCGCCTCAGAGCTCCATCTGGACACACCAGACAAACTGCTGGCTGTTGCGACCGCTCTTGGAGAGGAAGGTAGATCCGGCTCAATCGATGACTTCGGCATAAAAGCCGTAGAATGAAAAGCTTCGCGGGAGCGGGACTAAAGGCTGACTTGCATATCAGCCATGTAGATTTAGGCGTTGTCGGTTACCATCGAACATACCATTTGCGCTACAGTTACAGCACAATGGATGATCCCATGAAACCGAACACATATGTGGCCACGATCATTGTTGCCTGCACGTTATTCTTAGCTTGGTCTATCCTGGAGAGAGCACGGTTTGAGTTGACCCGAACCGAAACGCCTCAAATGATTGTTACCGATGTGCTTCAATAAACGCCGCGCTTCGCATTTTGAAGGCTTTTCCTCGAATTCGGCGTCAGGCTGACAACTTATCGGTTGCGTGCCTTAATCAGCACCCAAGTCAGAACCATCATGACGGCGAGCCCGACAGCCAGACCAATAAGGGCGCCATAAACGAGGCCGTAATTACTGCTAGTTAGCGCACCAATGCCCGCTCCTAGTATCAGTAAGATAAGCGGTGGCATGCATCCGATCATTAGTAAGTCCTTGAAATCAAAAAAGCGGAGCCGAAGCCCCGCTTTCTAAACCGCCGATAAGGTGCATACATGACATGCCGCCCTAATCTAAAATTTCGCACCAACCCGCAGCACGATCGCATGGTCTCTGGCGCCAGAACCACCGAAGCCGGTTCGATACTCAATGCCGGAGGCCCATGGCATTGTCGAAATTGAAATCGAGCGACAGACCCACATTGCCGCTATTGCTGCCATCATCTTCTACATCGAGAGCATAGGGAAGCCCGCCAAGCGCGCTATAACCCACTGCAGCCCGGCTGGAATCCTGGAAATCTTGCGTGTATTCCCCCCTGACACCTGGTGTCAAACGCCCCATGTGTAGTCGATGGAATAGTTCGCGCGCAAACCAACCACACCTGTGACGGTGTCGACGGTTTGATCGCCATAGGTTAGCCGGTAGATACTATCACCGTCTTCGGAGTAACTATCAAGCCAGGAGCGCGACGCTTCCAACCGGCCGTATGGTGAAACCAACCAAGTTTCCTGACGAAATTCGTATGCAGCCGTCAAGGATACAAAAAACTGACTGCCGTCACGTTTTCCATCGGTCAAACTGCCGTCGGCAGTAATGAATCGGGTTGAATCAAAATCCAGAATGCTGCCGCCCACGAGCGCATCGATAAAAAAGTTGTCGATAGGCTTGTAGCTGCCGTAAATCGTTGCGCTGTAGGCATTGGCCCGGCTTTCTGAACCGTTGCCGCCAATATCTGTCCGATCCCGCCCGTGGCCAACACCAAAACCGGCAACGAACTGTTGCGAAAAACGATAGTCAATACCCCCGCTTACGCCAACAAGCGTATAGTCCAGATCGAGCTTCCCGCTATCACGCTCACCAAAATTCACGAAGCCGCTGCTCCAAAGTGCGAACGATCCGAGATCGGGGTCGAACCTCTGCTGTGACTGTCGCGCGTCCGTCAGTTGCCCCGGTATCGCCTATTCACACCGTACCACAACCGCGAAAGCGCGATTGATTCTTTTCAGAATGAGAACATTCTAGGTACATCAGAAGGCTGCCCGATCACATTCACAGACACTTTGGGCGTTGTGTCTGCAGAGCTGGCTCGGGAAATTTGAACAGGGGGGATAAGTGGAATTTCTGCCTGACTTCGGCTTAGATGCCGTGAACAGGAGATACCATGACGAGACGACCGCGCCGGAACCATAGCCCGGCTTTCAAGGCAAAAGTGGCGCTCGCCGCCATTCGAGGCGAGCAGACGCTGGTGGAACTGTCCCAACAGTTTGACGTGCACGCCAACCAGATCAAGCAATGGAAAGACCAGCTCCTTGAGGGGGCGACAGGCGTTTTCGGCGATGAAGCGAAGGCGGAACCGACGGGTCCAACCGTCGATGTCAAAACGCTGCACGCCAAGATCGGGGAGCTGACGCTGGAGAATGATTTTTTAGCCGGAGCGCTCGGCAAGGCGGGATTGCTGAGCGGAAAGAAATGATCGACCGCGAGCACAAGCTGTCCGTCGTGCGTCAGGCGAAGCTTCTCGGCTTCAGCCGTGGCAGTGTCTATTATTCGCCGCGTCCGGTGTCTGACGGCGATCTGGCTCTGATGCGCCGGATCGACGAGTTGCATCTCGAATACCCGTTTGCCGGAAGCCGGATGTTGCAAGGGCTCTTGAGGGGAGAAGGGTTACAAACCGGTCGACTGCACGTCGCCACGCTGATGAAGAAGATGGGCATCGAGGCGATCTACCGTCGCCCGAACACGTCGAAACCGGCACCTGGGCACAAAATCTATCCCTACCTCCTGCGCAAGCTGGCGGTTACCAGACCCAATCAGGTTTGGGCGATGGACCTGACCTATGTTCCGATGGCTCGCGGATTTGTCTATCTCTGCGCCGTTGTGGACTGGTTCAGCCGGAAGGTTCTGTCGTGGCGACTGTCGATCACGATGGAGGCAGCCTTCTGCATCGAAGCAGTCGAGGAAGCGCTGGCCCGTTATGGCAGACCCGACATATTCAATACCGATCAGGGCTCGCAGTTCACCTCGATGGACTTCACGACGGTGCTGAAGAAGGCGGAAATCGCCATCTCGATGGATGGCAAGGGTGCGTGGCGGGACAACGTCTTCGTCGAGCGGCTCTGGCGTTCGATCAAATACGAGGAAGTCTACCTCCACGCCTATAAAACAGTGTCCGAGGCCCGCGCTGGCATCGGCCGCTATCTGACCTTTTACAATAGCCGACGCCCACATTCATCCCTTGACCGGCAGACACCGGATCAGGCCTACTTCAACGCGCTGGCACCAATGATGGTGGCGGCATAATCGAGGCGGAAATCCACTTAGCGAAACGCCCGAAACTGTTCAGACAAACCGAGCCACCTCTTGCTTCACCGGAACAGGATAATGAATACAGGTGCGCAGAAAAACGAAGACGAAATTGAATCGGTTCTCGCCTACTATAAAAGGCGATGTGCGGGCCGCAATTCATCCGACTATACGGCGGAGTTTCCTACGACCCAACGGACAAAAAATCCAAGCCGTGGGAGACGTATTTTCATCAATGAAACTACGACCACCTTATTTAACCGAAATACCGGTTTCGACGCGGATCATGGATCTGTTCACATGGTACACTCTACGGACACCACTACCGCTGTGGACATACCGGGTCGGTCGATAGAACGATGCCCCTCTGCACAAGTTCGGGACACACACCTACTTCGTTGACTTGCATAGGCGCATGCGCTGCAAAACCTGTACGGCAAAAGGCGATGCCAGTTTGGAATTACGACGATGCCGAGGTGATGAATGGCTGGATACAAGAACGACAACACGCACGTGGCCAGGGCCGGGAAGTTGTTCGAACACTTGTGCAATTCGAAGGACTGCAAGGAATGGGGATCATTCGATTATAAACTGCCGAACGGCCACCTTTGGCTCTGTCGTTCTCATAAACAGGAAGGCGAGGATGCTCTAGCTGGACGCCGCAAATAAGAGCGCTAGTTATCTCGTACCGAATGCTTTCGAATGCGAAGCAACAATAGGGCGCAATGAGGAGACGCCATAATGCCTGAACCGAAAGAAGCCGCCCAATCAGCAGAGGTTCTAAAAGAAAGTCTCCCCTCAAAGGCAGCGGCTATTCATGAACTCATTCGTCGTGAAGGCGAAAAGGAAATGAATAGAGAGGCGATGGCGCTGCTCTGGTCGGCAATTGCTGGTGGAATATCGATGAGCACGTCGATGATCGCACGTGGCATCCTCGAGACCTACCTTCCTGACGGCGATTTGTTCTTTCTTCTCAGCTCAGCTGGCTACACCGTCGGCTTTATAATTGTGATAATTGCCAATCAGCAACTATTCACTGAAAACACGATCACCCCGGTTCTGCCCTTTATGACAGAGCCTACAATTTCTCACTTTTTCAAAGTGATACGCTTGTGGTCCATCGTACTTCTAGGAAACCTTATTGGTGGAGCGATCGCTGGCTTCGTTATGGTGTCGATGCCCATTTTTTCTGAAGAGGTAACTCGAACATTTATCGAGATGGGCAAACACCTTATGGACAATACAAGCAATGAGTTATTCAGCAAGGGCATCATGTCTGGATGGCTGATTGCGACGTTGGTTTGGATGCTTCACAGTACCAAACAAGGCCATATATTTCTGATATTCTTGATCACCTACCTCATCGCTATCGGTGACCTAACCCATATCGTTGTGGGATCGATTGAAGTCCTCTTTCTGCTTTTCATTGGCGAAGTTTCCCCGTTCGACAGCATTTTTAAATTCGGACTACCTACACTTTTCGGGAACATTATCGGCGGAACATTCATCTTCGGGCTGATCTCTCATGCCCAGATCCGGGCAGATGAATAGCTGCAACGAAGAGGAGCGTATGTGCAATTTTTATAATATCACTACGACACATGGGCGATGCGCCGCCTGTTTCCAACGTTCGGGAACATGAAGCCAAGGACATGCAAAAGCCCTGCTTGGCGCCGATCTGATCGACCTCAACTCAGGTAATGATGATGAGGACGCACCAGCAAGCTTGATTTAAGGCGACCAAACTTCGCCCTTCGCGTGACTTTTGTACTGTTCCCGGCCATTCTGATCGCGGGGCAGCTTTTTAAAGTGTGCAGGATTGGGCGGATGACATGGTATTTCATAATTGAGGGCGCGCTTATCATAGCGCTACTAATTGTCGTTGTGATTATGATCAGGCAGACGAGGCGTTGATTTTCGCATCCTACCTCAAACGGTAAAACACGATGTTAGGCACGGCGAATGCGTCAGATCGATAGACACTGGCGAGGATATCTGACATACCCATCCGCGAGAACAATTTAGCAACATTTGCAATTAAAGGTGCGACGAAGTTCATGGCGATTAAATTTACAAGCACTCCTGACCGTCCAGTAGAACCAAAGGTGGGCAAAGCGCCAAAGAAAAAGGACAAATACGTTGCAAACAATAATCCGGAGCTGGATCTGAAAAACGGCACAAGTTCACCTAAATGATCAAAGCGACTCATGGTGGCGTTCGATCGCAATGATGCCGGTAATCCACACAAAACAGCATCAGATCCCCTTCGTGACCGCGTCCGATCGGCAAGTAATAGACTTGGTCGGTAGCGTCGCGCGGCCAGACGTAACGGTCGGCCACAGCCGATGACTTCAATGCTTGCCACCTAGCGGAATTGGAAACGCGGGTAAAGTGAACCTTGCCTGCCTACCCGAGCGTGTCGAGCGTTGATGGCAATTCCTCTCGACCGACGGTGTTAGCGTCGAAGGTATGAAGCTGGTGGATGTCGACGAGGTGATGCGCTTCGGTGACGTCCGAATTATCCACTTGCTGAAGAGCGGGCCAATGACATCGAGGGTTCCCGCGGCAAGACCGGGGCAGGTTCCCCGATGAACCAACCCCGGCGCTGATCCTCATGGTTTCACGGAACCGCCGAGCAGGGCATCAATGTCGATCACGGCTGCCATCGCCTTGTATCCGGCATCGCCTGGATGAAGATGGTCACCAGAATCCAATTCAGTCTTCATCCGTGCGGGATTTGCTGGGTCGCGCAGGACAGCATCAAAATCGACAACATCGTCAAACTCATCGCTCTCGCGAATCCATTGGTTCACTGCTTGCCGGATCGTTTCTTTTTCAGGCGAATGGTGACCTTCGATCAACGAACCTTTCGCTACGCCTTCATTGGGGGCAATCGTGCCGCCGATGATGCGCACATTATTAGCGTGCGCCATTTCTATCAGTTCACGATAGCCCTGAATGATTTCTTCGGCGCTGACCATGGCCTCTTCGGGAGCAAAACCACCGCCTGGCCAGCCGATGTCATTGGTTCCAAACTTTACGATAACTGCTTTCACGCCGGGCTGCGCAAAAACGTCACGGGCTGCCCGTACCAGACCGGCACGTCCCATTCCGTCTTTCAGCAGTCGGCCACCAGAAATGCCAGCGTTTAGAACACCGATACCACGTTCCGCCAGTCGATCAGCCAACGCATCCGGCCAGCGGTTGTTGGAACCGGGAGTAGAACCGTTGCCGTCGGTCAGCGAGTCGCCAAGAGCTACGACAGTGGTCGGCGCCTTTTCTGTTTCCACGATCAGGCCACTGAGAAAAACACGGGTGCTGTATTGGGACGCGGTACCGGGCAGGTCCTCGGCTCCTGTCATATCACCGTTTACGACGTATGCCGTGTCGCGCGCATCGAAGTGGAATCCGGAAGGCTCGGTGTTTTTTGGAAGATATAGCGATACCGTAACTTCAGTGAGCGACGGCAATGACAGATTGACCGGATCGCTGATCAAACGCCCACCAGCAGGAACGACGACTTCCTGTTTTCCGCCGAAGTGCACCACGCGATCGGTACTAGCGACGATGGCCGAGCCTTTGTCATGACGAGCCAGATGGGCAGCGCCGATATGCAGCGGAGCAACACCGTCCTCATTGCTGATGACCACGCGCAGCTTGCTACCGCCGATGCTCAGCCGCGCCGTCTGGCGTATTGTTTGCTGATTATAATGAGAGGGAACGCCAAGTGGCAGGACGAAATTTCTGTCCCACATCGGCTGGGTTGCGGCCATCCAGCTGGGGCTCCAATAGTCACCCGGTTGTGCAGCAGATGCCGTGGAAATCGCGATTGTGCCAGCCAAGGTCAAAGCGATGACGCCTTGGCGCAAGATCGATTGAAGAGATTGCGTTTTCATAGTGACTTTCCC
This sequence comes from Ochrobactrum vermis, assembly GCF_002975205.1. Lineage (NCBI taxonomy): Bacteria > Pseudomonadati > Pseudomonadota > Alphaproteobacteria > Hyphomicrobiales > Brucellaceae > Ochrobactrum > Ochrobactrum vermis. Next base: position 392,291 of record NZ_PCOC01000002.1, on the reverse strand, counting down.
TTTTTGTTAGATGGTGTAAAACTGCGGTCCACGATGCGGCTCGAGCGAATTCACGGGGATGATGCTGGTGGCGTATTCTCCTCACCGGCAGTTATGGGCTCGGCGAAGACTGCCTCGAGCAATGGCCCACCGGGCGCGCGAAAAAACAGTCGCCGCTCATGAATGTCAGCCAGATCCATCGTGCTGTAACGGATTTCGAGACGCTCAAGCCTAGATCGGAAATCGGCATAACCGCTCAATCGGAACCCGACGTGATCTATCGCCTCTGAAGCGCAATCTAGATGGTTGCCAAACGAACCAATAATATGAACGAGCGGATGACCTTCACTGTACAGCCAGCAACCGGGGATGCGCTGAATCTGAGCCGGTCGCTCGCCCGGCACCATTCCGAATAGCTTGACGAAGAAGTCGCGAGTGGCGGAAATATTGCGGGTACGCAGGGTCACGTGGTCGAGTTGCATATCCGTCTCCTTTCGGAAACAGATTTACATCATGCAGAAAATCCGGATAATTGATGAAAACTCGAAAACATAATTTGGATATTCTAAATAATGGTTCTGAACAATCTCGCACTCTTCCTGCGCATCGTGGAAAAAGGCGGTTTGGCTGCCGCTGGACGGGAGGTAGGGCTATCACCCGCTACCGTCACAGAGCGGTTGGCGACGCTCGAAGCCTATTATGGCGCAACCCTGCTTACCCGAACGACGCGCGCGATAAGCCTGACTGAAGAAGGCCGTTTGCTCGTTGCGGGTGCCAGGCGTCTGCTTGCTGAGGCCGAAGAACTGGAAAGTCGTATCAAGCTCGGTACCGAAACCATTTCTGGTCCAATCCGGTTAAGCGTTGCCGAGGACCTCGGGCGAACTCATATCGTGCCGATTGTCGATGCTTTCCTGGCAGAGCATCCGAACGTCACTGTCGATCTTCATTTGAGCGATGGTTATGTCGATCTAGTCGGCCAGGGGTTCGATTTTGCCATCCGCCACGGAGTTCTTGTCGATAGCTCACTTCGCAGCCGTTCTCTTGGCACCAACCGTCGGCTGGTCTGTGCCTCTCCGGCTTACCTTCAAGAAAACGGTACACCGCTGCATCCAAATGACCTCACCGCCCACGATTGTCTGATCGTCCGTTTTGGTCAGGATCTCTATGCAGAGTGGCCGTTTCGGATCGGCGGTGAAATCAGGCATGTCATGGTTCGCGGACGACGAGCAGCCAACGATGGGGGGCTTGTTCGCGACTGGTGCGTTGCCGGTCAAGGTATTGCGCTCAAGTCCTTTCTTGATGTGGAGATGGACCTTGCCTCAGGTGTCCTCGTAGAAATCCTGAAGGAGTTTTCGCCAGGTAATACCGATCTTCGGATTGTCTATCCGGCGGGGTCCGTCCAACCGCGTCGCGTCCGTCTTTTGATAGATCTAATTGGCGACAAGCTAAAACGAGACCGTTGATGGCTGTCGTAACAGCTGCTTTCTGTTGCATGCTGGCGATAGGTGAAAACGGCACCTGTTCAGCAAAACCTGCTTTGTCGCAGCCAGCGAAATGACATTGCCTTCGGCCAATCCTCCATGCGGCATGACCGCCTTTCCATGAAAGGAATAATTTGATGATCTCGTTACGCCCGATGCAAGAAGATGAGTTCTCGCCATTCTTGACAGTTTTGTACCCGAATTTGCTGCCGAAGTCGCTTCTACTTGCGGCATTCCAGAAAGCGCATCTGAGGAACAGGTCAAACGGGAAATGGAACTGGATCTACCCGACGGCATCAATACGATCGATCAGGTCTTGTTATGTCTGGTCGATTCTATCGATCCCGAAAGGCTCGTTGGGTATTTCTGGTACAGGCAGAGCCTGGAAACCCACATGGCCTTCACCATGGATTTTTCCATTTTTCCTGCCTATCAGGGGCAAGGCTTCGGTAAGCAAGCCTTGATAGCTCTCGAACAGGAATTGAAACGTCAGGGGTTCCAACAGATGAAGCTCCGGGTAGCGCCCGATAACAAACGAGCCAGGCATGTTTATGAAGCCACGGGCTTCCAGGTGACAGGCATCAATATGAGCAAGCTGCTCGCTTGAAATCGGGGCCGATTTGTCGCGCCGCGCCACATGAATAGCATTCACCGTAATAGGTCAGAACTGATCGCTTAGTAAGGGGAATTGCGTCGGCCGGATTGAAATGCTGGGACCGCGTTTCCGTCAGCCATGAGGGGCAGCAGCTCGCCATCAACGGCTTGCCGCTAAGCCGAGGCACCGCACTCAAAACGGCGCTGTATCCGGCTGTGGCGTGAGCAGCGCGCGTGCATTGTGTGCATTGAGCAAGGATGGGAGTAGAGCTCAGCCATAGCTACTCATCCCATCGCGATAGTAAATCTCCGTAGCCCTGAAAGACCCGTCGATCCGCTTACATTGTACGACGATATCAATAGCAATCTTTAGCGATGAAAGCACTTCTGTCCGTTCAAGGGCGCGACCCGCCTCAGATTCTTTTATCAGGGTGGCGAGTTGCTCGAATGCCAGCCGCGTTGATCCTGCGTGAACGGTGGTTATCGAACCGGGATGCCCGGAGTTGACGTTTCGAACATAATAAAACGCCGTCCCGTCCCGAAGTTCTTGGAGAAGGATACGGTCTGGTCGCATACGAAGGCACGATTCAAGAAGTTCACGAGGTCCCGCCCCTGAAATCCCCTGACCGCCCTTTGAATAGAACAAACGGACGTGATTGGGTTGAGGAATAACCAGCTCCGGCGTGTCTTCGATCGAAATAACCCGTTCATTTTTGGGAATGTGCTTTATCAGGGCCTTTGACAGGGTTGTTTTGGCGGAACCCGTCGCACCGGAAATTACGATGTTCTTACGGGCAATGACCGCTTGCTGTAGAAACAACATGTAGGCACCGTCGTGATATAGTTCTGCCAGTTTAATGTCTTGCTCAGAGCACGCCGCCCCTGTGCTTCTTGCTTCTGAAAAGAACCCATTTTTCTCAAGGTCCTTAAGCGCGAAATCCACGAACGAAGGCTTGCGGATCGTAATACTGACCGTACCGCTCGTTGTTGCTGGCGGTATGACGATCTGAATTCGTTCGTCATTGGGAAGTGTAGCCGAAAGAATGGGGTGTTTTTCATCAATAGACTGGTTCGAAAACGTAGCAACGGCCCGGGCAAGGCGCATCAGTTTTTCGAAGTTCAGCTCTGGCGCGTGATGGGTTTGCCACCCATTAGGCCCTTCCGTGAGCACTTGCCCGGGCCTATTGATGATCACTTCATAAAGTGATTTATCTTCGAGGAAGATCGCAACTGGTGACAACAGTTCGCGAACGACTGCCGCGTCGGTTCCGTCAGTCATTGACCACACCTACTTCGTTACAATCTTTGAATCTGGGTTGAAATCGCCCAAAACGGCTCGGTCGAAGATGCGATTCTTCGGTTCGGTAACGCGAAGACGGTATACCCCTGAAAAGTCGAGATCACGAGCCACGAAGATTGAGACAATTGCTCCTTGATGTTTGTTCAATGTCGGTGGAATGTTAATCGATTGCTCGACAGCGATCGCAGCCGCCTGCTGACCGGCGCTCATGGTATTTTGCGCATCAGCACCACTGTCCTGCAGACGGCTGTTCGCATAGCTGGTCGCATCGCTTACGATAGACAAAAGCAGCGCACTTCCGAACCGTTCCCACCAATGGGTGTCGACATAGCCGTCGACGCCGGCACGACCTAGGGCATCCGTCGCTGGAGATGCAAGCGTAACGATAATGCCTTTGGGGGTCTTGGCCCTGTTCCATAGGACAAACAATCGCTTTTGGCCGCGCTGAAGTCCTCCACGGTACTCGCCAACGACGTGCGTCCCCTTTTCCATAAGGACCACTCTACCATTGTCGGAGAGGACATCGCGGTTGATGACGCAACTCGTGAAGCCCGGTTGATCAGACGCCAACGCGGTCTCAAGCACGCAAGGGATGGAGGTTCCCATCGCGACTATGAAATCCCGATTTCCAAGCGTGCCGGCGCGTGAACCTTCAAGGCGTGTCGGCCGCAATAGGCTATCGAACTTCTGTTCGTCGCTATTCGACTGGTTCTGGCTCATCATGTTGGTGCCGAGCGGCACGAAACTGCTTTCCATTGATGGCGCCTGATCGTCAGCGGCATGATGCAACGGTGCTTTATTCTTTTCGCGGCTGTAGGCCAATACGGGCGCGCGACGTGCGGAATCGAGCAACTTGTCTTCGACTTCCGTAACAGGGGCAATTGTGGGCGTTGGTAACACCACCTTCGGCAAAGGAACGGGGGCCACTGGCTGGGCTTTCTCCTTTGCCGGCTCAAATGCGTTAGTCTGGCGAATGACAACGCGCTCAGGCTGTGTACGGTCATCCTTGTTATTGCGTCCCGAGGTCGACCAGATCGCAAAACTGACGAACGTCACTACGGCGAATGCAATTACACCCCGTTTGAGGGCCGGATTATTATCTATGCGTCGACCGTTGGCAGTCTCGGCGCGTTCACCGGGGATCTGGGTTTCTTCTTCTTGTGCCATGGTGAACGCCTCCCTACCGAGCCGCGGAAACGGATTTTATGACACGCTCCACAGACGGCGACGTGGTGTTCGTGTCGGGATTGATACCGACGCGGTCGTAAGCCTCGTTGAAGACGCACAGAACGTCGTTGCCGCGGCGCAGGATGAACTTCTCACTGATGGCGTGAACCATTACGAGATTGCCATCGACCGATTTTGGCACCAAACTCTCCGAACCATCAGAGTTTTCCATATAAATTGCGGGCATCTCTTGATTGTCGACGAATGCGAAGGTCGTGATCTTACCATTATCGTAGATGCTTTGCGGTTCAAGCGACTGGGCCCCCTGTGCTGAATAGCGCCAGTTGCGCGGGCCGTTAGCTTCGTGGAGCGCCAGCACCTTGTCAGCCTCCTTTGCCTGCTCAGCGCGCGCCCGCGCTGCAGCTTGCTGGCGCCGAGCGTCTGCTTCATCTCCGGGATATCGAAATTTTACATAGAAGTAAGTGTTCTGGCCCACCTCAACAGTTCCTTCGCGTACGGTCAGCTCCATCTGATAACTGCGGACGGAACCGTCGCGTCGGGTTGTCACCACAGAAATGTTAGTTACCGGCTGCTTTTCGCGCGGTTTCAAAAAAAGTATGTTTCCGGCCGGCGCGACTTCCCAGGCCACACTGTTGCCAAGTGCGACATGAGCGATCTCCTCGCCCCTGTCGAACTCCACCTGCACGGAAGAACGCAACGATCCGACGATCCTGGTAATGTTGTAAGGATGATAATTCACGAAGCGGACACGACTATCCTGCGAGGCGCTGTGCGGAACCTCGAGCGCATGACCCATGGAGGCGATACCTACAAACAGAGCGGTTAGAAGGACTGTCTTTCGCATCAATTGATCGCCTCCGGATCGGAGCGGTATTCGCTAACCGCAAAGCCGAGTGGGTTCACAAGCCGGTCCGTGGAGGACATGGGTGCATTGGCGTAAGCATAAGTCAGGCTGGCAACCCAGTGGGTTGTGCGGACTTCGTCTCCTCGGGTGACAGTGCGCATATAACGCACTGAAGCCACGTTCTGATTGATCAGCGAGATCGAAGCGATCCTAATAATCGTCGTCGCCGACCGACCATAGATAACTTGCGGCGACTCCGGATTGCTTCCTCGATAGTGGCTCGAAAAACGATCTTGCTCGGCTTGTGTGGACAGGAGCGCGATAGTTCTGAAATTCTCTTGTGCTTCGCTCCAGACATATCCTTCGCGGGCGCGAACATATTTTGCAGCAAAATATTTCGTCACTGCTTCATCGTAAGTACCAGCCGTCGACGTCAGGGCGGACACCACGTCGACGATACCCGTCGAATTGTCGACCCGGATGACAAAGGGTTCAACGGTCTTAAGCGGTGCCAGCGCAGCAACCGCGACGATCGAAACAACCGCGATGAGGACTGCGCCAACTGCGATTGACCAGGCAAACCGGTTCGATCGCTCGATCTGGATCATCCGGTCCTGATCGAAACGGCGAGCTTTTTCAAAATAGCTTTTCAGATTTTCTGTCGATACCATCTTTTCACTCCGCGCAAGAACGACGCGAAGCATCGATGTCGAAACAAGCGAAGGCCGCTGACTCAGCGGTCTGCTCAGCGTAAGGCGTCGTTGACGTCGTCAATTTTGTATCGAACCGAGGGGGCTTCAGGTCTCGCACACCTTCCCATTCCCACATCGAGCGATTGAGTGGACGGCGGGACTGACCATCACACTTCGGCAAGGGATAGTTCAGCGATGCGCAGCCACAAAGCACCGCTGCCAGCGCAATCAGCAAGGAAAACCTGATCATTCGAAAAGACCTTTTCCTGTTGTTGTGGAGCATGTCATTTACTCATGCCCCTGGAACCAACCGTTCGCCCAACGAACCGAGCCGTGTGTTTGATGGCACGACCTGTACTTCTGGTCCCACGGGCAAGCATGCCCTCATGCGCATCGCGCGCAGCACTGTAACCGTAAGCAAGCGATGCTCCACCAGCAGCAAGCGCCGAAGCAACGCCGGGGAGTTGATAGAAGACGTAAAGGGCAGCGATCCCGATAGCGCAAAGAGCAATCGGACGCATAAGGACATCGGAGTAAGCATCGATTGCGGTAAACGTGGAATCGATGCACGAGATCAGCAGCGCCCCCACCGCGACGACGAGGACCTGCAGGATGACGAAGTTTGCGAGCTGACCTATCCACGCTTCGGTGAAACGTCGCGTGGATTGAAACATGGCTAATGCAATGAAGATGGGACCAATCGCCAGCACAATGGCCAGTGCCAGACGTGCATAAAGCGAAACAACGTAGCCGATACCGGCAACCAGAAAGCTCACCGCGATCACCAACATCCCCGCAACGCCTGTGACGATATCAATCGGCCAGGAGGCACGCGACCAGATGTCGGTGGCAGATGTCTGTCCTTTATCCAGAAGGCCGTCAAAGGTACTGGCGCTTGGAGTAGTCCCGGAATTCAGCGCCTGCGCGATTTCATGCGGTAGCACATTGAAGAAAATGTTCGTGACGTAGGTCTGGTATTCACCGGCGTTTTTGACCAGCATTACGATGATGGCGAGCTTGATCGTGCGGAACACGAATTCGAGGATCGGCTCAGCAACCGAGCCGCGCAGCACCAGATAGCCATAAAGCACGATGTAAAGGGTGATGGCCGCGGTCAACGGCCCGGTCACCCATTGTGCGATATTTGACGTGCCATCCGAAACGAACGTCTCTAATGGTTGTTTAAACTGCCCATCGATGAAGTCGAACACCTGATACACGATATCAATTCCCCAGCAATTCACGCATCTTGCGCAGTCTTCGTTTCCCGTCGGTAGTTTCTGCGTTCACACACCTGGCCGTATCACGCTGGTTGCCTGGATCATTGCGGCATTCGGACAAGACACGTACGAGCAACGTCTCGTCCGCCGTCAACTCCTCAACGGAATAGGTCGTGATTTTCTCTTCGGAGCAGCCGGTCACGACGAGAAGCACGACCATCGTGACAAGAACCCTCATTGCAGCGCCGCCTTCATGGAATCCATGCGCTTGCGCCAATCTTCCGCCTTGCGCTGCCCGTCGACCCGGGTCTGCGCGCGCTGGAGCATTTGCAATCCCTCCATCCGTAAAACATCTGTCTGGAGGAATGCCTGTTCGGCCTGAAGCCTGGCTTGGAGGTCCGCGATCTCCTTGGCATCGCCGGCCGAAGAGATTTTCTCTCGCAACTCGTCGATTCCGTCGATGCGTTTCGTAGCTGCATCGTAGACCTGCTGACCGAGGCTCATCTGGCCAGCATTATTATTCTGGGCGCGTGATAGCTCCTTCGCATAGAAATCATCGGCATCAGTGCGATAGCTCGAATTGCCTTCGAGAAATTTGGAAGCAGACTGTCCGATCGCACCTGATCCATTGCCTTTGAATAATTTCTCGATTGCTTCGAAATCAGGCGGAAGCGCCTTGCGAATTGCCGGATCGTTCAGGACACCAGCGACGTCGGCCATGTTGGTCAGTTTGTTGAGCGAGCCATAGAGTTGCTGCGCCTGCTCGATTTGCTGATGGAGCGCATCGAGCTGTGATTTCAGCTGCGTGATACTTTCTATGTGTTTGAGGATGGACGTCCTGTCGATCACAGGAATTCCCTCCCCTGCTGCTGTACCAGCTGAAATGATCAACACCGCAACAACTACTGCGCCGTGAACTCTGCTCGCAATCATCAGCTTGCACTCCTTCGCTGTTGGAAAACGGGTAGCCAGTTCTCAAGCCTGTCGCCGATCTCGCCGCGGATTGCGTCCACAAGCTCGACGTTGGCAGTCCTGCCGGAAAGAATGGCGAGTTCGTCGTCGAAGCCGTTGAGGTTCAGTTCGGCCACGACGCTGTTATGCCCCTGCTTCAGAACGAAGCGGCGACTTTCGACGCTAAGTTCACGTGCAATCAGCTCGTATTCCCGCTCTGTCAGCTTGAAGCCGTCGACATAATCGACGTGACTTCCGCGTGAGTTCGGGAGAAAAATCTGGGTTGGGCATTGCTCAATGATGGTATGGGCAATCGGCGAATTGATCGCGTCGCGCGGGCTTTGCGTCGCGAACAACATGAGACCATTTTGTTTGCGGATCGTCTTCAGCTTGTTTTGCGCAAGGTCCCGGAAGGCGTCATCTTGCAAAGCCTTCCAGAATTCATCAATGACGATGATGATGCGCCGACCGTCAATGAGTTGTTCGACACGATGGAAAAGATAAGCCATCAGGGGCGAGCGTATTTCCTCATTATCCAGGAAATCAGTCATGTCGTATCCAACCATCTTTCTGCTGACGCTGAAATTTCCGAAGCCTATCTCCTCATTGACATTGTCGAAGACCCAGCCAAGCGGACCTCCCTTTTCCCACCTGCGTAGCCGGGCGGCGATGCCTTCGGGGTTCGTATTGTCGAGGAAAGTCCGAAGCGCACCGATCGTGCGCTGTTCGACCGGGAGGTCGGCGAGCCCATCAATAGAGGCTGAAATGTCGCGTAACTCGGTAACAGACAACTCCCGTGACGCCGACCCGACCAGCTTTCCGATCCAGTCTGCCAGAAAGACCTTGTTTTCTGGCGTCAGGTCCAGAGCCTTAAGAGGAGCGCAGCCGGTGGACTTGCCGTTTTTAAGGGGGTGATAAGTGCCACCGGTGGCACGGACGTAGAGATCAGCACCGCGGTCCTTGTCAAAGAAGATCACATGCGGATCGTGTTTTTCAAGCTGGGACAGCATGAAGTTGAGCAGCACGGTCTTGCCTGCGCCTGAGGGACCACAAATGAAAGCGTTGCCGAGATCGCCATAATGGAAATTGAAATAGTATGGCGAACCGGATGCGGTTTTGAGAAGCGCGACAGCTGTCCCCCATTCGTTGCCGTCTTTCTGGCCGACCGGATAGGAATGGAATGGCGAAAGTGCTGCGAAATTCCGCGACGAGATTGCGCTAGACCGCGCGCGAAACCTAAAATTACCAGGGAGCTGCGCCCACCATGCAGCTTCGAGACCGAGATCTTCGCGAGCGACGACAGCGCCACCATTGGTCAGGCTCGCGCGTGCCTTTGCCAGATGATCAGTCAGTCCTTTTACCGTTGGAGCAAAAACGGTCAGCGTCAAATGATGCTCGCCGAGAACGAACCGGTTCGATTCCAGATCGTCCATGGCATCGTCGAGCTCTTCGATCTGCGACGCTGCCTTATCACCGCTACTGAGCATCTGATTTTGCTTTCGGCCCATTATTGTCCGGGCGTCGGCTTTGGAGACGAAGGTAAAAGATTGCGACAAAATCAGTTCAAAGGGACTGGTCAAGACGCCGTCTAACATGCTGGGCCTTGTGGTGGCGGGGTATTCCTTAAAGCTCAGCATTCCGGCAAAGCGGCTTTCAGCTTCTTGCCGGATTTCGATCGTTTCTCGACCAATAATAACACGGTCAGAATAGATTGCGGAAGCGATGCGGCCCTCGGTGAGCGGGACCGGCTCCTTTCGCCCGCCGACGAGTTGGTGCAAGACCTCGCTTGGCTCAGAAAATAGTAGACCGTCATGATCGTAAAGCGACAACACCCGCGGTTCAAACCGCTTCAACCCCGCCGTGATATCGACCACCTTGTCGCGGAGTTTCTTCAGTGCCTCCTCATCGAGTTCGTCACCCGAATGGCGAGCACGGGTTAAACGCGAAAGCAACTTCGCTACCTTTTCCGCAGGGTCACTTGGCGGCGACCACACTATTGTCAGATAGAGACCATTGTGAAAAAGATCCTCATCCACCATGCGCTCGCGATATTTTTCGTTGAGCTGAGCGGAGAACGTCGCTGTAAACCTCCCGTCGGGATAAGAATTGTCGCGACGTCGGATCAAATGGGTCCATAAAGCAAGTCGCTCGTCGGCGACGTTCCTGTAAAGCGTGTTGAGATCGCGGTGTAGAGCATTGAGATCCAGAATATCTGCGGTCTCGAACGAGACGCCTTCGAGGGCGATCATCACTATTAGCGCCCGCGAGTCCAAAGCGACGGTCACTTCATCAATATGACGCACATAGGGAATGAAAGTCTCTGGCCCGAGCTCCCGGGATTTGAGCGTTGAAATATCAGGCAAAGCCGAGATCCCTTTCGTCAAACTGACCTGCCACTGAAGTTTCATCCGGCTGCGATTAGAGCCTCGGCGGTTTTTGATACGCCACATGGCGTGATGGGAGCAACCGGCGGAAACGCGAAGCTTCCAAATTGCGTAGCGTTGGAGCCGGTTGCGGCGATGATCCCTGCATAATCTGCCGGGGTCTGGTATCCGAGCGATGAGTGGGGCCGGAAATTGTTGTAATCGTCGGCCCATTCGGCAATGGCGCTCCGGGCATGATCGAGACCAAAGAACAGGCTCTCGTTGAGTAACTCGTCGCGCATGCGGCCATTGAAACTCTCGACATAACCGTTTTGCATCGGTCTTCCCGGCGCGATGTAGTGCCACTCGACCTTGTGATCCTTCGACCAGGCGAGGATGGCATTTGAGGTCAGTTCGGTCCCGTTGTCTGAAACAATCATGCCGGGCTTGCCTCTTCGCTCGACAAGCGTCGTCAGCTCCCTCGCGACACGGCGACCGGAGATAGATGTGTCCGGGATCGCCGCCAGGCATTCACGTGTGACGTCGTCAACCACATTGAGGATGCGGAAGCGTCTGCCGCAGGTGAACTGATCGTGGACGAAATCCAGCGACCAGCGAGCATTCGCCTTTGCTTCGACGAGGATCGGGGCACGCGTGCCAACAGCACGACGCCTGGCTTTCCGCTTGCGCACGGAAAGACCTTCCTCGCGATACAGCCGATAGATGCGATTAACCCCGGAAGGCTCTCCGTCTCGCCGAAGCAGAATGAACAGCCGTCGGTAGCCGAACCGTCGTCGCTCGTTGGCCAGATCGCGCAACTTTGCTCGCAATTCGACCTCCGGCGGTCGGCAGGACCGATAGCGGATCATCTTGCGATCAGCCGACACAATCTGGCAGGCCCGCCGCTCCGAAAGACCCAATATATCCTTCAGATGTGCAACGGCGTCACGCTTTGCGGCAGGCCCTACCATTTTTTTCCGAGAAGCTCACGAAGAGCGGCAACATCCAGCATCTGCTCGGCCAGCAACTTCTTCAGCTTGGCATTCTCGTCCTCAAGCGCCTTCAGACGCTTGGCCTCCGACACTTCCATGCCGCCGTATTTGGCCTTCCAGTTGTAAAAGGTCGCCTCGGAAATCCCGTGCTTGCGGCAAAGATCAGCGGCCTTAACGCCCGCCTCCTGCTCCTTCAACACCCCAATGATCTGCTCTTCCGTAAATCTCTGCTTCTTCATAAGTCCGTCCTCAATGGGCCGAACTCTAATCCAATCTGGAGGAAATTCTTAGTGGCAGGTCAAAACCGGCGGGAAAGTCGCAGCGGAGAGATCGAGCTACCACCCCAATGGGAAGTATTCCGTGATCGCCCACGCGTCTCGACCCAGGCCACGACAATGCGAAACATGTTGTGGTCATGTTTGACGAGTGCGCGGAAGATAAAATGAAAAACCACCCCGACGAGCGCATAGGCGACAGAACCGGCCGCGAGATAGAAAATCGTCGTCGCAATGACGTTCATTCCCATGGCTTCCATGGTGACGCCTGCGTACATTGCAGGTCGCGTGCAGGCGATGAACAACGTATCTTCCTCAAGCGCTGGCCTCGATATCGTCATCGCTCAACTCCCGACAATCGTGCTGACGAGCTCGGAAGAGCCGGCGATCACACCGATGCCAATGATCCAGTAGCCAGCGCGACGGAGGTCCATGTAGCCAAACATCCACGCGATCGCGATCAGGATCACCGCGATAGTCGCGATCAACTTGAAGATGTTGCCTGTGAGGAGATCGACGATGTTTTGAAGGATGGATTCGACCCCGGCGGCCTGGGCGAAGGCCGGTTCAACTAGGATTGCGACGATTGCCGCCGTCATAAAGGCTGAAGTTGCAGCCGAGCTCATACGGGAACCATTGATCATTTCATTCTTCTCCATGCTTGTTCTGGAAAACGAAGATTGAGGACTGGCGACGCCGAGAATTGAAGACATCCCATGACGGTGCGGTAATGTTGGAGGCACCCCACTTGTCGGAGTTTTCAGCTACAACATCTGCGATCATGTCGGGCGAAGCAGGTCCGTCCTGAGGATCACCGACAGTTAAGCTGGCAATCGTCGGTTTCAACCGTTGAATCTCACGCTGCACCTGCCTGTCGTATTTGACTGTTGAACCGACAGAGGGATCTCCGCGACCGTAAAATGACTGGAGCATTGCCCGTTCGGCTCTGGCATTATCGGCACCAGCCTTCACTGCGCGGCGATAGAAGCTGTCCAGCAGTGTGGCGCTAGCCTTTAGATTCAGACATAGATCGAAAGCATCAGAAATCGTCAGCTTGAGTTTCCTCAGATCATCAAGACCTATTCCCGCGAGACCTAGTTGAATATCTTGGTGTTCGACGGCCAGAGCGGTGGCGATCTTTATCGCCTCGGCTTTCGATGCCGGTTGTCGCTCTAGTGAAGGGCCGCTGTTGATGCGGATGTTGAATGGTTTAAAGCGGCTTTCGAGGCTGACAACACCGGCAAGTGTTTCGTGCGCAACTAACGGCGCACAGCTTTGTGCAAGATCTACAAAAGACACGGGCATGACTAGAACCACACCCTCTTCTTACCGACTCCATCGATCGTTACATCAATATAGTTTGGCTTTTCCCGAACACGCGGTCGCGCAGTCGTATTGCCTACGCACTGAAGGTATCCGTTTTCCGACCTCCATCTGGCGTCGACAATCACGCGATCATCATTGCCTAGCCCATCGCGGTTATGTCTGCACAAGATTCTGCTGACGACCTGCGTCGTCATGGAAACGCAAGATGCTTCACGTCCTCTACCCGTATATGCGACGGTTAGACGATACCCGTCCTTGCAATAAAACGGATCATAACGAGGTCGGGAGTACTGAAATCCTGCACCATTGCAGCTCGGAAAAGACTTTCCTCTGGCAAGCCACCGCCATAACTTTTGCACCGGTGGACGGCATTCTGCATATTGTGTCGGTCCACCGGGATTGGATAAGCACAGGATAACCGTACAGCCCCAGTCATCGGCGCGAGCGTTTTGATCCGAACTAAGGTATAATGAAGCGAACCCGAAAGCTGCTACGGCACCACGAAAGAGAAAGCTGTTCATGCCTCCCATCCTCCGATTTGTTGTTGGACACGTTGTCAGATGTCGTTGTGCCCTAACTTCATTACTATACAAATAATCGATAGTTAAAAGAATGGCAAGCAATTTAAGCGAACGATGGCAAAATCAGGCATTGGCTCTTTTTGGCCTTCGAGAGATCTTGGAAAAACCGACAGAAGGTGAATCTCCGCAATCCCGGATCAAACAGATCGGGATGTTGAATGTACTTTACATGATGCATCAGGCACACGAACCCTTAACCCTCTCATCTGTCATGAAAATTACCGGATTGACTCGTGGTGGCGTCATCGAAACGATGGATCAGCTAGTACAACGTGGCATCCTCACGGAGACACTTGGACGCAATTCAATGGGACGAGGAACTGCGCGGCAGTTTGAATTCACACGCAATGTGTTTGAACAAATCCGCTCTACCGCAGAATGATTTAACTTGTCATATTTTTTATATTATGAGCCAAGCCAGGGTCGCTTCGCCTGGTGACCGGTATTCTATTCGTTTGTTCAACGGTCAGCCACTCCATCATGCGCTCGGAGGACGCCCCTCCTTGCCTCAATCGTTCGAAATCAGAGGCAGGCGCGTAAAAAAGCCTTGCCAAGGCGCGCTTCCACAATGCAGTCGTTCTTCGCTCTACGCGATATCTAGCCTCAATACTTCACGCGCAGAGTTTTATTAGTACAAACTGGAATTCGTCCACCGTCAGGAAATTTTCCTTCGAGTAGGGCGCGTCAAGTTAAATTTTCTCCTCAAAAATGAGGAGAGACACCAATCTATTCAGTCCCCATACTACTAAGTCCATCATTATGGGAGGAAAATCGATGTCTTTTCCCCGTTCACTTCCAGATGACTTAAGTTTTTCCAGAGACCTTCGGCACCCAAGATCCCTTGGTGTCGGAACCGGTCGAGCAACCGCTCATCACGGTGAGATCCTCCAAGGCGTGTTCACTGATGACGACGAACGCTTACACAGAGGTTTAATCACGCTGCCCTGCCCATCTTTCGAATCTGTCGCCACGTTCTGGCCTGACGAGAGAAACGAGGTCCGCACTCGCCCGGCGGGTATGTTGAAAGCAGCCCGTGCGGCTCGGTTGACATTCGAGGCGTTAGGGCAATTTGATGCTGGAGGCTGTCTTACTATTGAATCAAAGATACCCATGAGCCTTGGTTATGGTTCATCGACTGCGGATGTCGTTGCGACAATACGAGCCGTATCTGCGGCTATGGGCGTTGAATTAAACCGGGCAATCATTTGTCGCCTGGCTGTTGCGGCCGAAACCGCCAGCGACTCCATAGTATTCGGCCCGCAGGCAGTTCTGTTCGCGCAAAGGGAAGGCCATGTGATTGAATACCTCCCTGGTGACTATCCGCCTTTGCTGATTGTAGGATTCATCTCTCCCAACGATGTACCCGTAGATACCCTCACATTTGCACCTGCTCGCTACGATCGATCCGAGATCGAGAGCTTTCGCGTCCTGCGCGGCCTTGCTCGGAAGGCAATTCTGGAACAGAACGTTGGTTTGCTGGGCCACGTCGCAACAGCAAGTGCGCGGATAAACCAACGCTATCTCCCCAAGACGCACCTTGCCGACCTTTTGAGACTTGCAGAAAATTGCGGCGCACTCGGCGTACAAATCGCCCACAGTGGAAACCGAATGGGCCTCTTAATGGACGCCCGCGACCCCGATGTAGCGGACAAGGTCGAAACGGCTGCTAAAACAGCTTCCAAGCAAGGCTTCACAAACGTCCACCAGTTCGCCGTGAACCTCGACGTGCAATTGCTGAAGGAACAACCATGAAAACGAAGTCCTTTCTCCATGGTTACGAAACACCACAAATAATCGAGCTGCGTCCAAATTTTTATGCAGCACAGTTCCGCCTGATGAAACTACTACCGGCCCGTTACGTGTTGGACAGAGCAGAACAAAACGGTTTGTTACAGCCTAGTGGTCATATAGTTGAAACGAGTTCCGGAACATTTGCGCTTGCACTAGCAATGCTGTCAGCCATCCGAGGCTATCAACTTACCGTTGTCAGCGCCACAAGTCTTATGGATCAACCGTTCAAGAACCGGCTCGAGCAACTGGGTAGCACAGTGAAGCTGGTGAAAGATCCAGGTCAAACAGGAAATCAGGACGGCCGCCTCGCTGAATTATATCGCGTGCTTGGTGAGAAACCGGGGACCTACTGGCCGAGACAGTACGACAATCCTGACAATTCGGCGGCTTATTCGCGGCTTGCGGAAGTCATCGTTAATCATTTGGGCCAGATCGATTGTTTGGTTGGGTGCGTTGGATCCGGCGGCTCACTCTGTGGTACAACCCGTTATCTAAGGGAAATCTACCCTAAAATGCGGGCGGTTGCGGTCGATACAAACAACAGCGTATTGTTTGGACAACAAGCCGGTCCGCGTCTCTTACGCGGACTTGGAAACAGCATCTTACCGAAAAACCTCGATCATGAACTGATTGATGAGGTACATTGGATCGGAGCTCTACAAGCCTTTTCAAAAACGCGTAGTTTGTATCGAAACAAGGCTATATTTGTTGGCCCCACCAGCGGAGCGTCTGCTCTTGTAGGAAGCTGGCTAGCGCGACAGGCGCCGGATAAGACAATCGTCTCGATAATGGCCGACGAGGGATATCGTTACCAATCAACTGTTCATTCAGACGATTGGCTGAGCAGCCATTCGTCTGAATGGCCAATTGTCAAAAAGCGGGAGCCGACCCGGCTTCAAGACATTTCGCCAGCTGGTGAAGCCGACTGGACCTGCCTGGACTGGGCCCGGCGACGGTTAGCTGACTGAACCGACGTCACGCTTTATTCGGATGACTGCGGTTTCCCCAATCGTACGCCTGCGCCGCCGCTATTAGCTTGGTTGAAGCTGTTGAAGCATGAAATTGCTTGCAGAAAGAAAGCGACAACGTGAGTTCAGTATACTAGAGTGAACTTAAGGCAGTGACGCGCTGCCTTGGGGCGTGCAAACCCCTCACGAAAGTTGGTGTCGGCTGCTACGGCACCATTTCTCCTTGACCTTCTGGTCGGGGAGCCTGTGGCGTATGCAACAGGCCTCCGGCTAAAGGCCACAGGGCCGTTTCGTGACGGTTGCAACTCCCCGATCACCAAGGGGTCAATGAGCATTGAAGCGGGGGCGTACCGCGATTGCTCTAACTGGAACCGTGAAAAATGGCTATTACCAAACAGGAAGCCGGGCATTGCTTCACTTTCTACACTTACACCTACGGCGAAGATCCGGCACAATCTGCGCGACAGTTTTATGAAACGCGCGAGGAAGCACGCGAGGATCTAGTCTCTTTTCGCAACTCGTTGATCGAGGATGAAGATAGAGATCAACCACTGCGAGACATGAAGATCGTGCAGCTTCGTACCAAACCCATATCTCGCAGAACGCTCGTTAATCTTTTCAACGGAATGCATGGAAAAGACCTTGGCGGCTTTATTCGCTCACGCAAGATTGTGGAGGTTGTCACTGAACCGCAACTTCAGCAGCACCGATAATGCTGCCGTGATGACTATGGATTAGAAACAAATCGTATCGAGCTAGATAAAAGTAGGAATGGAGCGCATTGGTATACGAACGCGCTCCAGCCGAAGGCAAATAGCGTGGTGAATTCCGTCAGGCAACGAAGTCCAGCGCAGGTTTGCCAGGAGTCAGCCCATTCACCTTCTCGACTATCCCTCGGGCGTCTATACCAAAATGGCGATAAAGATCGCCGATAGTTCCGGTCTGCCCAAAATGTTCGACGCCGAGCGGGATAGTTCGGTGGCCTGTGACTGATCCAAGCCAAGACAGGGTTGCTGGGTGGCCGTCGATAACTGTCACAAGCTTGCAGTGCGAAGGGACGTCCTTCATCAGTTGCTCCACGTGGCACTCAGCTTGTGTGATACCTCGAGCACGGGCCCGCTGCGCCGCAGTCCAGCCTGCATGCAAGCGATCGGCAGATGTTACCGCCAACACCCCTATATCGCGCCTACTCTCGCCGATGAGACCGGCAGCTTTAATGGACTCAGGAGCGATCACTCCCTGATAGGCTATGACTACTTCACAATTCGGTCCAGGCTTACGTAGCCAATATGCGCCATCAATGGTGCCCTGTCGAAAACTATCGTCGAGCCGCTTTGCCGGTTGTTCGATCGGGTTTGTTGAAAGCCGCAGATAGACCGATCCACCAGTTTCATCTCTTAGCCAGGTCCGTTCATCAGGATCAGCACTTCCATCCCGCTGCATATAGTCAAATGCCCACCCCATGATTACGGCAAGTTCGTCAGCAAAAGCCGGTTCAAAAGCCGCAAGTCCATCCTGTGAGATTCCAATCAAGGGAGATCCGATAGATTGATGGGCACCGCCTTCCGGCGCCAATGTCACACCTGATGGGGTTCCTACGATCATGAAGCGCGCATCCTGATAGCAGGCGTAATTCAATGCATCCAAACCTCGTGCCACGAATGGGTCGTAAACCGTCCCAATCGGTATCAACCGCTTTCCGAAAAGAGAATGCGATAGACCAGCCGCTCCCAGCAGTAGAAACAGGTTCATTTCAGCAATGCCTAGTTCGATGTGCTGGCCAGTTGGCCCAAATTCCCATTTCGCGGTCGAAGGGATCTTCTGATCTATGAAAGTGTCAGGACGCTGATCGCGGGCAAACAGTTTTCGCCGGTTGACCCAGGGTCCAAGATTGGTCGTACCGGTCACGTCAGGCGACGCGGTCAGGATGCGCGCAGCAAGCTCCGAATCGGACTTCGACAATTCGTCCAGAATCTTACCAAACGCCATCTGCGTCGAGATTTCCCGTTCCTCCCCTGCTACGATCAAAGGCACTGGGACGGGAATGTCATGATAACGGCGTTCGCCACCAGTAAAAAACGGTATGGTATCAAGAAAAGACTGAAGCTCCTGGGGGGCAGCGACGGTTGCCCACTTCTCCCATTCCTCTCCTTCTAAAACACCCATATGTGACTGCCATGCCGACATCTGAGCCCTGGTCATGAGGCCGCCATGATTGTCCTTATGCCCAGCGATCGGCGTGCCCCAACCCTTAATAGTGTAAGCGAGGAAGCAGACCGGTCTGTCATGGTCAATCGCAGCGAACGTCTCGGCCATAGTGGCGACGCAGTTGCCCCCAAGATTTTCCATCAATTCTGCAAGTTCAACATCGTTGCGCCTTTCGATCAGGGCGGAGACGTCGCCCTGATCGCCCAGATCATCCATCAGGTGCTTGCGCCAGACAGCGCCGCCCATGAACGTCAACGCAGAATAAAGCTGGTTCGGGCAGTTATCGATCCAATCCCGAAGCTGTTCCCCGCCCATCTCTTCAAATGCGGCACGTTGTAGCGCACCATATTTGATCCTGATGACATCCCAGTCGAAAGCATTGAAAATGTCCTCAATCCGGCGAAACAATCCTTCTTGAACAATCCCATCCAGCGATTGTCGGTTATAATCGATAATCCACCAGGTGTTGCGCAAGCCGTGCTTCCAACCTTCCTGCAGGCACTCGTAAATATTCCCCTCATCAAGTTCGGCATCGCCCACCAGTGCGATCATACGGCCAGGAAATTCATCCCTGCCCCATTCCTTTGAAACGATATAATCCTGAATCAGTGAGGCAAAGGAGGTGATCGCAACACCAAGGCCAACGGAACCCGTCGAGAAATCAACGTCATCCACGTCCTTCGTCCGGCTGGGATAACTCTGTACCCCTTGGAACCCTCGAAAGTTCTCCATCTTTTCTCGCGTTTGATTGCCCATTAGATACTGAATTGCGTGAAAAACCGGCGAGGCATGTGGTTTGACTGCAACACGGTCCTGCGGACGAAGCGCTGAAAAATAAAGGGCAGTCATAATCGACACCAGAGAGGCAGAAGAAGCCTGATGACCACCTACCTTGATCCCGTCTTCTTTAGGTCGGACGTGGTTGGCATGGTGGATCATCCAATGCGAAAGCCACAAAAGCCGTTGTTCGATCGTTTTGAGGTACTCGTTCTGCATATCCGTCTCTCATGTTTCTGTCGCATATGATTGGCACTCATGATTCAAGCTTCATCACTGTGCCGGGAAAGTGTTCGAGTTTAAGAAGATCGGTCAGAGCACGACAGCTCATTTGCTGGCGCACCAATCTTGCTATGCCGTTCCACTGACGAGCCGCATTCCGATGGATTTTACCAGAGGCACAATCAGGATAGCTAGGGTAAACAGAATAAGGCAGACACTGATTGGGCTTTCTAGGAAAATCACGGGATGACCCTCACCAAGTATAAGACTTTGTCGCAGATTTTCCTCAAGCAAGGAGCCTAGCAGAAATGCGAGCAGAAGCGGGGCCATATCGAAGCCAGCTTTGCGCAATCCATAGGCGAATACACCACATCCGACGACCACACCAACATCAAACATGCTGTTGCTAAGGCTGAATGCGCCAATGACGCAAAACAGGACAATCAGCGGCGCCAGGACGGTTTGCGGAACCTTCAATAGAAGGACAAAAACCCTGATCAGAGGCACATTGAGAACAACGAGCATTGCATTGCCGATTAACATGCTTGCGACAATGCCCCAGAAGAGTTGCGGATGTTCCGAGATTATCTGCGGCCCGGGAACGACGTTTTGCATCAAGAGCGCTCCCATAATGATACCGATCACGGCATTGGCTGGAATTCCGAGACAGAGCATCGGAATAAAACTGGCCTGTGCAGCAGCATTATTGGCACTTTCCGGACCTGCGACTCCTTCAATGGCCCCTTTCCCGAAGCGCTCAGGCGAACGAGACAGCTTTTTCTCCATCAAGTAGCTTGCGAAGCCCGCCACAAGTGCACCCCCTCCAGGCAGAAGACCGAGGAAAAAGCCAAGAACCGTCCCACGCGCAATCGGCCCGCCTGACGCCCTCCATTCTGTTCGGCTCGGAAGTAGTTCACGTAATCGATACGAAGGCATTTTTGTTGTCTCGTGCGCTTCTTTCCGCTGTATCAGCATCAAGACCTCGCTCATGCCAAACAGACCCATCGCGAGAACAGCTATATCGAACCCATCGCGCAGGAAGCTAACTTCAAAAGTAAACCGTTCTTGCCCGGATATCAGGTCGACGCCAACAGTTGAAAGAAGCAAGCCAAGCGCGACCATAGCCCAAGCCCGGATACGCGGTCCCTCGCCAACGCTGGCGGCCAGTACAAGCCCCAACAAAACAATCGCCGATTTTTCGACTGGCCCAAATGCAAGGGCCACTTTGGTAAAGGCCGGACCCACAACGGCGATTGCCAGGGTTGCCGAAATACCTGCGATAAAGCTTCCAAACGCGCTAATACCGAGTGCGGCTCCAGCTCGGCCTTGTTTGGCCATCGGATAGCCGTCGAAACAGGTCATCACACTGGAAGCCTCACCTGGAACCCGCATGAGTACTGACGTTATAGAACCACCATATTGGGATCCATAATAGATGCCTGCGAGTAGAATGATGGCACTTGTTTGATCGAGTGCCATCGTAACAGGCAATAAAAGGCTGACTGTCGCCGATGGTCCAAGGCCAGGAAGAACCCCGACAGCTGTGCCCAAAACAGCACCGAGAAGAGCAACTGCGACATTGGTCGGTTCGAGAGCGATGCTGAGGCCCATCATAAGCTGCGAAAGGGAATCCAACATTACAGCCTCCAAACGCCATGCGGCAGTGGAACGGAGAGAAGGGTTTCAAACAAAATCCACGTTGATAGCGCGGCCCCAGCCGCAAACAATCCCGCGGCATGCCATCTCATTTTCTCAATGAACATCAGAACGCCCGCAAGGAACAGGAACGTCGCGACGGCAAATCCCAGTATTTCTAGCGACGCGCAGAAGAGCGCAAGCGCTGCGCAATAAGCGAAGACGCGCGGGAGCTCGACTGGCTCTTCGGCGGGGACAGCCTGTACCGTGCAGAGCAAACTTGTGAAAATCAACAACAGAGCGGCAAGAAACGGAAACAGACCAGCTGCAGGTTCGCCGTTCTCCCATAGATGCATGCGAAATCCGCTTGCCGCGGCTCCAAGTCCGATCATTGACAGCGCGTAAGGAACGAGGCGAGCAAGGGTCACAGATGCACCCCCATCGTCTCGATCTGATGTCCGATATTCGTATATCCCTCTCTAACCATGTGTGTGAACTCTTCACTTTTATGGAACAACGGATAGCCGTTAATGAGTTTCAAAAAGTCAGAATACATCGGACTATCCACCATTTCTCTGAGGGCGCTTTCCCACCAGGAGATGATTTCGGAAGGCAACCCCGCTGGACCAAACAGTCCATATGAAGCGGGAATTGCAACTGGATAGCCGCGTTCCGCAAAACTCACGATGCCAGGTCGGCTGACTCTCGGGTTCGGACTGGTCTCGGCCAAAAGGCGTATTGATCCAGCGGCCAGATGGGGACCGAAATCTGATGAGACTACCATGTCGATGTGCCCGCCAAGGAGTGCGGTCACAGCATCGGCACCACCGCGAAAGGGTACGAATGTCGCTTTGGCAGTCTCCTCGCGAAACGCCGCCTCTGTGGCGATATGAGCAAGGCCACGCGGTGCTGCAGTCGCCCATTTCAGCTTCGATGGACTTTTACGGCAATAGTCCAAAAGTTGATCCCAAGTCTCTAATGGACTGTCTTTGCGAACGAAACAGGGAACAGAAATTCCAGCGTAACTTGCAATATAGGTGAAGTCCTTTGTGACGTCGTACGGTACTTTCTGCAGATGAGGCGCGACCAATATCGGGCTGACCGAATATAACGATAGGATCGAGCCATCAGCTGGCGCTCTACGCACCTGATCGGTTGCAATTGTGCCGCCCGCCCCCGGCCGGAAATCCGGCATCGCAGCGAGACCGCGTTCTTGCTTGACAAAATTCGTGACAACGCGCGATGCGATGTCTCCCGCTCCGCCAGCAGCAAAACCTACGAGCAGCATAGGGTTTCCTGCTGTATATTGTTGTGGGGTGGACCATGCCAAACGATGGCCAGACCCTATCAAAAAGGCTGTTGCAGCCAAAAATTTCCGTCGTTTCATAATGCTTCCCCTTTTACTGACTAGTGGAATGGCATCTGCATCGATATTTCCTCGTTAGATGCTGCAATGCTCTAGGGCATCTTCGATATTGACGAAGCGCGGGAGCTTGTTGCCCGAAACGGATTTGTCGACGTCCTTCAAGCCAGAAGCCGTGACCACCGCAACGACACTTTCATATCCCTGGATTATGTTTTGACGTCGTGCTTTCGCTATTGCAGCGAGCGCCATCACGGAGGAAAGCTCCAAGAACGTACCCTCCGCCGCCGCAATACGGTCTTGAAAGGAAATAAGACCTTCATTCGTGACCGGAACGGCAGCTCCGTTGGACACACGTAGCGCTTTAAGAGCTTGATAGGTACTTCTCGTTGCACCAACTGAAACGGCCAATGTGCTGAATGACGCCGTCATGTCTGATACTTGGTCGCTCCCAGTTTCAAGCGCTTGCGCGAGCGAACCATAGGCTTCGGCCGCTAGGAGACGGGGCATCCGATTAATCGAACCGTCCGCCAACAACTCGCAAAAGCCAAGCCATGCGCCCACCAATGCGTCTCCATAGCAAACAGGAAAAGCACACCAGTCCGGTACAGTTCCGTTAGACTGTTCGATGATCTCGAAGGCAAGTGTTTTATACCCCTCGATACCGATCGGATGACTTCCGACCACGGGTTGCCTGTAAGGGGACGTCGCAAACCAGCCGTAGCGTTCGACACCCTTAGCGAGAAACGGCCAACGATCATGCTTGTTTTCAAACGCTACGACTCTTGCGCCATATTTCTGGATTTGGGTGAGCATTGGTCCGGCTGACCCGGCTATGGTTGCGACAACACATTCCAGTCCCGCCCGCGCTGCATAAGCAGCGAGCGATGCCCCAGCGTTTCCGCTCGAGCTTGTTGCAACCACGTGTGCGTCCGTATCGACTGCGGCGGTTACCGCTACGGTCGAGAACCGATCTTTATGTGACCAGGTTGGATTATAGCTCTCATTTTTAATGAAAAGATCTGTCACTCCGATCTCATTACCAATCCGTTCTGAACGAAGAAGTGGTGTCAGCCCTTCCCCCATTGAGATCGCAGTTCTTGAGTCGAAGGGGAGTTTTTCAGCGTAGCGCCAGAGCGAAGGCAGTTCGGGTTTCTTTTCGTCGTTCGGTACTGGCAACTCGGCGGTGCGATAAACAAGCCGCAAGTTCGATGGCGCGGTTTCCAGACATGAGGGACATCCGCGTGAGTCAATCGGCAGGCTGGACGGAAACTCACTGCTACACCGGTAACAGGAATATGCTGCGATCCGGCCCATCATCAAAGCACCACCAGGCTGTCGCCGTTATTGGTCAACATTTCCGCGCCACCTGAGCGCACAACCAGCATGTCTTCGACCTGCAGACCGATGCACCCCAGTTCGTAGTAGGGTGTCTCGATACACAGGACCATCCCCTCTTCCAGGATGTCAGAACTACTCGCAGCAAGAAGTGGCAGGTCATAACCATCTAGTCCGATACCGTGACCAACATGACTGCGACGGTAATGGGGAATACCCTCCTTGCGGACAGTATCGACAACCACTTCGAAGACTTCTGATGCAGAAATGCCAGGACGTATTTTCTCGATACCGCGCTGAACGCCACGATTTAATGCATTGTATTTTATTCGATTTTCCCGCAACGGCTCTCCAAAGCTCACATTCCGGGCAATGTCCGCACGATAGTGTTTGAAATGCCCTCCGACATCAAATCGGATCATGTCCCCTGTTTTGAGAGTACGGTCCGATGGCTGGACGTTCATGAGTGCGCTGCGTTCTCCGAACCCGATGCATCCCAGGACCGGAAAGCCATCCTCTCCGACAGTCCTGCTATGAAATGCTCTTGCGAGATCACGTTCTGATGCGCCAGCTGAGGCCATCTCCAAAGCAGCCCCGATGGACCTTTCCGTGATCGCACCAACGGTCGCAAGCCTTTCCACTTCTTCGGCGGTTTTGACCGCACGAACCCATCGAAACAGCGACGCAGCCATAATCCACATAACGTCAGGCAATTCACGACGCAGCTTCTCCATATCGCCAGACAACAGACCTGCTTCGTCAATACCAACATTGGCCTTTGTGAGTTTCTGTAATTTGATTTCTGCGACGAGCGCGTCAATAGCACTCCTATCATCTGGAAGACTGAAGAGCATTTTTTGCCTGAAGCTTACCTCATCGAGATCAAGCAACGTGGGATTATCGACAGTGAACGAACCAAAGCGGCGGACTTTTGTTTCGACATTCTGATCGGCAAGAAGATCAAGTGTCGACGTTCCGGTTATTACCACCGATGAGGCAGCTGAACACTCTGCGCTGAGCAACGTAAATGCTTGCGGTCCACGTCTGATCCATTGTGGCAGACACCAGAAGCCGCTTGTGTAAAGAACGTTTTCTGGAGACGTGGCCACCACCGCGGCCAGATCATGCTTAGTCATCGCAGTGCGAATACGCTCTTCATGTAGCAACATCTGTTGTTTCTTCCTCCTCAGAATTCCGTTGACGTTCAAAGCCCAACCCCAAAGAGATTCGGCGGGCGGCAGCGACGATACTTTGTGCGACGTCGGTGATTTTAACTTTTGGGTAAACGGCACGCGGGAACGCGACACTAATTGCAGCCGTTACAGTGCCTGATGCGTCGTAAATCGGTGCACCAACCGAAATTACACCTTCCAGGTTTTCAGAGATTGCGGTCGTGTAGCCAAGCGAACGTCCCAAATGTAGCTGATCGACAAGCCTGTCCAACTCCAGGACGGTCCGTTCCGTAAGGCGCTCAAGCGGCTTATCTCCAAGCAGCGTCCTGATCCCTGTATCGCCCATACCCAATAACAGTGCTTTGCCTAAAGCCGTGGAGTGGAGGGCCATCGCTTCGCCCGGTTGAGCTCGGATGACGACTGGGCTATCAGATTGAACGGCAAGGACATATACGCCGATCGATCCACGTCTGATGCCCAGGAAGCCGTTGAAGCAGCCGCCCGCTGCCAACTTTTTGAGCTCTTCTTCCGCAAGCGCCAGAAGCCTGCCGCGCTGGAATACATGCTGAGCAAGTCCAAGCACGGCATAGCCAATTTGATAGCGGCGGTTACTTTCCTGTTCGACATATCCGTGAGATGCCAGGGTATTCAGCAGCCTTTGAGCTACTGAGGGAGTCAGATCAAGCCGTCGAGCAATTTCTCGCACCCCGAGAGACTCACGTGCCTCTTTAAGCAAATTGAGGATAAGAAGTCCTTTTTCCAGCGACAGATTGCTGCTCATAGCGTGTTCCTATTATGAGAACAGTGTTCCTTATAATGCGCAATACAATCCTCCCGCAGGCGCAGTGTCAAGCGAAATGTTCACTATAGTGTGTCGTCATATAGTGTACGTCCCTGCAACCGTGGTTGTATGGATATACGTTCGGTAATTGGTCTTAACGTTCAGAGAATTCGGCGAGAACGCCTTATATCGCAGGAAGAATTCGCCTTCCGTGCAGACACGACGCGCGCCTATATAAGTGGGTTGGAAGCGGGAAAGCGCAATCCAACGATTCTGACGCTTATGACGCTTTCCGATGCGCTCGGCGTTGAACTTGAGGATCTCCTGCGTCGAAATCAAGCGCCTGATAAGAAAAGGTAAATTCCGCTTATAGTCTTGATTTTTTTCTTGTTGGTGGATCGCGATCAATAAGTCGTTCAGGGTGGACTTGCAGAGCCAGAGACAAGGCTTCGACAGTCTGAAGGGTGGGACAGCTGTCTTCTCGTTCAAGTTTCCCAATAAAATTACGATCAAGTCCGGCAAACTCGGCCAAACGTTCCTGAGTAAGGCCGGCTTCCTGGCGACAAAGTCGCAGATTTCTCGCAAAGATGGCGGTAAGTCTCATAGATAATAACAATCCCAATTACTGCGTAAATAGCTACCTACTATAGTAATCAAACGTATCCCGTGGCCTTGAAGTGCCACCGCTTAGCGCGATACTCCTCATAACTGAATCAACCAGCTTGCGCGCCGGGGCCGAACAGACGTGTTTTGCTCCTGCGGCATTCAGAGAGGAAACCACCACACTGCAGCCATACGGTTCTGTTTCGCCCCAACCAGAGGTTCAGCAGTTGCAGATAGATGGACTATATGGACATGATAATCGAAGATCGTTAACCCCTCAGGAGAGAAGTGTTCTTTACTGGACGGGCGAAGGAAAGACCCATTGGGAGGTGGCTGCTATACTCGGAATCAGGGAAACGACCGTAATTACTCATCTAAGAAATTCCCGTATCAAGCTGCGAGCTACGAATAAGACACACGCAATCGTTGAGGCCATTCGCCAATCGCAAATTCCGCTGTTCAAGGGACAGCGCGCGATATCTCCCCTCATCAACAATGAGCCAGCGGCATTCGACGTTACACACGATGTGGATGCGGAGGACGTACCTCGAATATTATGTGACCGTTCTACGCACGTTCAGAATATCGAAGACCTGATTGACAACGCAGAGAATGCGGGGGAGTTTTTCACCGCACTTGACCAGTCCTGTACCGCTCTTGGTTTTGATGCCCTCATCCTCTCTTGTCACAAGTCTACTAGGCCGTAGACTCATAACGATCTGATCCAAATTCTTGCTGCTGCCAATTTGACGGCGGCGAGAAAGTTCATCGGGTTTTTATCGTAACGGGTGGCGATTCCTCTGAACTGTTTGAGTTTGCTGAAGAATCGCTCAACGAGATTGCGCTGTCGGTAAACCCATTGGCTGAAAGGGAAGCTTCCCTTCCGATTGCTCTTGGCAGGAATATTGGCCCATGCCTGCCGTTGCTTTGCAAATGCTCTTATAGCGTTGGTATCGTAGGCCTTGTCCGCCAGCAGGATCGCACCCTTGGAGATTGTCTGTAACAATGGTTCTGCCATGCGGCCATCATGGGCTTGGCCGGCTGTGAGTGCGAGGCGGATCGGTCGACCATCGGCATCGACAACTGCGTGGATTTTGGTGGTCAAGCCGCCACGGGAACGTCCCATGCAGCCATCGTCTTGATCCCCCTTTTTCCTGTCGCCGCATGTTGATGAACACGGACACAGGAGCTGTCGATCATGACGATATCGCCATCGAAAGCCTTGGAAATCTCGCCCAGAACATGATCCCAGACACCCGCCTTGCGCCATCGCACGAACCGGTTGTAGCAAGTGGTATACGGACCATATCGATCCGGAACGTCTGCCCATGGCGAGCCTGTCCGGAACCGCCATAAGATGCCGTTGATCACTCGACGGTCATCAACCCGTGGCACTCCACGCGGCTTGTTCGGCAGTAGCGGCTGGATTATACCCCACTCGAAATCGGTCAGATCAAAACGCCGACGGGTCATAAATTGCCTCCTTCAAATAAAGGCCCTTGAATCATGAACTGTGCGTAGGAGAAAGTGATTTTGAGCGGCTTGGAATCGCGCTCGTGTATAAGACAGAAAGGCTTGAGGACTAATGGCTGAAGTGCACCGAACTGCTGCATCCCTCCGCTTTCACGGGGACGATCTCGATCCAGAAGAGATATCGCGCATTCTTGGGGTGCAGCCGACGAAGGGCGTGAAAAAAGGCGGCACTTGGACTACACCTAAAGGGAAAGAAATTGTGGCTTGGAGCGGCTACTGGATGCTGTCCGCACCCGATGAAAGTCCTGGCGAACTCGACAAGCAGGTTGCCACTCTCTTTGCCGCCTTGAGCACGGATTTGGAGGCGTGGAGAGCATTATCCTTACGCTTCCGGGGAAACATATTCGTAGGCCTGTTCCTCTCAGGCTTTAATGAGGGCCAAAGCCTTTCTCCAACCACAACCTGCGCGATCGGACTGCGTGGATTGGAACTCGACCTCGACATCTACAGCGGTGACGAGTTGGACGAGACGACCGTTTGAAGCCATCTTTTATGAGTTTACGACCTAGAGAAGCGTTGTTGCTTGACCCAACGTACTGCACGATCCCGTTAAACGTCATGCGCGAGTATAAGCGCATGAACCTGATCGAGAATGATGTACTTCTCGCACAGTTATTAGGTGGCAATCGTGCATTTGTCTGGGACAGCACTTACGACCGGTATAGAGATAGTCGAAGTCAGGACTTTCTTGAATTTCTCAGACAGTTCCGCTTTGCGATGGGAATAATAGTACCTCTGGAAGACGAAGACGGTTTCAGAAGTTTTGTAGGGCTGCTGGCCTCATTGCGGAGAGTTGTTGACATCAGCACCTTCAATGCTGTTCGAGGGCTTGGAAAGAAGGCGAAAATCAAAGCCGCGGAGTTGGGCTTATAAGCGCGTTTGGGCCACGTTCTAGACTAAGGAAAAGGATTGGCAATGCACGAACTGAATGCAGAGACTTTTATCCGTTCGGCGGAACCAATTGCGGTCTCCAGGCGAATAGGAGACAAAATTAAACCTTTCTGTCACTCAGTTTCTGTCAGACATGGCTCGACATTTTTTCTCATTGCCGACGGAGAAGTCATCTTCAAACAGGAAAACAATGGTATTGCTATTTTCATTTCGGCCCAGACGATAGTCGATCTATACGGCATTAGAACGATCTTATCGTACTATATACAATTAGAGATTACCATGAATAATATTCGCTGGCGGCCAGCAAGTAAATGACTTCGGTGAAACCCAGTAGTATTGTTATCACCAAGGCCTCCTATAATACTTGCGAGGCGGATCGACCTCAGTGCGCCTACTGGAATGGCTTCTTGTTCCGCCTTATTTGAGATCGCCAATCAACGTGGGAATCAATTCCGAAACAGTTGGATGTACTGGTACAGCCCATTTTAAGTCTCTATAGGAAACGCGTGCGTTCATGGCATCGATGATACCATGAATAGCTTCGTCACCCTCGATACCTAGAATTGACGCCCCAAGTATCTGGCCTGTCGCGGCATCGGCAACGAGTTTCATGAAACCTTGCGTTTCAGCACGTTCGATTGCGCGACCGACCCGGCTCATCGGTCGCACGGAAACCAGAATGTCTTTGCCGGATGCCCGTGCATCTCGCTCCGTCATGCCGACCCGGCCAAGCGGCGGGTCAATATAGAGTGCATAAGCGGGAATGCGGTCGCTCACTTTTCTGTCCGCCCCGTCCAGAAGGTTTGCCGCCACGATTTCGAAATCATTATAGGACGTGTGCGTGAATGCACCCCGTCCGTTGCAGTCACCCAGTGCCCAGATACCATCGACATTGGTCGATAGCGTATCGTCCGTAACGATGAAGCCACGTTTGTCGGTCTCCACATCTGTGGTGTCCAGGCCAAGATCATCGGTATTGGGCTTTCGTCCAGTCGCAATCAGGACATCACTGCCGAGAACCACGTCATGATCCATGGTCACTTCAATATCCGGCCCTTTGTTGGCAAATGAAACAATATTCGCATTCGTGCACACCGTGATGCCCTCGTTTTCGAGGACCTTTGCGATGGCTTCCGACACATCATCATCCTCGCGTGGGGCAAGACGGGGACCTCGCTGAATAATGGTGACTTGGGAGCCAAATCGGCGATACATCTGCGCAAACTCAAGCCCGATATAACTACCGCCAATGACCACGAGATGATGCGGCAGCCTATCAAGCTCGATGATCGACGTACTGGTCAGATAGGGCACTTTTTCAAGGCCCGGATAGTCGGGGATGACGGGACGCGCTCCGACATTGAGGAATATCTGCGGTGCTGTTATCCTCTCTCCATTGACGGAGACCGTGGTTGCGTTTTCGAACTCTGCCTGTCCTTGTATGACAGTCAACGTATCGAGCCCGTCGAACCATGTTTTGAGATTGTTGCGCGCGTTCAATATGACTTTCTCGGCTCTTGCCTGAACGGTTTTCATATCAATGCCGACGGGTCCGCCTATTGTCACACCGAATTCCGCTGCTCGGCTGGCGATATGCGCTGCCCTAGCGCTCGCGACCAGCGTTTTGGTCGGCATGCATCCGGCGTTGACGCAGGTGCCACCGAGGTATTTTCGTTCGATAAGAGCGACCTTGCGACCCTCCGCTGCCATGCGGGCAGCAAGAAAGGGCCCCGCCTGGCCTGCGCCGATAAATATGGCGTCGAATGTCTTCATAATACAGCCCCCATGATCAGGAACACGTTGCCAAGCGGCCGATGGCATCTATGAGCGCAATTAGTCTGAAGCCGTCCGCACCCTTTTGCAGTAAGTTTTGCAAATTGAGTGTGATTATTCTATGGCCTGGATCAGATCTCATAAGATTCAATCCTCAATTAGGCGAGTTGTGAGAGGTTCTGCCGCCGCTCTTAAACTCTTGTCGCGATCGTAGGTAGGCAAGCAGGGCCTACCGGCTCAAAGGTCTTGTACGTCAGAATGAACTCACGGTGGCCCAGATGCTCCGACTTGGTAGTTACACCGCGCGCCACGTCCTTTATGAGATGTAGTATTTCATTGCCGACCTCGTCCAGCGTGGCGCGACCCTCGAGGATTCTGCCAGCGTCGACATCCATGTCACCTGCAAGCTTGCGATAGGTCTCTGGATTGGCGCAGACCTTGATGACTGGCGAGATGGCAGAGCCCGACACCGAGCCACGCCCGGTGACGAACAGGGTGAGATGGCAACCGGAGGCAATCATCTCCACGATCTCAGCATTGTCGGAAATGTTGGGAAAGCCGAAGCGCACCTCGCCGTCCGGCACAACATCCATCAGAAACAATCCTCCGGTCGGTGGAATATCGCCGGGTTTGATTATGCCTAAAATTTGTGACGACCCGGATTTTGCATAGGCGCCCATCGACTTCTCCTCGATGGTAGAGAGCCCGCCATCCGCGTTCCCTGGCGCAAAACTACCGTAGCCTAACGTTGCATAATAGCGGGCGGCCTTGGCAACGGCGCCACGCAATTCGTCACCTAGCTGTGGAGTGATCGCACGGTCGGCCATGATCTCCTCACAGCCAATCAGCTCCCCCGTCTCCTCGAAGATGCAGGTCGCGCCCGCCTCGACCAGCCGATCGAAGGTGCGACCCACTGCCGGATTGCCGGTCAACCCACTGGTCCCGTCAGAGCCGCCGCAGACGGTGCCTATCACCAATTCGTCTAGTCGCATCGGCACGGTCTCGGCTTCCGCCAACACTTCAAGCTGCTGACCGACCCAGGCAGTTCCATCCTCAATAGTTGAGAGCGTTCCGCCATTGTTTTGAATAGTCAGCGTCGTCACGGGGCGGCCGCTGGCTACAACGGTCTTGGAAAGTGAAAATTTGTTGAAGCTCTCACATCCGAGGGATAGCAGAAGTACTGCCCCCACATTGGGATGAGTACAAAGCCGCTCCATCATGCGCTGCGCGTACTCATTGGGAAAGCAACCGGGAAAACCGATGAGGTGTACGTCCTTGCCGCGAAAATGGCCGATGATCTCGCGCCCGACATGATGAGCACATTCTACTAGATAGGCCACGATCACGATGTTACGGATGCCCTTGCGGCCGTCGGCACGCAAGTAACCTCTCAGGTCGGCGGTTTCGCTCATTTCGACTTCTCCTCATTCGACGCATCTATGGTATGTGTCTTGGTGTAGTCGCTCTTCATGTTATGCACATGCACGTGTTCGCCAATCGCGATGGCGCGAGTAGCGGAACCGATCGGTGCGCCGTATTTATACACTTTTCCATTTTCTGTAATTGCCTGCCGGGCCACCTTGTGCCCCAGCAGAATTTCCTTTTCCGTCCGTACGCTGACGCCGGAAACGCGAATGGTCTCGCTGGCGGCGATGGGCTGACGCGCAACAAGCACGTTGTCTGTGTCCGAAAGCAGTAGCAGCCGGCTATCAGTGTCGGTAACTTCGTGTGGCGCATCCGGAGCCGACATCACATCACCCCGTAGGTCTTGAAGGCTTCGCAGGCGCTCATCCCCTTGCGGATGGCAACGGCCACTTCGCTTTCGGTACGCACCTTCTCCAAAGCGCGTTCGACGGCTTCGGCTTCGACGGCCCGCGGAATAACCAACACGCCTTCACGGTCACCGAAGATTAGGTCACCCGGTTCGATGCGGATGCCATCGATCTCGATAGCACAACGATAATCGATCACCTTCCCACGTGGTCCCTGGTCCTGAGCATAAATCCCGCGTGAGAATACGTTGAAGCCTAGCTTCTCGATTTCGTTGGTGTCCCGGACATACCCGTCGAGGATAGCGCCTGCCGCCTTAAGGTGCTGAGCTCGCGTGGACATCAGTCCGCCCCACAACGCGTAGCGCAACGATGCGCCGGTAGCGATGTAGACCTCGTCTTCCTGGAGATCGTCCAGCGCCTCCATCATCAGACCGAAAGGTTTGTTGGCCAACGGGCCATGGGCCGTCGATGAGCCATCGGAGAACACGTCGGCCTCCAGCACCGGCATAGCACGGCCAACTATTTTCATATCTTGCTGGAGCGGTGCGATGCCAGCTGGCAGGAACTGGTGGCGATGGCCAAGCACGTCGAGAACATCGCCAACGACGGCAGTAAACAGCTCAGTCCTCAGAGCTTCAAAAATCGTTTTGTCAGAGGAAAAGTTCAGAGCGGACATGATGGGCAATCCTTTACTTGGCTAGGAGAGTGGAAATGGTTGGTACGTAGGTGACTATTAATAGAAACACGAACAGCCCCGCATACATGCTGAAAGCCTGACGCGTGAAATCGCTCACCTTCACCTTTGCGATGTTGCAAACCATGAGCATCACCGTTCCGACAGGTGGCGTCAGAGTGCCAACAGACAGGTTAACGATGACGATGATGCCAAAGTGAACAGGATCGATTCCCATCGCCTTGACGGTCGGCATAAGCAAGGGAACTAGCACGATCATTAGCGCGGTACCCTCGATCAGCATACCGAGGAACAACAGCACAACGTTGACCACTAGCAGAAACAGGTAGGGATTATCCGTGACGGTGGAGATAACTGTGGCCAGAGACTGACCCGCCTGTTCCAACGAGAACACCCAGGCAAGCGCAGACGAGGCCATAATGACCAAAAGCACCGAAGAAGTAGATTTAGCCGTCTCGATTAGCGACTCTACCACATGCTTCAACTTCATCTCACGATAAATGAAGAAGCCTATGATAAGCACAAAAGTGACGGCGACAGCGCCAGCCTCTGTCGGCGTGAAGATGTTGGCGCGTATGCCGCCCAGGATGGCTACGATCAGCAGTACGGCTGTCCAGGCCGAACCCAGCGTCTGCCGGATTTCGGCGCCAGTAAGCGCTCGCTCGCGGCTCGGCTTGTAGCCGCGTCGTACCGAAGTGACGTAGGCGGCCACCATCAACAAGATGGCGCCGAGGATTCCGGGCAGGATGCCGGCCATGAACATTTTGCCGATAGAGACGTCAGCGATCAGACCATAGATAATGAGCGCGATACCGGGCGGAATGATCGGCGTGACCAGCGAACCGGCAGCAGTGACGGCACATGAGAAGGCGCGGTCGTAGCCTCGCTTTTCCATTTCGGGTACCATCATACGCGTCAACATTGCACTGTCGGCGAGGTTGGAGGCGCTGACGCCGCCCATCAGCGTCGAGACCATGATGTTGGTTAGCGCCATGCCGCCGCGGAGGCGGCCAACCAGCAGGTCCGACACCCTGATCATACGCTCGGCTATGCCGGTATGTGACATAACTGTTCCCAGCATGATGAAAAAGGGTATAGCCAGCAGCGAGGTGTTCTGCGCCGGGCCAATGAATCGCTGCACGGCGATGGCGATTGGGATGTGGTTGAAGAAGACGAAATAGGCAAACACCGCCATGAGGATGCCCACGTAAAGACGCATGTTGAGTGCGAAGAGGGCCAACATAACGAGGAAAATGATCGTCAGGTTCATTGAACAACCTCCGCAAACGCCTTGCGCGCTTGGGCGACGCCTTGCCCTACCATGTAGGCGGCTATGGCGACGAAGCCGACCGGGATAGCGAGGTCAATCCAGAAATAGGAAATACGTAGTATGTCGGTGACCTTGAACTTCACGGTCAACGCCAGAATCAGGCCGACATAGGATACATAGAGCAGGAAAGCTGCAGACAGCAGCGAGACGACGAGGTTGATGGCAGCGGTCGCCTTTGGCCGCAAAAGGTCTACCACCGCCGGGATAGCAAGATGTTGATTGTCGCGTTCAGCTGCGATGCCGCCCAGCATAACGATCCAGATCATTAGCAGGCCGGCGACCTCCTCGGTCCATTGCAACGGCCTATCGACGAAATAGCGCATCACCACGGCGACATTGAATATTACGAGTAGGACAAGCAGCGGCAATGCCGCCAACCAGTCCGTTAAGCGGGATATGAGTTTCATTGAAGCGTTCCTATGCCGGGAGTGGTCCATTGTGGTGCACGCCCGGCGAGTGCTGCTCACCATTTTTAGGAATGGGACAGCCCTGATTAATATTCGCGGTCAAGGGTACGTGACCGGCCCACGTTCCCTGGTCTTCCAGCACGCTTATTTGTTCAACTCCGCTTGAATTTGGTCGTAGAGGCCGGACGACCACTCGGGGAACTCCGAGTAGACTTTCTTCGTCAATTCTTTGAACGGTGTATTATCGACATCGATCACCTCGACACCGGCTTCTTTCATCTTTGCGATCATCTGGTTGTCGAGATCGGTGGTCAACTTTTGGCTGTAGAGACCGGCATCGTAAGCAGTGGCCTCGATGAGCTTCACTTTCTCTTCTGTAAGAGTTGAGAAGAAGGCCTCGCCACCTACGAACATGGCGGTATTGGTGAGATAGCCAATCATGCTAAGGTTTTTTGCTTCCTCATGAAACTTCTGGCCGTACAGCACGGAGATGGGATTCTCGACACCGTCAATTACACCTTGTGCCAGTGCCGGAAAGGTCTCACCAAGCGGCATAGGTGTGGGAGTAGCGCCCATGGCTTCAAAAATCTTGATCTGCATGTTGTTATTGGGCACGCGGATCTTCAGCCCTTTCAGGTCATCAGGATTACGCACCGGCTTTCGTGTGATCAGCTGTCGCACACCGTAGAGATAGTTGCGCATCACCACATGAATGCCTTTGGCCTTGAGCGCCTCGGACTTCTGCTTGAACCAATCACCGTCATAGATCTTGAAGAGTTTGGACGGGTCATCCGCCAGATAGGGCCCGAACAAAACGCCGAGGTCAGGATCATAGTCGGCCAGGAAGCCAACGTCCGTGATGGTAATAACATTGAGGCCCATCATGGCCTGTTCTGTCACGTCCTTCTTGGAGCCGAGCTGTGAGGAGGGATAAAGCTCCAACACGATCTCGCCCCCCGAACGATTTTCCAGGTCTTCCTTCCAATGGTGCATGACCTGATCAACCGGTTCACCGGGATTGTTCTCATACGCAACTTTGATGGTAGTTGTATCGGCCAAGGCCACTACATTGCCGGTCAGTAACAGGCCGACAGCTAAGGTGTATTTCAGAAGTAAATTCATTTATTCTTCCTCCCAAAGAACATTAGAATCCGATCAACGCTCCACCGTCCACGACAAGGGTTTGGCCCGTCACGTATGCAGCCGCCGGTGATGCGAGATAGACAGATGCCCACCCGATATCCACGGGCTGTCCGACGTGTCCCATCTGAATGCGACCGAGTATTTTTTCGTAGCGGGACTTGTCGTTAGATGTGGCTGCTCTGAAAAGCTCCGTGTCGATCCAGCCGGGAGCAATCGCATTGATCCTCACATTCCGGCTCGAATATTCGGCGGATAGCCCGCGGACGACACCTGTCAGTGCAGATTTGGCGGCGGTATACCCAATAATGAACGGCTGACCGATGAACGATGTCATCGACGCGATAAACAGCACCGACCCCTGCCCTCTTGATGCTTGGCCAGGCACAATGCAACGTGTGAGCTCAAGCGCACCGCGAACGTGTACGTCAAACACGTGGTCAAGATCCTCGATCGTCTGATCTTCGAACGGCTTCTTGACCGTATTGCCGGCGTTGTTGACCAATATGTCCACCGGACCATGATTGAGTTCGACTTCCGCAGCAAATCCCTGGATCGATCCGATATCACACAGGTCCACACGGGCCGCGTTGACTTGCGCACCGAGCTCGCTGGCGGCTTGCTCCAGCACGTCTATTCTGCGCCCCGCGATGGTGACACGTGCGCCCGCTTGCGCAAGGCAAGAGGCTATTGCGCGCCCAAGGCCACTTCCTCCGCCAGTAACCAAAGCGTGCTTTCCGTGAAGACCGAATACCTCTTCGAGCGGCGACAAGGATCCGCCTGCAGCAATGTGCTGTGCCATGTTATTTCCGTTCGATTACGATTTTTAGTGTATCTCGATGATTGTCCCAATACGGCAACGCGCTTTCGGCGTCCTCGAATGGAAATGTCCTGGTTATCAGCAGATCAACTGTGCCACCGGTTCCCTCAAGGTAAGCGACTACATTCAAGAAATCCTGTTTGGTCGCATTGCGTGAACCGAGAATGTCGAGTTCTTTCAGATTGAAGAACTGGGTCTGATATGAAACCGGCGCTTTGGAATAGCCGACATAGACAACGCGCCCTGCATAACCGGCGAGTTCGATAGTCTGGACAAACGTCGCTGGCAGTCCAACAGCTTCAAACGCCACGTCGGCGCCGTCGCCGTCGGTAAGCGCGAGGACTCTCGCCACTAGCTCCTCGCCGCCAGCCGGTAAAACCTCAGTAGCCCCCAACTGCAAAGCAAGGCGCCGCTTGTCCTCGCTCGGATCGATAGCGATCACGCGGGCGCCCCTGGCCACAGCGCCAATCACAACGCCCATCCCGATCATACCGCAACCTAGTACCGCAACCGTGTCACCAGCTTTGACCTGACCGCGTTCGACCGCGTGAAATCCCACTGATAGCGGCTCAACAAGCGCCAGATGGCGCGGCTCGAGCGTATCATTCAGGATAAATTTCTCCGCCGGCAGCACAATCTCTTCGGCAAGGCCACCTTCCTGCTGAACACCGAGTGTTTTATTATATCGGCATGCATTCAACCGACCTTTGCGACATGAACTGCATTCGCCGCAACTGGTGTAGGGCATGACAATTCCTCTCTGCCCCGGCCAGTACTCGCTCGCAACGTCGCTTGCCGCTTCGATGATTTCCCCGCCGATCTCATGCCCCGGAGTTCGCGGCAGCTGCACCAGCGGATTTAGCCCCTTAAACGTGTTGTAGTCGCTGCCGCAAAGTCCTACATGGCGTACCGCAACACGCACCTCTCCTGCATTCAGACTGAGGCGTTCGCAATTGTGGAAGCGTGTAATGCCTTCCTTTTCTATTCGAAGCGCCTTCATCACACTTCCTCCGCTTGGCCATTCTTCTCGAATGCGGCAGCAACACTGCGCGCGCTGTAGTCGTAGTGCTCGGTGAATGCCGCTATGGCCTTAGCGAGAGAGCGTTCTTCGAGAGCCGCAATAATGGCCCGATGATCGTCAATCGTTTTTGTACTATTGGTCGGATTGGTCTTACCTATTTCCATATAGAAAATGAGTGTATGAGAAAGAACAGTGTAGAGCTTCTCGAGAACACTGTTGCCTGAGATCCTGATGATCTCGTTGTGGAATGCGTAATCAGCCTGAGCTGCCTGATTGGCGGTTAGCGCCCGCTCAACCTTGTCGACATGTTTTCCGAGGACAGCGATGTCTGACTCAGTGATCCTTTCAATGACCATCGGTAGCGCACCGATATCGATCATTCGCCTGAATTCAAGAAGATCGCCACAGGTCTTGGGGCTGCGATCGAAATACTGATCCATAATGTGGAAGACAGCGCTAACGTCCGGCGCACAAACGCGGGGCCCTCTTTGGGTTTTCTCAATGATACCGTGCGCTTCAAGATGGATGAGCGCTTCGCGAACTGTGTTGCGGCTTACCCCGAACCGCTCTGCAATCAAACGCTCGTTCTGCAAGAGGTCGCCTGGCTTGTATTCCTGAGGGATCTCCTCGCGCAACGTCTGAACGATTTCCTGCACCGCAGATGTTCGGCTCATACTTCCTCCAATTTGGTCCAACAATTGGACCAATGAGAATTTTGTACCATACCCTGATTATGTTTGTCGACTCCTGATTATCAGTGAACCGCCGCACAGCTGCCCCTACGCTTGCCTCACCTCGGCTGCGCTACAACCGTTCCCCAATAAACCGACACAACCAACAAATTTGTCCACATACCAGAACTGGCGTGCGGGGCAATTTGTCGGCTATTTCTGATTTGGCGTTGCGTCAAAACTTGGCCGACCAGCTCATACCGAGTGGTGCAGCTACATTTCCAGGTCGCCGGCCAGTAACATAAGCCTCTGACATTTGAGGGAAATAAAACAACATCCACCTAGCTAAGCATCCATCTCAGCTGCGGAGATGGACGGTTGTAGATCGTCAAGATGAGCTTGGTTGCTTTATTCTGTATCCGGCTTATCGTTTTGATTGAGCTCAGCAAACTTGATTGCCATCGTCGGGTTCCCACGAGTGAGCCTCTTGACCGTCAGATCCTCGGCCTTATCATTTGCAATCCGCAGGTTGTTGGCCGATTTGTGAAGCGCTTCCTTCGTCTTCTCCAGATCCTTAATGGCTTCATCTATACGTTTGACGGCTTCCTCAAAACCGTCTGAAGCCAGACGCCAGTTACGCCCGAATGCAGCTTTGAAGTCATCGAGCTGGGATTCGAAGTTTGTAATGTCAACGTTTTGCGCTTTCACCAATGCCAGTTCTGTCTTGTATTTAAGCGAGTTCAAGGCCGCATTACGCAGTAGTGTGATGATTGGGATGAAAAACTGAGGTCGAACGACGTACATTTTCGGATAGCGGTGAGATACGTCAATGATCCCGGTGTTGTAGAGCTCACTCTCGGGCTCAAGCAGCGAGACCAGAACGGCGTATTCGCAGGCTTTCGCACTGCGGTCCTTGTCCAACTCTTTGAAAAAGTCTTCGTTCTTCTTTTTGGTCGCCGTCTCGTGGCTCTCGTTCTTCATCTCAAACATGATCGAAACGATATCAGAACCTGCATCGTCAGTGTCGCGAAAGATAAAGTCGCCCTTGCTACCGTTGTGCGCGTCATTATCCTTCTCGAAGTAAGCGCGCGGGAAAGCGGTAGCGCGAATTCGGCCGAACTCGGTTGCGCAATGCTGTTCCAGCGTCTCACCGATCATTTTTGTCGATAGCTTAGCCTTCATATCCCTCAGACGCTCGATTGCGTCGTCACGATCCTTGAGTTGCGTTTCGTACTTGTCCTTAAGGGCTGTTTCCGCAAGCTGTTTCTCGAGTTCGACCCGAGCGAGTCCATTCCTCAGTTCCTCACGCTCTTTCTCAATCGCGCTGACAGCTTCGGTGACGGCAAGCTTTTGCGAAAGCTCACCTGCATTAAGTCTGGCCGTTAGGCTCTGAATCTCAGCGTCCTGGGCAGTCGCCGCGCTCTGCAATGCGGAAAAGAGCTTCATCTCAGCCAGTTTTGACGCAGCTTCCTGATCACGTCTGACGTTCTCAAGCTCGTGCAAAAGATTATCACGTTCTTTCTCGACAGCGCTCAAAGCCTCGGTTACTGCAAGTTTTCGCGCAACTTCACCAGATTCAAGTCTAGCCTTCAGTTCCTGGATTTCAGAGTCCTTGGTTGCCGCAGTTTTCTGCAGCTCACTTGCAACCTTAGCCTGTGCAAGCTCAACGGCGTTCCGCTTGTCCTGCTCAGCCAACTCGAGGCGCTCATGCAGTTGCTTCTCGAAATCGCTATTTCGAACCTGCTTCAGGATATCAGCATATCCTGCTTCATCGATCTTGAATGCCTTATTGCAATGAGGGCAGATGATGTCATGCATGATTATTTCCGTTAACCTTAGCTAGAAGCTCGTGGAGAAATTCCATTAGCTGCTAATCATCCGTCATCTTGTGAACGATCGCCATCTACGTGGTCAAGGTCGTTTGTGATTTCTTGACCAGGCTCGCGCTTTAGCGAACCAAAAGCCGCAGCCACAATCAACCGGAGGATGAAGGGATAAAACAGGATCAATTAACTCTTGTTTTAAAAACAATATTCAGATTATAGAGAAACCGGTTTCCCAAGGCTGACGGTAAACCGCGACCCGCAATTCAGGATATTATCAGTGATCGCAACGAAAACTTTGATGGCCGCTACAGGCCTTGTCGCCTTGTTCGCTCTCCAGAACAATCCAGCAGCAGCGGCCACG
Source organism: Ochrobactrum vermis (assembly GCF_002975205.1). NCBI lineage: Bacteria > Pseudomonadati > Pseudomonadota > Alphaproteobacteria > Hyphomicrobiales > Brucellaceae > Ochrobactrum > Ochrobactrum vermis. Next base: position 351,405 of record NZ_PCOC01000002.1, on the reverse strand, counting down.
CAGTATCCACTGACACTCGACAATTGCGGAACGAAAGTTACCTTTGCGAAAGCACCGGAACGAGCTATCGGCCTCGGTCAAAACAGCGCCGAAATATTGTTGCTGCTGGGCCTTGAGGACAAAATGGCGGGAACGGCGTTCTGGCCAAGCAAGGTTTTGCCGCAGCTTGAGGCTGCCAATTCCAAGGTGAAACTTCTGACCGTTGAGTTCCCGACGTTTGAGTCAATCCTAGCCGAGAACCCAGATTTCGTAGCAGCGGCCCTTCCAAGCCTGATCGGACCAAACAGCAAGGTCGCAAAGCGCGACGATTTCGATAAGGTCGGTGTTCCGACCTATCTTTCGCCGAGCACGTGTCTGAGCACAGAGCAAGTCAAGGATGAGTATGGCAGCCGCGACAAGCTGTGGAACATGGAGCTTCTGTATAAGGAGATCAACGAACTCTCGCAGATTTTCGATGTTTCAGATCGTGGTCAGGCGCTCATCACTGATTTCAAGGCACGCGAGGCAGCTTTGCGCGCTAGCGTTCCTGCAAGCGGCAAGAAGCTTTCTTACCTATTCTGGTTCTCCAGCCCGTCACCATCGGCAGACGCCTATTTGGGCGGCGGAAATGGCGCCTCAAGCTTCATCGCGGATGTTCTGGGTGGTGAAAACGCAATCAAGGCGGAAGCTGAATGGCCGACGCTGGGCTGGGAAAGCATTATCGCCGCCAACCCCGACGTTATTGTTGTTGCTAATCTCGACCGTAATCGTTGGGAGCTCGACAAGCCTGAAGCCAAGATTCAGTTTCTCAATACAGATCCTGCGGTCAGCCAGATGCCAGTCGTCAAGAACAAGTCAATAGCCGTCATGGATGGTCAAGCCATGAACCCGACCATCCGTACGATTTACGGTGCCGAACAGGTCGCAGAACAATTGAAAGCACTCGGGATTCTCAAGTGAGTGCTTCCACCCAGTCTTTAAGGCATTGGGGCGCCTTCAGCATATTGCTGCTGGCGTCGCTTGTCGCCATCGGATTCGTGGTGGGTATCAGCGTCGGAATTGGCGACTTGCCGATCCCCTTATCGACAACGTTTACAGCAATAACCAATCGTCTGGGATGGAGTTCAGTCGAACTTAATCGCATTCATGAGACGGTGATCTGGGATTACCGTCTCAGCCGCGCATTGGTGGCAGCATTTTGCGGCGCGGGTCTCGCTCTTTCGGGCGCGATTATGCAGTCGCTTTTACGCAACCCCCTTGCCGAGCCTTATGTTCTGGGTATTTCCGCTGGCGCATCAACCGGCGCTGTAACGGTTGTCATTCTCGGCATCGGTGCTGGCGCTGTTTCATTGTCGGCAGGCGCATTCGTTGGCGCGTTTGCAGCCTTTTTCTTCGTTGCACTTCTCTCAAATGGCACACGGGGTGGAGCGGATCGCACCATTCTGGCAGGCGTCGCTGCATCGCAGCTTTTCAACGCCGCTACATCCTACATCGTCACCACATCCGGCAATGCGCAGCAGGCCCGCGACGTGATGTTCTGGTTGCTTGGCAGCTTCGGTGGCGTTCGCTGGCCGGAATTCATGCTGGTGTCCGTCGTCATCACGTTCGGGCTGATCGCCTGCCTTCTCTATGCCCATGTTCTGGATGCATTTGCTTTCGGCGATGAAGCCGCCTCCTCGCTAGGCGTGAATGTCGGTCGCGCACGCATCGTTCTCTTTGCGCTCACTGCAATGATGACGGCCACCATCGTCAGCATGGTTGGTTCGATAGGCTTCGTGGGGCTCGTTGTCCCTCATGCTGCACGCTTCATCGTCGGGCCACTGCACATAAGACTGTTACCTGCGTGTGCTATTGTCGGTGCAATCTTCATGGTGCTAGCCGATATCGCTTCGCGCGCATTGATACCGCAACAGGTTCTGCCCATTGGTGTGGTGACCGCCCTCGTCGGCGTGCCATTCTTTTCGATCATTCTTTACCGGTTTCAGCGCCCATCATGACGATCAAAGCCGAAAACCTTATCTGGAAGATTGGCAAGAAAGCCATAATCGAAGACGTGACTTTCGAAGCGAAGCCCGGAAAGATGCTGGGGCTTTTGGGGCCAAACGGCTCTGGGAAAACGTCGTTGCTGCGCCTGATCGCCGGGTTAAAGCGCCCCTACACCGGGCGTGTCTTGCTTGATGAAGAAGATATCAGCACCGTTACCCGGCGCAGTATTGCGCAACGTATTGCTTTTGTTGAGCAACATGCAACGACAAACACCAATCTCAAGGTGGTGGACGTTGTCAGACTTGGACGTTTTCCACACAGGTCGATGTTCTCTGGCTGGACGGGTGCGGACGAGACAGCTGTGCAAGATGCCATCGAACGTACCGGCATGACGGCCAAGAAAAATGACCCGTGGCAAACCCTGTCAGGCGGCGAGAAGCAACGTGCACATATAGCAAGAGCGCTGGCGCAGGCACCGAAAGAACTTATCCTCGATGAACCGACCAACCACCTGGATATTCAGCATCAGATGAGTTTGCTGAAGCTGATTTCCTGCCTACCGATTACAAGCATCATTGCGTTGCATGATCTCAACCATGCAGCCATGTTCTGCGATGAATTGATCGTTATGTTGTCAGGAAAGATCGTGGCTTCGGGAACACCAGAAGAAGTGATCAACGAGAATATTCTCAAGCAAGTTTTCTCGATCGATGCGCGTGTGGAACCATCTCCATATAGCGGGCGGCCTCATATTCACTATCTCAAATAAGCGCAGTGGTCAGGTGCGCGTCGTCAAGTCTATTGATAGGACAAGTTCTATCTGGCAGTTGTGGCGCAGATGCGCTTCACACCTATATCAGATTGCCAGTCAAGATTCTTGGCGGTTAACCCTCCACAACGGCAACACGGCCCATAGTGTTCATCGTCGAATGATTTGAGACTTTTGGGGGTCTGATGGTCCAGCAAATACATGAACAACCTCGGTGAACAGGATCAACGCCGCGTCAAACGACGGATCCAACCCAACCAAGCGTGTCACCTTCAGCGTTCATCCATCAGAGCCCAAAAGCCGTGCTTTCGTCCGTGAACCTTTCGAAGGCCTGCGATGTAGACATCGTGAGAAACCATCGCATCGTAGTCCGTAATATGACGAGCCAATGTCCCACATTCCAGCAAATGGCGCACCGCGTGCTTGTAACGACTGGACCGACCACCATCCAGTGTGAAGTCGATCATCGCCCGTAGAAGCATGCTCGCAGCCAAAGGGTACTTTTGAGCGAGCTCCTCTGCAGCGGCAGACATGAGCTCATACTGGTCACCGTCCATCTGCGATGCGCGACACAGCACAAGCTTTGATGCTTCGTGGAGCGATGGATAACGAATGAAGAAAGAAAGCGCACGGTTCACGTCAGGAAAGCGCTGAACATAATCGAATGCCTTTTCTTCGGCTTCCATGTCATCAAAATCAGGAAGCCGCTTTAAGTACGCGCGCAAGAGTTCATCATTGAGTGACTGCTCAAAGCTATTCCAGCGAAACTGTTGCGCCTCTTGTGAACGGCCAAGGGCTTCCAACGTTTCCGCGCGCACTGCTTGCCACTGTGACGAGATTTCACGCCGATTGTCGAATTCGGCCTTATCGAGCACATCCAGGGCTTCATCCACTCGGCCCACCGACAACAGCCGCTGGGCTATTTCAGTCGCAACCGTTGCGAACGTCTTCGATGCCTCCGATTGTTGTGCAACATAAAGATCCACATCACCAAGCGCATCCGCTATTTGCTCAAGCGCGACTTTTACCGCAATCGACTGACCATTGGCATAAAGCACTTCGCGATAAACGGGGCCGTTCATGCTCCAGCCAACAACCTGCCTGTCAGCATTGGCAATCCTGGACTTTGGTTCTTTTGCCCAGCGTTCGAGCGCGTTCTGAAGTTTTCTGAGACCAACCTCACCGAGAGCTGGAACCATTGCATTGATCAATCCGTCATATTGACCATAGCCATTATCCTGAAGAGCCGCGAATACTTTGTCGATCAGACGCTGCGTCGAAATCTTTGCCAACATCGCGATACGTCCGGCATCGTCACATGCTGCATGAAAACTTTCAATCAGTGTACCGCTGCCGTCATGGGATCGTTCAAATATCGAATCTGCAAGCGAAAGAAACTGCCAGATCAGCTCAAAGGCTTCGTCCGGATCAGAAAAACCGATTTTCTCAGCAATCGTTTTACGCTGCGCTTCCAGATCAGATTTTACTGATTTTACCTTTTGCCAGTCGATCCAGCTTTTTGCGCGCGCAATACTGCCCAGACGCTTGCGAACTTCTCTCGCCAGTTCCACCCCGCTCGAATTGCCAACAAGCTCCATTCGAAGACGGCGTTTGTGATTAGCGTTGCCGGTGCTGATTTCGATCAACAATTCGGCCAAACGTTCCACGCCAAGAGCTTCAAGGTTTTTTGCATTTAACGTCGTCTTCGATGCCATCGATGGCCTCTTCTATAGATGAATACGTCGTCCATTCGGCACGCGGTGAGTATGATTATCTCGATACTATTCTTAAAGCACACAATACACCCCATGCCCGAAACCAACAGCCTGGCAAGCACGAGGTCGATGATATCTGGAAGATTTGAGGACGCGCGTCGGCCCGTAAGGCGCCGCTCCATCATCTGGCGCGCCAGCAGCAACCGGTCATGCTCCTTGAAGCCGAGTTCGATGCTGGCCATCAACCCGTCGAGACTGGCAAGGAGCCGGGTTTCAAAATTGCGATGCCGCCGCCGTTCGACACGGATGGTTTTGAGACCAGCATGCGAACGGAACCGACACCTTCTTCAGGTCATTGCTTCCTCTTTCAGCCAGTCGATGAAGTGCAGCACTGCCGGTCGCTTGGCAGCATTCGGCAACGTCATCGCGTAGTATGCGAACACAGTGGGCCAAGGTTGATCTAGTGCAAGAGCGAGGCGCCCCGATGCAATTTCTTCAGCCGCGTAAACATCTCGTACCAGTGCGATACCCTGGCCAGCTATCGCAGCGCGGACGAGCAGGAAGTCATCCTCGAAGGCAGTTCCGCGTTCGGCGCGCGGATCATCCGCAACACCAAGAGCTTTGAACCACAAACGCCAATCTGCCCGATCCGAGTCCTGGAGCAGCGGATAGGACAGGCATCCAGCCGGATCAGTAATCGGCAATCCGGCGCCCAGCAGACTTGGGCTTGCAACAGGTAGCAGCACGGGGGCCATCAGGTGCTCAGCGACAAGGCCGGGATCGTTGCCCAGGCCATGCCGGATTGCGATATCTACGCGGTCCCTTTGTAAATCAACGAGGCTCGCCGTTGCTTCAACCCTCACCTCTATCCCTGGTTGCCTACTGGTAAATCGGCCCAGGCGAGGCACCAGCCATGACGCCGCGAAAGATGGGACAGTGCTTATGGTGAGCGTCGACCGGCCATTGATCGCCTCCAACGTCTCAAGGCTTGCTTTGATCTGGTCAAACGCGTTGAGCAGGCCTGGATGAACCTTCGCACCCTCCATGGTCAGGCGAACGCCGTAACGTGTACGGGTAAAGAGCGTTACCCCTAGTCGATCTTCCAGTTGCCTGATCTGTTGGCTAACGGCACCGGAGGTCACGCCCATTGCTTCAGCAGCTTGCTTGATACTGCGATGGCGCCCCGTCTCTGCAAAAGCACGTAAAGCAAGGAGGGGGAGTACAGGATTCATAATATAGACAGCCTAAACTTTGATATCAATTCATATCGTTTCTCGCACAGCACCGGACAGGGTAAAACCGCCGCAGTTGCAAACTGACTATTTAGCACCCCTCATCTCTGAAAGCGAATTCATCATTGCCCCCTACACGCGATAACCAACGGGTCCAATTCCGGGCGTTTGGTCTGATTGGAATTTTTCGTTCTGGCGTTTGCTTAAGAGCTTTGCCTGGACTGTCTGCGCCCCCTCATCACGTTGCATCGCAGTCCTTGAGAACCATTGTTCTCCCGGTCCTTATGGACTGCCGTTCATAGCACTTCATGCCAAACCAGTAGATGCCGGGGCCTGGGCTCCGGCGAAAGGACCAGTGTATTGATCGATCTCTACACAGATTCATCTCCCAATGGCTTCAAAGCGACGATCGCGATCGAGGAACTGGCACTTCCCTACCGCCTTTGCCACGTGAGCATCGAAAGGGGCGAACACCAGCGCCCCCACTTCCTCAAGCTCAATCCTCATGGGCGCATTCCGGTCATTGTAGATAACGAGTGCGGCATTACTCTATTTGAATCCGCTGCTATCCTGCTCTACCTCGCGGATAAGACCGGTCGACTTTTGCCTGCCGAGCCAAAAGCAAGATGGGAAGCAATCAAATGGCTTCAGTTCCATGCATCGAGCATGGGACCAATACTCGGTCAGCGTGTCCATTTCGAGATGTTTGCCGATGAGAAGATTCCGGCGGCCATCAATCGGTATCAGAAGCTAACCGAAGATACCTTCACGGTCTTGGACAAGCGGCTGGAAGGCAATCCGTGGCTCGCGGGCGACGACTACTCCGTGGCCGATATTGCGACTTTCGGCTGGACGCATATCGCGGAGATATGCGGCTTCAACTTCAGCCATCACCAAAATCTATCGCGTTGGCACGAGGAGGTCGGTAGGCGGCCGGCCGTCCAGCGCGGCATCTCGCTTCCCGCACCGGCCACTGGCCCGTGACTTGAAACAAGGAGTTCCTCTTGAATATCGCAACTTCGAATATTCCGGCCGCAACATCGCTGATGGGCGCATCGTCCGAGGCTTTTGTGGGTCATCCGGGCTATTGCCGCATGTTCGCGGAAGACCAATTGACCATCGGTATTTTCTTGCCGCTCCGCTTTTATCAAGGCGACATGACGGTCTTGCAAGGACAGGCGGATCTGGTCACTGAGATCGACCGACGTGACTTTGCGGCCGTTTGGGTACGAGATGTGCCGCTGTTCGATCCGAGCTTTGGTGATGCGGGTCAGGTATTCGACCCATTCACCTATCTGGCCTACCTCGCATCGCGGACCAGCAGGATTTCACTGGCAACGGGAAGTGCTATCTTTTCGCTTCGACATCCGATCGATCTGGCCAAGGCCGCGGCAACCATTGATCATCTGTCGGGCGGCCGGCTAGTGTTGGGGATCGCGTCGGGTGATCGCCCGGTAGAATTTCCGGCCTATGGCCTGGATATGAACGAGCGTGGGCCGCGGTTTGCAGAGACCGTAGCGTATTTTCGCCAACTCCTTGCGCCGGGGCGTCCGACAATCCGATCCAGTCTTGGCATAATGACAGATGCGGATTTTCTTCCAAAACCAGCGACGCGACGAATTCCGTTGATGGTAACGGGATCGAGCCGGCAATCTCCATCCTGGGTCGCCCAACATGCGGATGGTTGGCTAACCTACCCACAGCCGACCCATACTCCGGACGGACCGAAGCGACTTGCCAGGAACATAAGCGCGTGGCGTGCGCAAATTCCCGATGGAGGATTTCGGCCGCATATGACCAACGAGTGGCTCGATCTCGTCGATGATCCGAATTTCCCGAGAACGCCGGTTAACGGTGGCTTTGTCCTCAAGACGGGACGAAGGGGACTTATTGATCTTCTCGGAGAATGGCGGGATGCAGGCGTTAATCATGCGGCACTCGGTATGCAATTCTCGGGGCGGCCTGCCGGAGAGATCATTCATGAGCTTGCCGAAGAAGTGTTGCCGCATTTCCCCTCACTGGATGGGCCACGGCCCCTTGCTGCGAAATGGTGACCTTGATCGAAAGGACCGCGTTGTCAGAATTCGCGCTTAAGTCATTGTTTGCGCACATTCCCACCGCGGTGACGGTGGTCACCGCGGGTAGTGGAACGAAACGATATGGTGCGACCGTCGGAACCCTTGGTGCCCTTTCGCTCGATCCTCCCTTGCTGATGTTTGCGCTGAAGGAGGCGTCTGGTCTCCTTCAGCGCCTCAGTAAAGGGTCGCGTATCGGCATCAATGTGCTGACGGCTGAACAGTTTGCCATAGCTCGACGGTTTGCGACGCCGGACATGGACCGTTTCGGCCTGACACATTGGTGCGAGGAGCATGCCTTGCCTCGTATCGACAATGCACTGGTGTGGGCCACTGCGCATGTTCGTGACCATCTGCCTCTAGGCGATCACGTTCTGATTACCGCCCTTATCGATCACGCGGAGGCCGAAACTGGAACGCCGCTGATTTATTGGCAACGGCAATTCAATTCACTTGCAAAGATTGAAGAAAGGGGATCGCCCGCATGAGCGCTAGAAAGCCGAGCCAGGTTTTCCATCCGTCCGATTCTTCCCTCGGATGAAAGCAAACGGCAAAGGCTCTATAGGGGGCACGCTGAATTCTACCGGGTACCCAGCCTCCGACATCAAAGTGCAGCGGGCGATGACCGACAACGCTCCTGCTATTGATCAATGAGCCTCCGGGCTACCTGCAAGCGTCTCAATCTGCGCCCGATCTTCACCAGACCAATGTCGGCGGAATTTCGAAATAGGTTTCGTCGCCTTTCCATCTCACGGGTACTGCGCGGTGGCGCCGGTTGAACTGCTCCTACCGTTGCAGCGAGCACTGGAGCGATACGCGGTCGAATGATCTACCCTGATGCCATGTTCCGCTTTGATTTCAACCAAGTCGCGCAGACTCAATTCGGAAACCAGATACATTGTACGCAAGCCAGGATAACGACGCGCCGAGTTGGCGTCCTTTGAACATACCGTGCCTCAGAAAATCATCGGAAAGCATGTGGTTATGAACAGTTTGATCCCTCGTGGGAACCAATGATCGTTCTAGCCATTATACCCCTACCAGGTAGGGGTATCTGCATGTGTGCCAAAAATTCCAAGTCGATCCTCGTGTCTCTCAACAGGATAGCTGGTCAGGTTCGCGGTGTCAGCCAGATGGTGGAAGACGAGCGATACTGCATCGACATCCTTCACCAGATTCACGCTGTCAAAGCTGCCCTTTCCAAGGTTGAGAACGAGGTCCTGAAATCACATGCCGCCTGCTGCGTTGAAGAGGCAATCGCTTCGGGCAACGCTGATCTTCAGCGCAGCAAGTTCATCGAACTGGTCGAGGTCTTCGCGAAGGCAAAACTCTAGAGTCAAAGGGATCGGAAATGGCAACACATGCAGAGAAACGCGCCGAACTTCATCGGATGGTGACGGCCGAACACACCTGCCCCTATGGGCTGAAGGCGCTCGATCTGCTTAAGCGCGAGGGCTACGAGGTCGACGACCAAAAGCTGACCACGCGCGAAGAAATCGACGCCTTCAAGACCAAACACGATGTCAAAACAACCCCGCAGACATTCATCGACGGCAAGCGGATCGGCGGATATGACGATCTTGTCCAATTCTTCGGCGGCGAAGTGAAGGACAAGGATGGCGTCACCTACAAGCCGGTGATCGCGCTCTTTGCCATGGCAGCCTTGATGGCCCTGGCTGCAAGTTGGGCCGCATTCGAAAACATGGCGACAATCCAGGCAGCCGAATGGTTCATCGCCATTGCGATGTGTCTTCTGGCCCTGCAGAAGCTCAAGGACGTGGAAGGCTTCGCCACCATGTTCCTGAACTACGATCTTCTGGCGCAGCGATGGGTTCGTTACGCATACATCTATCCCTTCGCCGAGGCGCTCGCTGGCGTGCTGATGATGGCGGGCGCACTGATGTGGCTCTCGATCCCCGTCGCACTCTTCATCGGCGGTATCGGTGCGGTTTCGGTCTTCAAGGCCGTCTACATCGACAAACGCGAACTGAAATGCGCCTGCGTCGGCGGCGACAGCAATGTGCCGCTCGGCTTCGTATCGCTTACCGAGAACCTGATGATGGTCGCCATGGCGATCTGGATGATCTTCAAGCCAATGGGCCTTGCACACTGAGAAAGCAACAGCGAAAGGAAAAGCAGGTGCCACAGAACCACCACGCGCATGGCGGACAGTCGAACAGCAGCCACCGCGCCCATGGCAGGCCCTATCTCATGTTTTGGGTCAATATGATCCTCGGCCTCGCCGTCATGTATGTCGTGATGTTTTCGATGATCGACGGCTGGAGCGATTTCCGCAACAACCTGAACATGTTCTACATGGCCGTGACAATGTGGGCGCCGATGGGCGTCTTCATGCTGGCGACGATGCCCGGCATGTTCCCCAATCGCAGCCAGAACATCGCTCTCTACGTCATTTTCGCCCTGCTGACCGTCGGTTCCTTCTGGGCAACCCGAACCCAATCCCTGATCGACGATCGCCAGTTCATCGATTCGATGATCCCGCACCATTCAGGGGCAGTTCTGATGTGCCGTGAGGCGGAGCTCGCCGATGCCGAACTGAAAACGCTATGCGAGGCGATCACCAAGGCGCAGCGCGAGGAGATTGAACGGATGGAAAAGATAAGAGCTCGCCTATAGTGCGGCAGGCAAGCTCGGTTCAATCTATCGCGCTCCGTAGCCTGGCGCTAACGACCAACAGCTTGCAAGCAGTGCCACCGTCAGCATGGTGGCGGACGGGATCTCTGTAGCCTATTTGGCCGGTAGGCCCCCAAGCCAACGCTTGAACATCACCGTGAAAGACGCCGGCTGCCAACCGTATCGCCTAGAGCCAAGCGGATTTGCGGCACTCAAGCATGCTCGCTGGCGCAAGTGGACAAAACTCAACCCGGTCCCTTGCTTGAACTTGCTTCCGATAATAAGTTCAGTTCCTGCGTTGAAAGATGGCCTGCCCTTCAACGTTGTACCTTCCTGATCTTCTGAGCGAACCAGACGCGCAGTCCGCTAGTGGCCGTGACCTGAGTGGGAAGCGGTCGCATTGCCAGGCTCCTCCAGACTGCAACTGGCGTCTCCATCCCAGTTGATGCCGATCGTCGGATGCTCGATGTTGAACTTCGTCTTCAGTTCGTGCTCGATCTGTTTGACGACACTGCGGACATCGGCCCCATCCAGCGGTTGCACCTGGAGCGTCGCCAGCACGCGGCCGGAAGTCAGCGACCAAACATGGATGTGGCTGACGTTCTGTACACCGGTAACGGTCATCCGAAGATGCTCGGAGATCTGGGAACTGCCGGCGTTGGCGGGTGCGCCTTCAAGCAGGATATGCAGCGTGTTCTTGAGCAAGCTCCAGGCGCTGCGCAGGATCAGCAGGGACACGAACACCGAGAGAATCGGGTCGATGGGGGTCCAGCTCGTGTACCAGATCACGACCGCTGCAACGATCGCGCCGACAGAGCCGAGCAGGTCGCCCATCACATGCAGCACCGCACCCTTGACGTTGACATGTTCAGAATCGCCGCGGGTAAGAAACCAAAGGACGAAAATGTTCACGAACATGCCGATGATGGCCACCACGAACATCGATCCCGCCAGAACCGGTTGGGGTTCCTGGAACCGTTCGATGGCTTCATAGAGGATCCACCCGACAATGCCGAACAGCGTGAGTGCATTGACGAGCCCCGCAATCACCTCGAAACGGGCATAGCCAAAGGTGCGCTGTCCATCAGCGGCCCGCCTTCCGAGACGGAAGGCGACATAGGCCAGACCGAGTGCGATTGCGTCGGTCAGCATATGGCCTGCATCTGCAAGAAGGGCGAGCGAGCCTGAGACATATCCGCCGACGGCTTCGACGAACATGAACGAGAAGATGATCAGGAACGATATGAGAATCTTGCGCTCATTGTCCTTCGTAACCACCGGAACGTGGGAGTGATCGTGGTCATGATCGTGCCCCTCGGCGTGATCGTGACCATGATGGGCGCTGTGGGAGTGAGGTGGGTTTGCCATAGGTCGGTCTATCCGTATTGTTTATACAATTGAATATCTGTTCATATGTTTGTTTGTCAACCTGCCATGGCAAATGAATTTGCAAACACTGAGGGTTCAGCGCGAAACGGTCCAGCGAGGAACTTGAAGGCCCCGCAATCCGGTCCTTCAGAGGCAACAGCGTGGTATTGATGTGTTCTTGGAAAGCCCCTCTCCTGGGCCGCGTTACCTCCGGTTCCGCTTCTGACTGGCTTGCGAAGGCAGCCAGACCCCAGACACAAACAATCAGGGCAGCCGGACGGCTGCCCTGATTGTTTAGATTTAGATTGCCAGAGGCACCGTCGCCGCCGTCGCCTGCATCATCAGCGCAAGCTTACGCTGACACGAGCGAAATGCGTCAGGCGGCAGCCGGCTTATTCTCGACCGGATAGCCGGCTGCGGACAGAACTGCGCGAAGAGCCGGTTCACTCGCTGAGGTCTGGACCCGGACTTCACGCGCCGGCGGATCGGTCTCGATCTTCGCGTCGGCATAGACGCTCTGCAGCGCTTTTGTGACTGATTGGGCGCAACCGCCGCATGTCATGTTGGGAACAGTAACGAGATACATGGAGGCCTCCTTGTTTTGCCTCCACGACAAATGGAGCTTCCTACCGCTGCAAGGCCAAGTCCTGGAGATGAATAAATTGACGCTTGACCTTGCTACGGTTGCAATTTGCACGCTGATATTCCCAGAGGCGAATAGCAGGCCGTCACGACGCAGGGCACGAGCGCGGTTTTGGCTAAACCCAGGGGCATGACCGGGTAGGTTGGCGCAAGCAGCACGAACAGCGAGCGGCGGCGCTTGCCATGAACGGACCCTCACATCGGACGCTTAAGCGGCCGTCCGAGGTCAGGGCGGCCGCTTCGTCCGTCTTCAATCCTCGTCTAGTCAGTCGACGAGAACGTCCCGCACAGCCGGAGCGCTCCGCAACGCGACCAGCGCGAAAACACCAGCGACCCCCGCGACGATGGCGGCGCCCTGGAAGGCAAGCTGGAAACCAGCGAGCAGATCAGGATTCCCTGCAGCGTCGACGACCCCGCGCTGCGAGGCGGCCACGGCGACCATCACCGCGAGGCCGACCGCGGAGCCGACCTGATACGTCGTGTTTATGAGGCCTGACGCCAATCCCGTCTCCTCAGGGCGCGCGCCGGACATGCCTGCCATGGTCACCGGGATGTAGGCGAGCGACATGCCAGCCGCAGCCAGGAGGGAGGCGGGCAAGACGTCTGTCCAGTAGTTGCCATCGGCCGGAACGTTGGCGAACAGGAGGAGGGCTCCAGCCATCGCGAGAAGACCGACGACGAGGTTTGCCTTGATGCCGAAGCGGCCGACGAGCCGTCCTGTTGCGCCGACCATCAGCACCATGATCAGTACTGTCATCGGCAGGAGCGCGAGGCCGCTGGCGAGCGCCGACAGATGCAGCGTCTGCTGCAGATAGAGGTTCAGGAAGAACCACAGCGGAATCCATGCTGCGCCGAGAAGCGCCATCAAAACGTTGGCGGAAGCGAGGTTCGGGGCGCGGAAGATGCTCAGCGGCAGCAGCGGATCGCGGCTCACCGACTGGATCGCCACGAACAGAACGAACAGGACCAGCGAAACCGCCAGCAGCCCGAGCGTCGAGGCCGAGGCCCACTCGCCGGGTTCGGTCGTCACGATGGCGTATACAGCCGTGACCAGCGCTGCGGTCACCACGAGGGCGCCGAGAATGCCGACCTTCCCCCTGACCGCAGGCGCGTAGCGGAGCACGACGGGACTTGCGGCAAGGACAACCACGCCGAGCGGTACGTTGATCAGGAAGGTCCAGGGCCAGCTCATCCATTCCGTGATGACACCGCCGAGGAAGACGCCTGCGGTACCTCCGGCCGCGGCCGACGCGCCCCAGAAGCCGAACGCCTTGCCGAGTTCGGCGCCACTATGACTGAACAGCCGCATGATGATGGTGAGTGCCGACGGAGCGATGAGCGCCGCGCCGATTCCCTGCAGGGCCCGTCCCCCGATCAGCACTCCCTGGCTCTCGGCAAGTCCGGCGAAGAGCGACGCTCCGGTCAAAATCGCGAAACCGAGCATGAACATACGGCGGGCGCCGAATACATCGCTGAGCTTGCCGCCGAGCAGCAGCAGGCCGCCAAAGGCGATGACGTAGGCGTTGAATATCCAGGAAAGGCCTTCGGCGGTGAAGCCGAGGTCGGTCAGGATGGCGGGCAAGGCCACTCCGATGATCGAGGTATCGAGGATGACGATGAATTGCGCCGCGCAGAGAAGCGCCAGCGCCCACCACCTCAGGTGGTCGGGCATGGTCGTGTGCATGATGTCTGTTCCTTCGAAAGGGCGGGGCCCGCCGGGCGATTTTTTATCGATTCCCGCGCGGCCATCCGCACGGTTCGGCAGACCCTACGGTTTCCAAGGCTTGGAAGGTCAAGAGGCTCGTGCAGGGAATTTTGTGACGGACCCGAGCAGCCGTTGCGGAGGCAGCCGGAACAGGAAAATGGCCGATCGTGCGTGTCGATCAGAAGCGGGTGGCCTGCTTCGGGCCCGCCATGGCGCGCCTGTAGAGAGGTTCGCTACGGTCCAGTAAAGGTTACATCCTGATCACGACTGATCGCCCGGCGCGTAGAGAGCGCTAACCGAGGATTTCCCGATAGGCCTCAGCAAGCGCAGAATTGCTGTTGGGCGATTTCCAGCCCATTTCCATATCTCTGGAAGTCTCTAGCGCCCCTAGCAAATGCTCGGCCACATCGAGCCGTCCCTGCCGATAGGCTCGTTTGAACAGGGCCAGGATATCCCATTCTAATCCTTCAGTGCGAGATGTCATGAGGGGTCTCTCCAATACATTGCGTTGATCGTGCTGCTTCCAGCCATGAGAAGGTCAAGATTCGGTTCGTCGTTTTTCACGCACTGAAACGTATGCCGGCATGAACCGCGATCCTCATAACCAGCCGGCAGAGAGGATCGCCCGATAGAGAAAGTAGAACGCGGTCGCGAACACAAGGGCGGCACCAATCCGCAGCACCGGCGCAGGATTAGGTGCTGGAGACCTCAGTCGTGTGCTTCGATTGTTCCGCAATCCCCTCTGCCACACTACAGCTGCGGGCACGCCGTGCGATGTCCGGACGTGTTGTTTTACTTGTTCGCGTAGCCTCCGCCGACGGCGACATTCAGGGCTACGTAGCTTAACGCCGTTTGCTGGACGGCTCTGGCAAGGTTGGCTTGTGCATCGGAAACGGAACGCTGAGCGTCCAGGACTTCGAGAAGGGTCGAGACGCCATTCCGGTAGTTGGTCGTGGCGATCGAAAGAGCATCCTGGTAGGCTTCAACGGCTTTTCTCAGCGTGGTCTCGGTCTGCTTGCTGCGGCTTATGGCGGCGAGCGCGTTCTCGACCTCTTCAACAGCGACCAGAACCGTCTGCTTCCATTCAAGATACTGCTCCCGGGCCGCCGAGCCGGCGCTGGCGACATTTGCGCGCAAGCGGCCTCCGTCGAGGATTGGCAAAACCAGCGTCGGCCCGAAGGACCAGAGGTTCAGGGAACCATTCGATCCACCGCTGAGATAGGTGTAACTGGGAGAAATCGATCCGCTCAGCTGAATGCTCGGATAGAGCTGCGATTCCGCGACGCCTATTTTCGCGACCGAAGCAGCCAGACGCCGTTCCGCCGCACGGATGTCGGGACGATTGCGCAGCAGATCGGCGGGAATGCCGCTGCGCGCAATCGCGCGGGCGACGGGCTGCCTGGCCCCTTTTTGAAGCTCTCCGATGAACGACGAGGCCGGCAATCCCAGGAGGGTGGCAATACGATGAGCCGATCGGCGGAAATTTATCTCCAGTTCAGGAATTTCGGCCAGCGTCACCTGGACGAGCCCTTCAGCCTGTGTGACATCCAGCCGCGATGTCGCACCAGCTGCCAATTGCTGTTTGGTCAACGCAAGCGTTTCTCGACGCGATTTGAGATTCTGCCGCGCGATCTCAATGCGCTCCTGATAATAGCGAAGATCGATATAGGCTGATGTCAGCTGCGAAATGAATGCCAGCCGCTGGATATCAACGCGCGCATACGCCACATCGAGCGACGCGGAAGCACTTTCTTTTGTGCGACGATATTGCCCGAAAAGATCGATAAGCCAGCTAACGCCGAGACCACCAGAGGAGACGTTCTGGACGGGTTGGTCGGCATTGAACAGTCTGCCCTTCTGTTGGCTCGTGGTGTTGCTGGCGGATGCCATCAAGCTGGGCAGGGATCCAGCGCCGGCAACGACGACATCCGCCTGTGCCTGGTTGATCCTCTCAACCGCCTGCTGCACCGTCAGATTCTGCTCCAGTCCCGAGGCGACGTAGCGATCGAGGCGAGCGTCGCCGAACGCATTCCACCATGCGGCGAGCGCCACATTTCCATTGCTGGCCGTGGCACCCTCCCCGAACTTTCCCGGCAATGCTATCTGTGGCGTTTCGTGATCGGGGCCGGTGACGCAGCCTGCGAGGAACAACAGTGCAAATGGCACAGCATAATAGATGATTCTCATAGAGGCCTCTCACCAGACTTGCGCCGGGTCGAACATGGGCAGCAAGGCTTGCCCGCCCGCCTGCAGTCATTTCTCCAGCGCGTCGGAATTGTTTTGATCGTGGGAGCGATCCCATTCGGTCATCCGGTCTTGCGACCTGACGGAATGGGATCGCTGTTGTTTGTTTATGGTTGCTGTTCCACGGCCACCCCTTCACCGCTTTGGCTCTTTTCACGCCGCTTCCCAAGCCTACGCACGGCGACGTAGAAGACCGGCGTCAGGAGCAGACCGAAGAGTGTGACGCCGAGCATGCCGGCGAAGACCGCTATGCCCATGACATGCCGCATCTCGGCGCCAGCCCCCGTTGCGATGACAAGCGGAACGACACCTGCGATGAAGGCCAGGGAGGTCATCAGGATCGGCCGCAGGCGAAGCCGGGCTGCTTCAAGCACGGCGTTCAATGGATCGACACCTTCGTCCTCCTTCGCTCGTGCGAACTCGACGATCAGGATCGCGTTCTTGGCGGCAAGGCCGACCAGGACCACAAATCCGATTTGCGTGAAGATGTTGTTGTCGCCGCCAGTGAGCCAGACGCCTGCGATCGCGGAAAGCAGCGCCATCGGCGCGATCAGCAACACAGCGAATGGCAACGACCAGCTGTTGTACTGGGCCGCGAGAATGAGAAACGCGAGCAGAACGGACAGAGGGAAGATGTACATTGCCGTGTTCCCGGCCTGCTTTTCCTGATAGGCAAGCTCCGTCCATTCGAAGGCCATGCCGGGTGGCAGCGTTTCCGTTGCGATCCGTTCTATGGCCGCAGTCGCTTGCCCGAACGAATAGCCGGGCGCCGGGCCGCCGCTGATATCGGCCGACGGGAAGCTGTTGTAGTGCATGACGCGATCCGGCCCCGAACTATGCTTGATCGTTAGCAGGGTCGACAACGGGATCATTTCTCCCGCTGCGTTGCGCACCTTCAGCCGGCCGATGTCCTCCGGCTGCATGCGGAATGGCGCGTCGGCCTGGACCACCACGCGGTAAGTCCGGCCAAAGCGATTGAAGTCGTTCACGTAGAGCGAGCCAAGGTTGACCTGCAATGTTTCGAAGATGGTGTTGAGCGGCACCCCTTGAGACTTGGCTTTCACCCGGTCAATGTCGACCTGCACCTGCGGTGCATTCACCTGAAAGCTTGCGAGCATGCCGGCGAGTTCCGGTGCCTGCATCGCCTTGCCCATGACCGCGCCCTGCGCCTCGGCCAGCGCCTCGAAGCCGAGCCCGGCCCGATCCTCGATCTGGATCTTGAAACCGCCGGTCGTGCCGAGGCCCGGAACGGGCGGCGGCGGGAAGATGCCGGCGAAACCATCGGGTATCTGGCCGAACTTGCCCATCAGGCGACCTGCGATCGCGAAAGCGGACAAGGAAGGGTCCGTGCGCTCGTCGAAGGGCTTGAGCATCGTGAACATGACGGCGGCATTGGGAATATTGACCATGCCGTTGACCGAAAGGCCTGGAAACGCGACGACGCTTTCCACGCCCGGTTCGGCAAGTGCGATCTCCGACATTTTCTTGACCACCGCCTCGGTGCGATCAAGTGAGGCTCCGGTCGGAAGCTGCGCGATGCCGACGAGATAATATTTGTCCTGAGCCGGGACAAATCCGCCAGGCACTGCCTGGAAACCCATCCAGGTCATGCCGAGCAGACCGGCATAGACGAGCAGGACGAGTGCGCTTAACCGCACGGCGCGGCGCACCGACCAGACATAGGCATTCGAAGCGCTGTCGAAGAACCGGTTGAAAAGCCGGAAGAACCAGCCGAACAGGCCGTCGATCACCCGTGTCACGAGATCGCGCTTCACGCCGCCATGGTGCGACTTCAGGAGCACACCTGCAAGCGCCGGAGAAAGCGTGAGCGAGTTGATTGCCGACAGGATGGTGGAGATCGCGATCGTAAGCGCGAACTGGCGATAGAACTCGCCTTGCAGGCCGGACAGGAATGCCGATGGGATGAACACGGCCGATAGCACGGACGTAATGGCAATGATCGGCCCGGTCACTTCGTCCATGGCCTTGCGTGCTGCTTCCTTCGGCGTTTCGCCAAGTGCGATGTGACGCTCGACGTTTTCGACGACGACGATGGCGTCATCGACCACGATCCCGATCGAGAGCACCAGACCGAACAGCGACAGCGTGTTCAGCGAGAAGCCGAACATGTACATAAGCGCAAACGTGCCGACCAACGATATCGGTACCGCTACCAGAGGGATGATCGACGCGCGCCAGGTCTGAAGGAAAAGCACGACGACGATCACGACCAGAACGATGGCTTCGAGTAACGTCATCACCACCGCTTCCAGAGACGACTTGACGAAGACGGTGGGATCGTAGGCGATGCGGTATTCTATTCCCTCGGGAAAACCTTTCTGCAGCTCTTCCATGGTGCCGCGAATGGCGCTGGACACATCGAGCGCGTTGGCGCCTGGGCTCTGGATGATCTGCAACGCAAGCGCCGGCTTGCCGTCAAGAAGACTGCGCAACGCGTAGGCGTCTGCGCCGAGCTCTATACGGGCAACGTCGCGTAAACGGGTAACCTGGCCATCAGCGCCCGTCTTGACGACGATGTCGCCGAACTGCTCCTCGTTGGAAAGCCTGCCGAGGGTGTTGACCGTGACCTGAAACGCGGCCGAAGCCTCCGGCTGCTGGCCAACCGAGCCCGCGGCCACCTGGACGTTCTGCTCCTGAATCGCCGCCACCACGTCGGAGGCGGTCAGACCACGCGCCGCCACCTTGGCTGGATCGAGCCAGATCCGCATCGAATATTCGCCAGCGCCCCAGACAAGCACGTCGCCCACACCTGAAAGGCGTGCGAGCTGGTCGCGCACCTGCAGGGTGGCGAAATTCGACAGATAGAGCGGATCATAGCGATCATCGGGCGATACGAGATGAACAACCATCAGGATGTCGGGTGAAGTCTTCTGCGTCACCACGCCGATGCGCTGAACCTCCTGTGGCAGGCGTGGAAGCGCGCGCGAGACACGGTTCTGCACCTGGACCTGTGCCATGTCGGGATCGGTACCCTGCTGGAAGGTTACCGTCAGCGTCATGCGGCCGTCGGTTGCAGCCTGCGAGCTCATATAGAGCATGTTTTCGACGCCGTTGATGACCTGTTCCAACGGCGCGGCAACCGTTTCGGCTATCACTTCGGGGCTGGCGCCTGGATAGCTTGCGGTGACCTATACCGTTGGCGGGGTCACCTGCGGGTATTCGCTCAATGGCAGCTTCAGGAGCGTGAGGCCCCCGCCGATCAGCATCAAGACGGAGAGAACGACCGCGAAGATCGGGCGGTCGACGAAAAAGCGTGGAATGTTCATCGACGCGCCTCCTGCGATGCAGCCGCTGCCTGGCCGCCATCGGCGGATTGGCCCGGCAACATCGAAATCATCTGCGGATCCACCTGCATGCCGGGACGGACCAGCCCCTTGATGATGATTTTCTCGCCCGGCTCGAGGCCGCTCGAGACCACGCGCAGACCGTCGATCATCGGCCCAAGCTCAACCGGACGGTACTCGGCCTTGTTCTCGGACCCGAGCGCCAGCACATAGCGGCGCCCCTGGTCGCTACCGATCGCCTGATCGTCAATCAGCACGGTCTGAGCCGGCTCCGCGGTCACGAGGTGAACCCGCGCAAAGAGACCGGGAGCGAGCCGACCATCGGCGTTCCGAACGATAGCGCGGGCTCGGATCGTGCCTGTGCTCCGGTCGACACGATTGCCGAGAAAGCCGAGTTCGCCCGTATGCGGGAAGCCGGAATCGGTCATCAAGCCGACCTGCACCGGAAGCTTGTCAACAACCCTCCCCGTCTCGGATGCGCGTGC
This sequence comes from Ochrobactrum vermis, assembly GCF_002975205.1. Lineage (NCBI taxonomy): Bacteria > Pseudomonadati > Pseudomonadota > Alphaproteobacteria > Hyphomicrobiales > Brucellaceae > Ochrobactrum > Ochrobactrum vermis. The sequence goes on along the minus strand of NZ_PCOC01000002.1, from coordinate 331,266 downwards.
GCGAGCGGCGAATCCGAGATAGGTGGCCTCGTCGATATCAAAATAGACGTAGAGCGGATCGGTCGAGACAATCGTGGTGAGGAGCGTCGCAGCTCCTGCACTGCCGCCGGCGACGAGGTTGCCTTCTGTCACGAGAACACGATCGACGCGTCCGGCAATCGGTGCCGTGACGCGCGTGAAAGACCGATCGAGTTCTGCGGCTGCAACGGCAGCCTTGGCGATTTCCACCTGGGCCTGGCGCTGACGGCGTGCGGCCTGCGCGTCATCGAAGGTCTTGCGGGATACCGTTCCCTTGGGCGCCAACGTTTCGACGCGCCTGAAATCGATCTCGGCCTGATCGAGCAGAACCTTTGCCTGCTGCAACTGAGCCTTGGCTGCGTCCAGGGCAATCTCGAAGGGTCTCGGATCGATCTGGAAGAGAAGCTTGCCTGATTCTATAAGCCCCCCTTCGGGAACACTGACGGCGTCGATGGCGCCTCCGACACGGGGGCGAAGTTCAACGACTTTGGTCGCTTCGAGATGGCCGGTGAATTCCACCGACGGCGCGACCGTGCGCGTGACGACCTCGGCAACCGGCACCTTTGGTGCGGGCATTTCACCCGACTGGGCAACGGCTTCGGGCATGACAGCCGACGACACTAACGCCAGAAGGTGGCTGGTATTGAGTTGCATTTCGTTGCGATAGACAAAGGTGCCACCGGCAATCACGACACCGGCCAGGAGCAGGGTGGCGGCTTTCTTGTTCATTTTCGTTCACTTTCATACGTGCGCCCTCCAGGCTTGCGGGAGACGGCGATGGTCATTTTTTTCGAAGGTGCGGTTTCCAACGGTGGAAAGGTCAAGGCCCCGAGAAGAATTATTTCCGAGAGAACCCGTGACGCAGCCGTCACCTCATGCGGCGACCAACCGCATGCCTTGCTTCGCCTGCGTTTTTTTGGAAAGAGGCGGTCCCCGAGTGAGCACGACGGATCGGTTTACCCGCGACGCGCATCAGTCGCGTGAGGCCGCCAGCCAAGGTCGACTGGCGGCTGCTCCTTCACTCGAAAAGTCAGCGGCTTTCGGCCGGGATCAAGGGGTGCCGGGACATGTCTTCGTCCCGACCGGCCTCGGCCGGCTTAGCGCCCTTGAAGCGCAGGAGCCGCAATGCGTTCAGCGTGACAATCGCCGTGGCGCCGGTATCGGCAAGCACCGCGATCCAGAGGCCCGTGACGCCGAGGACGCTGGTAACGAGGAAGAGCCCTTTCAGCGCCAGGGCAAAGACCACATTCTGGTGAATGTTGGCCATGGTCGCGCGCGAAAGCGCGACGAGATGGGCAACGTCCGTGACGCGGCTCTTGAGCAGGGCGGCGTCCGCGGTCTCGATTGCCACGTCGGTTCCGCCGCCCATGGCGATACCGACATCTGCCGTCGCCATCGCCGGGGCATCGTTGATGCCGTCGCCGACCGTCGCCACCTTGGAGGTCCGCTTCATCTCGTCGACGAGACGAAGCTTGTCCTGCGGCAACAGCTCGGCGCTCCATTCGATTCCGAGACCCTTGGCGATCGCCTGGGCGGTGCGCCGGTTGTCGCCGGTCAGCATTACGGAGCGAACGCCCATCGCCTTGAGCTGGGCGACGCCTTCGCGCGCATCATGCCGCGGTTCATCGCGCAGGGCGATGAGGCCGAGGACGTCCTTCGCCTGCTCGTCTAGGAAGACGGCAACCGTATTGCCGCGATCTTCGAGCTTCTCGATGGCGCTGCGATCCAGCGCGCTGAGCGTTGCCACCTGGGCGGCATGGGTTGGGGAACTGACGGCGAGGCGACGCCCCGCAACGGTCGCGTTCACTGCCTTGCCGGCCATGGACGATGCGTCCCGTGCGAGGGGAACAGAGAGGCCGTCAGTCTCGGCGCGGCCGATGATCGCCTTGGCAAGCGGATGGCTGGAACCCGTCTCGACCGCCGCCGCCAGGCCGATGACATCACTCTCGTCATTCTTCCCGAAAGCGAAGACGTCGGTGACGCGCGGCCTGCCCTCGGTCAGGGTGCCCGTCTTGTCGAAAGCGATGGCGTTCACCTTGCCGATGGTTTCAAGCGCATTACCGCCCTTGATCAGCAGGCCGCGGCGCGTGCCGACGGCAAGTCCCGAAGCGATTGCCGCAGGTGTCGACAGAACGAGCGCACAGGGGCAGGCAATCAGCAGCAGTGCGAGACCGCGATAGATCCAGGTGTCCCAATCAGCGCCCATCGCCAACGGGGGTACGGTGACGATCAGCGCAGCGATCATCATCACCGCTGGGGTATAGTAACGGCTGAAATTCTCGATGAAGCGCGCGGTCGGGGCCTTGGCGGACTGGGCCTGCTCCACGAGTTGAATGATACGCGAGATGGTATTGTCGGCGGCTGTCTTTTCGGCGCGGACCTGAAGAACGCCATCGACATTGATGGACCCGGCGAAAATGCTGTCCCCTGTGGCCTTCGAACGCGGGACGGATTCGCCGGTGATGGACGACTCGTCGAGACTGGAGGTGCCCTGGACGATCCGCCCGTCGGCGGGGACGCGGTCGCCCGGCCGCACCAGAACCAGATCGTTCACGCGCAACGAAGCCGCCGGGACGCTGCGCTGGCCTCCATTCGGATCGAACAAGACGGCCGTCTTCGGTACAAGTGATGCAAGGGCTTTTATGCCTGCGCGCGCCCGTCAGGCGGCCACGCTTTCGAGCATTTCGCCGACTGCGAAGAGGAACACGACCGCTGCCGCTTCTTCGGCCTCGCCAATCACGAGGGCGCCGATCGAAGCGACGACCATCAACGTTTCGATGGAGAATGGCGATCCCGATGCCGCGAGCGCGAAAGCCTTGCGGGCGAACGGGATAACGCCCACCACGACGGCGGCGGCAAATATCCATTCCGCATAAAGGGGGATGAATAGGGCAATGGCGTAGGCCGAGCCCATCAACAGGCCGAGACCGATGACATGCTTCCCCTTACGGGTCTGCCACCAGCGCTGATTGCGCATCGCTGGCGATGGCGCGACGTCAACGACCGCATCATTTGAAGTCGATAGCGTGCGCACGTCGGACACCCCGAAGCCAAGGCTTCTAATCGTCTTTTCGATGTCTGCTACCTTGGTGATCGCACCCGCTGCAATCTTCAGTTCGAGTGTCTCGGTCGTGAAGTTCACACGAACGTCGGAAACGTCAGGCATCCGCGCCAGCGCGACTTCGATCTTCCCGACGCAGCTCGCGCAATCCATTCCCTCGACCCGCATCGAAACGTTGGGTGGTGAAACCGGCGCGGCGCGGGGAGCCGGCGCATGCCCTGTATGATCCTGACCGCCGCAGGCGCCGTGGTCGTGGGTGTGGGCGTCGTTATCGTGCTCGTGACCGTGCTTGTGATCGCTTCCGCAAGCGCCATGATGGTCTTGCGCTCCATGATCGTCAGAGCAGCCGCTGTGATCATGCCCGGGGCGCGCAACGGCACGTTGGACAGGCGCTGCAGGAACGGTGGAAGCCGGTAACTCCGTCACGTCGAAACCAAGCGAGCGAATCTTCCTGGCGATGTCCTTCGACGTTGTTTTGCTTACGACGTCACGCGAGAGCAACAGCGTCTCGGTGGCAAAATTGACAGCCACGTCAGAGATGCCCCCCAGACGGCCCAACGCCGTCTCGATCTTGCCAACGTAACTCGCGCAATCCATGCCGTCGACGCGAAAGCCAAGCCGTTCACCGGCGCTCGGCATTGAAAGTCAAGTTGTCATTTCCGATCTCCTTTCTCACCGACGCAGCGGGCGCGTTCGCGAGTGCCCTGCGTGGCTTCGGAAGGAGTCAATGACACAATTGAACAGCTATTCAAATATAAGTATGAGGGTTACTCTCTTGTGCCGGCAGATCAATCGTCCGCATGATCCTCCGCGATGTGCGTGGCCATATCCTGGAGAACGTGGCTGACGTGATGGTCGGCGATTTCGTAGAATATCTGCTTGCCCTGACGATCGCCTTTGACGAGGCGCGCACCGCGCAGCAGGCGCAGATGGTGACTGACCAGGGTCAGAGACAGGTCCAGCCGTTCGGCGATGTCGCCAACCGAGATCGGCCCCGGCACACAGCTCAGAAGGATCCTCAACCGTGAGGGGTCGCCGAGCAGGCGAAACGTTTCCGCCAGGATCATGACGTCATTCTGCGAAAGCGAGGAATGGTGCAGAAGGGGGCCGGCCGCGTCTACATCGGCGGGCATTGCAGCTTCATCCGGCTTCCCGACCGTTGACTTCGTCTTACGAGCAGTCATTTACAAATTTTACCTGTGTTCGGGACGGAGCCCGCCTGCGCTGAAGGCAAGGTGCTGTCCACATTGATTGTCTAACCCAATCTACCGGAAGAGCGAGCAATCACAATGCGCAACGCGGTCGCTGCCGATCGATAGGATCGTTGGCGCGGCCGCTACCACCAGTATTTCGGGCATCTGTGGGTGTTTTTTCTTCACGCCTCGAGATGTCCTTCTCACTTTGGGAGGCAGTTTGGGGCCGAGGCGCTTGCGGGGCGGGTTCACCAGTAAGCTCCACTGCCCGGCTGATGCCCTCGGACGACCAACCGCCGTCCACCAGACGGGTGGTGAGGCGGCAGATTGAAGGGCGTATGACGTCCTAATCGATCTGCCCGAGCGTAAACCGGCCACCCTGCTTGTGGACAAGGGCTACGATGCAGACGCTATCCGTGCCGATTTGGCCAAACGGACAATCGGGGCCATCATAGCCGACCGGTCAAACCAACGCGTGAAAATCGAACATGACCGATTGCTCAACAGGCAACGTGACCGCATTGAACGCGTGTTCGGCCATCTCGAGATCAACCGCTCCATCGGCACCCATGGCCAACTGGCCAGCAGCTCCTTGGCATGGTGAATCTCGCCGCCGCAAGATATCGGCTCAAATTTGTCTACGATGCCTATCTAACCTGACGACCTTAAGCTGATTCACTGCCCCGGTCATTTGTGCGGAGGCGATGGATACGGGCCAGGACGGGTGCTAAGACGTTGACGATTTGGATCGGAAATAGCGGCGGAGAGTATTTCGTTCTCCGCCGCAATTTGTCTTCTAGTTTCGAGCCGGCTGCTCAATACCTCTTGCGTTCACCAACTGCCTTTGGACGTCTCTGCTGCCATCCTCAATTCTCGAAGGGTTCTGGGTATCCCAATGCACATTGACCCGTTGCCCAACCTGGAAAGCGCGGATGTCGATGTTGTCTGGCAGCCGGTAGGCATCGCCGTTGCGGACGAAGATGATGTTCTCGCCATGGCTGATCCGTTCAATCACGCCGGTACTGGTAAATGCGGCTGCGGTAGAAATAGAACCGATCGCGATAACAGAAGAAAGAAGAATGCTTTGGAGGACAGTTTTCATTTGCTTACTCTCTATTTTCTCTTGCCGTAGCTTCTCTATGGCGCCATCAGATGTGGGGTTTGCAGCGATGGTAAGGTCAAGAGGGTAAATTGCGATCATGCGATAGTTCCTTGTGGCCGATGTGGACACATATTTTTTGGGACGTCGACCTCTCGGAAAGCATGTGTAAACAGGACAGCCGTCATCGATCCGTTTCGGTGTTTCAAGGGCGGCCTGTAACCCTCATGGTAGGTCGTGCGCCCGTCGCTGGCGAAACAGCGGGCCCTTTGAGGCAACGTGCGGAGTCATGCGGCTTGCCGCAGATCGGCGAAGAAGTCAGCGCTCTCGACGCTCCTGTCCGCACCCCGCGATTGAACAATCATAATGCGCAACGCGATCGGTAACGATCGACAGGATCGCTGGCGCGGGGCTTTTGTGGGCGGCTTTGCTTCACGCCTCGAAATGCTCCTTCCGCGCAAGGAAGGCCTTGACCTTACAAGCGTTGGAAGCCGCACGTTGAGGACAACCTGCTCTATCCGGCCGCCCTTTGACGGCGGTCGGCAGGGCAACCTGGTCGAATTCAGAGAAAGGCAAGACCATGACAGTAGCCAACGAAAAGCACATACTCATCTACACAACCCCGACCTGTCCGGACTGTCACGCGCTCAAGCGTTGGCTCAACCAGCACGGACTCGCCTACGAGGAACGCGACCTCACCGACCCCTGGACCGCCGAGGAGGCAAAGGCCCGCACTGGCGTCCGGGTAGCACCTATCACCATCGTCGGTTCCGAAGTCTTCTACGGAACGTTCCCGAGCCAGAAGCCGGGCCTGACCAAGGCGCTCGGACTGGCACAGGGCATGTGAGGAGCGGATATGACAGCAAGATCCGTTGATATCCGGCAGGCACGGCGTACTCTGGATGTCCAGGAAGGGCAAACGATCCTCGACGCCGCGCTTGCCGCGGGCATTTCCTATCCCCACGGGTGCCGATCCGGCCGCTGCGGTTCCTGCAAGTCACGCCTGATCGAGGGCGAGGTCGAGCTGCTCCAGCATTCGCGCTTCGCCCTCACCGATGAAGAGAAGACCGGCGGTCTGATCCTCGCATGCCGGGCTGTACCGCAAACCAATGCCGCCGTCGCGTGGCTCGGCAGCGACGAAGACGACGCCGTCGAGCCTCCACGACGTCTGGATGCTGTCGTGACCGGCCTCGACGATCTCACGCACGATATCAAGCTGGTGCGGATTGCGCCTGCGGACGGTTCCTCTTTGCTGTTCACCCCCGGGCAATACGCGCAGATCGGTTTCGATGGCGCACCGGCGCGCAGCTACTCCATGGCCAGTCGTCACGGAGATGACAGCCTTGAATTTCACGTTCGCCGCGTTCCGGGTGGCGTCACGTCGGAGCATGTGCACGGCGCGCTGAGGCCCGGCGACAAGGTTACGCTGGAATTTCCGCTGGGCTCTTCCTATCTGCGCCAGCATCATTCCGGCCCGATCCTGTGCATCGCCGGCGGCTCCGGGCTGGCGCCGATCAAGTCAATTGTGGAAACGGCCCTTGCTCACGGCATGAAGCAGCCAATTCATGTTTACTTCGGCGTCCGAGCCCAGCGCGATCTCTACCTCGTCGAGCATTTCCAGACTCTCGCCAAGCGGCATCCCAATCTCACCTTCGCGCCCGTGCTGTCCGAGGCGCAGTCCGCGCAGTATCGAAGCGGTTTCGTGACCCAGTTCGTGGCGGAGGATATTTCTGATCTTGACGGCTGGAAGGCCTATGTTGCCGGCCCACCGCTGATGGTGGACGCAGCAATGGAGGTGACTTTTGCGCGCGGACTGCGCCGGGAGGACATACACGCCGACGTGTTCTTTACCCCGGAAAAGCTGCCGGCGCCGGTGCCGGTCGAATGACGCTGCCCAACGGCGAGAGGGACCGCCTCGGCTTCCTGCTGCACCATGCCTCGCGCCTGATACGGTGGCACTTGGAGCAGCGCGCAAGCGGCTACGGGCTGTCGTCGGCGCAGTAGCGCCTGCTGGTGCGCGTGTTCAAGGAGGAAGGCATGACCCAGGCCAAGCTCGCCGAACTGCTGGAGATCGAGCCGATCAGCGTCTAGCGCCTCATCGACCGTCTGGTCGACGGCGGCTTGATCGAACGCCGCCTCGACGAGAACGATCGGCGCGTGCGGCAGATCGTCCTGACCGAACGCAGCCGCCTGATCTTCGAAGAGATGCGGGCGAGCGCAGCCGACGTTCGAACTGGCGCTGACGGGTCTATCCCCGGACGAGTGCCGCGCGATCTTCAATTCGCTGAAAAGGATATGCTCCAATCTGTCCGACAGCGACTTCCCAGCCACGGGACAAGTACCGGCCGATCGAACAGACCCACTCCGAGAAGGCTGCCTGAAGTGAGCGCCGCTGCAAAGGCCAAAAAGAAGTCCGAGATCAAGCCTGCTCCCTGCCCTGGCCAGCCGGGAGCCATCCGCCGAAGCATCGGCGGCATTTTCATGCCACGCCGCCCGCGAAGAAGAGGCACAGCCGCCATTTCCTCGTGATGGCTCTGTCCCGCTCGTGCTCGCTGTGGGCGATTCTACATCTCGGTGACAGGCGACCGATTCCCGCGTGCGTCGCCACCGCCACGATGAGGTCCCGTCGGTCTACAGTGGCAAAGGGCCCGCCGCGAACATCTTCGCGGCGGGCTTTCGTTTCATTCGCTGGACCACACTAGGCTTGAACGTCGACCGTACCCATCATGCCGAGCTGTTCGTGCTCGAGGATGTGGCAATGATACATGCGCGGCCCCGGCAGATCCTGGCGCAGCAGTATCCGGACCGTCTCGCCGGCCACGATGTTCACGGTATCCTTCCACGCGCGATAGGGTGGCGTGGTGACCTTCCCGTCCTTCTCGTGCTCTGCGATCTGAAACTGCGTACCATGTACATGGAACGGATGATCCATATCCGCCGCGTTGACGACCTCCCAAAGCTCGACTTGTCCGACTTTCGAGACTTCGTCTATGCGGTTCATGTCGAAGCTGGCGCCGTTGATCAGGAACTTGATCTCCATGCTGCCGGAAGACATGGACATGTTGGAGTGATCCATGCCGTTCATCGTCATATTGCCATGATCCATGCCCTGCATCGATATGCTGCCATGGTCCATTCCGCCCATCGTTTCCGTCAGCACAAACCGGCGCGTGACAACCGGATTCCCAAGAGATTCGATGGAGCGTAGCTTTGCCGGCAAGGGCGGCATCGCAGCCAGCGCCTTTTCTGAGACGTTTGCCGTCAGCAGGATCATGCCGGCCTCGTTCGGCTTGCCTGGTCCCATCCAACCGCGCTCATATTCGAGCGTAACGAGCTTGGCCGCTCCCGGCTTGTCGAAGGAAACAATCAGTTCAACGCGTTCGGCCGGCGTGAACAGCAACTCGTCGACGGCGACAGGCGCTTCGATCAGGCCACCGTCCGTTCCGACAACGGTCATGCTGGCATTCTCGAATTTGAGCCGCAGGAACCGCGCATTCGTCGCGTTGACGAGACGTATGCGGCGTTTTTCGCCAAGAGCGGCGGCCATCGCCGGGTTCTTCTGTCCATTGACGAGCACATGATCGCCGACGCGGCCATTCATAAGATCGGTCATCGTGCTTTCCGGCATCGTCCCGTCGGCGCCGATCCTGAGATCAGTGAGCATGAGGATAGTGTCGCCATATTCCGGCGGGATGGGATCGTCTTTCGGTTTGACCAGAAAGATACCGGCTAGCCCGCGATAGACCTGCTCGGCGGTCAAACCATGGGGATGGGGATGAAACCAGTAAGATGCCGCACTGCCTTCCGGCAGTTCGAACGCATAGTTGCGCTCGCCACCCGAGGCTACGGGGTCGCTCGGATTGCCATCTTGGTCGGCCGGCACTGGCATGCCATGCCAATGGATCGTCGTGGGTTCGCCTGGAATCCCGTTCTTGAAGCTGATCTCAACCTTGTCGCCCTCACTTGCCTCGATCACGGGATTGGTGCCGTTATATAGAAGCACAGGCGTATCGAGCCCTTCGACGAACCGCACCACACCCGGTTCCGCTGCCAGCTTTGCTTTGAATACGCCGGGCACGGCCGACTGGCTGGACAGGCGTGGCAACTCCCTGAGCAACTGCCCTTCCGGCAAAACGGGGTTGGTGCCCGCCGTGGGCATGCTGTGATTGCCGTGGCCGCTCATGCCGCCCATATCGTGCTCCATCTGGGCTGCCGCAGGCCCGGCAACGACGAGGCCCGTAAGGCTCGCCAGAAAAGTCCGCCGATGCATGGATCTTCTTCCTCTCGGTCGTTTGACAGTCAACGGCCAAGCCGCTCGTCGATGTCTTGATTTCTTTTTGTTTGCAAAGGCGGCTTCTGGGAGCCGCCCTCCGGTTGCTATTTGCCGCGGGCGGCGAGCCACTTCTTCATCATGGCGATCTCGGTCTCCTGAGCCTTGATCACCTCTTCAGCAAGCTTGCGGACTTCCGGGTCCTTACCGTACTCGATCACGACGTTCGCCATGTCGATCGCTCCCTGATGGTGGGGGATCATGCCGCGCATGAAGTCGATATCGGCCTCGCCCGTAAATTCGACCGCCATGTCCTTGTGCATCCGATCGTTGGCTTCAACGTAAGCCTTCGTGGAGGGGTTGTCTGAGGCGGGCATGGAGTGACCCGACATCTTGTGACCTTGCATAGTGTTGTCCTTGTTCATCTGGCTTTGTGCGACGGCCAGACCCGCGCTGATGGCGAGCGCACCCGCTATAAAGATCGGAGTGAGCTTGTTCATGATCTCGCCCCCGGTCAGGCCGAAGCCGCCGGGTAGCCGGCTTCGTCGAGAACCTGCAAGATGGCGACCAGCGTTGCGGTCGTTTCGATCTTGACCGCACGCACTGCCGGATTTGTCTCGACCTTGGCATCGGGATCCACCGATTGTATCGCCATAGTGACGGACTTGGCGCAGCCACCGCAGGTCATGCCTTCGATTTTGAGTTCCATGAGAATTCTCCTTGGTTTGGGTCTCACGACACTGAAGGTGGGGTTTCCAACGATGGTAAGGTCAAGGGTCAAGAAAAAGAAAACTTCGCTATTGACCTTCTCATCGTTGGAAGCCGCATTTTTCGTCCGAACCTGAATTTCGGAACGAGAAAGGAAGCGGCGATGAATGCCCCTGTTCGAGCTGCGGAGATGATGAACGCAGCAATTTCCCTGCCCATCGAGGGTATGACCTGCGCGTCCTGCGTCGGCCGTGTTGAAAGAGCCCTCAAAGCTGTGCCCGGCGTTGCCGGCGCGGTCGTCAATCTGGCGACCGAAAATGCAAGCATCACCACCAACGCTCCGGTCAATCGTGCGACACTTATCAAGGCCGTGGAGGATGTCGGCTATACGGTTTCGGCAAGCTTCTCCACGCCGGCGTCAGCCTCGCTTGAGGTCGCGATCGAAGGCATGACCTGCGCCTCCTGCGTCGGACGGGTCGAAAAGGCCCTCAAGGCCGTACCCGGCGTCACCAACGCCGTCGTCAACCTCGCGACTGAGAAGGCCACTGTCCAGGGCACTGCCGATGCGGCCGCCGTTGTAGCGGCAATCGAAAACGCGGGCTATGACGCCAGGGTGATCGCGGCAGCAACCGGGGTCAGCCAGGCCGAGACGGATGGTCGCGCCGAGAAGAAGGAAGCCGAACGCCGCGAACTGACCCGCGACTTCACTATCGCGGCGGTGCTGACGGCGCCGGTCTTCATTCTGGAGATGGGGTCGCATATCATTCCGGGTGCGCATGATCTGATTGCCGCCACCATCGGCATGCACAACAGTTGGTACCTCCAGTTCGTGCTGACGACGCTGGTGCTGTTCGTGTCGGGCATCCGCTTCTACGACAAGGGGCTGCCCGCCCTGTGGCGCCTGGCTCCCGACATGAACTCGCTCGTCGCCGTCGGTTCGCTCGCCGCTTACGGCTATTCGCTGGTGGCGACGTTCGCACCCGGTTTCCTGCCTGCCGGAACAGTGAACATCTATTTTGAGGCGGCTGCGGTCATCGTAACGCTGATCCTGCTTGGCCGGCTGCTCGAGGCCCGCGCCAAGGGACGCACGTCCGAGGCGATCAAGCGCCTGGTCGGCCTTCAGGCCAAGATGGCGCGCGTTCGCAGGGACGGCAAGACGGTCGAGCTGCCGATCGACTCCGTGCTGTCGGGCGACATCGTCGAAGTTCGTCCCGGCAAGCGCATCCCGGTGGATGGCGAAGTCGTCGAGGGCGAAAGCTATGTCGACGAATCGATGATCACCGGCGAACCGATCCCGGTTTCCAAGACGAGCGGCAGCGAGGTCGTAGCCGGAACGGTGAACCAGAAGGGCGCCTTCGCAATCCGTGCGACGGCAGTCGGTGGGAATACGGTGCTGTCGCAGATCATCCGCATGGTCGAGGAAGCGCAGGGTTCCAAGCTGCCGATCCAGGCAATCGTGGACAAGGTGACGATGTGGTTCGTACCGGCGGTCTTCGCCGTGGCCGCCCTCACCTTCGCCGCCTGGTACTATTTCGGACCATCGCCTGCGCTGACCTTCGCGCTGGTCAATGCCGTGGCCGTCCTGATCATCGCCTGCCCGTGCGCCATGGGTCTGGCGACACCGACTTCGATCATGGTAGGCACCGGTCGCGGGGCCGAACTGGGGGTGCTCTTCCGCAAGGGTGAAGCATTGCAACTGCTCAAGGACGCCAAAGTCGTCGCGGTCGACAAGACGGGCACGCTGACCGAAGGCAAACCGGCCCTGACCGACCTGGAACTGGCCGCCGGATTTGAACGGGCAAACGTGCTCAGCCTTGTCGCGGCTGTCGAGGCTAAGTCGGAACATCCGATCGCCCGTGCGATTGTGGACGCTGTGGCAGAGGAGAACATCCCCTTGCCCGCCGTATCGGACTTCAACTCGGTGACCGGCTTCGGTGTCAAGGCCATGGTCGACGGCAAGCGTGTCGAGATCGGCGCAGACCGCTACATGGTAGAGCTTGGTCATGACGTAACAGCCTCCTCCAAGGTCGCCGAACGTCTCGGCAACGAGGGCAAGTCGCCCCTCTATGCTGCGATCGACGGCAGGCTTGCGGCGATCATCGCCGTGGCCGACCCGATCAAGGAGACGACACCTGCTGCGATCAAGGCGCTGCACGATCTCGGCCTCAAAGTCGCGATGATCACCGGCGACAACAAGCGCACGGCCAAGGCCATCGCGGCGCGGCTGGGGATCGACGAGGTGGTGGCGGAAGTGCTGCCGGACGGCAAGGTCGATGCTGTTCGCCGCCTCAAGGCCGAGCACGGCAAGGTCGCCTTCGTCGGCGACGGCATCAACGACGCTCCGGCACTGGCCGCAGCGGATGTGGGTCTTGCCATCGGCACAGGCACGGACATTGCCATCGAGGCGGCCGACGTCGTCCTGATGTCGGGCAGCCTGCAAGGCGTGCCGAACGCGATCGCACTGTCCAAGGCGACGATCGGCAACATCCGGCAGAATCTGTTTTGGGCTTTCGCCTACAACACGGCTCTGATCCCGGTTGCCGCGGGTCTGCTCTATCCGGCTTACGGCGTCCTGCTGTCGCCGGTCTTCGCCGCCGGCGCCATGGCCCTGTCGAGCGTCTTCGTGCTCGGCAACGCGCTGCGGCTCAAGACCTTCAAGGTCCCAAGCTGATGAAACAGGACAGCCTACCCTATAGTATGGGTCGGCCGTCGTTACTTACAGGAGAGAATGCATGAATATCGGACAAGCCTCGAAAGCATCAGGCGTTTCGACCAAGATGATCCGTTACTACGAGCAGACTGGCCTCATCCCGGCTGCCGATCGAACGTCCTCAGGCTACCGCGACTATTCGGACACGGATGTCCATATGTTGCGCTTCATCCGCCGCGCGCGCGATCTCGGTTTTTCCGTCGCCGAGATCAGCGATCTTCTCGGTCTATGGCGCGACGACACGCGACAAAGTGCGGAGGTCAAACGTCTGGCCCAAGGCCACATCGACGGACTGGAAATGAAGATCCAAGGTCTTCAGGGCATGGCTCATTCGCTCACTGTGCTGGTCAAAGCCTGCAACGGCGACCACCGCCCTCATTGCCCAATCCTGCAATGCCTCGAAACTGATCCGAAGGATGAGGATCTGTCGATCCAGCCTCGCTCCGGCGCAGTCGCACGCCTGTCACAATGAGGAAGACAGCCCGACCGCTGGAAGTGATGGCGCTCTCCAGCGTCTTCACGCTCGGCAGCGCGCTGCGCCTCAAGGCTTTAAAGGCGTATATCGCAGCCGGAACCGACGTTCCTCCGGCCGAGGTCGCGCTTCGGTCGCAGCCGAATGACGAGCGCAGCACGGGATTCGCTGGTGCAAGTCCGCGCATACCGCTTCCATGCAAGGAAAGAACATGATCACGAACAACGACGCCTGGGCGGCTATCTACACCACCCCGACCTGCCCAAATTGCCATGCCCTCAAGGCCTGGCTGAACGCAGCTTCTACAATCCAGTCCGCCGTAATTCTTCTCTCGACTAATTGAGCCCCGCTCAGTTCGAGCGAATGACCGCCTAAATGCAAAATGCCTCTCCACTTTTCCGAAGAAAGTCCACTGGCTGGTATCGCGAACTTTTTGGAGAGTTGCCAAGGCAAACGATCAGGCGACGTCGGATGTCGGATGATAACAGATAACCATATGAGCAAGACATCAAACTAACCCGCTCAGTCCATAGTTCGTCCCCACGCATGTCCGAACTGGATATAGAAGATGGTGCTTTCCGGCCCGCGTGCGACATCCAGTCCGGCATCGATACCAAATTTGCGAGCGATCTTGTATCTGATACCCGCTCCATAAGTCCAGATATTGTCCTGAGGCTCGTAAAGTCGAGAATGGTTGACAAAGGTCTCACCATAGCCGCCAAACAGCACCCCCGCCCAACGAGGTGTGAACTGATGGCGAAGTTCGGTCTCGATACTCAAGGCCGTATCACCTTGATAGCGGCCAGATTCAATGCCGCGAAGATCAACGGCTGGTGCCATAAAGAACGGCGCCTCTGCAGACACAGTGTCAACACTCAGTTTCGTGCCGATTGACCATGCGTCGTTTAGCTTGTGGAAGGCGTGCACATTGAGCGTTCCCTCGGTGAAATCCCTGTCGCTTCCCAACGCACCGGAGTAGACATCGAACTTCAGAATGGCGTTTATACCATCCGTCGGAGTGATCTTGTTGTCGCGCGTGTCGTAGTTCATCGACAACCCCAGAGCGACATACTGGTGCTCCCCTTCAAATCTTCCGATGATCCTGTTTACCTGGTCAGCCAAAGGCCCCTGCGCATCAAGCGAGATATCCGACGTCCGGTAGATAAACTGCGGTCCAATGGAAAATGACGTATTGGGGACCTTGTAGCGGATATTCCCAAAGCCGAATTTCATTGCATTGCCATAATCAACCTCGCTGCTGCCTCCGAAGGGGAAAACTGGCAGCGTCACGTCAGCAATACCCAAGCCAAAACGATAGAGGAAGCGGTCGTCTGCCAATCCTCCCTGTTTCAACAACCCACCTCCCCAGGATCCGTTCCCGGTATATGCACCACCAGAGGTGGCTCGGTTTGTCTGAACAGTTTCGGGCGTTTCGCTAAGTGGATTTCCGCCTCGATTATGCCGCCACCATCATTGGTGCCAGCGCGTTGAAGTAGGCCTGATCCGGTGTCTGCCGGTCAAGGGATGAATGTGGGCGTCGGCTATTGTAAAAGGTCAGATAGCGGCCGATGCCAGCGCGGGCCTCGGACACTGTTTTATAGGCGTGGAGGTAGACTTCCTCGTATTTGATCGAACGCCAGAGCCGCTCGACGAAGACGTTGTCCCGCCACGCACCCTTGCCATCCATCGAGATGGCGATTTCCGCCTTCTTCAGCACCGTCGTGAAGTCCATCGAGGTGAACTGCGAGCCCTGATCGGTATTGAATATGTCGGGTCTGCCATAACGGGCCAGCGCTTCCTCGACTGCTTCGATGCAGAAGGCTGCCTCCATCGTGATCGACAGTCGCCACGACAGAACCTTCCGGCTGAACCAGTCCACAACGGCGCAGAGATAGACAAATCCGCGAGCCATCGGAACATAGGTCAGGTCCATCGCCCAAACCTGATTGGGTCTGGTAACCGCCAGCTTGCGCAGGAGGTAGGGATAGATTTTGTGCCCAGGTGCCGGTTTCGACGTGTTCGGGCGACGGTAGATCGCCTCGATGCCCATCTTCTTCATCAGCGTGGCGACGTGCAGTCGACCGGTTTGTAACCCTTCTCCCCTCAAGAGCCCTTGCAACATCCGGCTTCCGGCAAACGGGTATTCGAGATGCAACTCGTCGATCCGGCGCATCAGAGCCAGATCGCCGTCAGACACCGGACGCGGCGAATAATAGACACTGCCACGGCTGAAGCCGAGAAGCTTCGCCTGACGCACGACGGACAGCTTGTGCTCGCGGTCGATCATTTCTTTCCGCTCAGCAATCCCGCCTTGCCGAGCGCTCCGGCTAAAAAATCATTCTCCAGCGTCAGCTCCCCGATCTTGGCGTGCAGCGTTTTGACATCGACGGTTGGACCCGTCGGTTCCGCCTTCGCTTCATCGCCGAAAACGCCTGTCGCCCCCTCAAGGAGCTGGTCTTTCCATTGCTTGATCTGGTTGGCGTGCACGTCAAACTGTTGGGACAGTTCCACCAGCGTCTGCTCGCCTCGAATGGCGGCGAGCGCCACTTTTGCCTTGAAAGCCGGGCTATGGTTCCGGCGCGGTCGTCTCGTCATGGTATCTCCTGTTCACGGCATCTAAGCCGAAGTCAGGCAGAAATTCCACTTATCCCCCCTGTTCAAATTTCCCGAGCCAGCTCTGAGACCCGACACATCGAAATATCCGTCTTCCGGGTCAAAGAAACTGGTTCGCCAATCAAAGGCATGCACCGGCATTGCCGCCAGTTCCAGAAGCGCGACACCTGACAACAACACCTTGAACCCCGTTATCAAACAGCGATTACCTGTCAAGGCTCGCTCCCACATCTGTCAAAGCATAGATCGTCACGCGACATTGCTTTCGTTTTTATCAATCTGATCGCAAATGACATTTTCGAAACATCAGACATTTTCTCGCATAAAAGATGAACGAACGCTGCCCTCTGGAATGCAATGAGCAAATCCGTAACGCTATTTGAAGCCGCCAGGTGCCCTAGCAGTTTGCTGCTTGCAGCTATCATCAATCTTAAGTCGGAAACGCTCTAGAATTGAAAAATCACACCGGTAAACAATCCCCACTTGGATTGTCCATCTCCTCTCTTTGCAACGCTATACTGAGGCTCCACAAACATATTGACCACAGCTTTCTCAGTTTTAATCACCTTTCCTAGACCGAGGCCCAAGGGTAGCGTGTATGCATCATTCTCGAAATTATAAGACCAGATGGCAGACGACCGCAGATACCAGCCCTTCTGGAGCTGATAGAAGAGAAACGGCTGGAAAGCCCCTACATTGACGTCGTCACGGTCGTCATCACCAGCAAAGCTTGCCTGCCATGTAAGCAGATAGCCCCATTGAAATTTGGGGTTGGTGGCGTTGAACAATACGTTAGCAAACCCTGCCGACCACTTATCGCTGCCAAGGCCACTTTGTGTCGCCGAAGGCACTGTCAGCTGAGGGCCAAAGCCAAAACTGATACCGGGATTACCAACATCGAACAGATAAGCGGCAAATATATTGAAATCACCCAATCCCGTTTCGTTATCGAGATTCGAACCGGTGGGGAAAGTGTTAACTGGTAGCGTCGCTCTTGCAATCCAGCGTCCGCCTAAGAAATCGAACGGTTGTGCTGCGCGCAGATAGAATTGATTGGCACTTTTCCCGACCCCGGTGAGTTCGCCGATATACTGGTTTTGTATATTGATTGCAGTCGAATTTGCGAGAGGATTGTTCGCTTGAGCCGCCCCTCCATCCCCTTCCTGAGCAGAAACAGTCAATGGCCCCTGTAGTAGCCAGATTGCGCAGCAAATTGCTTTTTTCAATTTCCCCTCCTAACGGCATGAACCGCACGGCACTGCTTTGACCTTGATTGGCCGCGCCTTTATCCTGCGGCGCGACCAATCGTTGCTTGCTTTATGGTGTCACGATGTTGAACCAGAAGTCGAATGAATCCAGCATAGAAACCAGCTGAGTGAGCTTTTCTTTATCGCCCGTGATCTGAATCGAGCCACCTTCGACTGCCTTGTCGAGGGTTTCTTCGCCAAGAACAACCTTATCCAGCGCACTGCGCGACAGTTTCAAAGTGGCGTCAGCCTTATTAGACTGGGCTCCCTTCGTGTTGTTTAGAACGCCATTTTCAAGTTCAACCAGATACTTGCCATCGTCTCCAAAGTCGAAGTTGAGTGTCAGGTGGGCATCGCCTGCCTTATCTCCGTTAAGCCGCACGCCAAGATAGTCGAAGAACAGATCAAGCGACATGGCGCGAACCGTATCGGGGCTTGCGGTGTTTGGGGTCGGAAGCTCGGCTACACCTTTGCGCAATTCCTGTGCACCTGTGAGATAGAAGTTACGCCACGGCCCGGATTCAGCCTGATAACCTAGCTGCTCCAGCGCGTCGGCTTCGAGGTTCTTTGCATCCTGATTATCAGGATCAGCAAATACGACGTGGTTAACCACCTGAGCAGTCCAACGATATTCACCCTTATCGAAGGATTTTTTTGCCTTCTTCAAAACTTCATCTGCACCACCCATGAACTCAACATACTTTTTGCTTGCCTCAACGGGTGGCAGTTCATGCAGTGTGGCTGGGTTTCCTGTGAACCAGCCAAGATAGAGAACATAGGTCGCCGCGACATCGTGATAAATGGAGCCGTAGTAGCCTCGATTGGCCCAGAATGTGTCGAGGCTCTTCGGAAGCTTGAAAGAGTCGGCAATTTCTCTCATCGTCATGCCATGATTGACCGCTCTTAGTGTTTCGTCATTAATAAAGCGGTAGAGATCTCGTTGTTTCTTCAATAGGTTTACGATCTTGTCATTGCCCCAAGTAGGCCAGTGATGTTGGGCAAACAGCACTTCTGCCTTGTCCCCCACATGACCAGAGCCTGGTTCAGGTATTTTGACCATGGCAGAGGTTCACGTATTTTCGCACCACGCAGGGAATAGGTATTATGCAGCGTGTGTGTCGCATCCTCAGCCGCAGAAATCGCCTTCTTTTCTTCAATATACCAGAGCATTTCCGACGGAGCTTCTGAACCCGGAGCCATCATGAACTCATAGGTCAGCCCGTCGATTGTCTCCTTCTGGCCAGTCTTCGTGATGATGTCGGTCGGCGGGATCAATGTGACGGTACCTGCGGACGTTGTGGTACCAAGCCCGGCTCCAACCTGACCCTTTTCATCGGGTTGCAGAAGATTTCCATACATATAGCTGGCGCGACGGCTCATGGCCGTACCCGCCATGACGTTCTCTGCAATCGCAGCTTCCAGGAAACCTTCAGGCGCGTAAATCTTTACCTTGCCGTCTGCAACATCCTTTTCATCGATAACACCACGCACGCCGCCATAGTGATCGACGTGACTATGGGCATAGATCACGGCCTTTTTCGGCTTTTTCTCACGGTTCTTGTAATAAAGATCGAGAGCGACCTTCGCAGTCTCTGCCGAGACAAGAGGGTCGACAATCATGATGCCTTCCTCGCCTTCGATGATGGTCATGTTTGACAGATCCTGGTTGCGGACCTGATAAATGCCGTCTGTCACCTCAAACAGGCCACTGATATTGATCAGCTGCGACTGTCGCCACAAGCTCGGATTGACTGTGTCCGGTGCTTTTGCATCCGGTTTGATGAACCCATACTGTTCCGGGTTCCAGATGAGGTTGCCCTTTTCACCCTTGATCATTTCCGAAGGGAGTGGAGCAATCAATCCCTTCTTGGCGTCATCAAAATCGATCGTGTCGTCAAAAGGAAGCTGATCCAGAAGTTTCGCGTTCGTTTGTTTCGTGGTTTCCGTCGCATCGCGGCGGGCATCATCCTGCGCGAACGTTGTTGCGGGCAACGACCCTGCGGCGATCAGTGCCAGGGTAATCCCCCCGTTTTTAACGGGGCTCGTCAGTAGAATTCACGCGGCCATTTTCAGTTTCTGTGCGGGCGTTACGCCGCCGATGCCCATATTGGGACGTTCGTTGTTGTAGGTCCATAGCCACTGCGTGGCAAATTCCTGCGCCTCCTCAATGCTTTCGATGATGTATTGGTCGAGCCACTCATTCCGAACGGTGCGATTGTAGCGCTCGACATACGCATTCTGTTGTGGTTTGCCGGGTTGGATATGGCTCAAGGCGATGCCTTGGTTGGCAGCCCACTCCATCAGTTTGCCACTGACGTATTCCGGCCCATTATCAACACGAATTGCGAATGGTTTGCCGCGCCATTCGATGATCTGGTTGAGGCTGCGGATGACGTGTTCAGCAGGCAGCGAGAAGTCTACCTCAATGCCCAAACCTTCGCGGTTGAAGTCATCCAGGACGTTCAGCAGTCGGAATTGCCTTCCATCCTCCAGCCGGTCGGCCATGAAATCCATGGACCAGACCATGTTCGGCGCATCTGGCACGGTCAGAGCATCGGGCTTGTCCCGCTTCAACCGCTTGCGCGGCTTGATCCTGAGGTTCAATTCAAGCTCACGATAGATGCGGTAAACGCGTTTATGGTTCCAGTGATGCCCCCGGACATTGCGCAGATAAAGGAAACACAGACCGAAGCCCCAGGTCTTCTTTGCCCGCGTCAGTCCGATCAGGAGATCGGCAATCTGCTCGTTCTCGTCGTTCAGCCTGGCGCTGTAACGATAACATGTCTCACTGACCTCGAAGGTGCGGCAGGCAAGCGCAACGCTCACCCCTCGCAACGCCACTGCTTTCCCGGCCATCTCCCGGCGTTGAGATGGCCGCGTCACTTTTTTCCAAGAGCCTCTTTGAGCAGTTCCGCCTGCATGCTCATCTCCGCATACATCTTCTTCAGGCGACGGTTCTCGTCCTCCAGAGCCTTCATCTGGCTGATCATCGAGGCATCCATGCCACCGTACTTGGATCGCCATTTGTAGAATGACGCAGTGCTCATTCCATGTTCCCGGCATAACTCGGGTACAGGAACGCCGCCTTCCGCCTGGCGAAGGATGGCAAGGATTTGCGGTTCGATGAATCTGCTCGTCTTCATCAAAATCTCCTCGATCATATAGCCCGAGAAAATTCTACTTTTGAAGTCCGTTATTTGGCGGGGGGATTACCCCAGTATCGACAAACTCGATAGATAAATCTTCATTCGCATCGTCACTCTCCCCGAAAACCTAAGCGCAATCATCGTCCGATCTCATTGCAACGATGCATTTTCCGCATCGCAGCAAACAGAATTCTAGACCTTGGTCAGGTTGAGGCATCGCCGCCGCTGAGAGAAGTACGTAACGGTTAATTACATCCCGAATGCCACTCATACGGGGATAAATTCCGTAAAGTTTAAATTGAATCCATCTCGCGCAAACTGAGTATCCTGTAGAGCGATAAAAATCGGTCAACGATCAGCGCGATGCTTTTTGCAATAGGAAAGGACTTCCATCTCAATTTCCGTGCAAATCAGCTTATACTCGTCGAGTATATCTTCTTTATATTGCCCCGATATTGCAATTTGTTCCAGAGTGCTGCTGGCATCCTGATAGGCTTCGGCCAATGCTAACAGCGCTTCATTTTGGGTATTCTTTAACTCCTTCCGTACCAAAGGGATCCTCAGCATCAGTTTTATGATGCCTTTTTTAGCATCAACCGATGCTATCGCTGCCCGCCGCTCTTGGTTGCCCATGGCAAGGCCTCACTACTTTTGAAGTTGGAACATTGGATAGTGACAGAATCCACACGATTTCGAAGTACGTAACGGTAAATATACGTCGGCAAAGCATCTGGAGCTAATGTCTGCTACAGAAATCGACAGGCACAAAGGCGACGTCACTGTCAATACGGGTCTGTATCCTCAATCAGTCGATGTATAGCCGCGTCAGAAATCAAAGTCGCTGTAGTGGACAGCAAATGGCTGCGCAAGCTATTCAGGGGACGGACGGATTGCTTCGCCATTAGGTTGACGCGGTGAGCTCTGCGCTTAAGACTAAGCGGCGAGCTATAGCCAGCAACAGAAGATAGATTATCCCTGAACAGATACCCGAGCGTTCCGGCTATATCCCGATCGATTTTTGCGTGTCCTGCCCACACGATGCCCCAGCCACAGAAGTAAAGGGCATTCGTGATGAAATACTTGCCGCGTATTTCGGCAACAGCATCAACCCATGCAGCGCTGTCGCGCCCGCTGTGCCCATCGAATAATCCACAATCAAAAGAGATTTCTGTACTCGCGTACCAGACGCGCGCACCTGCCACCTCATCAAGGCGGCTTCTCCCTTCTTCAAGAAGACTGTAACCTCCGCCGACAAAGCCGGAAAACGTCTCTGATTTAATATCGACGCTATTGCTCAATACTCTGTAAGGGGCTGACCACCTGTCGATATCTTTGTATAAATGATATCGCTTAAAAGACTATAGCGATCATAATACCCTTCAATGACACCCATGAATGAGAAGTCGAGTTCTTTGAAGAGGTTCCCGAGATCAGATTTCAATTTTGCGGGTGGCAACCCAAATCGGCCCGCGGTTCCACTGATACCGGCCGCCCAGAAATAAGGACTTGCACTAAAGCGCCATCAATCCGATTTGACTTCTTGCCTTACAGGTTCTGGGATAGTAGATGCCAACGGAATTTTACCAGCGACGGCCATACTGCTGACTGCCAATCAAAGCAGTCAGCGCGATCGCGGAAAATCTATAGTGGTGCATTGTCCCCCCGAAATTCCGCTTCGGTAATCAGTTGAGGGAAGAGGTTGTCATTGCATTTGTTCTGAGAGCGCCTGCTCCTCAACAGCGCAATCGACTGACGGCCTGCTCGCTGCTTCCAACTCTTTGCGCGCTGCCTGAATATCATCAACGAATTCGGGATTGCTGTGCAGTTTAGCAACTGTCGCTGCCCCCATAATGCGTCCCGCATCGACATCGCTTTGCCAATGCGCGTTACAGATCACCCGGCTTTGTCCAAACGACAATCCGCGCTTGAACAAATCATCGGCGTGCTTTGGATTGACTTCTGCCAATGTGAGCGCCCATGCCCATCCTGCAGCTGTGTGTCCCGATGGATAGGAGCCATCCTGACGCAACACAGCTTCTTCATCTGGCTGACATGTGCCTTCGTTGTGCACGACGAAAGGGCGGGTTCTGTTATACTTGTTCTTGATGCCATAGGTAGAAAGCCCTGCATCGGTAAGAACTCTCTGCATCAAATTATAAAGATGCGGGGTCCTCTCTTCACTGATATCCACGCCCATGGCGCAGGAGAAATTCTTCGCAGGCTGGGGGAATTGCAAATCAGCATCCGTCCGCGCCTGATCCCAACGTGCTTTTCCGCGGAGCGCAATGGTAGCCTCTCTTGCGGCCTCATCACGTGCCAGTGCCGCACTTCCCTCAGCTGGGGGCGAACCGAGCAAAACAAGACTGTTGGGAAGTTCGCTCGGTTGCAGATAACCCGGCGTGAGGTGAAAATGCGGATCCGTTACCTTCGGGCCAACGGCATTGTCTGCCAGAGCGGAACCCACAACTTGGCCAAACAACACGACAGAGCTGATTAAGACCGCTCGAGAAATGTTCGAAAACATTCCAGTTCTCCTCAAAATGGGATTCAGGCTGTGCACTGGCGGGCGTCAGTCATACTATCCACAGATAGCGGACGGGTAAACGGACACCTAATCACTGCAAAAACACATGCGGAGGAGCGGCCAAAATCCACATCCCATGGGACAAGACCGCTTC
This sequence comes from Ochrobactrum vermis, assembly GCF_002975205.1. NCBI lineage: Bacteria > Pseudomonadati > Pseudomonadota > Alphaproteobacteria > Hyphomicrobiales > Brucellaceae > Ochrobactrum > Ochrobactrum vermis. The sequence goes on along the minus strand of NZ_PCOC01000002.1, from coordinate 308,051 downwards.
GCCAGGCATTCAGCCGATGTGACTTAGTTCAAACGCGGCTTGGCCTCTGGAAATTTCCACTCGCCGCTAACAACGGATTGATCTGGACGATAAAGCCTTACGGTATAGTTCCAGCCTTCAACAACGGGCAGGCAGTTTGTAATTTCGCCGTCACAACCACCAAATTGCGCAGTCACCGACCCGTCAGAATTTTTCTTTGCGGTGATACTATTGAGCGAATAGGCACTATACTCATTCTTTTCAAAGAAGCCTTTGGCATTATAAACGCTGATCGACCAGAAGGCCTGCACAGGCACATTCTTTGGCACATCCAGTGTATAGACAGTCTTCCCATCGTTTTTTTCAGGCGTAAAACTCGGATACATAGCATCCTTTTCTGGAATGCCGCCCCATCCAGAGGCGGTACCGATTAAATGCCGGATCGGATCGACTTGACCGCGAGCTCCAAAAGAACCGTTATACGACACCTGATGCTTTGCTAATGAGAGCAGCGCATTACGGATGTCGGTCAGGCTTTCGTCATCCCAATTTGGCAGATCAAGTTTGCCTGAATCCTTCTGGCTGACCTTGATGGCGTCCTGAAGCTTATGGACCTCGTCGAGATCCTTTAGATCATTGGGGTCAACAAGTGTGCGAACGGCGACGAAAGCATATCTGCTACCAACCGATTCCTGCGTCAGCGTAACCGGCTCCGTACCATAAGCGACAATTGGCAAGTAGTGATCCTGATCGACGACCATCATCGACATATAACGCTTGCCCGTATCAGGGAGTGAGATCGTCGCTGGCCCAGCCGCAAGATCGAACACGGCAAATGAATACAGCGTATCGCGGTTCATACGGATGACAGTTTGCTTGTCGATAGCCACCGGTTCCCGCGAATGCTTAAACTGGCCAAGACTGCCGATATCTTTAGCATTGGCTGCAAGGTAATGGTCGGTCTCAGCGCGGACGAAACTGTCTACTGTGACCGGCATTTTGCTGCCAGTGGTCTCGGCATATGCCCCGCCGGTCAACATAACCGAAGCAACAGCGAGATTGATCCCAACCCAACGGAACATGAATACCTCCTCGTTCAAACGAACAACCACGGCGTCCCTTCCGCAGAATGCGACAGAGATCAAGCCCGACACGGCCAGCAGGTTCATTGCCTGGCCAGCTGACACGGTCTATTCAGATGGCTTCTAGCATGAGCAAGTTATCAATCTTGCCATTTTGTGCCATTCTTTGTTCGACAGGCTATGTTCGACTGGCTATTCGGGGAACAGGAAGGTCAGGGTCGTGCGCAATCCCCACTCCGGAGTACCGGCGGGGCCGTCGGCATAATAACGTCCGCCCACCTGAAAGCTCATAGCCTGGTCGTTCACTTTGAAAACCTGGGTGGCGCCAAGGTTAATCGGTACGGTCCATTGCTTGGCCTCCCAGTCATAGGTTGAATCCACACTGAGCGACACGGATCGGCCTTGGCCAAGATTATAGGAAACAAATGGCTGCAAATAGCTGGCGCTAACGTCTTGCCTGTCTGATGAACCCGCAACGGACCAGATATGATTACCCAATGCGCCAATGGTCCACGCTTTTTCCTGAATAAGCGCAACCGCTGTCGGACCAAGTCCAAGTTTCCCGCTGCCTAGATAATCGCCGGTGGCGCTCGGCAAAAGAAACACGGGCCCCACGCCCCATATCAGACCGCCGGGGCCTGCTTTTTTGGGAGACAGGAAAAAGCTGGCATTTATATCGCCCAGGCCGGAAACGCTGCCACCCGGCATGTAATCTCGATAGGCGATTGGTATAATCGTGCGCGATATGATGTTCCACTCATCGTTCAAGCTGAATGGAATGACCGGCTGGATGTTAAGGCCGTAGGCAAAACCGTCCTTGTTGGCGCCAGCCCTGAAATCAAAATTATTCTGCAAGGGAACACTGATCAGACTGGCGAGAGGATTAGCGAGCTGTTGCGAAAGATCATCGGCCGAGGATTGGGACCAAGCCGTGCCAGCATTAAACGCAACAAAACCGGCGGCCGAAATAATCACGGCACCGGATCGCTTGAGCTTACCGGAAAAGCCTTTTATGCTCTGCATACCCGCCCCTTTGTACAAATGCTGATAGCATCCAGCTGACCTGAAGTGGTCGCCGGACGAATTCCCATGGGAAGGTTTCTAGCAGGAGCCGACCGTTAGTCTTGCCATTTCGTGCCAGGCTTAGTCTGCCGGCGATGTTCCGGGCGAGGGAAACTTATCGGACTGCTCACGAAACTGACGTGGCGTTACGCCGCAAATTCGGCGGAACGCTCGCGTGAAATGAGCGGGGTCGGAATAGCCCGATGCAAAAGCGATGTCGATGATCTTGGAGTGGGAATCACGCAACAAACTGCTTGCGCTCTCAAATCTGACGGTGTCCAGGATATCTGAATATACAAAGCCGACATTAGCGAGTTTGCGTTGGAATGTTCGGGTGCTAACCCCTGCCATTTCCGCGATCTCAGCAAGCGTGGGAACGCCGCCGTCAAGATAAGGCGGCAACATCCGCTTGAGAAGTTCGACGATATCATAGCCCGAAGGCCCGTGCTCTTGATCTGACATCGGATAAAATGCTTCAGGCATGTGGCTGGAGAGACCTAGGTGCGAAACTGGTATGCTGATCCATGCCGCGTGTTGCCCAGACACGAAGCGTACATTTGGCCAGAAGGATTGCGTCGCTTCACTCGGCGTATAGTGGGCTTCGAAAGCCATTGCCGGCGGCATCCAGTTGGGGCCGGTGAACTGCCGGACGATATAGATCGAGAAAATATTCTGAAGCCATTGCGCATGCTCCAGGTGCCGAAGCCCTTTTGTTATCGCGAGCTTGCTGCAAATCCTTACATGATCGTTATCGTGTTCGATCCACATGCTGAGGATCGTATCTTCCCTCGAAGCCTCGCTACACGCGTGTCGCAACGCCATGAGTAACGTCGGAGAATGAGCGATCAGTGATCTGGTTTTTTCTCTCAAATGAGAAAAATGCAACCGTTGGCTGGCGAGAAAACCGAAATCTGTGATGCCTTGAGAGCTTTGGGCGGCTTCAATGAACCGAATAGCTGGCAATAACGGAACATAGTGATCATTCTTAGTTTCAAGAGAGGATGGCAGCCTGGCCTTCTCCAGAAACCTGCTCGTAGGCGCACCCAATTCATCAAGTATACCTATGAAGGGCAGAAGAAACTGACTGCGAGTTAAAGGGATGTTGGCCATGCATCTCTTCTCCATCGCCTAGTTGATGCTTTTTCTTGCAGCAAAATAGACGAAATACAACTTTATATTTTAAATGTGAAGACCGCAGACCGAGACCGGTCAGTTATGTTGAGTTCGCTCGGCCTTCGCTTTGGTAACTGGGGCAAATTTGCTGCCGTTTTGTGGTTTCTAATTCAAAGTCGAGAACAAGCCCTACTCGCCCGATGAACGGCGAAGCGCTTTATGTTCATATTGCCTGTCAGAGACCCTCAGATTCTAACGGCCGGAAAAGCGTACGCTTTACCAGACGAGGAGCAGGACCACATTCTTATTCAGGCCGAATATCGCCGTACGCTCACCTCGGCACCCCTCTTCGGTGAAGAATTGTCTGAGCCAGCAGTACGCCCACCCGCGCAGCTGACGGGAACAGGGCGCACCTGTCCACACCGTCGGGATCGTGGCGCTCCCGAGTGGCTCCTCTACGAGCCGCTTACCCGCGATCGAAGAGCTTTATGGCCGTGTCGTGCGAGCGAGGCTGGGCCGAAGTCACTTACAATTGTGCCATCGAACAGATTCAAGCTTATCGTCCGTTCGATATCCACTAGTTGCCCTGACCTCATAGCCATGAGGTCATCGGATTTTGTTCGAAACAGGTTTTCGCGCGGGATCACATAAGCCATGCAAACGGAAGCCATTAAGGCGTGGCATGTCGGATGGAGTATGCGTTTACCCCAAAAGCCCTACACTAAGCCGCAAACAGCTTAGCAATACCGCTATCGGCGTTCACAAAATTTATCCGCTAGCCATCTATTGCGCAATCCCATGCCTTTTAACCTGACAACATCGCTTATAGAGTGCTATAAAGATATTGTACGGCAAACAGATCGAGATGCCCGCCGCCGACATTCTTGTAGACAGTGATTTGGCGGTCATCGCTGCGGCCAGGATGTTTTGCCTGGCACAGTTCGATCAGATCCGCTTCGATCTGCTCGCGGCTGATCAGACCGGTTGCGAGCGGAATGCCGAGCTCGCCCGAGCCATCACAACAATGACGCGTATCGACAAATACCCGTCCGGCCCGGCGAAACACATCATCATCGGCTTCTCGCATGTCTGGCATGTAGGCGCCGATCAAATCAACATGCGCGCCCTCTTTCAGCAATTTTCCCTTGACCAGCGGATTAGTCGACATGGTGACGCAGGATATAATGTCCGCCTTGACGACAGCGTCATCGAGATTCTGCACGGCGGTGATGTCTACGCCGGCAATGTCAATTCGGTCGGCCAGTTTTTCCGCCTTGTCGAAATTGCGGTTCCAGATGAAGACTTGGCGGATCGTCGACCGGCTGGCGCAATGAGCCTGCACCACATGCGGCGCCAGACCACCGGCGCCAACCACCAGCAAGGTACTGGCGTCCTTGCGCGCCAGTAGGCTGGCACCAAGCGCCGAATCCGCCGCAGTCTTCTTGAAGGTCTCAATAGCACCGTCGCAGACCATCAGCGCTTCGCCAGTCTGGCCACTGAACAGGGTAACCGTACCCTGGATCGAGGGCTGTGCCACCGGAAGTCGCACATTAGCAGGGAAAACGCCGACAAGCTTGACGGCAATGGCCTCTGCTTCCAACCACGCCACTAAGGATACGAACTGGTTGTCACTGTTTTGCCGGTCCTGCAGCACGGTGGTGTCGCTTTGCGGTCGTTTGCCAGCGGCATGCGCTTGGCGCAAGGCTTCGATCAATCCGGGATAATCGAGCGCGGCGTCAGTTTGCTGCGCATTGAGAATTTTCATTATTCGCTCCTGTCAGGCGACGCGCGCCAGAAAACTTCTGGTACGCGAATGTTTCGGATTGCCTATCACCTCTTTTGGTGGGCCAGATTCAACGATCACGCCGCCATCCATGAAAATCAGATGATCAGCGACTTCACGGGCGAAGTTCATTTCGTGGGTGACGACAATCATTGTCACGCCGTCTTCGGCCAGTTGGCGCATCACCGCTAGAACCTCACCAACCAGTTCCGGATCAAGCGCCGATGTCGGTTCATCAAACAGCATCAGCTGCGGCTGCATCGCCAACGAACGGGCAATCGCCACCCGTTGCTGTTGCCCACCGGAGAGTTGGTCAGGATAATAATCGGCGCGCTCGGTGAGGCCGACCTTTTCCAGCAATTCCATCGCCGCAGCGACGGCCGCTTTGCGGCTGGTCTTACGCACGATCATCGGCGCCTCAATGATGTTTTCCATCGCGGTCTTGTGCGGAAACAGATGGAAGCCCTGGAACACCATCCCCATTTTCTGGCGCTGACACGCTAGTTCATTGAAGGACATCGTATAAAGCCGCTCGCTTTGCCAGCGCATGCCGATCGGCTCGCCTTCCAGTAATACGGCGCCGGAATCCGGCACTTCGAGATAGTTCAGGCAGCGCAGCAAAGTGCTTTTGCCAGAGCCGGATGGTCCGACTATGCAGGTCACCTCACCTTTTTCCACCGTCATGTCTATGGCGTCGAGAACCCGGTGATCACCAAAGGACTTGGTCAGTCTTTCCACCTGTAGCAGCGGCACGGTCGCGGATGTTTCGTTCATTTTTGATATCCCAGCGCGAATTTGAAGGGCAGCAGTCTGGACAGGAATGATGCGGAACGGGTGGTCTGCCGGGATTTCAGGCGGTTCTCGACATGGTGTTCGAGGATGGTCAGAGCAGTCGACAGGATGAGATACCAGATCGTTGCCACGATCAGCAGCGGAATGGTCTGGTAGGTGCGTGAATAGATCATCTGCGCCGAATAAAGCAGATCCGGCAAGGCCAGAACGCTGACCAGTGAGGTAAATTTCAGCATTGAAATGGTGTCATTGCCGATCGGAGGAATGATGATGCGGATTGCCTGGGGCAACACGATCCGCGTCATGATCTGAAATCGCGTCATGCCAAGCGTCGCTGCGGCCTCGGTCTGACCCGGATTGATGGCTTGGATACCCGCGCGGATGGTTTCGGCGGCATAGGCGCTTTCGGTAAACGACAGGCCAAGCAGCGCCGCACTCATCGGCGTGATCAGCGTGTTCATGTCCCATGACCAAAAGGTCGGCCCGAACGGGATGCCGATGGTCAGATTGGGAACAAGCAGCGCGAGATTGTACCAGAAAATCAGCTGGACCAAGGGCGGAACGCCCCGAAAGAACCAGATCCACAGCCAACTTGCCCATTGCAGCACCGGATTAGCCGACAAACGCATCACTGCAAGTATGATGCCGATGGCAAAGCCGAAGATCATCGCGGCGAAGGTCAGGAGCAGGGTTCGCCCCAGGCCGGCGAGAATGTCGGGATGGACCATGTATCTGACGACAATGTTCCATTGAAGGTTCACATTGGTCGCAAGCATGTTGACAAAGCTCAGCGCGATCAGAATGAGCACGGCGCCAGCCAGCCAGCGCGACGGATGGCGAACGGATATTGGTTTGATACTGTGTATGTCCGGTCGGTGCGCGACCGTCTTTGCTGTTCTTGCCATAATTTACTCCAAACTGCACGCGTCGGCCCGTGGTTCGGGCCGGACTTTGCTTGATGGACCGTGCCCGCTTTCGCGACGACGCTTGCTGCCGCTGCGAGCGTCCCGCCCGGTCGAACTATTTGGGCTCTGGATTGTCCTTGGTCAGCAAAACCGCCTTTTCCAGCGTACCGGCGCCATCAACACCCCACTTTGCCATGATCTCCTTGTATGAGCCGTCATCGATCATGGACTGGATGGCATCGCGGAAAATTGGTCCGAGCGCATCGCCCTTGCGCACGCCGATGCCGTTGAATACCGGATTGCTAACCAGTTCGGATACGCTGAAGCGACCGGTAATCTTGGCCATATAATGCATTTTTGCGGATCCGGCCGCGACCATCTCGACCCGCCCCGAAGACACGGCCAGTTCGGCGGCGTTCTGGGTGGTGAATTGCTGCAGGTCAATCGGCTTCTGGCCGGTGGATTCGCACAGTTCCGTGCTCTTTTCCTTGAGATACTGGTAGTCCCAAGCACCGGTCATCACGGCAACACTGTGGCCACACAGATCCTTTTCCGACTTGATGGCGAAATCCTTGCCCTTCAGGAACGCGTAGGCGGTGCCTTCCTTACGCTGAGGAATGAAATCAAGCGAATCGAGCCGTTCCGGCGTCACGCCGAAGGAAGAAAATCCGGCGTCAAAGCGCTTGCTGGCCAAGCCCGGAATGATGGCGTCGAAACTGGTTGCGGTAAATTCAAATGGCACGCCGATGCGTTCTGACATGGCGTTGGCCATGTCGATGCTCCAGCCTTTCAATACGCCGTCTTCGACAAACTCGTCCGGTGGCCAGTCATTGAAGGCGGCAATCTTCACGCCTTTCCTGTAATTCTCCGGTACGGCGTCCTGCAGTGCCTTGATTGGTGCAGCATGTAGTGAGGTGACACTGGCGGCGGTAGCCAGCGCTGCCAGCGCTACCGTCAAGCGCCGCGATGCGGCTTTGCGACTATTGGACATTTATCTCCCCTATGACTTGAATTTTATCCCCTTGCGAGGCTCGTCTTCTACTTGCGTTGCTGATAATGATATGCGAACGTTCTCACAATATAGCCATTGATTGATTGCATCCGTCAAGTTGAAAGTTGAGATCAGAACGATCTTCGCCTATGAAACGGCACGGTTGGTGAGCAGCTTGAGACTGCTTTGGAAGGGATCGCGCAGACATGAGTGAACGACGCGCCGACAAGACGACCATTGCCGATGTAGCGCGCCTGGCTGGCGTTAGCACCGCTACTGCCGGACGTGTACTGGGCGGCTATGGCTATACCAGCGAAGAAATCCGCAACAAGGTCAAAAAATCCGCCGATACGCTGGCCTATCGTCCCAACCTTCTGGCGCGCAGCCTTATTACCGGACGCACCAAGACCATCGGCGTTGTGGCTGGCGACATGCAAAGCCCGTTTTACGCCAGTATTCTGCGCGGCATTTCCGATGTGGTGCGTGCACGTGGCTTTGGCCTGATCGTCACCAATAGCGATGAAGCGATCGATCGCGAACTGGAGGCGGTGGATCTGCTGCGCGAAAAACAGGTCGACGGCATAATCATTGCGCCCTGTGACATTCTCAAGGCACAGCACCTGCACGATGTCGTTGCCAGCGGTTGTCCAGTCGTTCAGATCGATCGCCGCGTCAAGGGCCTGAAGGCGGATTCGGTAACCGTCAACGGCCGTCAGGCCGCCCATGCAGCGGTGACGCAAATGATTCTCGACGGCCATCGTCGCATTTGCGTACTGGCGGAACTCGAACATGGCCGCTACAAGAATCTTAACGCATTTCTTCACGATCGCCAGCACAAGAAAATCGATATTTCGGTGCTTTATCCGAGCTGGCAGCGTCTGCTCGGCTATATCGAAGCGCATGAGGAAGCCGGCATCGCCTTTGATCCGAGCCTCGTCGCCCAGGTGGGCAGCTATTCGATCGATACTGCCCGCCAGCACGCCATCGCGTTGCTGACACGGGAAAACCGGCCTTCGGCGCTGTTCACCACCGACGGTCTGATGTCGGCGGGCGCCATGCTGGCTATCAGCGAACTCGATATTTCCATTCCGCAACAACTCTCCGTGGTCTGCTTCGACGATTTGGACTGGATGTCGTTCTTTACCCCTAAACTGTCTGCCATCCGGCAGCCGCTGCTTGAGGTTGGCGAAGCTGCGGCCCGTCTGGTGCTGGAGCGGCTCGATAGCGCTGACCGGGCGCAGCAGGACATCGTGCTGCATGCCGAATGGCAGCCGCGCAGTTCGCTCGCCCGCCATCCCGGTTAATCCAACCGGTTTCAACCGTAACAGGACCTGCGCCCGAGACTCAGTTCTGCAACTCGGCTATTGGCTCGCCGAGTTCGATCGGTGCGGCATGCCCGGTGCCGCCATATTCACCGCATGTCGCCGCTGCGACGCGCGACGCCGCCTGCAGCAACATTGCCGGCGCCTCGCCCTTCAGCAGACCATAAAGGGTGCGGGCAATGAAACTGTCGCCGGCACCTAATGTGTCAACCGCCACAACCGGCGTTGCTTCGGCATAAAAAACCCCTTGCGCACCGGCAAGAACTGCGCCCTCGGTGCCACGGGTGACCAGCACCCAATGCGCCCCACTCTCGCGCAGGCAGGCAATGGTCGTCGTGATCTCGTCCGGTGACAGCTCGCCACCGGAAACGGCAGCCAGAAAGCATTTCTGGCCGATACGCCGATAATGTTCGACGTCGCGGCGGGTGGAGAAATCATAGGATAGGCGTTGCGGCGCGATGGCGTCCAGCCAGCCATCAAGGTTGCTCGACTGACCGATATGGACGGCATCAAACCGGCGCGCGAACTCGATATCGACGGCGCTGGGCTCAAACATCGACACCCCGAGATCAAAGCGGATGAAATAGCGATCATTATTGCCGCGATGGCCAATGATACAATAGGCGGTCTTGCCGGTGGTCTCCATGCGCAGATGCGATGTGTCCACACCCTCTTCGCGCAACGCGGCCTGAATGACCCTTCCCGCAGCGTCCGCAGCCACAGCGCCAATATAGGCCGCCTCAGCGCCGAAACGGCTCAGTTGGATGGCGACATTAACGCAATTTCCGCCCGGATACATTTCCCGGCGCGAAATATAACAATCGACAACATTGTCGCCCATCGCCGCGATTTTGATCATTCTCATTTTCCCAATTGACAAGATGTGAGAACGTTCGCACACTAAAGTAGAACTGTCAACGCATCGCCGGAATGGTGCCGGGATGACGTTACACCGGACCGGCACGGCTGCCGAGCGGCGCAGCCATGCTCTTCAAGAGGCTGAAAAGAGGAACAGAATGCCCAAACAACTCCCTGTCGATATTGCCGAAACCTTGAATGCGCTTGCACAGCGGGATTTTTCGCATGTGTTTCTGGTTGCCTGCGGTGGATCGCTGTCAATCATGCATCCGGGCAAGTATTTTCTGGATCGCCATTCGGAGCAGCTGACATCTGACGTCTATAATGGCGACGAGTTCGTCACACGTGACCCGCGTCGCCTCAACAGCGACGCCATTGTCATTCTGTGCTCCCAGACCGGCACCACCAAGGAAACGGTGCGGGCGGCAAAACATGCCCGTAGCCGGGGTGCCCACGTCATCTCCCTGACGCTGGATCCGCAATCGCCGCTCGCCATCTCCGCCGACCACGTGCTGCAATACCAGGCGTCCTACACTACCGGCATTCCGATCGATGGCGCCGACAGCAATTACAGTGTGCTTTACATGTTGCTGGCCGGCATTATTGATTTGCGCGACGAGACCAGCCTGCTGCCAAAGCTGCTGGAAAGCTTGCCGGCGCTGCAACCGGCCATCGAACGCGGGCAGCAGCATTTTGATGAAACCTTTACCAGATATGCCGAGCGTTATGGCCGCGAAAAAGTCATCTACACCATGGCCAGCGGTCCGGTTTATGGCGCAGCCTATTCATTCTCCATCTGCGTGCTGATGGAGATGCTGTGGATCAATTCGCAAGCTATCCACGCCAATGAGTTTTTCCATGGCCCCTTCGAGGTCGTCGACAAGAATGCCTGTTTCGTCGTCATGATCGGTCTCGATGAAACGCGCGCACTAGCCGAGCGCGGCCTGGATTTCCTGTACCGGTTCGGCGAGCCGGACAATATGTTGGTGCTGGATGCGGCTAAACTCGATCTTGCTGGCATAGATGACACTTTCAGGGGCTATTTCGTGCCGCTGATTTTCTTCGATGCACTATGGAAATTTGCCTACAAACTGGCGGCCAAGCGTGAGCAGGTCATGCTGGATGGCCGCCGCTACATGAAAAAGATCACCGATTACTAAGCCGCATCGGCGTCGGTCCATCTCTATCGAAACTGGACCGACGCTGTGCGTAATTATCATCCGATTACATGCTATTGAGGTTTCGTCGCAAAAATTTGTTCAGGACGGAGTCCGCCTTATCTGCGGAGGCAATTATGCTGCGAGGCTGTGAATTGTTGCTTGAGTGCAAGCGATATCGTTGAGGCGAAGTCGCCTTACTGCTTTCGCATCATTTCCGTTCTCCCAATCACAAACTCACTGTCGGGGCCTATCGTCATGCAAGAGTTGATGCTTTTGCATTTTGGCGCTATTCGCCGCAGAAATGACCGCTTAACCACTGGCGCGCTACTTTCGTGCAGCTTGCATTAAACAACTCGGCAATACCGTAACCGTCGGTTATGCTTTCAGCATGATTGTGTGAACGGCCGCAGCTTGCACGGCCTTTTGCGAATAGACGAGCGGACAATGGATTCCATCGCGCCAACCATTAAAAAGATCCTGATAATGTGATGTTTCGGGAATGCCCGACTGCCCCGGATTGTTCATAAACAAGCTGTTATCCCAGGAACCGACGTCAATTACCATGCGGACAGACGGCCCGGCCAGAACGGAAAAATCCGCGAGACGGTAATTGGCATAATTGAGCGTTGAACTGCTACCGCCGAGACCGATGGGGGCGAGAGACCAGTTTTCTTCCGTCAGCGTTTGCAGAGGGTGCTGTAAATGAAGCTTATGGATTTGTCCCCACGACCAGCGCTCGGGATCTGCGCCCATCACGGCTTGGCATTCGGCCCAGCCATCATTGAGGCTTTCGACGATGCGTTCATGCATCTGCATATCGGCTTGCGCCTCTTCCAGCCACGCCACGATGCTCGGCGCATCGAACGGCATGAGCAACGGAATGATCTCTGGCGTCGCGCCCTCCATTCGGGCCGCAAGCGGGCCGAGGTGTTTGCTGAACCACACCTCGAAAAAGGCAGCACTGGCAGATCGAGCCGTGAGGTCGCCATCCCAGTCTTGTAATAACCGCCAGACCGGTGATTCAGTGACCGCTGGCATTGCCAACAAACAGGCGAGCACGCGGCCGGCAATCGGTGAGAAAGTCGAGCACTGCAGGCGTACGCAATCGGTGAGCGAAATGGGCTCCTTTCGCGACAATTCGCGATGAAGTGTAATGTGCCTGCTGCTGTCGACCCACTCATAGCCGATGGCCGGGTTCGAACATGACCAATCATCCGGCACATTCATGGCATTGGCCGTCGCTACGAAACCGCGCACAGGATTGATTTCGTGGGGTCCGCCTCGCGCCGACAAATATCCGGCCCATTCATAGCGCCCATCGCCCGGTACGGGGAGAAGCCCGTCCCAATTGTTGCGAACAGGCGTCGCCCCGGATGGCTTCCACGCAATCGTGTTGCTGGTATCGGCATATATATGATTGACGGATGGACAGCCCCAGCCTGCCAGTGCATCCGCATAATCCGCATAGCTGGTCGCACGCATCACGGAGAGACTGGCCATATAGGGCGCCATACCCGCATTCATCCAGACGGTGCGCAGTGCCAAAGCGCGATTGCTTTCAAAATCCTGATAGAGCAGCGGACCGTGGCGGGTAAACTTCAATGCAACCGTCTGGCAGGGGTAACCCTTCACGGAAATCGTTTCTTTTATCGTCTCGACGGGTTCCCAGTCCTTGTCATAAGCATAAAGATCGGGATCGCTTTCATTTGTCCGATAAACATAAATATCTTCCTGATCCGCGCCAAAAATGGTCAACCCAAAAGCTGCGGTGCCGTTGTGGCCCATGGATATACCCGGTACCATCGGTTCACCTGCACCTATAATGTCCAGTCCTGGCATGGAGAGGTGCACGACATAGCGGATCGATGGTAAAACATGTGTGCGATGTGGGTCGAGAGCCAGTATTGGCCGCCCCGTACTGGTTTTTTCTGCCGATATGGCCCAGTTGTTCGACCCTTCTTCGAAAGTCGCTCTGACAATTTCACCGGATGGAGCAACTGTGGTCCATAGATCGGCTTCCTCAAGTGTGGCGGCAAGCCTGTCTCTGGAGAATGTCGCCGGACTGACTGCGAGATTGAAATCGCGCAGAACACGGTCAGTCATGATCGCCGGATCGAACCCATCAACCGGTTGAGGCACGACGCCATGCGACAACTCCTTGCGCAACCGATCGAGCTTCGCGCCGAGTTCGATCCCGGCCGCTGCCATCACTTTAGATCGCAGAAGTTCGGATGACGCATTGCGCGTCAACGAATGGGTTCGTACGCGTACAACATCTTCCGGCTTCCAGTGATCCGGCCGATGACCAAGCAGCACAAATTCCGGCGGCAGTGCTATCGAGCCTGCGTCGCAAGCATCGACATAGGCATTGATGCCATAAGCAAATGCAGTGCAGATTTCTTCCGAATCCGGCCCATAGGCTTTCCATTCCGAAGCCATGTCGCCGCGATACAGCAGCAGCCTTGCAGCTCTGTCTTGCTCGAGATAGCCCGGACCGAAATCTCGTGCCAGTAGGCCGAGACCGCGCTTACGTCCGATATCGATCTGCCAGAGGCGGTCGCGTGCGGCGTTCCACCCCTGTGCAAAGAAAAGATCGTGAAGGTTGTTGGCCCGAATGTGTGCCACACCCCACCGATCCACGGTGATGACGACGTCTTCTTTCAGGCCCGCGACTTGTCGGGCATCAAGTCTTGTCTCATCCAACTTTGCATCGAACATGGCAGCACTCGTCAGCCTTTATTCAAGCCCGAGGAACAGACCCGCATGGAGGCGCGCCCGTTCAATCAGACTGTCTTCGAAGATATGCTCACCCAAAGTGTGCAAGCCTTCGCCACGCACGCCAATGGAATCGAGTGTCGGGATGCCAAGTGCACCGGTGAAATTACCATCCGATCCGCCGCCCGAGCTTTGCGCTGTCATTGTAAAACCGATCGCCTTAGCGATATCATTAGCGAAGTTGAAGAGCTTCATATCCTGCGGCTGCGCATTTTCCCAAACCGGACGGGTTACACCGCGCGTCACGATGAATTCGACATCGTCTTTCATGCCTGCAAGCGCCATGATCCGCACAACGCCGTCTTCTAGATCCTTCTGGGTTTTGGCCATGCTGAGCACTTCGGCCTTGCAGTTCGAGGAAACGCAATTGACCCACTGTCCCGCCTGAATAACCCCCACGGAGAAGGTACAGTCATCCGTAGTAAGAGCTTCAATATCGATGACCTTCTCCGCCATTCGGCGGATGGCGGAACGGCCTTCCGCCAGCAGCCAACCAGCATGACTGGGTCGTCCCACCGTCTCGAGATTATAGCGGGCTATCGCATAGCGACCTACCACCGCGCCGCCATCGCGCCGCGCCGGTTCAGGCACCAGAACGTATTTGTTCTTGAGTGCTTCCTGTTCGATCAGGTCGCGCGTCGAAGGCGTGCCAACTTCTTCGTCAGGGGTTAGCAGGAAAGTAACGGGCAACTTTGTCGTCAGTCCCGAGCGAACGATTTGGCGCATGGCTTCGAGAGCGACAAAATTGCCGCCTTTCATATCCTGAATGCCAGGGCCATAAATCTTGCCGCCTTCGCGGCGATATGGATTCATTTCAATAACGCCGAGCGGATGCACCGTATCGAGATGACCGGACACCAAAACGCCCGGCTTGCCTTGATCTGCATGCGGGAAGCGTGCGCGCAGAGAGCCTCCAAATCCCATCCGTCCGGGGATCAATTCTACGCTCGCACCGGCGGCAGCAAAATCATAAGCGGCAGCGTCCACCATTCGGTTCACAGCGGCCGCTTCGAAGGTCGGGCTTTCCGTCTCGATCCATGGGCGCAGGCGTACAATCATATCATCGAGATCAAATGGCAGTTCATGCGCACTCATGCGGCTAATTCCTTATTCACTGGTAGACGAGTTTCCACGATCCGGGCATAGATCGACGATCCGATGGGTAACGTCGCGGGATCGAGCGTAAAGGCAGGATTGTGGAGGGCAGCCTTGCCGCCATGCAGCACATTAATGTAGGCGCCGGGCACGCTGGCGAGCATGTCGGCAAAATCCTCGCTGCCCATGAAAGCCGGGCAATCGTCGGTCACGTTTTCTTCGCCCAGAACATCGCGTGCGGCCGCCACATAGGCATCCGTCAGTTCGTGGTCGTTGCGCAAGACATCGAATACATTGCGAATATCGACATCGACGGTAATGCCATAGCCTGCCGCGACACCGGTACAAATCTCGCGCAGGCGGCTTTCGGCAAGGTCGCAGACGCGCTTTTCGAAATAGCGGATAGTACCGGTGATAGCTGCGACTTCCGGCACGATGTTGTAGGCGCTACCGGTGTGGAACTGCGTGCAGGAAACGACACAGGCATCGGTAGCCGGGATGTTGCGGGAAACGATGGTCTGCAATTGGCCAACGAGATCGGCACCGATCACAAGCACATCACGCGAATTATGCGGCTGGGCGGCATGGCTGCCTTTGCCGGTCAGTTTAATGTCGAAGAAGCTGGCGCCAGCCATGGCCGCGCCCTTGCGGATGACGGCTTTGCCAAGCGTACCCAGAGGCTGATTGTGCATGCCGTAGATTTCATCGCATGGGAACCGCTCAAATAGGCCCTCCGCGATCATGCCGCGCGCACCACCGAGCCCTTCTTCGGCGGGCTGAAAAACGAAAACGGCACTGCCTTCGAAATTGCGCGTTGCCGCGAGATATTGCGCAGCACCGAGCAGCATTGTCGTGTGTCCGTCATGACCGCAAGCATGCATGCGACCGGGATTTTGCGAGCTATAGGGAACGCCAGAAATTTCATCAATGGGCAACGCATCCATATCCGCGCGCAGGCCGACCCGACGATTGCTAGCGTTGCGTCCCTTAAGGATGCCGACAACGCCGGTCTTGGCAATACCGGTATGAACTTCATCGAAACCCCACTTTTCCAAAAGATTGGCGACAACGCCCGAAGCGTATTTCTCCTCAAAGCCAATCTCGGGATGACGATGCAGGTCCTCGAAAACCCCGCGCATCTCGCCGGCTTTTTCCTCAATAAACGGTATGATGGGCATGATTTCATTCCTGTTCAAAATCACTCGGAAAATAGGGGGCGCTCCCTGCGACCCCAATTAGGCGACGGGCTGCCCCGCCGCAAAATCCCAGAAGCGACCGGGAGCCGCTTCAATCAGTGCGCGTGTATAGTCGTGCGACGGGCTTCCCAGCACGACGGCCGCCTCCCCTTGCTCGACCACCTCGCCACGCTTCATCACGAGCACCTCATCGCAGATTTGCGCTGCGACCCGGAGGTCATGCGTAATGAAGATAATGGCGATACCGGTGTCCTTCTGTAGCTCTGCCAGAAGATCGAGAACTTGCGCCTGCACCGACACATCAAGCGCCGACACAGCCTCGTCTGCAACCAGAATATCCGGCCGCAGGGCAACCGCGCGGGCGATGGCGATGCGCTGGCGCTGGCCGCCAGAGAATTGGTGCGGATAACGTTTTAAAGCATCTTCCGGCAACGAAACGATCTTCAAAAGCCGCTTGGCTTCGGCCACGGCCTCCTCATAGGAGACACCGTAGTTCAGCGGACCCTCGGTCAAGCTCTGTTCGATGGTCCAGCGCGGATTGAGCGAGCGGAACGGGTCCTGAAATACGACTTGAAGTTTCTTGCGAAACGGCTTCATGTCGCGTTTGCCGAGATGGGCGATGTCACAACCGTCGATGACGATTTCGCCTTCCGTGGGTTCGATTAGGCGCATGATCGACCGTGCCACCGTCGTCTTGCCGGAACCGGACTCACCGACGATACCGAGCGTGCGACCCGGCTTGAGGTCGAATGTCACCTCGCACGATGCCTTGACGGCGGGCTTTCTGTTGAAAATGCTGCCACCCTGATAGGTCATGCCAAGATTGCGGACTTGGATGACCGGATCGAGGCCCTGCGGTTCACGTGCCGCACGCGGAATGAGGCTTGGTACCGATCCGAGCAGGTCTTTCGTATATTGCTGCTGCGGCTGCGTCAGCATCGGCTGGATTCTGCCACGCTCTACGATCTCGCCGCTACGCATAACGCAGACCCGGTCCGCGATCTCGGCCACCACACCCATATCATGCGTAATGAACAGCACGGCAGTCCCATGCTTTTCCTGCAACTCAGCAATCAGCGACAAAATCTGCTTTTGCGTTGTCACATCGAGTGCCGTGGTTGGCTCATCGGCAATCAGCAGCATCGGCTCTAAAATGAGCGCCATGGCGATCATGATGCGCTGGCGCTGCCCACCGGATAGTTGGTGCGGATAGCTCTGATAAATGCGCTCGACATCGGGCAGATGCACCTGCTCCATGATGTTGATGACTTTGGCACGTTTGGCATCCACAGACAGTCCAGTGTGAATGTCCAGCACCTCGGTGATCTGTTCGCCGACACGCATGACGGGATTGAGCGCCGTCATCGGCTCCTGAAAGATCATCGAAATACGCGTGGCGCGTATTTTCTTCATATCGGAGGGCGACAGCTTGAGGAGGTCGTTGCCGTCCAGCCGGATAGCGCCGCTCTCCACCTTGAGGGCACACTTGGGCAAAAGCCCCATCGCCGTCAGCGAAGTCACCGATTTGCCCGAGCCGGATTCGCCGACGAGGCAAACCGTTTCACCCTTGCGGATATCGAAGTTGACGTCACGCAGGACTGGTGTACCGCCCGGTAAGGCGACAACGAGGTTTTCCACCTCAAGCACAACAGGCTCTTGCGAGAAATCACGATTGCGCAGTTCCATATCAGCCCTCCCGCTTCTTGAGGCGTGGATCGAGACTATCGCGCGCCGTATCACCGAGAAGATTGATCGACAGCACGCACAATGTCAGCAAAAGGCCGGGCCAGAGCACAATCGACGGCTTGATGCGGAAGAACTGGCGGCCTTCGGCCATGATGTTGCCCCAGGTCGGAATTTCGGTGCTGATGCCAGCGCCGAGGAATGAAAGGATCGCTTCGGTAAGGATCGCCGATGCGACGATATAGGTGCCCTGCACGATCAGGGGCGCCATCGTATTCGGCAAAAGATGGCGGAACAGGATTTTCGACGTGCTGGAACCGAGCGCCAATGCCGCTTCGACATAAGGCTCCTCTCGGGCGCTCAGAATAACCGAACGGACCAGACGCACCACCCGCGGAATTTCAGGAATGGTGATCGCCACAATCACCGAACCGATGGTCGGCCCGTTGAGCGCAACCAGCGCGATGGCGATCAGGATCGACGGCATCGCCATCAAGGCATCCATCATGCGCATGATGATCGCATCGGCAGTACGGAAGAAACCGGCGATAAGACCGATGAAAACTCCAGCCGCAATCGACGCTGCCGCCGCGAAAAGCCCGATCAGGAGTGAGATGCGCCCGCCGAGGATCATACGCGAGAAGAGATCGCGACCGTAATTGTCAGTACCGAGCAGATATTCATCCGAAGGCGGTTTCAGACGCATTAGCGGGTTCATGGCCAGAGGATCGTGCGGTGCGATCCAGGGCGAGATGAGGGTGAGCAGAACGATTGCGGCGAGAAGAGCACCCGCAACCAGTGGCCCGATACCGATGCGAGCAACGCGCGGCAACGAGAACAGGCGAAGCATCCAGTGCATGCCAGTCGATGTCGATTCAGAGCGCATCAATAACGTATCCTCGGGTCAAACAGTGTGTAGGAAAGATCGATCAGCAGATTGACGAAAACGTAAAGCGCGCTCGTCAGAAGGATCATGGCCTGAATGACCGGGTAGTCGCGCGCGAGCACTGCATCCACGGTCAAGCGACCGATGCCCGGAATATTAAAGATACTTTCGGTAACGACGACACCGGAGATCAGCAGGGCAAAACCCGTACCCACAATCGTGACGACCGGCACGGCCGCATTCTTAAGTGCGTGCACGAACAGCAGACGGCGGTCGCTTACACCCTTGGCGCGTGCGGTACGGATATAGTCTTCACCCAGCACATCCAGCATCGCCGCCCGGGTCATGCGGGCGATAAGCGCGATATAGATCGAGGCCAACGTCACGGCAGGAAGGATCGCCCGTTCCATGAAACTGCCGAAGCCTGATGAAATCGGCTTGAAACCCTGCACCGGCAGCCAACCGAGATTGACCGAGAAGATCAACAACAGCACATAACCGACCAGAAACACGGGTACGGAAAAGCCGAGAACCGAAAAGCTCATAACCAGATAGTCGATCCAGGAACGATGCCGCCAGGCCGCGACGACGCCCATTGGGATCGCCACGAGAACCGCGATGATGATGGTCAGAACGGCAATCGAAATGGTCGGGCCGATGCGCTGCGAAACCATGTCCAGCACTGGAACGCCAGAAATTAGCGACACGCCGAGATCGCCCTGCAATATCTTGCCCATCCAAGTGAAATATTGAGTCAGGATCGGCTCGTTAAGGCCCATAGCCTCACGAATGCGATCCAGTTGCTCGGTTGTCGCGGCGTCGCCTGCGAGGATCGCCGCCGGGTCGCCAGGCGTCAGGCGCAGAAGGAGAAAAACGAAAATCGATACCAGCAGCAGAACTGGCACCAGCGCAAGAATGCGTTTTATCAGATAGACAGCCATCTACACGTCCCACGTGAGGCAGAACCGGAGGGAAGAGCCAGTTCCGCATTGGACAGGGACCTATCGCGCCACGAAGACTGAAGCGCGATAGGGGAGGCAGGATTATTCCTCTGTCTTTTTCACGTTCCAAAAGACCGGCACAGGCGAGCCAAGCATATCGACGATATTGGCGCGGCGTCCCTGTGGCGGGTTGTACTCGCCAAGCGGAATATAGAGCACATTCTCAAGCGTATGCGCCTGTATCTTCTCGACCACGGCTTTGCGGTCTTCCGGCGACTGCGCGTTGATATAGTCCTTCTTCAAAACTTCGATCTGGTCGTCCTTCGGCCAGCCGAACCAGCCCTGATCGCCACGGCCGTTGAGCATCACCGAATTGAGCGGCGTTGCGATTTCTGGAATCTGCCAATTGGTGAAGAAGATGTTCCAGCCCCCCTTTGACGGCTCGTCCTTGGAAGCGCGGCGGCCGACCAGCGTTTGCCAGTCCATCGGCTGCATATCGACCGTAAAACCGGCTGCGCGTAATTGCTGCGCAGCGACGACAGGCTGAGGTGACAGGCTGGTCACGTCGGTTGGCTGCATCATCACGACCGGCTTGCCGTCATAGCCAGCCTTCTTCAGGAGCGCCTTGGCTTCTTCAATATTGCCCTTCGCAGTTATGGTTTCGGCGCCAATATCGGTAGCATTCGGCGTACCACAACCGAAAATCGCACCGCAAACCTTGTAATAGCCGGGGTCCGCCATTAGCGCGGCCAGTACCGGCTCTTGCGACATGGCAAGGAAGGCCGCGCGCCGAATATCCGGATTGTCAAAAGGCGGATGCTTGAAATTCAGACGGCCCATGGTCTGGTAGCCAAGCGGATCGCGCTTTTCCAGAACAACGGAATCGTCTCCCTCGAACAGCGGAACCAGATCGACCGGCACCTGCTCTAGATAATCGATTTCGCCGCTCGTCAGCGCGTTGACCGCAGTCTGCGCGTCAGTCATCGTGACCCAGCGCACCTTGTCCACATTCACGACCTTGCCCCCAGCCATCCAGCTCGCAGGCTCTTTGCGCGGAACATAATCCTCGTTCTTGACGTAGCTGACACCGACGCCCGGCTGGAATTCCGCAGGCACGAATTTGAACGGGCCCGAACCGATATGTTCAGTGATGGCCGTATCGGCAGGGGTCGCGGCGATACGGGCCGGCATGATGAAAGGCGGCAGGGCAGCCTGCTTGGACAGCGTATCGAGGAATGGTGCGAAAGGCTCCTTGAGCGTCCATACCAGCGTCTTATCGTCGGTGGCCTCGAGCGACTCCGTAATGTCCATGATGAGCTGGCCGCCCGCGTCGCGCTTGGCCCAGCGTTCCAGCGACGCCACAGCATCGGCTGCTGTAACCGAAGCGCCATCATGGAACTTGAGACCGTCGCGCAGCGTGAAAGTGTAGACTTTCTGGTCGTCGGAGATCGTCCAGTCTGCCATTTGCGGCTGTGGCTTGAAATTCTCGTCGACGGCGATCAGCACATCGTAGATCATATAGGCATGATCGCGCGTGATATGCGCCGTTGTGATAATCGGATCGAGGATACGCAGATCGGAATGCATGACGGCTGTCAGGGTCGTTTCAGCCCATGCATTGCTTGGTGCGTTGCCAGCACCGAGTGCGATCAGAGAAGCGGCTAGTCCATACTTCAACCGGCGGAGAATGGGGCCGGAGGTAGGGGATTTAAAAAACAGCATCTGTGTGGTTCCTCTGAAGGTTTTTTCTGCTTATTGTTTGAATTCTTTCCCAAGCGGCTCGAGCCGGATGCCCAAGCGCAAATGTTTCCATGACAGTTGAGCCGGGCTCAGCGGCATAGCGCCTGGAGCCGTGCAGACTAGAAGCTTCTCGGCAATCGGCGCAAAGTCGGCACGAAAATGCACGGAGCTTTTATTGACCAGAATGGCTTCCTTTTCCGGCTCGATACCGACCATGCGATAAAGCGCGCGATCCGCCATTTGCGCGAGATTGGTCGTAACGACGATGCGCGTTCCGCCAAGCCGCAGACATGCCGACGGCCCCATATGCAGCCAGCTACCGCCGTAATAGGGCCCGGTGGCATGCGCTTTGCCGTCAGAAAGTTTCTCAACCTGAAACCGTGCGGTGAATGGCGCGTCTCCGGCGATCCCGGACTTGCCGCCCAGCGATATTTCGATCTCAGCTCCCTCGCCTGCCCGATGAGCGAGTGCCGCGGCGTGGGGATCGTGTATGCAGCCGATGGATGCTCGCTCGGCACCACAGGCCACAAGTGCCCGGAGCATTCCCGTCGTGTCGGAGCTGCCACCGGCACCTGGATTGTCCTGCGTATCGGCAATCACGATGGGACGCGTTGCATCGCGGGAAAGTTCGATCGCTTTTTCGACACCTTCCTCAGGCTGATAGGCAATGCCTGCAAAAGACCCTTCCGCGGCGGCCAATGCATCAGCAATGGCATCCGCGCAGTGCTCGACCGCAGCGAGATCCCAGCCATAAGCGAAAACAGAGGGGCCGCATTCAGCAAAATCAGCAGCGGGAAAGCCCATGAAGAGCGAGGCCGTCAGCACATTTTCCGGCAGGTCGACCGTCATGGCATAAAGGGCCTTAGCGGGTTGTTCGTCCGTGCATTGCCACGCAATCGGAATGAGATAATCACCCTGACGCATGGTCTTGTGCCAGCCATTCGGCCGGACATCCGGTTCGTCCATCAGCGCCTGCAACGCCCTGGCCGAACGATAACCGGTTTCAGCCATATCGACATGCGGATAGGTGCGGAAACCGACCATCACATCGGTAAGATCGAACATGCGCTTTGTTATATTGCCGTGCAGATCGAGCGCGACGGCAATCGGTTCTACGGGGCGAACAGCGCGAACCCGCTCCAGCAATTCACCTTCGCCATCATCCACATGCGCAGCAACCATTGCACCGTGCAGGTCGATGAAAATCCCGTCGAGCGGACCGCAGTCCTTCAGCCCTGCAACGATTTCCGAAACGATGGCTTCATAGGCGTCTTGCGTAACAGGGGCAGACGGTATGGCACCGGCCCACAGAATCGGCACAACTTCCCATCCTGCTTCACGAGCAAATTGCAGCGCACCGGCAATACCCAGATTGACGTCTTGCGCGCGATCGACAATCGCGTCGCCGCGTGACAGCGGAATATAGCCACCGCCTTGAACGAACGCCGCCTTATCGGCTGGAGCCGCGGCAAAGGTATTCGTTTCATGCAAAAAGCCAGCAACAGCCACGCGTTTTGACACGAGCATACTCCCATTTCATCGATTTGCCCCCTCGGGCAGGAATGTGTATCTGTCAGCGATACATCTATATCTATTTTTATCTTAGGAACCAATTTTGGCTCTTGTCAATCCTAGAACGGCGACTAAAGATTTTTCCCATGAACACGTTTCGAGACTTGGGCGGCATCTCCACTTTTCACCCCGACGAAGGGGAAGCCTACAATGAGGATCCATTGTTTCTGCGCTCTGTTGCGCGGACCGTGGCCGTCATGATGGCGTTTCAGAAGGCGCGACAGCCACTGTCGCTGAGCCAAGTCGCGACCGCGGCTGGGATCGACCGCAGCGCGGCGCAACGCATCATTCATTCGTTGCAAAAACTGGATGTTATCGCCCGCGATCCCGCAGATCGCGGCTATTTGCCGGGCCTGCGTATTCTCGATATGACCCACGATCTGTTGCGGCTCAATCCGATGCTGCAACGCGCCAACCCGATCATGCTGGAGTTGCGACGCCGCGTGCACGAACGCGTTGATCTTTCGCTTTTCGACGATGTCCGGGTTGTCTATGCCGTGCGCATGCCGTCGAAGCACGAAATCTTCAGCGCAACGCTCGTCGGCCATGCCGTGCCAACCTATTGCACGGCCGGCGGTGTCGCCATTCTTTCACGACTGCCCGACGAAAGAATCGCAGATATCGTCAGCCGTTCCGACCTGACGCCTTTCACGCCCCATACAATTCGGTCTCTGGAAGAGGTGATGGAAGAGGTGAATGCCACGCGGGAACGCGGGCATTCTGTCTTGTGTCGCCAGCTTCTGTATAATGAAGTTGCGATCGGCGCAGCCATTCTTGATGCAGGTGGCAATCCGGTCGGCGCAATTCATGTGGCTGGCAGCTTGCAAGAATGGTCGACCGAAAGCTTCAGTGAGAATTTCGGACCACTCGTCGAAAATGCCGCACGGACCGTTTCAGAACGCCGGTGACCGTTTGGGTCAGCGTTACGCCTATCGACTAGTCACCTGAATCTGAAGTTCGGTTCATTGTTTTCTGGCAGAAACGCTTGACCGACGCGAGGATTTGATCGGCAGATTTAACCCATTTGTAGGGTGTGGGGCTTTCGTTGTGTGCTTTGATGAAGGCATTAATGTCAGCCTCGAGTTCTGCTGTTGAACGGTGTGCGCCACGCTGTAACTGCTTTCGCGTCAGTTCTGCAAACCAACGTTCGACCTGGTTAATCCAGGATGCCGACGTAGGTGTGAAGTGAACATACCAATGAGGTCGCCGCGCGAGCCATGCTTTGATCTTAGGTGTCTTGTGGGTTGCATAGTTATCCATCACCAGATGGACGTCTGGCCCGTCGGGCAATTCGGCGTCGATCCGTTTTAGAAAGTCAAGAAATTCAGCGGCTCTGTGACGCTTGTAGCAACGACCGATTACCGCGCCAGTGGCAACGTCGAGCGCGGCAAATAGGGAAGTTGTGCCATTGCGCACATAAGTATGCGTCCGCCGTTCAGGGATACCCGGTGCCATTGGCAGAACTGGCTGCTCACGATCCAGCGCCTGGATTTGCGACTTCTCATCTACGCATAGAACAATCGCCCGATCTGGTGGCGACATATAAAGCCCAACAATGTCCTGGACCTTGTCAACAAACAGCGGATCGGTGGACAGTTTGAATGTCTCCGATCGATGTGGTTGCAAGCCAAAGGCTCGCCAGATCCGCCGGATAGTGGTGTGCGAAAGCCCGCTATTGGCTGCCATCGAACGGATGGACCAGTGCGTGGCATCTGTGGGTATAGTGTTCAACGTACGCTCAACAACCTGAGCAACCTGCGCATCGGAAACCGTTCGTGGTCGACCTGCACGATACTCATCTGTCAGGCCTTCAATGCCATCCTGTGCAAACCGGCGGCGCCACTTACCAACAGTATGTTCGTGAACACCCAGGCGTTCGGCAACCTCCTTGCTGTGCAGACCCTGAGCGCACAGTAAAATCATCTGGCAACGATCTGACAAGGAACGTGGCGCTTTATGCTTACGCACCTGGGATTCAAGGAACTTCTTATCCGCCTCGTTCAGAACGACGAGGTCCGCTGGCCGGCCAATCATGATAAAAACTCCTGTTCCTCTGACAGAAGCTAAACAATATGAGGCTTACTTTAGTTCCACCTGACTAGGCCGTAGACTCATAACGATCTGATCCAAATTCTTGCTGCTGCCAATTTGACGGCGGCGAGAAAGTTCATCGGGTTTTTATCGTAACGGGTGGCGATTCCTCTGAACTGTTTGAGTTTGCTGAAGAATCGCTCAACGAGATTGCGCTGTCGGTAAACCCATTGGCTGAAAGGGAAGCTTCCCTTCCGATTGCTCTTGGCAGGAATATTGGCCCATGCCTGCCGTTGCTTTGCAAATGCTCTTATAGCGTTGGTATCGTAGGCCTTGTCCGCCAGCAGGATCGCACCCTTGGAGATTGTCTGTAACAATGGTTCTGCCATGCGGCCATCATGGGCTTGGCCGGCTGTGAGTGCGAGGCGGATCGGTCGACCATCGGCATCGACAACTGCGTGGATTTTGGTGGTCAAGCCGCCACGGGAACGTCCCATGCAGCCATCGTCTTGATCCCCCTTTTTCCTGTCGCCGCATGTTGATGAACACGGACACAGGAGCTGTCGATCATGACGATATCGCCATCGAAAGCCTTGGAAATCTCGCCCAGAACATGATCCCAGACACCCGCCTTGCGCCATCGCACGAACCGGTTGTAGCAAGTGGTATACGGACCATATCGATCCGGAACGTCTGCCCATGGCGAGCCTGTCCGGAACCGCCATAAGATGCCGTTGATCACTCGACGGTCATCAACCCGTGGCACTCCACGCGGCTTGTTCGGCAGTAGCGGCTGGATTATACCCCACTCGAAATCGGTCAGATCAAAACGCCGACGGGTCATAAATTGCCTCCTTCAAATAAAGGCCCTTGAATCATGAACTGTGCGTAGGAGAAAGTGATTTTGAGCGGCTTGGAATCGCGCTCGTGTATAAGACAGAAAGGCTTGAGGACTAATGGCTGAAGTGCACCGAACTGCTGCATCCCTCCGCTTTCACGGGGACGATCTCGATCCAGAAGAGATATCGCGCATTCTTGGGGTGCAGCCGACGAAGGGCGTGAAAAAAGGCGGCACTTGGACTACACCTAAAGGGAAAGAAATTGTGGCTTGGAGCGGCTACTGGATGCTGTCCGCACCCGATGAAAGTCCTGGCGAACTCGACAAGCAGGTTGCCACTCTCTTTGCCGCCTTGAGCACGGATTTGGAGGCGTGGAGAGCATTATCCTTACGCTTCCGGGGAAACATATTCGTAGGCCTGTTCCTCTCAGGCTTTAATGAGGGCCAAAGCCTTTCTCCAACCACAACCTGCGCGATCGGACTGCGTGGATTGGAACTCGACCTCGACATCTACAGCGGTGACGAGTTGGACGAGACGACCGTTTGAAGCCATCTTTTATGAGTTTACGACCTAATCCATCAAACGGTTCGCGAGGCCAACGGAATCGGAATCACGCCCACCACGTTCTACCAATCGAAGTTTTCAGACCAAAACTTTGCCCAGTCGAAGTCCTTTTGTATAACAACCTATCAGGCTCTTCTGAACACCAGAAACAAATTCCGCGGGCAGAATGCGCCTGGTGCCATCATCTTTGATGACGCCCATGTTGGAGAGCGTTTGGTCCGAGACGCGTTTACGCTGACGATCAGGAAGGCAGAAAACGAGGTGCTTTATTCAAAAATAGCCGCGATCATCAAGGAGTGTTTCCACGATGTCGGCCAAATTTATAATTTCGAGCAGATTGTCTCAGACTTCTCTTCCGGAACCGTAGCCCTTTGCCCACCGAACGGCGTACATAATCGCAGCCATGAATTCCAGGCAGCGTTGGAACCTCACATCGACGGCGACATAGGCCTTCAGCTGCCTTTTGATTACCTCCGCGGGCACTTGCAATACTGCGCGATCACCATCAGCAAGTTCGTAATCGAGATCACGCCACCCTTCATCCCTGCACTCCATGTCCGCGCCCTTGAAGACAAGCGCGTGCCCAAAACCTTCCTTTCGGCCACTGTCCAGTCAAAGGGCGATATTATAAGGGCTTTTGGGCGATCTCCGAGGGTAATCGAGCCGGACGTTGACGCTGGCCTTGGTGAGCGGCTCATGTTGTTCGGATCGTCGTTGAATGAATTCTGCAACAACGTGAAGGGGCTCGAGGCGCTAAGCAAAAAAGTGAAGGTTCTGATTGCCACTCCAACGGAAAAGGCGGCAGACAAATGGGATGACTTTGCCTCTCCGCCGAAGAGCGCTGATACATTCACGCAAAAGCTTAACGAGTTCCGCGTAAACACGACGGGCGCATTCATGTTGCTTGGCAGATATGATGGCATCGACCTACCCGACGATGACTGCCGTGTCATGGCGGTTGATGGGGTGCCGGTTGGGTCGGCGCAGCTGGAAAGATACCTGTTCGATCGTATTAAGTTAGACCAGACATTCTTCCCGCGGATCGCCAACCGGTTCACCCAGCTCTTTGGCCGCATCAATCGTGGCAAGAACGATTACGGCATCTATTTCATCTATTCGACCGATGCTGAAAACTGGCTGCGAAACGTTGCCAACCAGGCGTACTTCCCCAAGATCCTCCAAGAGCAGATACGGCTTTCAGAAGAGTTCTGCGATCAGCTGAAAGACATGACGGCTGACAAAATCGAGTCGATCGTCACGCAGATCATTGAGCGCGACGCAGGCTGGCTTTCCTATTATCAGGCACAGATCGGTCAGAATCCGATCGACGAGAAACGCATTAGCGATCGTGAGGACTACACAAAATTCGATGATGAACTCGCAAAGCGCGAAGCAAACTTTATCCTTATGCTCTGGCAGGGAGATCATGGCGGGGCGATCAAGCAGTTCGAGGAGATTATCGACGAGGTAAGGATGAAAAATCCTCGCCTCGCTGGTTGGTACGCGATCTGGCTTGGATCAGCCAACGCCATCCTTGGTCGCCCCGACGCAATGTTCGACTGGTTTGACGAGGCGAGAAACAGGCTCGGCGGTAAGCTTCCATTGCCTCGTCAGGAGCAGGAGGACGTTGGGGTGCTTCCGGCCTGCAAGGCCGTTATCGAGGAGGGGTTGCGCGAGTTCTGCGCGCTTACCGTGCCCGAAGCCAATCGGAAGCTAATAAAGCTAATCAAAGCCGCTGAACCTGCATACGGTGATCTCTCGCACAAGAAGGCGGAGGAAGCGATCAGGATCATCGGAGCTGCGTTGGGTTTTGATTCTCGTCGGCCCGATACTGACGAGCACGACGGCCCCGACAACATTTGGATCGATCATAACACCAAGGTTGTAATCCCTATTGAGTTAAAGACGGACAAGCTTGAGGGCAGCCCGATCAACTCCGAGGAGGTCGGGCAAGTTTACCAGCATCTGGAGTGGGCGAGATCGCGATACTCAGGTTACAATGTCCCCGGCATACTCGTTTACACGGAGAGTAAGTCGGTTACCGGTAGCAGTAATCCGTCCAGCGACATGTTCTTTGCCAATCAAAGGACGATGAAGGATCTGCAGGCGTCCTTTATTACCGGCGTAACGATGCTCTCCAAGCTATCTCCCCTGGAAAAATATGGTAAAGCGTTCGAGATCGGCAGCGGACCGGAGTGGCAACCGCTGGCCATCTTCGAGCGATTGAAAGTCGGATGCCTCAAGGACGCTGATTAATAAAAGCGGGGTTTGGGCATGACCACTCTCCCGCAGGAAACATGAAGCTGTCGCCACTTAGCTATGTCCGCTTTCTAGCGAGCGCGATGGCGACCTCTAAGACCGACTTAAAGCGCGCTACTGACCGGCAACTTTCGACCTCATTGTCGCCCTCCGGGGTGCTTCCGTCGCCGCCCGGAACTTGCCATTCGCTCGGCCTCCTACGGGGGGCGCGGACAGCAGCTAAAAATCAAAAACATCATAGCTATCGCCCGCGGCCCGCTGGTTCCTTCCTCGAGGACTTTCGTTCGCCTGCAGGCCCCGAAACTCTACCGTGGGGGGCCGTACGCATGGCCGGCAAGATTCGCGATCGCGCGATCATCTTGGCGGTGCTGGCAAAGCGGCCTTGGGGCCGCCTACGCGCGGAAGGCCGGCGGCTGCGATGACGGCGCCAGTGAGAGCGATCGCCACCACCGCGCCGATCCACGTGCTATAGAAGCCCAGCCCAATGATGAAGCCGCCCATGATCGGCGAAGCAATATCCGTCACCGCAACCATCGCTTGACCCGTTCCCATAACCAGCCCCTGCCGCTTGGACGAGACATGGACCGACAGCGCCGCGAGATAGGTGGGCTTTGCAAGGGCGTCGGCGGTGCTGATGCAGAGCACGGCGAAGGCAAGGGTAGGAATAGTGCTTGCCAGTAGAGCGCTCACGAACCCAGTGCAGAGCAAGCCGAAGATCAGGATGATCAGACGGCGTTCCGAGAAGACCCTGCCGAGCCATCCGAGCAGGAAAAGCTGAACCAATATGTTAATCACGCCGTCGGCCGCGATAATGTAGGCAAATTCCCGCGGCCCGATAGCGTGGCCATTCCAGACGAATCGGTCGGCGAGGAAATTGGGAAGCTGCGAGGTGTACATCCCGTAGGCGAAGAAATGGCACAGCATGACGACGACCAGCACGCGGATGACCGGGTGGCCGATGATCGCTCGCAACGAGAGCCGCTCGCCAGCCTCCTCGCCCGAAGCCTGTCCCGCCACCTTGCCACCGTTCAGGCCGAAGGTTGTCACGACGATGCCGGAAGCCGACAGGATCAGCGCCATGTAGATCGGGGCGGTCAGCGAGATATCGGACAGCACGCTTGAAAGACCTGCACCGACGATCGCGCCGAGCCCCAATCCGGCGTTCACGATGCCGATCGCCTGGCGCCGGTTCGCCGGCGAGCTGTTGTCCGCCGCGTAGGCCGCCGCGGCCGAGAAGTTGCCGGCAGTCAGTCCGAACAGGAAACGCGCCAGGAGCACGGTAAAAATGCTCTGCGCAAGCGCGAGCAGTAGCAGGCTGACCACCGCCACGATCTGGCTGGCCAAGAGCACCCGCTTGCGGCCGAAACGGTCGGAGAGCTGGCCGAGCAGCGGCGATGCCGCAGACTGGCTCAGCGCTTCCGTGGCAAGGGCGACGCCCAAGATCAGCGGGCTTGCCCCCATCTCGCGCAGATAGAACGGCAGCACCGGCAGGACCGCGCCGATGCCGGCGGCATATAGGGTGACGATGGCGAACAGCGGCAGCATCAGGCGCCAGTCGAGCCTGTCCGGCACGTCCGCCTCATGCTTCGAAGACATCCCGGCGTTCACGTCGTTTCCTCTTCGAGCGGACCGACGCCCACATGGCCCAGATATCTTTCGAGCTTCGTCGTCAGCTCTTCGCCAAGCATCGGGAACGCGCCGATATAGCCGTCCGGACGGACCAGCACGCCCTCGCCGGGCGCCAGCTCATAGGCATCACGGACGTGTCCCCAGGCGTCGATGATGTCGCCCTGCGAGCCGAGGTGGTGGACATGCAGCCCGTGCCGTGGCCCGACCGTCTCTCCTCCCGCCTCATGGAGGAGCAGCGTCCAATGCGTCCCCCGGAACAGCTGGAACAGTCGCGAGGGCTGGCCCGCCGCGCCCACGATCGGGGCGTCCGGCGCACGGTCGCCCGGGCGCGTCCTGCCGCTGCGCTCGGCCAACTGCCTGGAAAGCGGCGAGTCCGGATAGCCGATGTCGAGCTGGCGCACCTCGCGCCCCCGGCGCATTTCGCCCTGTTTCTGCGCATCGAGCAGCCGGGACGCGAGGCCGAGCATCGCTTCCGCCACCGGCCGCCGCTCGAACTCATAGGTGTCGAGCAGGAGATCCTCGCCGCCGCCGAGCACGGCGGCGAGCTTCCAGCCGAGATTGTAGGCATCCTGCACGCTGGTGTTCAGTCCCTGCCCGCCCGTCGGCGGGTGGATATGGGCGGCGTCGCCGACGAGGAACACGCGGCCGACCCGGTAGCGGTCGGCCAGCCGCGCGTTCATCGCATAGGCCGATGCCCAGGAGACCGAACGCACGAGAATGTCGCCGCGCCCGGTCCGCTCGCCGATCATCCGTCCCAGCCCTTCGGCCGAGAGGTCGGCTTCGCCATCCGGCGGGATCGGCGCCTGAAGCTGGAAGAGATCTGTCCCGGCCAGCGGACAGATCACGACCATGCGTTCCATGTCGCCGTCGTTGAACTGGTGCCACGCATCGCGGCCGAGCCCGGTCAGTTCCACATCCGCCACGATCGCCCGCACTCCGAGCGTCTTGCCGGGGAAACCCACGCAGAGCGCATCCCGCACGAAGCTGCGGCCGCCGTCGGCCCCGACGAGATAGC
This sequence comes from Ochrobactrum vermis, assembly GCF_002975205.1. NCBI lineage: Bacteria > Pseudomonadati > Pseudomonadota > Alphaproteobacteria > Hyphomicrobiales > Brucellaceae > Ochrobactrum > Ochrobactrum vermis. The sequence goes on along the minus strand of NZ_PCOC01000002.1, from coordinate 276,779 downwards.
GGGCGCGCACGGTTTGCCCGCCATCCGCGTCCGCAAGGCGGGCCATGACGCCGTCCGCATCCTGCTCGAAATCGACCAGCTCGCATCCGAATTCGACCTCGTGGCCGAGTTCGGTGAGCCGCTCGCGCATGATCTCCTCGGTGCGGAATTGCGGGATCATCAGCGCGATGTGGTACGGCTCCGCCGGCGTCGGATCGGGCCGCTCGCCGATGTCCTTCTCGGCATGGCTGCCATCCTTTCGATAGGCGCACACCGGCGGATAGATGCCGCCGGCGGCGACCACCCTGTCGAGAATGCCGAGATCCTCGAAGATTTCCTGCGTCCTCGGCTGGATGCCCTTCCCGCGCGAGCCCCGGAAAGGCCCTTCCTGCTTCTCGATCAGCCGGAAGGACACCCCACGCCGCGCCAGCTCGATCGCCAGCGTCAGGCCGGATGCGCCCGCCCCGCATATGAGCACGTCCGCAGTGAAACCGTTTGTCATTGCCACCTCCTTGTGTGTATTATGCACATAGTAGGAGACTCAGGATGTCGTCAAGAAAAAATGTGAAAAATACACATATTGAGAGCCGTCAGATTCGTGAGCTTCACGGAGCGCTGGTCGAAATCGTCAGCCTCATGAACCGGCCCCAGCGCGACGAGAGCCTGGTGCGCGAAGCCGGCATCTCGCTCGACCGCGCGCTGTTTCCCCTGCTGGTCGGCATAGAGAGGTTCGGGCCGATCGGCATCGTGGAGCTCGCAGACCGCGCCGGTCGCGACTACACCACCGTCAGTCGCCAGGTCGCTAAGCTGGAGAGCCTCGGGCTGGCCGAGCGCCGGCAGAGCGCTACCGACCGCCGCGTGAATGAGGCCGTGGTCACGCCGAAGGGAAAGGCGATGACCGACAAGATCGACGCCGCGCGCGAGAGGAACGCCCGCGCCATCCTCGCGACCTGGGATGCCCGTGAGATTGACGAACTGATCCGGCTCATGCGTAAATTCGCCGATGCCGCGAACGACGAACCGGGGAGCCCCGGCACGTCATGAAATTGTCAGACAACTCCTTTGTGCCATGACACGAAGCGCTGATTTCTCAGCAAAACCCTGATAGAGGCCAAGCGCAGGTCTCCCGAAGCTGTTGCATCCCGTGCTTCCGGGCGGTCGCGAATTCTGGTGTCGTCGAGGATACGGGTTAAGCGATTGAGGGCGCATTGCAGTCGAAGTGAGGGTAGCCACTTACGGCTGCTTTCCTATCTTTGGCGCCAGAAAGCCGTCGGGCAGCTCACCACTCCTTCACGGACTTGCCGACATGATCTCTGGAGTGACTGCTTTTGGGTAGCGGGTATGCTACGTGAATGACTGCAATTGCGCGCTCAGCAGTCCAAAGGCTTCGCCCCTCTTCCCGGACACTTCGGCTCTATTCGAACTTGCTTAAAACCAGACGTCACACGAATATGCGGTTTTTGAGGGGTAATTCATCCCGAGAGCTGGAGGAATGATGCTTTTACTTGCGTCCGCACTCGTGTTTGCCGCTACCGCATTATCATCACAGGAAATCTCGGCGGCAGGTCCATTGGGACCACTAAAGGGAACATGGACGAAAGCCTCAGACGCAACTGCTCCCATCGTTCTCATCATCCGTGGGTCGGGACCGACAGATCGAGATGGGAACAGCCCCCTGGGGATCAACGCCGGAACGTACCCCCTTCTGGCCGAAGGGTTGGGGCGAAAGGAATCGCAACGGTTCGAATCGACAAGCGGGGCATGTTCGGAAGCGCAGGCGCTGTTCCCGACGCCAACGCAGTAACAAATCAACGATTATGTAAGCGACACTCGTGCCTGGCTGAAAGCCATTCGAAGCACAACGGGTTCTGACTGCGTTTGGCTTCTCGGGCATAGTGAGGGTGACCTGGTCGCATTGGCAACGGCTCAGGTCGAGCGGCACATTTGTGGACTGATACTCATCGCAACACCGGGTCGTCCTCTCGGTGAAATTTTAAAGGAACAGCTTCGCTCCAATTCGGCCAATGCATCCATACTTTCTTCAGCAAATGCCGCGATCAATACCTTGGCTGTAGGCAAGCACGTCGACCCTTCCGAGTTGCCGACGTCACTAGCTCCGCTGTTCGCCCCTGCCATACAGGACTTTCTCATAAGTGCATTCACACTTGATCCGGCGGAACTCGCCAGGCATATCGCCAAGCCGATCCTCATTCTTCAAGGCGAACGTGACCTTCAGATAGGCATCCCTGATGCCATGGCCCTAAAGGCGGTCGCACCGTCGGCCAAACTCACGCGGCTTCCGAACACTAACCACGTCCTTAAAACCGTCGTCTCGGACGACCCGGCGGTCAACATCGCCACTTATTCCAATCCAGACCTTCCCTCGCGCCTGGCATCATCGAGGTAATCACGGATTTCCTGAGCTCGGAAAGCACCCGTCAGCCGTGATTAGATGATAAATGGCGGCAACCCAGCCATTCGTCCGAAAACCTGCCTCAACGGGTTTGCGCCTTTGCCGGCGTTAATGAGAGGAGCCAGGGAGATTGGAAGCGGATTCTTCTATTAGAGCTGGCTCGGGAAATTTGAACAGGGGGGATAAGTGGAATTTCTGCCTGACTTCGGCTTAGATGCCGTGAACAGGAGATACCATGACGAGACGACCGCGCCGGAACCATAGCCCGGCTTTCAAGGCAAAAGTGGCGCTCGCCGCCATTCGAGGCGAGCAGACGCTGGTGGAACTGTCCCAACAGTTTGACGTGCACGCCAACCAGATCAAGCAATGGAAAGACCAGCTCCTTGAGGGGGCGACAGGCGTTTTCGGCGATGAAGCGAAGGCGGAACCGACGGGTCCAACCGTCGATGTCAAAACGCTGCACGCCAAGATCGGGGAGCTGACGCTGGAGAATGATTTTTTAGCCGGAGCGCTCGGCAAGGCGGGATTGCTGAGCGGAAAGAAATGATCGACCGCGAGCACAAGCTGTCCGTCGTGCGTCAGGCGAAGCTTCTCGGCTTCAGCCGTGGCAGTGTCTATTATTCGCCGCGTCCGGTGTCTGACGGCGATCTGGCTCTGATGCGCCGGATCGACGAGTTGCATCTCGAATACCCGTTTGCCGGAAGCCGGATGTTGCAAGGGCTCTTGAGGGGAGAAGGGTTACAAACCGGTCGACTGCACGTCGCCACGCTGATGAAGAAGATGGGCATCGAGGCGATCTACCGTCGCCCGAACACGTCGAAACCGGCACCTGGGCACAAAATCTATCCCTACCTCCTGCGCAAGCTGGCGGTTACCAGACCCAATCAGGTTTGGGCGATGGACCTGACCTATGTATGTTCCGATGGCTCGCGGATTTGTCTATCTCTGCGCCGTTGTGGACTGGTTCAGCCGGAAGGTTCTGTCGTGGCGACTGTCGATCACGATGGAGGCAGCCTTCTGCATCGAAGCAGTCGAGGAAGCGCTGGCCCGTTATGGCAGACCCGACATATTCAATACCGATCAGGGCTCGCAGTTCACCTCGATGGACTTCACGACGGTGCTGAAGAAGGCGGAAATCGCCATCTCGATGGATGGCAAGGGTGCGTGGCGAGACAACGTCTTCGTCGAGCGGCTCTGGCGTTCGATCAAATACGAGGAAGTCTACCTCCACGCCTATAAAACAGTGTCCGAGGCCCGCGCTGGCATCGGCCGCTATCTGACCTTTTACAATAGCCGACGCCCACATTCATCCCTTGACCGGCAGACACCGGATCAGGCCTACTTCAACGCGCTGGCACCAATGATGGTGGCGGCATAATCGAGGCGGAAATCCACTTAGCGAAACGCCCGAAACTGTTCAGACAAACCGAGCCACCTCTGACTGGAATAAAGCGCTTAACGGTCCGGCAGCTACCGACCTCAGCTGCGGACATTTGCTCGGTGTTCGAAATGCCTCAAAAACAGACAACTCCCGAAGTTTGAGACGGGAAAATTGCAAGTGAGCAGGTACTCAAGCTACAAGAGAAAGTCTGAACGGGTACGCTCAATAATGATTTGTCGTAGAGACACGTTTGCAGGTGCGGACAGTGCGTAGATAATCGTTTCCACTACCTCCCTGTTCGATATGCCTTCGTCTGCCCCACGCGTTCTGTGCCATTCCGCCGTGGTCGGGGAAACGTCCTCAATGAGGCCTGGATAGATCGACGTGATACGCACGGAAGTTCCTGCCAGTTCCTCCACCAACCCTTGCGTGAAACCATCTTGTGCGGCTTTCGCTGCTCTGAAAGGAAGCGAGGCCCCGACAAACCTGGCGTACGGCAAACCGGACATCGAAACGATGTTATGGATATCTGCGCGCTTTCGAGCCTTCAGTAAAGGTATTAACCGTCGGGTCAGGATCATGGTGCCCGTGACTGCAGAGTTCACCACGGACATGATCTGCTCGTCGGTGTGATTTTCCAGGGATCCTGATGTGAAGTGCGCGCCGTTGTTGATTAATATGTCGATATCGGGATGTAACGCCGCGATCTGGTTCCCCGTGTTGAGGATGGATTGGGGTTCGGTTAGGTCACAGACAAAACAGTCGATTTGCGGTCCGCCGTTACCAGCAATGACGTCACCTACTTCCTGCAACATGTCTGCGGAACGGCCAAGAAGTATCGGAATGGCCCCATGTGATGCAGCCGCAATTGAGAGAGCCCGACCAAGACCTCGGCCAGCTCCTGTAATAACGATCTTCCTGCCTCGCATTGACGTGTCCTAGATTGGCTGCTGCACATAACGAAGTTTTGTTTATCATAAAAAGCTCAACCAGAATCCGCCAGTCCGCCCCGCCCCACACTAGCCCGGCTGCTGGTGCGCATTTGCAGCTATTCGGACTTCCAGGAAGATCACTCAATGACCAAAAATACAGTTGCGTTGCGGACCATCCGGTTTCGACCAATGCCAGCCGCCGATAGAAAGCTCTGTCGCTCCCAAAAGCATTCATTTCAATGAAATCAGGCCAGCGTTCGTCAGCTTGAAACCACAGGCGTCGAAATAAAAAGGCATGAGATGCGGATCGAAGTCTACATGCAACCATTCGCAGTCGGTCCGCTTTGCATGGGCGACAGCTACTTCGATCAGTGCCTTCGCAATTCCTTGGCGCTGGAAAGCGGGATCGACCATGGTGTCCAAGATAAATGCGTGCACTCCGCCATCCCACGCCACGTTCACGAATCCGACCAACTTTGTCGATCTACGAATGCAAACCCACCCAAGACTGAAGTGATTGACCTGAGCCCACCAGTCGTCCATTAACTCCCGGTGTTCAAAGCATTTCGCGTGGAGAGCGTTGACCTCAGCATTCTCGAAGGCTCCGCGCCATTCAGCAATTTCCGAATTAAGAGATGAAGAAAAAGGCATATTCCATCCTAGATCGTAGCGATTGTTCACTCAACGTCCGCATCTAACCAATATCACCTTAATGAAGACAGTCCGCTTTCAACCCATACCGACGTTCATAACGCACTGAGCGGATTGGCAGCTTTTTGGTTTCCTGGAGTTGGCAGCCAACGACCGAAATGAAGGCGCATTACTGACCGGTAACTTTACGACCCAGCCGCGGTCATTCGAGCATCTCGGAGATCATCCGGTAACCGGCGCAGCATAATGTTGGGCGGCCGCTGAAAGCGACAGCCCAACACGCGACGCGTTAGTTTGTATGAGCCGCGATCAGGAGCATCATTGGGCGCTCAAGCTCTTCCGCGAGATCTGGATTGTTCTGTATCTGAGCTGGCGTCGGCGCGAATTCCTCGACACAGTCAATCTGGAACCCATTTCCAATGAGGGTATTCAGTGTGGTTCCGACCGTCCTGTGGTATTTCAGAACGCCATCAGCGAACCAATTGGTGCGACGCTCCCCTTCAATCGAATACCCATTGACCGGCCATGTCTTACGATTTGTTCCGTTGTCGATCCATTGAGGCTGCGACGCGGCCATGAAGATCGGATGTTCAATTGTAAACACCAATACCCCATCCGGTAACAGGGCTCGCTGCATCATTGCAACAAGGCGATCAAAGTCCTTGACATAGTGGAAAGTCAGGGCGCTGTAGATCAGATCGAAGCTGCGGACAGGAAGTTCAAGCATATCGAGGTCGGCAATTTGATAGTTGATGACATCGTGACTTGTATCCGCTCGGGCGCGGCGGATCATATTTTCTGATAGGTCATAGCCCGTTACTGAAATAGCGCCATTCTGGCGCATCCAACGGGATGCCCAGCCGAAGCCGCACCCAAGATCAGCAACGCGGCGGCCCTGCAGTGTCGGCAGCATGGCCTTGATGGCGTCCCATTCCGGAGCGCCTTCCAATCCATGAATCTGTCTCGGGATCTGGCTGTAGCCAGAGGCCGGGTATGGGCAGGTCGCTTGTTTAGGTCGCGCGCGCTACTCTCCGGCATCTCACCAACAAGATGCCGACCAAGCGGGAGACAATATGAGTGTCCTTTTCGACCATGCAGCAAAGATCAGCGAAAGGGACGGCTAAGTCAAGCACCAGCGGATGGCGCGTGGCCCTAGCGCTCAGATAATTTCGAAGATGAACCGTGATGATGACATATCTCTCAGGTGTCTGCTTGGCGGTTCACATCTAATAAAAGCCGATCGTCCGCTCACCACCCCTTCACGGATGTTAAGAACATGTTCGCTGGAACGACTGCTATGAGGAGCGTGCGTATGCTAGGTGAATATCTGCAATTGCGTGCTAACCAGTCCGACAGCTTCGAGGCCCGGAGCTGTCGAACTGGTTTCCGTGGTCGCAGAAGAAATTGCTGTCTGGAACGCAACCTGCATCTTTGACCGTTTCCGACGCATTTGAGCCATTTGCACTGAACGGTCAAAATTCGTCTGTCGTCATTCGCCGATCAACCTGAAAGGTGACCAACGATAAGATCTGACAATGTGTTGGGGTGGACAATTATGAATAGGCATCGAAACCCGGGCAGCTCGAACTTGACCGGACGTTAAAAAGGCTTTGGCTAGCGGGAGGGTGGGATCTTGTAGATAAGCGCCCTATACTTTGAAGTATCGCGACATCTGTCGTTTTGGTTCTCAAGGCAGCCACCATAGAATTCAGCGAGCCAACGAGACGCAGTGTTTTGTTCTGCCACAGGATAGACGAAATGATCCACACTTTGGCGCTCGCTCATCCAAGCAACAACGGCACTAATCAACTCACGACCTAAGTCCTGACTGTGGGCCTGCACCGCCTTATTCATCAATTTGCCAAAACATCAACGGACCTTATCTAGCCAAATCTGCCTTGTTGGAAAAATTTCTGGCCGGCTTGGACCTTCTTTCCAGCAATTTCAAGATAGTCAATCATTTGCCAGAAGCGGTCATCAAAGGCGAATGTGGTTTCTTACACAAATCTGGCCTTGACTGCCCGAAGCTAGCTAATCAAACCCATTGCGTATCCAGAGGTGGGTAGAAAATGAACATATCTTTCAATCAGGCTTCCGCGAAGTTTGGCGAACGGGAAGTCCTCGCGCCGATATCAATTTGCTTGACCGAAAAACGCATCGGCGTCATCGGCCTGAACGGCTCAGGCAAGAGCACATTCACCCGAATGGTTAACGGGTTGGTGTTGCCCAGTTCAGGCCATGTCGTCACCAATGGCCATGATACAAAGAAGGACGGAGGAAAGGTTCGCGCCTGTGTGGGATACGTCTTCCAGAATCCTTCCAACCAAATCGTCCTGCCGCTAATCAAGGACGATATCGCGCTTGGTCTTCAAGCCCGAAAAATGAAGGGAAATGAACTGGAGCATGCCATAGCTGATGTTCTCGATCGCGTTGGTATCGCGCATCTAGCGGAGCGGCGCGCACATGAACTGTCAGGCGGCGAAATTCAGCTTGCGGCATTGGCTTCGGTGCTCGTCACTTCGCCAGATATCGTGATCATGGACGAACCCACCAACCAGCTTGATTTGAAAAATCGAAATATGGTCCGGCGTGCAATCGTCGATCTTCCAGAGAATGTCATTGTCGTGACCCATGACCTGTCGCTACTAACGGGCTTCGAACGCGTGCTCTTGTTCCACCAAGGCAAGCTGATCGGCGATGGCCCGGCGGAGGTGATCATTTCCCGGTATATGGACATAGCAGAATGAATATCGCCGCTGTTAAGGGAAGTGGCCCATTCCACAGGGCGTTGCCTACGGTCAAGCTGTTCGCCCTGTTCTGTCTCAGCATATTGCTTTTTGCCACAAGCGCGCTTGTAATCCTTGCAAGCGTTTCGGGAATAGTTATCGCCTCCATCCTGGTCTTGTGCCGCGAAGCTATCATACAATGGCTGCGGGCATGGCCTCTGTTGCTGACGATCAGCGTAGTCGTCGTGTGGACGGCGTTTGTAAGGAATGTTGATGATGCGATCATCGTCTTTTTGCGACTAGGAACCCTGAGCCTTTTCGCCACGGCGGTCACGGTGACGACGAGCATCGGCCAATTCATCGACACGATCACGAAATTTGCCCAGCCGCTGGAGAAGATCGGTCTGGCCAATGCGCGGGACATCGGACTAGCAATCGGTCTCGTGATCCGCTTTGTGCCAGACGTGCAGCAACGCTATCGCGCGATAGCGGAAGCGCACCGCGCACGCGGACTGAAACTGCGCCTCCACACGGTCATCGTGCCCATGGTAATCGGGACTTTGCAGAGCGCCGAAGATATCGCCAGTGCGATCGACGCGCGAAGTATCCGCACAGACAAACGAAGCGAAGAGAGATTTGGAAATGCCGACTAGGTCGTTGGTGCTGATCGCGCTGTTCACGGCGATTATCGTGGTGCTGGGGCTGATCCCGCCAATCATGCTGACCTTCATTCCGGTGCCGATCCACGCACAAAGCATGGGTGTCCTTCTGGCTGGCGTCGTTCTCGGCGCTCGTGGGGCTGCGCTGTCGGTCCTGCTTCTGATAACGCTCGTAGCGATTGGCCTTCCGGTGCTGTCAGGTGGCAGAGGTGGCCTCGCCGTGTTTCTAAGCCCGACCGCCGGATATCTCGTCGGCTTCCTGCCCGCTGCATTAGTTACGGGTTGGATTGCCGAGAGGGTAGCAAAGCACACGAATGGCGGCTGGAGAGCATTTGCGGGATTTTTTGCGGCCGCTACGGTCGGCCTAATCATCGACCATGCTTTCGGCGTCGCATGGTTGATCGGCTATGTAGGACTATCGCCTCGCGGCGCGCTGATCGGCGATCTCATATTCGTGCCAGGCGACCTGATCAAAGCGGGAATTGCGGCGTATATCGGCCAATTTATACTCTCCAACTTCGGACAGCGTTTAAGAACGGGTCAGCTTTCGTAAAAATGACAAAGGTTACGACCACCTCAGGGAGCGGACGGTAAAGGCTATCCGAAGAATAGAACCAGCCAATCCGCTAACACCCCATCTCGGACACTAAAGAATTGAAAGCGGACTGACGGTTTTCGCGAGTTCTCGAAACTCATTCCAGTCACCGAGATAAAATGCATAGCGGAAATTAACTCCGTTACCGATCATGTACACAAGCAATGGAACCCGGGCGCGTTCAAGCTCCGCCCTTTGTATTAAGAGCGACCTCCGAACGCAGGTTCTTAACGAAGAGTCGTTCAAACCTAGCCGTCGAAACCCCAAAGTTCTGGATTCCGTTTGAAATACTCAGTCAGCATTTCGGTAAGTACCCGCACTTTGCGAGTAGGATGCTGGCTCGGCGGGCGTACGACATACGCAGCCCCTGGAGGCACCGGATAGCGCGTCATGATCGCAACCAATGCGCCGGAGACCACATAGGGGTGCGTGATGCAATTGGGTAGCCACGCGATGCCGAGACCTGCCGCCGCTGCCGCAGCAAGCGCCGTGGCGCTATCGGCTTTGAACTTGCCCTGCGGCTGAACCGTAACAATCTTGGCGCCATTCATAAACTGCCAGGTTTCCGTTCCCTGCATGAGGGCCTGATGGTCGGCGACCTGTTCTATGGTCTCAGGGGAGCCGTGCGCTTTGATGTAAGCCGGGCTGGCGACAAGCTTTCCGTGGATCGGTCCGACGCGCTTTGCGAGCAAGTTGGAATCCTGAAGGTACGCACAGCGGATTGCGCAGTCGAACCCCTCTGCAATGAGATCAACAAAACGATCGCTGTAGGAGGTATGAATGTGAAGCTGCGGATGTTGACCTGCCATGTCCGCCAAGACAGGGGCGAAGTGCGTAGCCCCAAAAGTAAGCGGCATTGCAACCCTCAAACGGCCGCGCAGCTCGCCGGCAGGGAGGATCGTTTCCCTGGCGGTGTCGATCTCGGCACTGGCCCGAGCTGCGTGATCCCGGAACATGGTTCCTGCTTCCGTAAGTGCGGAGCCGCGCGTCGTCCGCGCAATAAGCTGGACTCCAAGTTCCGCTTCAATCCGCAACAACCGTCGACTGACAATTGATTTGGAGATGCCGAGCCGGCGCGCGGCGGCCGATACGCCCCCCGCATCGGCTATTGCGACGAATGTCTGTAAATCTTCGATGTCCATTTCGGCGTCCCTTGTTTCGCGACACAGCTTGCCAGATCTTGGCACTATCGCGCCAACAATTGGAACGGCAAATTACATTCTGGCAACGTCGCAGGCTGACGCTTGTCTCGCTTGAACCCATCGCCGTTATGGCGGCAGAGAAAGGAAGACTTGATGACCCTTCGTAACGGACTCGGTTCTCTTCTTCGTCCCGAAGACTCGGTCCTCGTTCTGATCGATCACCAACCTTATCAGCTCGCAAATCTCAATAGTCACGATCCGCAGGCTGTGGTCAACAACACGACCGCGCTGGCGAAGCTGGCAAAAGCATTCAATGTTCCGACGGTACTCACAAGCGTGATTGCGGCGCGCGGCGGACGTCTCTTCAAACAGGTCACCGACGTATTTCGGGACCAGGAAGTCATCGATCGCACTTGGGTGAATACCTGGCAGGATGAGAATGTGGTGAACGTCGTCAAGGCGACCGGCCGTAAGCAGCTGATCATCGCCGGCCTGTGGACTGAGGTTTGCGTGGCAATGCCTGTGATTCAAGCTGCCGGAGAAGGCTGGGACGTGACCGTGATCACTGACGCCTCAGGCGGGATTTCGAAGGAATCTCACGAAGTTGCCATCCAGCGAATGATCTCCGCCGGCGCGAATGTGATGACCGTGATGGCGCTCGCAGGCGAATGGCAACGCGATTGGGCGCGCACAGAGCACGTCGAGGAACTGACCGAGATTCTTATTCAGCACTTCGGCGGCAGCGGCATCGCCTATCTTTGGGAACAGCAGCTTCTCAACACGCCGGTAACCGGCTGATCCCCGCGGGCATTGAGAACGTTTCGGTGGGGGTCAGGACAATCTGTTTACCGGCCCTCGCCGCCTTCCTCTTACAGGAAAGCCTTCTACTGACAAATGCGCTCAAGTGCGGCGATTGCGTAGGATCCCTCCTGTCTTTGAAAAGCTCGCGGAGACTCATCAATGCCTCCAACGTCCACTTTTGGACTACTTCTCAGCCGCCGCGATGTCCTGATCTCGGTCTCGGTGGTTACCACAAGCTTCGCCCTTTCGCTGGTTACTAAGCATGCCGCCCGCGCATGACACTCCCAAAAGAGGTGGCATGCTGCTCCTACGGATCGCATTGTTTTGGACGAAACATCAAAAAAGGACGCAATCCTTCCGCTACTGCCAGTTTGTTTACCTCAGGCAACAACCAAATCTGCGGATCATCAGCGAAGAGATGATAGCCGTCGCGATAGTCGAAGCCATGTGACGCGGCCTCGTCACGGTCCACAGCAAAAAATACCTGCGAGATTCCCGCACAACGCGCACTCATGTAGCACATCGCACATGGCTCTCCCGACGCGAGCAGCGTCGCTCCGGTCAGTTGGGTGGTGCCGTGCGTGCGGCAGGCTTCACGTATCGCCTCGACCTCGGCATGAGCGGTCGGATCGTGATGCGACCGGACACGGTTGATCCCGCGCCCAAGGATCTGGCCATTCTGATCAACGACAAAGGCGGTGAATGGAATACCGCCTTTGTGGACACAGTCCATGGAAAAGGCAACAACCTCCTCCATGAGTGGAGTGTAGCGGTTTGAGCGGATATCAGCCATCATGCAGTCCTTTGGAGCTTCGAACTATCTGCGAGCTTCAGCCACACGACTCCGGCGATAATGACTGCGAGCCAGAATGCCTGCATCGGCGTCAGAGATTGATCGAAGAGAACGGTGCCAGCTGAGGCCGCGCCAACGGAACCAATGCCCGCCCATACAGCGTAGCCAATTCCCACGTCGATCGTACGCAGCGCGGCACTGAGGAAATAAAGCGTTAGCAGGAAGAAGAGCAAAGCGGCAACGGACCAGCCAAGAACCGTAAAGGCCTGACTGCCTCCGACGCTGAGTGCATAGCCAATCTCAAATGCGCTTGCCAGCATCAACATGGTCCAGGCGCGCCCGCTGCTTTGTGGTTGTTCATTTGTAAGTGTCATTTCGGTTTCCTTTCAGTTCGGGACGAGTTGCGTGGGGGAAGGCGCCCTCTATGCCGCACCGCTAAGGCGCAGACCGACGACCCCACCGATGACGAGGACGATCCCGAGCAGCTTCTTCAGGTTCAATTGCTGGCCGAAGAACAATGTGCCCAGGACAACGATGCCGACGCCCGCCACAGAGGTCCAGATTGCGTAACCGACGCCAACGTCGAAGGTGAGCAGCGCGAGGCTGAGGAAGAAGGTGGCGATCGCGCCGCTGACGAGGGTTACGACGGTCCACCCGATATGCGTGAAACCTTTCGCACTGCCTGCACTGATTGCAACCGCTATTTCGAAGACCACGGCAATTCCAAGATATAGCCAGCTCATCGTATTTTCCTTTCATCGCTGGTTGGGATTGCCTTTGAAATTATCAGGCGTAGAAAAACCTGGCCAAAGCGTATATCTCAGGGGCTGGATGAATCAGATTCATCCTGAACAGTACTTAGTCTCTGGAGGTCTATCGATGCGAAAGCTTCCACCGCTCCATGGCTTGCGCGCCTTCGAGGCCGCCGCTCGTCATCTGCATTTCACGCGGGCGGCCGAAGAGTTGCATCTGACGCCGACGGCGATCAGTCATCAAGTGCGACACCTTGAGGAAATTTTGGGAGTCGAGCTGTTTCGTCGCTATCCGCGCCCCGTGCGGCTTTCGCCAGCGGGCGAAAAACTGTTCCCCGTGCTCAGAGATTCCCTTGATCGCATCGCAACCGCCATAGAACAGTTGTCCGATGGTCCGGATGGCCCGCTGAGGCTCTCCGTCACAATGGCTTTCGCCAGCAGGTGGTTGATGACACGACTTCCGCACCTGCGCGAGCAGACAGGATTGAGCGTTGCCATTGAGGCGGATGACCGTATCACGGATCTGCATGCCTCGGGTATCGACATGGCGATACGCTATGCTGAGCGCTCCGGCACGGATGCCGAATGGCACCGGCTGTTTCCCGACCGCTTTGTACCCGTGTGCGCTCCCGGCCTGCTGTCGGGCGCGGAGCCGCTTTCGCCAGATCAAGTCCTCACACTGCCGTTGCTGCACTATCGTTGGAGATCGGGAGCGGCTAATGCGCCGAACTGGGAGCGATGGCAGGCCCATGCCCAGGCTGACGGAGCTTCACCGAACATCACCCAGACATTTTCCGAAGAAGTCCACGCTTTGGATGCCGCTCTGGTTGGCCAGGGAGCCGTGCTCGCCTCCGAACATCTCGTCGGCGTTCAATTAAAAGCAGGCACGCTCTTGCGGCTCTCAGACATCGCTATGCCCGGGCCAACCTATTGGGCGGTATTCCTCCCGAACCACCCCGCAAAAGAACGGCTCACGACACTGCTGGATTGGTTTCGGCAACAAACCTGACGTTTATAGATGCTAAATTGTCGTGCCGTCGCACGCGCTCAGTCGGCACGCCTCAGAGCTGCGACGCCTCCAAGCCGCATCGGATTGATCGGCTCGCCAAAATGTCTAGCAACCCGTTTGCACTTCCCGGCAGCGGCGCGTCCGACAGCAGGAGCATGAAAAAAGCCGAGGCCGACGAGCCCATTGCAAGAATCGCCCAGACGAGCAGTATAGCCCCTGCCACACTTCGCGACAGAAGTAACCCGGCAATGAGATTGCCGAAGATGTTGGTAACTGTCGCCGCTACGCTGAACAGACCTGCTGTCTGGTGCGAAACCTACATTTAACCTCAAGCATTCGCTTCTACCTATATCTTCATCCCGATCCACTTTCGTGAAGCCTGCTTGGTTAGGAAAAGTACGGCAGCAAGGTTTGTAATCGTTTCGTTATCTCGAATCCTTGCTGCCATCCATCCATCCATCCAATCAAGCTTCTGGCGAGTAACCGAAAGTTACAGCCGGGTTTTCAGCTGTCTCCACCCAGATACTCTTTGCTTGCGTGTATGCCATCAACGCATCCTTACCGCTCGAGCGACCATAACCGCTGCGGCCGAAACCGCCAAAAGGAGACATGACTGAAATGGTCTTGTAGCCATTAATCCAGAAGGTTCCGGCACGCACATTGGCCGCGATACGATGAGCACGTGCGACATTTTCCGTCCAGACTGCTCCGGCAAGGCCATAAGGATTGTCATTGGCTAGCGCAATTGCTTCCGCCTCGTCATCGAAAGGCATGACAGCCACAACCGGGCCAAACACTTCTTCCTTGGCAATCGTCATTGCCGGATCAACACGATCGAGGATCGTCGGCGCATAATAGTAGCCACCCGTTTCCTCCAGTGCGTCCGGCTTCTTTCCGCCTGCAGCAAGCACCGCACCGTCGGCCACACCATCTCGAACCATCTGATCGATCTTCGACCATTGCCGCGCGTTGTTGATGGGACCGATATGTGATCTATCGTCATATGGATCCCCCACGACGATACGATTGGCGGCATCAGCGTAGCGTTCCACAAATTCCTGATGAATGGACCGGTGAACCAGCAAGCGTGATCCGGAAACGCAACTCTGGCCCGCTCCGCTGAAGATGGCCGACTGCGCACCAATGATCGCACGGTCTATATTGGCATCTGGGAAGACGATGTTACCTGATTTGCCGCCCAGTTCGAGAATGCATGGTACAACATTCCTGGCAGCCACTGCCGCAATCGCCGAACCGGCCTGTGCCGAACCAACAAAAACAACAAGTCCCGTGCGTGGATGAGAAACTGCAGCCTGCCCAGCGGTGGGGCCCCGTCCGGCAATTACGTTGACCAGACCACGCGGCGCACCACCCTGCTCGCACATCAAGCCAATGATAAGGGTCGAAAGCGGTGTCAGTTCAGATGGCTTAATGACAACGCCATTGCCAGCACAAATTGCCGGCGCGATCTGCCACCCACCGGTGAAAAGAGGGGCATTCCACGGCGTGATCTGTGTAACGACGCCAATTGGTTCATGGCGTGTATAATTGAGATGACTGCTTGGCACCGGAATGACATCACCGTAGAGCTTGTCACACCAGCCAGCATAATACTCGAACATCTCGGCAACTCGAACCGCCTCGCCACGAATATCGCGGATGGGGCGTCCAGCGGAACGGCTTTCGATCTCAGCAATCAATGGAGCATGTTCGCGGATACGCCGGGCGATTTCGTTCATCACGCGCCCACGGGCAGATGCTGTCTGAGCCACCCACTCCTTTTGGGCGCGAGCAGCACTATCCATCGCTGCGTCGATAATCGCTTGGTCCGCATCCTTAAAAGAAGCAAAAACTTTACCGGTGGCCGGGTCTGTTAGGTTCTGTTCGGCACCGCTTCCAGCAACAATGTCGCCATTCACAAAACTGCCGATCACCCCTCCTGGAAAGAAGCCTTTGAAAATTTCAGCAATACGTGCGGCTTGTATATCGGGATCAATTCTAAGCGTCATTGTTCAGCTCTTTACTTTGATGAAACAGGCTGAAAGGTGCCCATGCGAGTGAAGTCTTCGCTGTCCTTAAGATGGTCGGAATCAGCCCACAGCTTTGCCACGACAGATGTCAGGGGAATATCCGCGCCCGTGCGTTCGGCCATTTCCTGTGCCAAGCGTACATCCTTGCGCATCAACCCCATCGAAAAACCGCTATCGAACCGGTCATTCATTATCCAGGTCGGGAAATGAACTTCGCTCATCATAGATTTACCGGAAGCAGCGTTCAGAACGCGGAGAGCAGATTCGGGACTTATTCCAGCGGCAAGTGCTAGTTTGAGGCCCTCGCCGGTTGTCACCATATGGGCCGCAGCAAGCAGATTGTTGACGAGCTTCGCAACATTGCCCGCGCCGCTCGGTCCAACATGCAATGCCTTGGCCGCCATAGATTCGATAATGGGTTGCGCCAACGCCAGATCCGCATCGTTGCCCCCAATCATCATTGTCAGTCTGCCGGAAGCGGCTCCTGACGGGCCACCGCTCACTGGGGCGTCAAGGAATCCATGGCCGAGTGCATCTAGCTTCTGCGCAAGCGCGCGGCTCACATCCGGTTCGGAGGTCGACGTATCGATGATGACCACACGTCCGCGTCCTTCACCCAACTGATGGATATGTGCATAGACTACATTCTCGACATCACGCGCCGTCGGAAGTGAGAAAACCAGAAAATCAGATTTTTCAAACAATAGATCGAGCGTGTCTGCGGGCGTTACATTCGCGCTTTGCGCCAGCGCCTTACGCTCTGCAGACAAATCAAAGCCGAGCGTAGTAAAGCCTTTTTCTGCCAAGGTCTGCGCCATGCCGAGGCCCATACTGCCGAGGCCGACCACGCCGATCACCGGTTTTACCTGTTGTGCCATTCCACATCTCCCTTGTTCCATCGAGCGGCCTTGAAGCCGATCACGTTTTGGATGGAGAGAGGCTCGCACCAAAGCGCTCAGCCGCATAGCCGGTTTGCAGACAACGCTGCGTCCCGTGATGAGCAACAGTGGTGGAGTGACTTATTTAAATGCCACCATGTTATTTGCAAGAAATCCACTCAATCGCTCGACCGACAGCGGCAAACGGCGCCGGGCACGTACCATCAGGTGTGCACTCGCTTCAGCCAGAAGTGAATCGGAAAGCTCGCGTATGGCGACGGCGCCGCGAGCCAACTCAGTGGAAACAGCAAAACGAGGCAGAAACGATATGCCAAGTCCAGCAATTACGAAGCGCCTCAAAACATCAATCGATGTCGTTTCTACAAGGGGGGAGATTGCAAAACCATGGTCAGCGGCAACTCGCGTGACTAGCTGAGTAATTCCATGCCCCGGTCCCAGCAGCGCGTTGGGCAAGCCTAAGCAGTCAGCCAGTTCCAACCTATCTTTCGCCAATAGTGGATGCCCTGGTGGTGCAATTACGCAGAGTGGCTGTTTCGAGATGGCAAGCGAACGAACACGGGCGTCAATCAACGGATTGTAGGCAATGCCGATATCGGCGTCTCCGTTGGCAATCCCATCCAGAACGCTCTCCGTGCCACCAAGCTGCAGATCATACTGCACATCGGGATAGATTTTGACGAAGGAACCAAGACCATATTGCAGAATGTCGGCTAGAAACCCCTCACCGCACAGAATGCGGACACGCCTTTGTTGCACCCCCTTAAGAAAGCCTAGTTGTTCAGTCAGGAGACTATGCTCTTCCAGAATCCGTCTGCTATGTTCTAGGACCAACTCGCCAGCTTCGGTCAAAGCCATGCCACGCGCGTTTCGTTCGAACAGAGGCAAACCAATATTTCGTTCTGTTTCGGCAATCTGACGGCTCACAACAGAAGGTGCAACGTGCATATGTTCGGCAGCACCTCGGATCGATCCGATCCGGACGACCGCCATGAACATCCGCAATTCTTTCGCGTCAAGCGTTTCCATGGCACTATGTTGCTGAGTTGGCATCAAGGATCAATGGACAATGGGAATAACGCAAAAGCAGCAATCAGCTGGACGCCAGTTCGCTTGCAATCAGTTTGATCCAAAAATTGGCGCCTATTGGTAGAAGCGCGTCATTGAAATCGTAATAAGGCGAATGCAAACCCGGATTGAGACCGTCACGACGGCTACCAAGCCAGAAGTAACAACCCGGTTTCTCGTGCAGCATGAAAGCGAAATCTTCGGCTGCCATGCTTGGGGCAACATCAAGAACCCGGAGACCAAGCTCGGGTGAAACAGACAGTTCACGGATTTTGCGGGCATTTTCTGCTGTATTGATCGTTGACGGATAACGTTCTTCATAATCGACCCGCGCCGTACAGCCAAAACCTTCAGCAACCGAAGTGGCAAGCGCCTGCATCCGGCGGGCAATCGTCTCGCCGACATCTGGCGAGAACCAGCGGGTGGTTCCACGGATGATCATGTTTTCTGGAATGACATTCCAGGCGTCACCGCCATGCATCTGCGTTACGGAAACAACAGCAGATTCCAGCGGCGAAACATTGCGACTGGCAATGGTCTGCAAAGCTGTGACCAATTGCGCGGCGGCGACCACAGGGTCGGCACCGTCATGCGGCATCGCTCCGTGCGCGCCCTTGCCAATCAGCTCGATCTCGAACGTGCCGAAAGCTGCCATCATCGCATCATCGCGAGCTGCACAAGTTCCAACACCGAATGCAGGCCAATTGTGCAGCCCATAAACCGCATCGACGGGAAAGTCCGTAAACAGTCCTTCGCGAACCATTTCACGACCACCGCCTTCGTTCTCCTCTGCAGGCTGGAAAATGAAATGCACGGTTCCGTCAAAATCAAGTTTCCTGACAGCTTTTGCTGCAGCGAGAGCCATGGTTACATGCCCGTCATGACCACAGGCATGCATTTTTCCCGAAGTCTCCGACGTATATTCAACACCGCTCTTTTCAACGATTGGCAAAGCATCCATATCGGCTCGGATGCCTATAGCGCGTTTAGATGTCCCCCGCGTCAAGCTACCGATCACACCGGTTCCGGCAAAACCAGAGCGAACGTTGAAACCCCATAGCTGAAGCTTTTCCGCGATGAAGGCAGCGGTCCAATTTTCCTCGAAAGCAAGTTCAGGATGTCGGTGCAGATCATGGCGCCAAGTCGTCGCTTCCGCTACGTCGGCATCGCTGAGAAAAACAGCCATTAAAGAAATCTCCCTACGTTTTTGCGGCAGGCCGCTGACCGCCCTACCGCAAAACGGTTAGCCCGTGATACGCAACGTCAGATCGGCGACAACCACCGAACCGAGATAAGTACCGATCATAACGCAGATAGCGACGATGACGATCTTCCAGCCGGAACGACGGGCAATCTCGAATTCGTTGCGCGTCAATGCTAGACCTCCATACGCCAGCGCCGGTGTCGCCAGCGCCAAAAAGTTGAGTTCCCCAACCTTCGCCAGCACAAACCCTGATCCCGGGACGCCAGGAATTGTGATGAGGATGGCAATGAGGGAAACCCAGGCGACGCTGGGCAGATAGAAAGGCATATAGCGCGCCAGTACTAAGCCACCGATGGATGCGGCATAAAGCACCGCCATGCCTGGCAAGGCCTGAACGGGCGTAACGCCCGTACCAACCCAGTTCGCGACCAATCCAAGAAAGCACGCGATAACCAGAAGCAACGCATTTTCGACAATATCGATCTTGCGCTCGTCAGTCGTTTCAACGGATAAGGTCAAGCCGTCGATTGCATTTTTCATTGATTTCGAAGTCATCCGTTTATCCCTTACGCCGCGTCGCGATATTCTTCGGGGCGGCACTTTTTATAGAGCCATTCCGTGAGCGGCAGCGCCACAAATAGGCCCACGTATAGACCCGTCGCATAGGTGAGGATGTTGCTAGCAGCAGCCAACGCGAGAATGAGGTCCTTCTTTTCAGGCAAAACACTGACGAGACCGCCTGTGCAGGCCGCGAGCATACTGCCCGAACCAACACCGCACGACATGGCCAACGCGCGAAAATCAAAAAGTCCCAAACTATGGACGAGCGGCGGCATCAAGGCAAAAACGAACGTGCCAACCAGCGTTCCGGTAGCGTATACTCCCATTACGCCCGCACCTTCCGGACTATCCAGGCCATATTTGTCGGCAATCAGCGCCAGGTTAGGCTCGCGGTCAATGGAATAAGTCGCTCCTATGGTTTCTCGTCCCATGCGCAGCAGGAAAACAGCGATAGGAAAAGCGACGACAATAGTCCCGAGATTGCCAATTTCCTGTAGAACGAGAGCAGGTCCGGCAGCAATAATGTTCTCGATTTGAGGACCGACAGTCGTGCCGAACTTGGCAATGAACGGCATGATAGCAATGGTGATCATTGTGCCTGATAGCTTGACGGAATCAGACTTCAGAACTTTCCCGGTCGCCTTCAAGATATTCGGATTCAGTATAACGCCAAGAGCAAAGGCATAGAGCATCGGCAGGAAGATTACGGCGCCAATGCCAATGGATATTTTCTGAATGCCAATCAGTTCTGAAATACAGATGATTGCCAGTACAAATGCGTGCAACCAGACATGGCGCATCGCAAATACATTGTTCCCCTTCACGCGGGCCTCCTTGTTTTTCTTCATACGCGCTATGCGCCAGTATGATGAGTTTGGACCCAAGTACCAGCCTCAGGGGGAGGAACACAGCGTTGCTTTTGCAACAACACAGAAAGTCGGACGGCATCTAGCGACCTTTATAGCAGACTTATGGAAGTGCACGGAGCGCCTCCATAAACTGCGGCAGTTTCAAGCGCGCATTATGCGAAGCTTGTTGAGCGCGAAAGCACTTCCCATGTACTGATCTCGTTTCGCATTTCGTCGATTTTCTGTTCAACCAGCTCCAGTGCATCGTCGCCTAGGAATAGGCGCACTGGTGGATTCTCCGCGTCAACTAGTGCGAGCAACGCCTGCGCAGCCTTGTCCGGGTCACCTGGTTGATTGCCGCTCTTGGCCTGTCGTGCGGCGCGGATCGGGTCCATGACCGCATCGTAGTCGGCAATGGTGCGCGGTGCGCGATCCATCGAGCGTCCGGCCCAATCCGTGCGGAATTGGCCGGGAGCGAAGGCTGTTACCCGAATTCCAAAGCCCACCACCTCCTTGCCGAGCGCCTCAGAGATACCTTCGAGCGCAAATTTGCTTCCACAATAGAAAGTGATCCCGGGCATGGTGATGACACCGCCCATGGAAGTAACGTTAACTATATGGCCGCGACGCCGCTCGCGCATGCCTGGCAGCACTGCTTTGATAATCGCGACGGGCCCGAAGACGTTGGCCGCGAATTGGCGCAGAAGATCGTCCATGGACGATTCTTCCAGCACGCCCTCGTGGCCATAACCCGCATTGTTCACCAGCACGTCGATCGGACCAACCTGTCGTTCGGCCTCCGCGATAGCCCTTGGGATTGCGTTGAAATCGGTCACATCCAGCATGACAGGGTGTGCGCGATCGGGCGCGAGCGCGGCGAAAGCCTCGGCATCACCCTGTCGCCTCACGCTGCCGATCACACGGTGGCCCTTTTCAAGTGCGCCTAGCGCAAATGCTCGCCCCATGCCGGAACTGACGCCTGTAATGAGAAATGTCTTGGAAATGGAAGCCATGTTATAACTCCGAGCTGTGATTGAAACTATATCATGATATAGATAGAGACATGACAGGAAACAAGACCCAGGAACCTCCGACTGCAACCAGGGGCGAGCCGCTTCGCCAGCGCGTGATGGACGCAGCTGAGCGCCTGCTCCGCCAGGGCAAGGCCGATTTCTCCATGCGCGACCTTGCCACCGAAGCCGGCGTTAGTTTTGCAACGCCTTTCAATCAGTTCGGGAGCAAGGCTGCGATTATGCATGCCCTTTCGGGGCGGAGAATCGATACGATGGCCAAGCGCTTTTCCGAGATGTCCTTGCCTGCGGATGCTGCTGGCAGGGTGCTATTGGCGATCGACACAGCGGTCGAGGTGATGCTGGAGGAGTCCGAGATTAACCGAGCGGTGATGGGATGGATCGGCACGGCCGGCCCGTCACCCGGAAAGGTCTTATCGCACTCCACCGCCTTATGGTCGCTGGCTCTGGGTGCCGGCGAAGGCTTCACCGCGGCATGCAGGCAGAAAGCGTTGCACTTTTTGCCAGAACAACTCGCCTTTGCCTTTCGTGGGGTTTTGTCGTTCTGGACCGCCGGCGAACTGTCGGATGATGCTCTTGCGTCGAATGCGCGAGAGATTGCAAAGATGTTACTTCTTGGATTTGTTGAACGGCCGTTATACTGCGATCCCGTATCCTAAGCCGCCGTTCGGGTATCCAACCCTTCACTGACGCTGAACGTGTGGTGGGCGGAACGACCACTGTGGAAAGCGTGTGAATGCACCACTAATGTCTGGAATGAGGGCGCAAGGCGGTTCGACGGCTTCGGGGCCCTAATCAGATTGTCCGTTTGTGATGAAAGCTAGACAGTTACGACAATTTTAATAACTGGCGACACAGTGATCGAGACAGCTTGGGCCATTGACAAACCCTTTATATCCGTTATTCTGGATATATGGAAAAACAAGAAGCAATCACGGCTTTTGCCGCTCTGGCTCAACCGACGCGGCTGGATACATTCCGTCTGTTGGTGCAACGCGAACCTGCCGGCATTCCCGCCGGTGAGCTAGCGCGTATGTTGGATGTGCCACAGAATACGATGTCTGCGCATCTGGCGACTTTATCTCGCGCCGGACTTGTAAAAAGCGAACGTCAGAGCCGCTCGATCATCTATCGCGCTGATCTCGATCGGTTTCGCGAACTGACCCTTTTCATGATCAAAGACTGCTGTGGCGGTAGTGCTGAACTCTGCACACCTCTCATTCAAAGCCTGACATCCTGTTGCGAACCGAAAACGACCACACAATAATACGAGGTCGGTGAATTCGGCCTTCCACCAAACGGACTGATACAATGACAGATCGGGTTTATAGCGTGTTCTTCTTGGGCACGGACAATTTCGCACATTCAATATTGATCGAGGCAATCTGGAATGTGGAGAAGGATTGATGTCCACATTCGAACGATATCTGACTGCCTGGGTGGCTCTGTGCATCGTCGCAGGTGTTGCGTTGGGACATTTCTTTCCGACAGTGTTTCACACCATAGGTTCTGCCGAAGTCGCGAGGGTCAACATACCGGTCGCCATTCTCATCTGGCTCATGATCATCCCAATGTTGCTGAAGATCGATTTCAGCGCATTGAGACAGGTCACTGAGCACTGGCGTGGCATCGGCGTCACCCTCTTTATCAATTGGGCCATCAAACCATTCTCTATGGCGCTTCTCGGTTGGCTATTTATCGGCTGGCTGTTTCGCCCTTATCTGCCTGTCGATCAGATCGACTCTTACATTGCTGGGCTGATTATTCTGGCGGCCGCCCCTTGCACTGCAATGGTGTTTGTCTGGTCCAACCTGACCAAGGGAGAACCGCATTTCACGCTGTCGCAGGTCGCACTGAACGATGCGATCATGGTTGTGGCATTTGCCCCTATCGTCGGGCTCCTACTCGGACTGTCGGCAATTAAGGTCCCGTGGGATACGCTCGTTTTGTCGGTTGTCCTCTATATCGTCATTCCGGTGATTATCGCGCAAATCCTACGCAGAAGCATTCTCGCCAGCGGTGGACAACGAGCTTTCGATGCCGGGCTCAGAACGCTACAGCCGCTTTCCCTGATTGCGCTTTTGGCGACACTCGTTTTGCTATTCGGGTTTCAAGGAGAGCAGATAATCACACAGCCCATGATCATTGCGATCCTGGCTGTTCCGATCCTCATCCAGGTCTATTTCAACTCTGGCCTCGCCTATCTGTTGAATCGAATTTCAGGTGAGCAACATTGCGTCGCCGGTCCCTCGGCTTTGATTGGTGCTTCAAACTTCTTCGAACTGGCAGTAGCAGCCGCGATCAGCCTGTTCGGCTTCTCATCTGGCGCGGCGCTCGCAACAGTGGTTGGCGTTCTTGTTGAAGTGCCAGTCATGCTCTCTGTTGTCTGGATCGTGAACCGCTCCAAGGGCTGGTACGAACGCGGTGCCAATCAAAAGCCAGTCACCGAAACAGGAAAACTCTGATGTCAGTTACGATCTATCACAATCCGAACTGTGGCACGTCTCGCAACACATTGGCCTTGATCCGTGCCAGCGGCGAAGAGCCTGTCGTCATTGAATATGTGCAAAATCCGCCTTCGCGAGAACGATTGGTCGAACTGCTCACTGCAATGCAGATGGCGCCTCGCCAACTCCTTCGCGAGAAAGGCATACCATATGCTGAATTGGGATTGTCCGATCCAAACTGTGCCGTCCATCAGAACTGGTTCTCGACATTCTGGAAAACCCGGTGTCGTCATTCACCAAAGAGGACGGAGAAGTCATCACCTATGAAAGAACGTCGCGCTGACATGGACCTGCCGAACCTCGATCAGAATTCGTTCGCTTTGCCCGATCTAGATGCGCTTCGAGCCAATTTCCCAACGCATAAGCCTCGTATCCTTTTACTCTACGGCTCCCTTCGTGATCGTTCTTATAGTCGGTTTTTGACGCTGGAAGCGCAACGACTTCTGGATGCGATGGGTGCTGAAACGCGTGTCTTTCACGCCAATGGTCTTCCTTTGCCTGACGACGGTTCAGCAGAGCATCCGAAGGTTCAGGAATTGCGTGAGGCAATGCTTTGGTCAGAAGGGCAAGTCTGGACCAGTCCAGAACGTCATGGAGCCATGAGCGCCGTCATGAAATCGCAGATCGACTGGATTCCTTTGCCGGGTGGAGCAATTCGTCCGACGCAGGGCCGAACTTTGGCATTGATGCAAGTTTCAGGCGGATCGCAGAGCTTCAACGCCGTCAATCAGATGCGCATTCTTGGGCGCTGGATGCGAATGATCACCATTCCAAACCAGTCATCCGTCGCAAAGGCGTGGCAGGAATTTGACGACGCTGGACGGATGAAACCTTCATCGTTCTATGATCGCGTGGTCGATGTGATGGAAGAACTAATGAAGTTTACACTTCTGACGCGTGGCATCTCCGATCATCTCACAGACCGTTATAGCGAGCGCAAGGAAGAAGCTGCCAAACTCGAAAAGCGTGTTTCGTTGAAATCAATATGAGCGCTGAACGGCTTCCCATTGCGGCCATTGCCGGTCTCGGACTGACCCAGAATGTCGGTTACGGCACTTTATATTATTCCTTCAGCATTCTCGCGCCGTCCATGGCGCGGGACTTCTCCGTTTCCAACGAATGGATTTTCGGAGCGCTGTCAGTTGCCCTGTTAGCAGGGGGCTTTCTGGCTCCCTGGTTAGGTAAATGGATTGATCGCTACGGCGCAGGTCGCATGATGACGATAGGATCGATACTGGCCGCCGTCTCTCTCGTACTATGTTCGCTTTCTCCAAATGCTTTGGTGTTTGCAGGTGCGCTGACGATCATCGAAATCGCCGCAAACCTCGTCCAATATGGAGCAGCCTTTGCATTATTGGTGCAATTAGCGCCAAATGTTGCCCAGCGTAGTATCACCTATCTGACACTGATTGCAGGCTTTGCCTCGACAATTTTCTGGCCCATTACAACAACCCTTCAACATTGGCTCACCTGGCAACAGACCTATTTGCTGTTCGCTTGCCTCCATTTGTTTCTCTGCGTGCCGGTACACCTTTTGCTCTCGCGCTCTATTGCAAAGCGTGGTCGGAAGCGATCAACGAATGGAATAGTCACAACCGCCTTTTCAGGTGATCTGCCTGCCCATCAACGGCGCAGAGGTTTCGTACTTATTCTCGTGGCATTCTCTACGCAGGCTCTCGTTGCAGCGGCCATTCTGGTCCATATGGTGCCGTTGTTGGGCGCGCTCGGTCTTGCAGGTTCTGCAGCTTTTATTGGCGCGATATTCGGACCTTCTCAGGTAGCCAGCCGCCTGATCAACATGCTCGGCGGCAAGAGCCTCGCTCCGATCAGTCTGGCAATAATCTCTGCCTCCTTGATGGGGCTAGCCCTCATTTTTCTGCTATTCGGAGCTCCATCCATTATTGCGACGATGATGTTTGGCTGTCTTTTTGGCTTCGGAAACGGTCTCTTCAGTATTGTCTCCGGAACGTTACCGTTGTCACTATTCGGCAGTGATGGCTACGGTGCCATGCAAGGCAAGATCACGTCAGCCAGACTAATCATTTCGGCCACTGCCCCATTCGCGATGGCTTCCGGTATAGCGAATTTTGGTGCGAGCTGGAGTCTCACTATTTTGGCTCTTTCTGCCGCTTTAGGCGTCGCAATGCTCATAAGATTGAGGTTGCTTCGTTAATGTCAGCTTACAAGCAAACGCAATTAGCAGACAAACGACGGCAATGAAGGCGCATTTCTGCCGAAGCCGCAATCGGCCTAATGCAGACTTAGCGCTTTGAGCCTCAAGAGATGATCCGAAACGAGCGTACTGAGACCACTAGTTATTTCGATCTACGAATGCCTGTCTGATTGCCGGAACCATCCGAGCGAACCCAAGTGCTGCCAAAGCTGTGCCAAAAATTGCATTTATGAAGTTCGGTTTTGCCTTCATACCGTCGCGCATGGTTGCGCTTCAAAGTCCTCAAAGCGGTTGTTTAGAGACGACCGTAGCGGCGACCGACCGCCCTCTGGATGAACAGCGTCAACCTCCTGCCACATGGCGAGGCCGTCCAGCGTCAACAAACCATACTCCAACGCGTCGAAACCGACGACCGCCTGGCGACGTTAGCCGCTTGGGCGGGGTTAGTCGGAGAGATAAATTGTGAACGGGTGAGCGGAGGCGATTCCTCCTTCCCCGCAGTTTATATGTTCCGATTGGTCAAGCGAGAAACCGTTGTGGACAAGGCTCAGCGGTGAGCCACCACAGTGTTGTGGCGGCCCAAGGAGAAAACGCATTACCTTAAACGATAAGGGTTTCTCCGTCGCCAGGAGTGCGCAACTTGTCGGCGAACCCGTTGGCACGGGCGAAAGCCCGAAGGTCAGCCCGGCTCACAGTGCAGTGGTTCACTGCTTCCATATGGCTGCCGATCAGGAGGGTTTCAGGGGCAGCCTTGTGAACTGAAAGTACGTCTTGCGTTCCCATGATAATGCCGCCCTCAATTCCAACGATCATTGCATACCCGGTGTTCAAGATCGCCACGTCCGGTCGATGGACATTCAGAGCAGCTGCAACGCCCTCGTGCCAGATCGTATCGCCAGCGAGGTAGACGGTCTTCGCGCCTGCTTGCTTGAGCACGACACCGCACGCTTGGCCGAGAGGCTTGCCGATCTTGGCGTAGTGCGCGTCGGTCCCGTGACGTCCACCCGTCTTGATCAGTTCCACTCCATTGAAGTTGAACGTGTCCGAAAGGACCCGTACATTGGAGAAGCCCTGTCCGCGGATGGTTGAAGCATCCGCGTCGTTCTGTGCGAAAATCGGCAGTGTTTTTGGCAGAACTTTGCGCGCTTCCTCATCCCAATGATCTTCGTGCAAATGCGTGACGATCACCGCGTCCACGTCAATGATCTCTTCCTTCGTCATAGGAAGATGCACGAGTGGATTGCGCTCCTCGCTGTTCACTGAGCCTGGAAAGCCAGGCCAAGTGTGACGATCCGAAAGCATCGGATCGACTAAAAAGCGAACACCGCCATAAACGAATTGAAGCGTTGCGTTGCGTATCTGCGTGATTTTCACGCTGCTCTGCAGCGTGGCCGCAACGTGCGCGCTTGCCGGAATAGCACTGGCGACAAGCGCAGCGCCCGATAAGGCAAAAAGCTCTCTGCATGTGGTCATGGAAAGAATTCTCCATAACAGGTTATCAACGAGCAAGGAAAGAGTCGGTGGAGATCACTTCGCCATAGCCAAAGGAAAGCGCTGCCATCAGAGCCGCGTGCACCTGCGCTGCCGGAGTGGTGACACCGTCGAAGTTCAGATCAAGCGTTGCGCAAGCATCGTGGATCGTCGTGGTCTTGTAACCCATATCATTGGCCGCACGCACCGTCGCATCGACGCACATATGGCTCATCGCGCCGACGACAACGACATCCTCGACGCCGTTTTCTTTGAGCAGATCGTTCAACCCGGTTTCGCGGAAGGAGTTGGGGAAGTGCTTGGTGATGACGGTCTCATCATCCTTCGGCAGTACAGCTTGATTAATTTTGGCACCGTTGCTACCAGGCACGAAGAATGGCGCCCCGGACATCTCGTGGCGAATGCTTATGACCAGATCACCTTTTGCACGGGCATAGTCCATGACGCGGGCAGCATTGGTGGCCGCGACGGCGATGCCATGGAGCGGGAGATTACCCGAAGGCCAATATTCATTTTGAAGATCAACGACCAGAATAGCTCGTTTCGACATATCGAAGGTCCTTTCGGAGTTTGTTGCTGGTTGCGCTGAATATCGTTTCAGGTGAGTGTTGTCGCAATTGGCGAAAACGACATAATCAAGGGCAATATCGACAATGAATCCTGTACGAATAGGAATTCTGCTTTACCCTGGCGCGCAGATATCGGCGGTGCTGGGGCTGACCGATCTGTTCAAGGTTGCTGGCTGGTCGGCCGATGACGCCGAGCACGCCACCCCGCGTTTGCTGGTGCGGCATTTGCGGATTGAGGGCAACGAAGTGCCTGTAGTTGTGTTCGACAGCGATCCCGATGCAACCGGTGAAGATATAGGCCCTTGCGACGTGCTGATCCTGCCACCTTCGTTGGAGACACCAATATCAGCTGAGACTGCCGCACCGCTTGCACGCTGGCTGCGCGCACGTCATGACCAGGGTTCGGTCCTGGCTTCCGTCTGCACTGGGGCGTTCCTTCTGGCGGAAACCGGGCTTCTCGTCGGACGAACGATCACAACCCACTGGGGTTCTGCCGATGCCTTCCGCAATCGCTTCCCTGATGTGGCGCTCGATACAGATCGGCTGATTATCGACGGTAGCGATATCATTTCGGTGGGCGGACTAATGGCGTGGACCGATCTCGGCCTGAAACTGGTTGAGCGTTTTCTTGGTCCAGTGGTGATGGCACAGACCGCACGTATGCTATTGATTGATCCACCGGGACGAGAGCAACGCTATTACAGCGGGTTCTCACCCCGGCTGACTCATGGTGACGTAGCAATCATCAAGGCACAGCATTTTCTTCAGGCAAATGGAGGCAAAGAGGCACGGCTTGCGATCCTGGCCGAACAGGCAGGATTGGAGGAACGCACCTTCTTGCGTCGCTTCCAGAAGGCCACAGGCATGACCGCGACCGACTATGCCCAACGCCTTCGGGTCGCCAAGGCCCAGGAACTACTGCAGTTCAACTACTCCCCCATTGAACGCATCGCGTGGGAGGTCGGGTATTCCGACCCCGGCGCGTTTAGCAAAATCTTCGTTCGGATTGTTGGATTGTCACCGGGAGAGTATCGCCAGCGATTCCGAGCCTGATCATTAGCAAAAGCAGAACGTAAAAAACTCGGTGGCATCATAAGGACTTCCGCAACCCAAGGCTGATTACTGCCAGTAAACTTCAAGCAGCACGAATACCCTACCTAACTTTGACATCAGATAATTCTTCCGCTCGCGTTCGCATTAATGCCGCTGAAATACGACGTTCATGTCTGCGCCAGCAACGTCTCATGATAGTTCCAGAACTCGTCAATGAAACGTTGAGCCAGACTGTTGTCCGGGCCGTTACTACGGCGGATGACCAGAAACCCTGCGTCGACGAAGCTTGTAAATGGCCGGATCGCTACACCGCGCCCGCGAAAATCCGTTGCGGAAGACGGGTCAATGATTGTTATGCCAACGCCTTCGGCAACGAGGGTCAGCGCCGTGTGCGATAGACGGGTCTCAATAGTGGCAGATCGTGGAATACGCGCGAGCGCAACTTCCACCCGCATGGCAAAAAGAGACCCCGGTTCGAGCGTGATCATACGTTCATTGGCGAGATCATCCGGCGAAACATCAGCGTATTCTGCGAGCCGGTGTCCCAACGGGACGGCGACGACCGCTGGAATCTCACGAGTTTCGATATTAAAACCGGGTCTGTCGAGCGGGCCATCGGCAAAGCCAAGATCGGCCTGCCCCGATGCGACGGCTTCGACGACCAGCGCCGAGGGAATGCCATTGAGAGAAGCATGGATGTTGGGGCGCTCCTTGAGAAAGCGGGCGAGGAAGCGCGGCATGATCCCGTTTGCAAGCGCGGGCATGGCGGCGATCCGCAGCATGCCGGCATTCTGGCGGCTGATCTCTTCGGCGAACGCCTTGATACGATTAAGCCCGACATAGGCGCGCTCGACTTCCTGCAACAGCGTCATGGCCGCTTGTGTGGGGATCAACTGGTTTCCGCGTCGGTTGAAGAGTTTCAGTTTCGTGTCGATTTCAAAATCGCGGATGAGGCGGCTCACGGCTGGTTGGGTAATCGACATCAACTCCGCCGCAGCTGTCATTTTCCCAGTCAGCATGACGGTTCGGAACGCTTCGACCTGACGCAAATTCATTGTTCACCATAATATTTAGTTATGCTCTCGGCTCAATTTCGAATTTGACTGCATTGAGCCCCGCTGTCAAACCACTTCCATAATCGTACCGGCCTCATGAACGGGCCGGACATAAAAAAGGGGACAATGCAGTTGAGTGCGGTAAGCGCATATCTGGATTTGATGGGTTTTGCCGAAGATGGCTGGGGCTTGGATATGCTCAAGGCCACAGGCATGACGCTCGCGGTAGCCTTCTGCGGCTTCGCCTCAGGTGCGATGTTCGGCATTGTCGCCGCTGCCGCTTCCTTTTCCTCGCAGCGCATGCTCAGAATTGTGGCCGACGGTTATTCGACGGTGCTACGCGGCATTCCCGATCTTCTGGTCATTTATCTGTTCTATTTTGGCAGCAGTGCCGTGTTGACCCAGATAGGAGCGTTGTTCGGTGGGCAGGGTTTCGTCAGTGCGCCTATTTTCATCATCGGTGCTCTGGCCATCGGTGTAGTTTCGGGCGCTTATCAGGCCGAAGTCTATCGAGGCGCGGTACTTGCGCTCCCCAGAGGCGAGATCGAGGCTGCCAAAGCCTACGGCATGCCACCCCATTTGCTGTTTCGCCGTATCATGATCCCGCAGGCGGCACGCTTCGCCATTCCAGGTATTGGTAATGTCTGGCAACTCGTATTGAAGGAATCCGCGCTAATTTCGGTCGTTGGACTGGTTGAACTGATGCGGCAGGCGCAAATCGGTGCCGGATCCACACGCAAGCCATTCACATTCTTTCTGACCGCCGCGTTGCTTTATCTTGTAATCACATTTGCATCGGGCCTGTTGTTCAAGACGGCCGAAAAGCGTGCCATGCGCGGCATCCGGAGGGCGGTATGAGCTTTCTCGATCTCCCGTTCATGTTCGACAGTTTCGTTCAGCTCTGTGGCGGTATTCCGCTGACACTTCAATTGATGGCGTTGTCCGTTATCAGTGGCGCCGTACTGGCAACGATCCTGGCCACCATGCGTCTGTCGGGCAACCTGATAGTGGACCTCATTGCACGAGGTTACATCTTCGTATTTCGCGGTACACCGTTGCTCGTCCAACTCTACATCATTTATTACGGTCTCAGCCAGTTTCCGGAACTGCGCAAAAGCTTTCTCTGGCCATTTCTGCGCGAGCCGTATTGGTGCGCAGTATTGGCTCTAGCGCTCAATACAGCTGCCTATAGCGCCGAAATCATTCGTGGTGGCGTTTTGTCAGTTGCCACCAGACAGATTGAAGCCGCGCGTGCTTATGGCATGAGCGGTTTCACCCTTGTCCGTCGAATTCTGGCTCCACAGGCCTTGCGGCAGATGCTGCCCGCTTATTCGAACGAAGTCATCTTGATGGTAAAGTCCACTGCGCTTGCATCGACCATCACCATGATGGAAGTGACGGGGTTGGCGGCCAAGCTGATTTCCGCCACCTATCGCCCTGTCGAAGTCTTCATCTGCGCAGGCGCGATTTATCTCCTCTTAAATTTCGCGGTCACCAGGATCTTCAAATTGCTGGAATACCGCTTGTCTGCGGCCCAACGTCAGCCCGTCATCGTGCATGCTGCCGGAGAAAACTCATGATGCAAAGTTTCGAAATGCCTGCGGTCGAGATCAAAAAACTCGAAAAGTGCTATGGCGCGCACAAGGTTCTGCATTCCGTTTCATTGCAGGCCCACCAGGGTGAAGTCATTTCCATTCTGGGAGCATCTGGTTCCGGCAAATCCACGCTGCTGCGCTGCATCAACATGCTGGAAGTGCCGGATGCGGGCAGCGTGGCTATTCACGGCGAGGCATACAAGCTCGACCAACAGCCAGGACGCGCTCCTCGTCCAGCCGATGCGAAGCAGGTTCAGCGGCTGCGCGGTCAGGCAACGATGGTGTTTCAGTCGTTCAATCTGTGGTCCCACCTCACCATACTGGAAAATCTGATCGAAGCGCCTGTGCATGTGCAGAAGCGAAACCGGTCGGAGTGCCTTGCCGAGGCTGAAGCACTGCTGGAACGTGTCGGCATTGCCGACAAGCGCAACTTCTATCCCGCGCATCTTTCCGGCGGCCAGCAGCAACGCGCGGCGATTGCCCGCGCATTAGCGATGCGGCCGAAGATCATGTTGTTCGACGAGCCGACCTCTGCGCTCGACCCCGAGCTGGTGGCCGAGGTGCTGAAGGTCATGCGCGATCTGGCGGCAGAGGGGCGCACCATGCTGGTCGTGACCCACGAGATGGGCTTCGCCCGCGATGTTTCCAGCCGTGTCGTGTTTCTGCGTCAGGGCGTGATTGAAGAAGAAGGCACGCCCGACGAGGTTTTTGGCAACCCCAAAAGCGAACGTTTCCGGCAATTCATTTCCAAACAAAACGCATGAACCGATCAATCGGTTTTTTAACAGAGGTGAACATATGAAACTGAAATTTGCCCTTTCCGTCCTTGGCCTTCTCGCCGTCGCGCCGACCGCGCAGGCCGAAGACGTTGTACGCATCGCCACCGAAGGTGCTTACGCGCCATGGAATTTTTCCGGCCCGAACGGTGTACTGGAAGGCTTCGAAATCGATCTTGCCAAGGACCTTTGCGAGCGCTTGAAAGCGAAATGCGAAATCACCGCCCAGAACTGGGACGGCATCATTCCGTCGCTGACGGCTGGCAAGTATGACGCCATCATGGCGGGCATGAGCATTACGCCGAAGCGTGAGGAAGTGATCGCGTTTTCGTCGCCCTACGCGGCGGCCATCAATTCCTTCGCGGTCATGGAAGACAGCGACCTCGCCGATCTGCCGGAAGGCGGCAAGCCGCTGAATGTCGATTCCGATGCTGCCAAGCCGGTGCTCGAAGAAATAGCCAAGAAAATTGGCGGAAAGACCGTCGGTGTTCAGGGGTCGACGACCGCTTCCGCCTTCATGGAACAGTATTTCAAGGATGGTGCTGATGTGCGTGAGTACAAGACCGCCGAAGAACACAATTTCGATCTGACCAGCGGTCGCGTGGATGCAGTTGTTGCCAATGCGACGGTTCTCGCTTCGGCCCTTGAAAAGGAAGACATGAAGGGCGCGAAATTGGCTGGGCCGCTGTTTTCCGGCAAGGTCTTTGGCATGATCGGCGTTGGCCTGCGCAAGGAAGATGCTGCTCTGAAGGGGCGGTTCGATACAGCCATTCAGGCGGCGATTGCCGACGGGACTGTAACAAAGCTTTCCGAAAAATGGTTCAAGGTGGACGTAAGCCCTCAAAATTGAGCCGGGCGGGCCTGGCGCGTGTCAGGCCCATCACTAACGATGCTGTGACAATAGATTGAATTTACGAATGCGTAGATTACCCGATCAGAACGTAGTCATTATCGGAGCGGGACTGGTGGGCTCATCTATCGCTTGGGGTCTCGCCCGATCCGGTTTGCGTCCGATGCTTCTCGATGGAGAAGACCTATCTTTGCGAGCATCTCGTGCCAATTTCGCTCTTATCTGGGTGCAGGGCAAGGGTGTAGGCGCGCCACACTATGCACGTTGGACGATGCAATCTGCACGCCTGTGGCCCGCTTTTTCAGATGAGTTGCGGGATGTCACCGCCATTGATGTGGCGTTGAAACAGACGGGTGCCTTTACCTTCTGCCTCAACGAGCGTGAACTAAAAATGTTTTCCGAAGACGTCGAGACGGTGGCACAGGAGCTTGGCAATGACGCTCCCGAACATGTCGTGCTCGACCATCACGAAACAGCTAAAATGGTTCCATCTATCGGCAGGGGCGTGATCGGCTCGATCTATTCGCCGACGGATGGCGACGTCAATTCGCTACGTCTGTTTCGTGCGTTGCATACGGGCATGATGAAACTCGGCGCTTCTTACGAACCGCATCGTGAAGTCTCGTCCATCACCCCGCACGATGGCGGCTTTCTCCTAAGCGGTGCGTGGGGCGAAGTCTTCGCCGAGCGCATCATTCTGGCCGCAGGCAACGGGAATGCAGAGCTCGCCAAAACTGTCGGCCTTGATGCGCCGGTCGTGCGCAGCAAAGGTCAAATCCTTGTAACGGAGAAATGCGCACCGTTCTTCCCCTATACTGCAGCGACGCTGCGGCAGGCGGACGAAGGCGGCGTCATGATCGGCGACAGTCAGGAAAGCCATACGGCTCTGATCACTACCAACCAGGATATCAGCGCAGTTTTGGCCAATAGGGCAGTGCGGACGTTCCCGCATCTGGCCGATATCAACGTCATTCGCAGTTGGGCCGGATTTCGGGTCAAAACACTGGACGGTCTACCGATTTACGAGCAATCCGCAAGTCACCCGGGCGCGTACGTGGTCATGTGCCATTCTGGCGTCACGCTTGCAGCCAACCACGCATTGATCGTGGCGCAGGAAATAGCCGCCGATGCCAAACAACTCGCTGGCGATGCGTTCTCCGGCCGGAGGTTTCATGTCTCCTAAAATGTTCCTTAAAACTCAAGCACCGGGGGAAACCGTGACGATCACATTCGATGCGCGTACCTTGACGGTGCCTGCCAATGTAACAGTCGCCGCAGCGCTGCTTGGAGAGGGTATAAGCCGGCTCAGAAACAGCGTCGTTGGTGATCAGCCGCGAGCGCCCTATTGCCTGATGGGTATCTGTTTTGAATGTCTGGTCACCATTGATGGCGTGCAGAACCGTCAAGCCTGCATGACGCAAGTGGCACATGGAATGGTGATTTCTTCCCAGTCCGGCGCACGTCGGGTGGAGCCGTGACGACGATGCTCAAGAGAATTTCCGATATTCATGCGCTCGACGCATTCTACGATCTCGCCATTATTGGCGCCGGTCCAGCAGGCATGTCGGCTGCCGCAGAGGCAAGTGCCGCGGACGCAAGCGTAGTTCTGTTCGACGAGAACCCTGCCGCCGGTGGGCAAATTTACCGCGGCATCGAACACAATACGGCTACCCGCAGGCCATTTCTCGGTGCCGATTACTGGCGGGGTAAGGACGTATTGAATGCATTTTTCGCCAGCACTACGACCTATGTGCCAAAGGCTCTGGTATGGAGTGTGGATCCGCAGGAGGACGGCGACAGCAACAGCGTCGAGTTGCGCGTATCGGTGGGTGGCAAGAGCGGGATTGTTTCTGCACGTCGCGTGATCTTCGCAACGGGTGCAATGGAGCGCCCGATGCCAGTCAAAGGTTGGACCTTGCCGGGGGTTATGACTGTCGGAGCCGCGCAGATTGCGCTCAAGTCTTCCGGCCTTGTACCCAACGGACGCGTGGTTCTGGCAGGAACCGGACCGCTACTCTATATGTTCGCCGCGCAGCTGTTGCAGGCGGGCGGCAAGGTTGCCGCACTGCTCGACACGACGCCCGGCGCAAATTTTGCGAAAGCTGCGCCGAGCCTGCTTTCGTTCCTTTTCTCGCCCTATGCCTTGAAGGGACTGTCCCTGCTTTTGACGGTGCGCAAGTCAGTACCGGTTTATTCCGGTGTCACCGATATAGCCATTGAGGGAGAAGGCGAGGCAGAAACGATCTGCTTTTCGGCAAAGGGCAAGACGCACAGGATTCCCGTCGATAGCGTATTCCTGCATCAGGGTGTGATCCCGAATAATAATCTCGCCAATGCTTCCGGCTGCGCGCTTGTCTGGAACGACGGCCAAAAATGTTTTCAACCGCAACTCGACGGCAATGGCCGTTCGTCTGTTGCAGCCATCTATATTGCCGGTGACGGCAGCGGTATCGGTGGTGCATTGGTTGCCGAACAGAGCGGGCGCATTGCTGCGCTCGCGGCCTGTCGGGATATCTTTCCGGAATTGGCCGCCTCGTTGAAATCGAAAATCGCAAAGCTGCATGCGCAAGCCCGGCGCTTCGAACGCGGCCGCGCCTTCATCAATGCGCTTTATATGCCTGCACATCCGTTTCGCGCACCGGCGGATCGAGACACGATTGTCTGCCGTTGCGAAGAAGTGAATGCAGGCGCAATCCGCGACGCAGCAGCCTGCAATATTGCCGGGCCCAACCAGCTTAAAACCATGTTCCGCTGCGGCATGGGTCCTTGTCAGGGACGCTTGTGCAGTTCCACTGTCACGGAAATCCTGGCCGAGGTCCAAAACCGCGCGCCGGAAACCGTCGGCTTCTATCGTCTGCGCGCCCCGGTGAAACCGGTGCCGCTCTGCGAAATCGCAGCTTTACCTCAAACCCCCGATGCTGTTTTCGCCGTTACCGGCGAGCAACCGGAAAATCCCCCAACCATCTGAAAGGATCAAACTATGGCTGAGCGTTTCATTCAGACGCCGATCATGCATCGCGTCGTCGAACACAACGGTATTGTCTATGTCGGTGGAACCACCTGTGATAACGAAAGCCTGGATATGGCTGGCCAGACCCGCGAAATCCTCGCCAAGCTCGACAGCTATTTGGCGCAGGCAGGCACGGACAAGACCAAGCTTCTGGCAGCCACCATCTTCGTTACCGACCTGAACAAGAAGCCCGAAATGGATAAGGTCTGGAAGGAATGGATCGATCCTTCGCTGCTGCCAACCCGTGCAACCGTGGGCGTTGCCGACTTAGGTGGGGATACCCTGATCGAAATCGTGATTTCCGCATATAAGTAGTCGATGTTGAAACCCCTCGTTGGGTTTTAGAGATGATGCCGTCGGCTGCAAGACAGTCGGCGGCTTTTCTCGTCCCCAGTATCTTGCCTTTACCTTCTGCAGATCCGGGAGACTAATAAGCCCCTCTGTAGCAGTGTGCCGCCGAGTACGCAAAGTTTGCTCTCCCAATTCTCATCGTGGCAAGCAATTTCATTGGCATAAGGATCAATATCTGCAATTTGCAAAGCTTAAATTGCAGCTGCTTGAGTTATTTCGGAATCTGTCTAGTTATTCAATCGCTTCGCTCAAGTAAGACTGTCTAGTTACCTAAAAGGAGAGACTGTTTCGGGAACGTGTGAACGTTGCTCCAATGACTGAATTGAAAGCGCAAAACAGTCGTGAGATCAGTCGCCCAGAGGTGGCTCGGTTTGTCTGAACAGTTTCGGGCGTTTCGCTAAGTGGATTTCCGCCTCGATTATGCCGCCACCATCATTGGTGCCAGCGCGTTGAAGTAGGCCTGATCCGGTGTCTGCCGGTCAAGGGATGAATGTGGGCGTCGGCTATTGTAAAAGGTCAGATAGCGGCCGATGCCAGCGCGGGCCTCGGACACTGTTTTATAGGCGTGGAGGTAGACTTCCTCGTATTTGATCGAACGCCAGAGCCGCTCGACGAAGACGTTGTCCCGCCACGCACCCTTGCCATCCATCGAGATGGCGATTTCCGCCTTCTTCAGCACCGTCGTGAAGTCCATCGAGGTGAACTGCGAGCCCTGATCGGTATTGAATATGTCGGGTCTGCCATAACGGGCCAGCGCTTCCTCGACTGCTTCGATGCAGAAGGCTGCCTCCATCGTGATCGACAGTCGCCACGACAGAACCTTCCGGCTGAACCAGTCCACAACGGCGCAGAGATAGACAAATCCGCGAGCCATCGGAACATAGGTCAGGTCCATCGCCCAAACCTGATTGGGTCTGGTAACCGCCAGCTTGCGCAGGAGGTAGGGATAGATTTTGTGCCCAGGTGCCGGTTTCGACGTGTTCGGGCGACGGTAGATCGCCTCGATGCCCATCTTCTTCATCAGCGTGGCGACGTGCAGTCGACCGGTTTGTAACCCTTCTCCCCTCAAGAGCCCTTGCAACATCCGGCTTCCGGCAAACGGGTATTCGAGATGCAACTCGTCGATCCGGCGCATCAGAGCCAGATCGCCGTCAGACACCGGACGCGGCGAATAATAGACACTGCCACGGCTGAAGCCGAGAAGCTTCGCCTGACGCACGACGGACAGCTTGTGCTCGCGGTCGATCATTTCTTTCCGCTCAGCAATCCCGCCTTGCCGAGCGCTCCGGCTAAAAAATCATTCTCCAGCGTCAGCTCCCCGATCTTGGCGTGCAGCGTTTTGACATCGACGGTTGGACCCGTCGGTTCCGCCTTCGCTTCATCGCCGAAAACGCCTGTCGCCCCCTCAAGGAGCTGGTCTTTCCATTGCTTGATCTGGTTGGCGTGCACGTCAAACTGTTGGGACAGTTCCACCAGCGTCTGCTCGCCTCGAATGGCGGCGAGCGCCACTTTTGCCTTGAAAGCCGGGCTATGGTTCCGGCGCGGTCGTCTCGTCATGGTATCTCCTGTTCACGGCATCTAAGCCGAAGTCAGGCAGAAATTCCACTTATCCCCCCTGTTCAAATTTCCCGAGCCAGCTCTCCCCTTCTCGCATTACTACTTGGCCACTTCCAATCCCCTTTGAGACAAAGAAAGCCTCGGACGACTAGGGGAACTGCCGCTGCTGGGCAAAAGCGATGTGTAAACAGGCAGGTTATATGAAGCCCCGATCCGGAAGTTATTTCACCAAGAGCTTCATACCCGCTTACCAAACAACATCGTTAACCCGAACAACGCCCCCGAAACAGCGACGATGGTGAGTGCAATTGAAGGTTCACGCAGATTCACTGCCATTATGGCCGCGACAGCACCCAAGACAGCAATCAGTGCACCTATAACGCGGGCACCCGTCGATCCGTAGAAATGAGTTCGGTGTACTTGTTTCTTGGTCTGCTGTTGCTTCTTTTGCCATTCTTCGAGCGCATTTCGAAATTCGCTGAACAGTCGTTTCCGGTTAGGCAAATCCAACGGACTTACGAGCAGCGTTGGATAACCAGAGCGAACCAGCTTGAGAAGATTGTCATCACCCCAACTCGTCAAGTCAGAAAATGCAATTGGTGCACGGCGTGAAAACTCCAAACCATCGGATGTGACCTTAATCAGATTGCGGGTTGGAAAGACTTTGAAGGTTATAAGCAATGGTACCAAGAGGCCCAGCAGAGCAACTACTCCCGCCATTACCAGCGAACCACGATTGAAAATCACACACAGAAAACTTCCCGCACTCAGCGCAAAGGCAATAGGCACCGCCAATTGATGCCATCGTGTATACACCGATGCGCTAATT
Organism: Ochrobactrum vermis; assembly: GCF_002975205.1. Taxonomy (NCBI): domain Bacteria; kingdom Pseudomonadati; phylum Pseudomonadota; class Alphaproteobacteria; order Hyphomicrobiales; family Brucellaceae; genus Ochrobactrum; species Ochrobactrum vermis. Next base: position 237,492 of record NZ_PCOC01000002.1, on the reverse strand, counting down.
CCGTCCGCGCTATTCATGTTTAGGACCTTTCAGAAATGACGTTCGTAAAATTTCGGCACCTTAGATACCAAAGGCAACAACCATCAGGAGGAACACCTGCGCGCCAGTACCAGTTGTGTATTTACGATGCCTATCGCTGGAGCCAGCAATTCGCTTATTTCATGTTTCAGCAACAGGTCGGGCCGCCGTCATGCAACATGACAAGCACACCGACTATCGCTAGTAACTGAAGTTAACCGTCTTAAACAAACTCAAACCAGTTCAGGCTGGGCACTAGGTTTCTGTGAGGTTGATATGGATCATCGGTTTGTCATCGGGGTTTGGAACCACCGCAGCTTGCACGGATTTCGTCCAGCCGACCAATGATCACTGCAATGCCGAAACAAACGGATCCAAGCCCAAATGATATCGTACCAAGTATCAGTCGTTGTACTGACGATGCTTCAACAATGAACAATAACCCAATCAGGATCTGAGCTACTCCGAGAATGAACACGACCATCTTCATTCTTTTTCATCCGACCGTGCTGGTTGGATACTGAACAATAACGGTACGGCGGCTGCAAACCTCTCCACGCCCATCATTTAACAGCGGCGCAATCGAATTTGATGGCATCAATCTCTCCTGAAGCAACATTATATTCACTTACCTGAAGAAATGAGCACATATAAACCTTTTCTTCATTCTGCAGAAACACATAGTTTCCAGTTGACGTTTTGATTTCATAGCCTTTCTCAACAAGATCAAGAATGGTTGGCTTTCGTTCAGCGATGGCTGTGGAAGTTATCGCAAGGACAACACCGAGTGTGGTGAGCAAGATTCTCATTTTATTCCCATAGTAATACATTCGGAATGAACGGTCTTCAAAATAGACCCATAAAATACTTAAAGGCTGTCTTGATTCTGCACAACAGAAAAACAATCGTGCAACTCGAGTTCCCAACGCCGTATCCGCAAAGCCAGCCGTGTTGGGCTGCCTGCATGTTTGTAACGTACTTGCGGATAACGAACCCAGCTATCCGATGGTTCGCCCTGATATCGGATCGACAGCTTCCGGCTCCATTATTTCCGAGAAATGGGCGAACGGCGTTGCGGTCAAGTTCAGGTTACTGACTGACAATCCGCCGCTCAGATGAGGGCCGACGTCTCGGGCGATGGGCTCGAATCAGAATACTGGCGTTGACCCCATCAGACCCGTTGCCCATCATTTATAGCGCCGTCCGACCCAAAGCACCTGAAGGAGAGGTTAGTGAAAATCTCGGCTGATGGGGGAGAAATATGCCAATGCCAAAACCGCCCCCCACAGCGCTGCTGACAATTGCAACACGGCCGTTCCGAAGCCGGACGAGAGCGACGGGCCAAGGAATGGTAGGCCAACGAGCATGACGATGGTCGTACAGACCCCGAGCCATCGCCCCCATTTCTTGAAGAAGAATAAAGACACTGGCGGGATGATTATTGCAGCAAGCGACACTGCTGCCAGAACCAGGAAAACGGCAGGACTGAATACAAACGGAGGCAAAGCCTCCTTGGCATATGCCGCTGCCAGTTCTTTCGAAACCTGCGCTGGAAAATACACTGCATCAACTGCTGTGGCCACAAGCGTTGCAATGTAGGAAAGTATCAAAATGCGGAAACGCTGTTTTGTCATAACATAATCCATTGCAATCATCCTCATACCCATGCAGGCATGCGTTTTGAGCAGGTTTTTTGAAGTGAAAAATCTCCCTATGAACCAAACGGCCTACCATCAGTCTGAAGTTGTAACCGAGGGAAAAGATCTTGCCGCTTTTAAGAGCCTGCGATGTAAACGATCATCGACTGACTTCTCGTCTAATGCCGCTTTTATGGCTCCCTGGCCGGTCGTTCGCGTCATCACGAGACCAAAGATTGCAGCCTCGCTTACCTTTTCGTCGTCAGTCCGCTTCAGGATGGCTATATAGGCGGAGGACAACCGTGGATCATTGTGAAAGCTACTGTTCGTAAGCCTCATTATATCAGTTATCTCTTCCGGATTGTTGGAAGCCTGCAAAGCGGCAAATAACTGTTTCTCACCGGGCTCGCCGGTGGCCCGCAGTGCAGATACAAGTTCGGCTCTCTCCTCAATCCTATGTGCCCGGTTGAATGCATCGGCAAGCGCACTGGCGACGCGATCGCTGCCGTCGGTCTGTTTCCTGACTTTACCGGCGGCGAGGCTCAATTCGACTTCTGTTTGGGCGGAAGTGAGATCTTTCAAGGCAGATTCCAGCAAAGCGTCATTTTTTAAGCCCGCCTTCCCGAGTGTTCGCGCAGCCGACTGACGTGCGCCGGCGTTGTCGGATTTAAGCAAATCCTGCATTTTGGCAATCGACCGTTCACTGAGGTCCGTATCGGCGAGCAAATGTGCCAGATCTCCGCTGAACCTGTCATTGGTGCTGTCGTAGAATGCGTTGTGTACAAGAGGTAGAACCTCTGCCCCCTGATAGACGATTGCTGCCGAAGTGGTGGCTCGCAAGGCTTCGTTTTCCGTTCGCTCCAGCAGGGCGAGTAATCCCGGACCGAATTCGGCGGGATGAGGAGCTACAACGGTGAAATTGGCAAGATTGGCTTCAAGTTGCAGATTTCTCGTTTCAAAAAGAAGTCTTCGGATAAGAGAGACTAGTTCGGGCGGCAACTCGATCGGCTCTCGCTTGAATTTCATCGGACCAACAATTCCGGCAAGGAGATAGGTGACCTCGATACGCTCATCGTCGTCCTTGGCTGCAGCTAGACGTTTTGTCAGACTCGGCAACGCGTTAGGGCCAAGTGCAATAATGCTACGCGTTGCAGCAAAATATGCTTCTTCGCTTTGGGCAGACGTCATTGCATCAAAAGCGTTCTGAACAGACGTTTCAACAGTGTCAGCCCAGGACGGAGCACTCGCCGATAGTAATATTGCAATCAGACAGGCAGTTGAGAAGGGGTGCTTCATAGTTTTTGGGCATTCCTAAATTTGAGTTTCCGAGAGCGGCGATGTGTAGCAAAAATTTCTGCAATCAATTCTGTGGTCCTGAAGGTGGAGCTTTATGCTCGTTGCGCGGCCACAAGGCGATGAACCAGAACAGCCCTGCGACAACGGCGCTGTGAGCCGCCATCGCTGCAAAGCCAAGAATGATCGGCGAAGGGCGCCCGTGATATCCGCCATCAAGCGCGACCATCACACAGCACACGAATAACCCAAGTCCGGCACCGCCAAGGAGCACAGCCCTTAAGCTCAGCCACCCAAGATATCGGGCAACGAAGAATGCAGGTTTTCCGAACATCAATGCGAGTGGATAGCTGAACATAATTATCGGGAAGCCGCGAAAGCCTCCCATGAGGATCATGTTCAGTACACCCGATGCAAGAGGTGACAAGGCAAATCCCAGTATGATCCTTGCGATACCTGTCACGCGCCCACCCCGGAGCATTCGTCCAGCAACGATCTGAAAGCGAGCAGGACCGTGACGCAAACGATCAGCATCCCGCCACTGGGAATGAACGAAAAAGATGTAGCCTGTCTCAGAATGCCCATTCCTATACATACCAGGATTTGAACGCCGGCGACCGCAACTAGGATCGATCTGATTTCGCCACACGCCATCTCAGGCTGAGTGACTGAAATGAGCCGATAATAGCCGTGGACGAAAAGCGGGATGAGGAGGGCGGACAGTGCCAGAGCCGCCAAGTTCAGCAGCCAGGGCGCGTCGGAAAACAATTCCGGAGCGAAGATCAGCGGGACGATGAACAAATAGCCGGCAACGGTACTGGCGAGAAATGGCGGCCAGAGCAGAACCGCCAGCGAAAGTGTTGGCGCTGCTTCACCACCCTTTCCTGATAACAGTGTGTTGGCGACAACGATCATCCAAACAGCCAGAAGGATGACAGGGGTGGCGATCAGCCAGTCCATGGCAGAAACCGCGCCAAAGCGCGTCAGTTCGATTGATGTGACGAGATCAACCGGTAATGCGCCGAGAAGCGGGATCGCCAGAAGCAACCAGACGCCATTGCCCAAATTGGGGAAGCGCGCCATGTCGTTTAGCCAGATCAGCACTGCGGTAGTGCCGACGAATGACACGATTCCGACACTCGTCGCTCCAGGAGATCCATCCACGAGGTCCATGGCCGCCAGTGCGCTCATCATGCCGTATCCCTGGATGGCAGTAAAAAGGAGGACAATGGACTTGATGACTACGCTAATCCGAAAAGCATTTCCCGAAGAGGCAATCTGCCAACGCGCCAAAGGAGGAAAGATCAGTTTCGCAATTTCCGCATGGGCAAGCACAGTGAAGAGCGGCATTACCCCAAGCGCAAAGATTGAGAAACGCACCAGCGCACCGTTAGGAGAGTAAATCGCCTGCTCGGCCAGTACAGACGTATCGATGCCAGGCAAGGGGATTTGCGAGGCGACAAGAACTACGATGACTGCTGCTGTGACCGGTGCAACTGATTGCCATAGCAAGGTCGCCGATCTGTCTGGCGGTAGAGAATCAATACTCATACTGATTATCTTACTCAATGCTCACCACATCTCAACATTAGCCAGAATGTGTGAAGAGTCTGACGGGCATTCTACGCCGATATCTGCTTTGCCAACTCATATGTGCTGGATTATTGTTGAAAGCCACTAACATCGTTCGGCAGAAATTGGCGTTTGTTTTTTCCTGTTCCCCATCTTACTTTGGAGATCAGCCAATTTCGTCATGGATAGCGATTCCAGATATTGGAGGACCAAACAATATTGGCCGCTTCAAAATGAAGGATGGGACAATTGATGGAAGGAAATGAATGTCGAAACTATTGAGACCTTTCGTTTCTCTGGCAGTTTTTGGCGTTCTCGCTGTCACTCCAGTTTTGGCCCAGGAACAGCAGGAAAGCATCGTCTTATCCGTTTCACCGAAAATGGTGCGGTGGGCCGACGTCTATAAAGTACGACCGGAGCGAGCAGATGATCCTTATTATCATGTACGGGTCATTGAGCGGCAAAAGGACTGGAAAGTCTGGCAGTTCAATGAGCTTGCCTTTCATATGGCCGTAACCCCGAAAGCGCTGCAGGCGAGCCGCATCGACAAGAAGGTGAAAATCTACAGTTATAAGGACGTGGAGATTCGTAGCGCGTATCATCGGTGGCTGGATGAGCCAGCAACACGGTCCGAAGTTCCCGTTTGCGATGTTGATATTCTAAGCTGCATTAAAAAATTACCACCGCAACAAACGAGGAGCCGTCCATGCAAGGTTTGATCTATGGCGCGGTTTCATCCGCATTGCTCTGCAGTGCGGCCACCGCCGAAGATACTGGCGGCGTTGCCTTTCAGAATAGACTGGCGGCATGCGTGACGGTCAAAGCCGCAGAAACTGAGACGATAACGAACCTGGTTTCAGTCAGAACCAGTTTTCAATTATACAAGCCAATTGGTGACTGCGGATGTTTCTCTGCGCGGGCAACCTATATGAGCAGCGTCAATATAGGAGGCGTGCGAGAAGTATTACAGCAAGGCGTTATCGTGATCAGTAAGAATGCAACAAAGTCGCTCGTTCTTGCGAGCGAACCTGGACTGGCCGCCAATCGGGAAATCGAGGTCCAGTTGACTTGCGCAGGTCCAACATAGGTCATCATTTCGATATCGACTATACCTCGGCAACGCACCGAAAGGGCCCACAGTGCTTAGAAAATTTGTTCTTTTGGCGATTTTACTAGCAACAACGTTCGGCGTTAGCGGGATGATTAACGGCTGGCCCAAAACCGCGATAACTTGCGGCATCATCGTGTTAATATTGATTGTATTTTTCTTTTTTTTCGAGAATCTAGCGAAAAAGCATTATACGAACAGCGATAGATAAAAGGACAGGTCGCAATTATTTCAAACTATTTCGGCCCGATTTGCGATGTCTTCACATCTGACGGTGGAGGCGGTGAACACATCAAATTTGCCACGCTTAGACGCGGCGTTTATCGGTGAAAGTTTGTACAAGACCAAAGCCATAGCACCGCATTAGCTCCACCAGCTTCCACTTTGTCGCCTTCTATCCTCGCGCATTTGAAAAATCCTGACATAACAGGTGGCGTTGCGCCAATGGCTCAATTTCGCTCCAGTGTACCGCGACCTCATGTGAATGGAAGTAACTCACGCTCATACCCTAATGGTTGACGTGGTATGCGAATATGGCGTTCCAATCAGAATGGAAGATGAGAACAATACCGCTACATGTTCGGGGAAACAGTTTTCCAGGGCCAATTCAGGATGAATACGGTTGTGCGAACTGAGAAGCGAGATAACCAGGCTCTGACCGATCGAGCCCAAGCTGCCGCGCAGGACGCGGGGTTTGGAGGTTGGGAACGTAGTTTGCGTGCCAATCGTCACCATGATCGCGTCTGGATGATTACCGGTCTGGTCGCCGTGTTCGTTGCCCCCTTGCCTTTTCTGGCTGCCGGTTTCTGCTTGCCTGGCCCCTGGTTGGGCAAGCTTTTGAGCCTGAGTGTCGACCTTGCTGTACTGGCGTTCGGACTGTTCGTATCCGCAGGTGTCGCTGCTTAGATCATGTCGGGCACTGGGCTTGCGCATTTCTTTGAAACCGGCCTTGTGTTGGAGCGCACGAAAGGGGAAATACTTGCTTTCCCTTATGACGAAGTGAGCCTGAATTATGTAACCTGGACAGAGAGCACAAATGATGCGCCGCGAAATCAGATCCGACTTTGGGTTAAAATGGCACAGAGTCGGGTGATCATGCTCGATGCAGGATGCAGCTGAGCGCGCGAATGCGTCATGTATCGCGATGCGCTTTCTCCAACACCGCAGACCATTGAAGAACCGCGCCACATGCACCCAATGTGGTGAACTAGAAAGCTTATTGTTGCGCGTGACAGCTGTATTGGACAGTGTCTGGCCATCTGAAGCAACTTAAACTAAGTTCTCAAACCTGCCGGTCTGGCCCCTTCCCCGACATTTAGCCAACTTGTGCCAAAAAGGCTTCTTTGAGGCGATCATCCAATCGAACGACAGAAAGACAAGCCGCTAAGCTGCCGAAGTTTGGTCCCAGCGAAAGATAACTCCTCGGCGCAATCGCCCGAGTTTTGCTAGTCCGTTTCCCACGCGAGACAGTCACACGCCCGGATCCTGGGTTGGTAAAAGATTGAGGCAGACGGCGCTCGTTCAAGGAGATTCACGTCAGAAAAGGCATGATATCTACGCCGTCGCCCGGAAACACAGTGATGTGCGGATGGTCTTGAAACATCCTTGCGGCGGCATCAGCCGTTTCCGCTTCCACGACCAGATAGCCGCAGTACGGATTCACCGCTTCGGTGACACCGTCCTTTGTCACACGCGTCGTCTTGCCCACCATACCGCCGCGATCAAGGATGAACGCGGCATTGCGCTCTTCCCATGCCACCCATTGTGGTATGCCGGCCGCATCGACAGCATCCTGCTCGGCTTTGGACAGGAGTCGAAATGAAGCGAGGTCTTCGGGCTTCATAGTGTAAACAGCGAGAAATCGGGGCACCGGCGTTTCCTCCCTCAGCATTGAACGCTGTCAGTTTACATACTGTGCGTTGAAAAGCACGCCTGTTGTTCGGAGGTGACCGTATGATCACAGTTGCACGGCCGCAATACGGACTTCGTATCAGTCACGAGGACGATCAGAATGGCTCATCGGCTGACATTGCCCGCATGAGAAAGCAGCGGATGATTGGCAGCAATTCTTCGAAATGTGTCTCCAGCAACCAATGGCCTTTTTCTTCCAGGCGCGGATCGCTCAATTGTGTCTGGACTGGATACGAACCCCAAAACATCTCCACGTGCCCGCGGGGGCTCTCGAAATTTCCGGATCGAGAATGACCTTGCTAGGCGTGTGGTCTGGAATCTCAAAACTCCTCAATCAATCCTTCGTAAGTCTTGTTTATCTCTCTCACATCCCGCCGATATTCATCCACGATCCAGTCGCAAATATCGTCAATGACGAATTCGTTCGGTTTAATTGAAGTCACCAAATCACAACGTCTTCCGGTTGTAACCACAACTGAATGCGACGGAACCAGCGAACCGTTAGCTAGCAACGTCGACACGACACTTAGCCAGCCGATAGCATTGCCTTGTCCCATAAGTGCGGCCTGAACAACGACATTGTAATCGGAGAACTGAAGCTCCCGCGCTATCTCTTTGAGCGCATCTCCAGAATACAAATCAGCCCATCTGAACTGCGACCCACTGAGGGTAATCACCTGATTCAAACCCGACCGGGATTGTGTAGAATTTAAGTCGAACGCAGGAGATCGCACAGGCATCAGAAGCTCTGGCATAAGAGGGTAAACTCGATGCCGATCATCCACTTTCGGATCGAACCGCATCGCGATATCGGCGTCGCTAACCGGACAATCGAGTGGACCAATGATCAATTGCCACTGAATCTCTACATCTGGAAATGCTACCTGAAACTTATTCATCCTCGGCATAAACCAATGCGTTGCGAAAGCTCCTGAGACCGATATTCGCACCGTCCGTCGCTTCGTTTGTGCGATTTGCCTTATCCCGGTTAAAACACGTTCTATATTGGAAAAGCTTTTAGAGACTTCAGCAAAGAGATCCCCCCCATGTTCCGTTAGTTCTGCTCCCGTTGGAGTTCGCTTGAAAAGCTGCATACCTAGATGCAGCTCCAATCGTCCGATAGTCCGGCTAACGGCGGGACTTGTTACTCCGAGCTCGCGGGCTGCGTTTGCAAATGTTCCGCACCGGACCGCTGCCTCGAAAGCGACAAGTGCGTTGAGGGATGGAAGAAGCCGTCGAATGTGTGACATTACAAAATGTAACCTCCGAGATGACTATTATTAGAATTGATGAAGTTGTCCCTGGCATCCCAAAGTGGCCAGACAGCTGGCTTTTGCCCGGAACAGGAGAGACAATTTTCATGGCCTTCGAAAATTTTAAAGTTCTGACTTTTGATATTGTGGGAACGTGTATCGACTTCGAGAAAGGTATTCTGGACGGTTTCCGCTCCGCAGGAGGAGATGCTGCAAAGACACTGACTGACGACCAGATTTTCCAGCCCTATCTCAAAGCGAGAGAAAGGTTTCCGGGACGTGCGAGTGAAGTCATGCGCGACGTTTATCTCTACGCTGCCAAGGAACTCGGACTGTCGGACGACAGCGCTGCGGGTGACAAGTTCCATAGCCATTTCTTTGACTTCCCCGCATTCGAGGATTCTGCTGAAGCCCTCAAACGATTGCGCAGACACTTCAGACTGGTTGCCATGACCAATTATGATCGGGTCGGCTTCAGCGCAAACGCGAACAAACTCGGCAATCCCTTTCATGACAGCGTCACTGCTGACGATGCCCAGTATCCGAAACCAGATTCGCGTTTCTTTTCCTACAACCTTGGGCGCCAATCGGCTTTCGGGTTCAAGCAGGATGAAATTCTGCACGTGGCCCAAAGCCAGTATCACGATATTGGCGTCGCTAGAGAACTTGGGTACAAGGTTTGCTGGATCGAGCGCCGAAAGGGTCTCGAGGGTTTTGGTGGAACACCAGTTCCCACGGTTGTAACGAAGCCGGATTTCCATTTTTCGACATTGAGGGAACTCGCTGATGCAGTCGAAGGTGAGAGACAATAACTTGTAAGCAAGCTCAGAGTTTTTCCAGATGCGAGAATTCGCCCTATCTAGATCATTGTGGCGTGAGACTTCAACGCCACCCCTGAACTGCAATACACTGGAAGAGGATATTGCGGCCGACGTGGTCATCATCGGGGGTGGATATACTGGGTTATCTGCAGCAATAACAGCGATCGAACGTGGGTTGAAGCCTGTCGTCCTTGAAGCAGAAGAAGTCGGCTTCGGAGCCTCTGGAAGAAACGGCGGGGTGGTGTCGACGAAGTATCGTGTATCGCTAAGCACCATGGCGCAAGCTCACGGTAAGGAAGTCGCTCAACGCATGAACACGCTCGGTCATGCGGCGATGGATTGCGTTGAAAATTATGTCGAACGGTTTCAGATCCGAAATGCAAATCTTTCCAAAACGGGAAACATTCGCTGTGCGCATAACAAGGCCGCGTTCGCGATGCTCGTGGAAGAAGCAAATACGACCCGAGGCGTATTCGGCGATACGAGTATCACCGTACTTAATGCAAATGAAGTTGCGAGTGAGACGGGGAGCACGCGCTTCTTCGGAGGCGTTTTGAACTCCCATGCCGGCATCATTCATCCTCTCAATTACTGCCGAGGTTTGGCCAATGCAGTGCTCGTGGGCGGAGGCCTGATTTATGAGAACAGTCCTGCTCTTCGTATGATCGAAGAAGGTTCGGAAAGACGTATTTATACGAAAGATGGATCGGTCAGATGCAAACAACTTTTGATCGCAACGAATGCCTACTCTGACATCACCTCTGTTACCAATGATGTGCGAAAGACAATCATTCCGTTTAGAAGCGCAATCATCTCGACCGAAGCGCTGCCTGCCTCTGTTTTTGACGACATTCTTTGCAACAATCGGAGCTACAGCGAGACGCGCCGAATGATGCGCTGGTTCCGACGCAGCGGAGACTCCATTCTTTTTGGTGGGAGAGGCGCATTCGGCAAAAATGACTCTGCTGCCGCTTATTCGACCCTTGCCAAAGCAATGTATGACACCTTCCCGCAGTTGAACGGATACAGGGTCACCAATCGTTGGTCGGGGCTTGTCGCTATGACTATGGACAGCCTTCCTCAAACTGGACTGATAAACAAGGATGTTGCGTTTTCGCTCGGCTACAACGGAACCGGCATTGCAATGTCGAGTCTTCTTGGGCGCTACGCGATTGACCTGTTGCAAGGCGAAAAGCCCGATCTGGCGCTGATGCAGCGCCAGAAGCCAGAAGGCATTCCTTTTTTCTCGATGAGAGCGCCAGCCGTCCGGACAGTAGCAGCTTGGTATCAACTGCTGGATAAAATCGGACGCTAGACACGCGCTCAAAATCCTCAAAGCGGACTGCATATTCTTATTGCGTCCAACATCGCGGAGTGAACGTTCCGACTGGCCAGAGCATCTCCTATCCGATGAAGCTCAAACCCGGGTCTGTCGCGGACAGGTTGGGGCTTTGCGTCAACCATGGTGCGCAGATCGGTCACACCATTGTTCGAAGAACTGGATCGAAGAGCCTCAAAAACTTCGTTGGATGGCACGCTCCCCTGCTCCACAACAACATGATCAATCACAACCGTTTCTGTATCTCGGTTAATGTCGTTCACAAGCGTTGCGACCAAGCGATTGTCCTGGCGATGGACTGCCGTCAAACGCGTTTCAGTTTTGGGATACAGACCGAATTTTAGAAAGAGCTTTTTCCAGCGAACCCGTTCGGCATAAGTCAGCTCTTCGCAGATTTGGGCATCAATCGTGACAAACTGGACCTTGGCGCCCAGATCAATCGCCTTCTCAGCTGCCAAGGGAGCTGGATGTCGTCCGGTACCATCGACGACCAGCACTTCACCCGATAGCTTGGACTGGCCAGCAAGGATATCCCAGGTCGAAACGCACAGATCGCTTCCATGCAGAAGATCGATTTGCGGCATGCCGCCCGTTGCCAACAAAACAACATCTGGGTTCAGCGATCGGATCTCATTTTCATCGAGATAGGCGTTTGTTTGAAGCGACACGCCAAGACGATGGAGTTCGGCTACCCGCCACTCCACGATGCCCATGAGATCACCGCGCCACGATCCTTTCGCCCCAAGAAGAAGCTGACCGCCGAAATCGGACGCCGCTTCAAACAACGAGACCTCATGACCACGTTCGGCGCATATTCTGGCAGCCTCAAGGCCTGCCGGCCCCCCGCCAACCACGACGATTTTACGTTTGCCGTTCTCTGTTTTCGCAAAAACTTGAGACAGGACCGTCTCTCTTCCTGTTGCCGGATTATGAAGGCAAGCAGGACGATGCGGCGACTGGCAATGCGTGGCCCCTACGCATGGCCGGATTTCGCTTTCACGTCCCGACGCGATTTTACTAGCAAGGTATGGATCTGCGATCTGTGCTCTTGTCATGCCCGCCATATCCATTTTGCCTTCACGGATAGCGTATCGCGCGGAAGCCGCATCCGAAATGCGCGCAGCATGGAATACCGGAATGTCGAGTTCTTGGCGGAAGCGCCCAACCGGCTCGACCCACGGTGCGAGTGGCGATCCCATTCCAGGCATAGCGTCTTCGGCAAGTCCACGGGTCGTGTCCATCATGCCGTAGATCGCATTGAAGAAATCGATCCCGCCAATATCGCGAAGTGCCTGCGCGACTTTCAGGGATTCCTCAAAACCCATCCCGCCATCGGGCCCCTCATCGACGGCCATGCGAATACCAACGACGAAATCATCGCCTACGGCCTTCCTGATCGCCTCATGCACCATCAGCGGAAAGCGCATACGGTTTTCAAGCGATCCACCGAAGTGATCGGTTCTGCGGTTTGAAATCGGTGACAGGAATTGTCCGATCATGTGCCCACCGGCATGGGTCTCGATGCCGTCCAGTCCTCCCTCCTTACATCGCAGTGCCGCCGTGGCAAATGCCTTCACAACACGATTAATATCGTTCTCATCCATTTCTCTGGGTATACTACGATGAAGCGTCTCCCGGAGGGGGGATGGCGCAATCATCGCCAACCTGTCGCCACCATAGCTTTCCCCGCGCCGGCCCAGATGGGTGATCTGGCACATGAGCGCTGCACCGTGGCGGTGCATACGCTCGGCAAATTGTTGAAAATGAGGAATGATGTCGTCTGTTCCCACATTCAATTGTCGAAAAACATTCGGGGAATCGATATCAATATTGGACGATCCACCGAACATCGACAACGCTATTCCGCCCTTGGCCTTTTCTTCGTGATATCGTTGATAAGCTTCAAGCGGCATTCCATTGACTTCCAGTCCGCACGCATGGCTGGTGCTCATGATGCGGTTGCGAAGTTCAAGGTGCTTGAGTTTCAGCGGCTGTAGCAGTGGGTCATTTTTGACACTGTTGGAGGCTTGCTGGTACATCGCTTTTCCCTTTAGCTAATAGAACCCCGTTCACACCAAGCGGTCGGCTTGGTATGTTCCAGATGCTACTGATGATTGTCGTGTCGTTTTAAGCTTAGAATATCTGACTTAAGAACTGTTGGGTCCGAGGATCCTTTGCTGAGGTAAAGAACTCTTTCGGCGGTGCATGTTCTACGATAACGCCTCGATCTGTGAAGTATATGTGATCGGCCACTTCGCGTGCAAAGCCCATTTCATGGGTAACCAGAATACAAGTCATCCCGTCGGACGCGAGTTCTTTTATAGTCGCCAACACTTCCTTAACAGTCTCGGGATCGAGCGCTGCGGTAACTTCGTCGAAAAGCATAACGTCAGGACGCATGGCCAGACTTCGCGCGATGGCCACACGTTGCTGCTGGCCACCTGACAACTGACCCGGATACTGGTTTTCCTTGCCGGTAAGCCGAACTTTTGCAATCAAGGAGCGCGCTCGTTCCTCAACTTCCTGTTTCGGCTCGCGCAGAACCTTGATCGGTGCCATCATCACGTTCTGCAAGACTGTCTTATGCGGAAACAGATTGTACTGCTGAAAGACTATTCCAACTTTTCGCCGCAATGCGAGTTTGTCGAGCTTCGGGTCATTCACCTCCTGTCCGTCAACGATTATCGATCCCTTTTGCACTGGGCTTAGACCATTGATGCAACGAATAAGAGTGGATTTACCCGATCCAGACGGGCCTATGATGCAGATCACCTCACCTTTTCGAACGTCAAGGCTGATCCCCTTGATAACTTCCAGATCGCCATATGCCTTGTGCACGTCCTTTAAAGAAACCAGAGGGCGCGCATCGATGTTCTTTTTAGGCAGCATATCTTTTCTCCAGTTTCCTTGTCAGGAGCGCGATTGGATAGATGTACGCGAAGAACAAACAGAGTAAGAACAGGTAGAACGGAAAGAGAAACTCCGGCCGTCCGCCAGACGCTTCCATTGCAGCCTGCGCATTGGCAACAGACTCTCTTACGCTGAAAATCGATGCCATCGGAGTAGAGAGAGTGAGAAGCGCATACCAGTTCATCCAAGGCGGAATTGAACGCCGGAAACTCTGCGGCAGAATGATATTCCAAAGCGTTTGAACACGGGTAAACCCAAGACTTTCGGCCGATTCCCATTGTCCTGACGGAATGGAACGAACCGCGCCGCGGACGATCTCGCTTATGTTACCCATTACTGGAAGTGCGAAAGCGACCGTTGCTTTCATCCAACCCGGGAACGGTATTACAATCCCGCCCGGTAGACGAAAATCCTCAGGCATCATGTACATGGTGATAAAGAGAATAACGAGCCAAGGCGAGTTTCTAAGCAGATGCGTTACCAGACGGGCCACGGTGCTTACCGGCCTGAACAAACTGATCTGCATCAGACCCAGAAAGATTCCGAGAACTGTCGCCAAAGCCATCGCTAGAAAACTCATATAGAGGTTCAGCAAAAAGCCACGCAAGATAAAGGGAATCCAACCGAAAAGTGTCTCGACTGCTGTTGGCGTTTCGGCATTCGTTGTTTGTGCATAAGCGATGCACAGCGACCCGAAAAACACTGCGAAGAGAATAATTCCGTATCGCAAAGAAAACGCGGTAGAAAAGGCCGCTACTCCATATTGCGAAGGAACGATTGTGAAAGCGCGCCTATTCATGTCCATACCCCGGAAGTGCCAAACGGCGCTCGAGTGTATGCAGGAACCAGGCCAGAATACTCACAACGGCCACATAGAAAAGGAAAAGCACGAGAATCATTTCAGGGACGTTGATGTTGTCCGACCAAACCTGATTGAGGACATAGGTCATCTCTGGAACGGCGATAACATAGGCGAGCGAAGTTGTTTTGGCCAAGCTCACCAGATTATTCGTCAACGCTGGCAGGCTAATCCGAAAAGCCAGTGGGAGTGTTACATACATATAGATTTGCCAGTTCGAAAAGCTGAGGCTTTCAGCGGCCTCTTTTGTTGTTTCAGGAACGGCTTCCAGGCCTGCCCGGAATATCTCGACGTTGAACGCCCCGCCAAAGATACCGAGCGAGATTACTGCCCACCCAAAGGAAGAAATGATAGGCTCATAATATCCCCCCATATCCACGGCCGGCGTGAACGCACCCAGACCGAAATAGAAAAACAAAAGCTGGATCATCGGAGGTGTATTTCGAAACGCCTGGATATAGGCATCGACCGCCACGCGAATAATCGCATTTTTTGACGTTTGTGCCCAAGCTCCTAAAACGCCGATCACTAGCGATAACAAGATGGAAAATGCCATGAGCCGCAGTGAAATCAACGCTCCTTCGAGAAAGCGGCTGAACTCGTAGTCGTCATAGAAGACAATAAAGTTCAAGCCCGCAGTCTCGTTCAGATTGCGGAAGAAACTTGATATATATTCGATCATCATCACTCCGAGCTACTGCTGATCAGAAAGTACGAGCCTCATTCTTTTGGCTCGAGGTAAGCGGTATCCCAATGGAGTTTCTTATTTTGCTCAGTGAACCATTCAGACGGTGCAACTTTCCATTTCTTGGCAAGTTCAATGAGCGTACCATCAGCTTGCCAACGGTATGCCATGCCCGCCATGAACACGCCCCAGCCCTTATCACGTTCTTCAAGAGGGACAGCTGCAGCCCAAGGGTTGTTATAGAGTGCTTGAACTGGCATCTCGTAATCCTGCCACTCCGGTGTCTCCAGATCAGCCATAATGCTGACGTCATCGTAGACCCAGGCAATACAACGTCCGGCGCGCAGGGCTTCCTTACCTTCGGCATTTCCGGTAAATGCAATCAGCTTAGCTTTCAATTGCCGTTCGACTTGTTGATTATAATAGTTTCCCTGCTTTCCGCACACTGGCTTTCCCGCAATATCGTCCCAACTTTTGATGACACCTTTCTTGGCAAGCAAGGTCGGTCCCGACGCCCAGTAGGCAGGTTCAATGATGCCAATGACTTTGCGACGTTCCGCGGTATCGTACATACCACCGACAATTAGATCGATCCGGTTCTGTTGGAGGAACTGCATGCGGTTTGCAGACGTAATAATGACAGGCTCGAGTTTGACACCTAGTGCATCCGAGACGCTTTTGGCGAGATCAACTTCGATGCCTTGAAGATTGCCGTCTGCGCCTGGAAAAGACCAGGGCTTAAACGCCCCTTGCAAACCAACACGGAGAGTACCGCGCTCCAGGATTTCCTTCAACCGCTCGCCTTCGGCATGAGCTTGACTTGCAAAAAGCGAAATCGCCATAGAAAGCGTGGAAACTGCCACCAAAGCAAGATTTTGATGTCTGCGCATACCCATTTCAGTTCACTCCTCTTTTTTGTTTCGTTATGATTTTGCAGGTTCTCCCGAACGGTGAATTTCCCGTTGGAATTGAAGAAACCTGTCTACTTCCCGCTCAATCTGTTCGGGCTCCCATCCTAGCAGATCGGCAATTTCATTGGCTGCATGTGTGGCAGTGGCCCGGTCTATGTGCCGCCCCCAACCGATGCCGCTGCGTGTATAGAAGATACCTCTCAGATCATGGGCGTGTTCGTGCGATACGTAGTGTCGAAACGATGGTGTGCTCGCATCCGTGCCTAGCGGCGCATGCGTGCGTTGCATTTGGCATTTTTGCCGATGGCGCCGTACAGGAATGTTTGCATCTACCGTGGCCAGGAGCTCTCTTCCTGCGCTCAGGTGGCTCATGACCGGCCCGGCTGTCATCGCAAAAATTCCCGGGTAGCCCCTTCCCTTCAAATCATGGATTTGCCTAACTCTGTCGCCGTCGGGGTTTTGGGGATTGAAGGTCAACGGTCGCACACCAGCCCAGGTAAATTCGACATTCCGCCTCGTCAGGTTGAGAGCGGGGAGAAGAAAATTGATTTCATCGAGTAGAAAATCGATATCGTCGTCATCTGCGCTGACGTTACTGGCATCAGATTCGAAATAGGTTTCCGTCGGGCCAATATGATAAAGTTCATCCTTGAACGGCAGACAATAAATGGGCATCCCCAATCTGTTGAGCGCCGCCACCCCGTGCCCATGGTAATATTCAGGCAAGCGAACAACGATATGGGCGCCCTTCGTCCCATGAATTAGACGATCGTTCTCTCCTTTGAACACGGGCTTTAGAAGGTCGTCTATCCATGTTCCTGCTAGATTGAGAATGATCGGTGCAAATACACTGCTTGTTTCACGATCTGCAGAGCTAAGATCAACCTGCCAAAAACCCTCAGTGTTTTTTTCCCTAATGCTGGCGCTAGTGTACAAACGAATGTCAGCGCCGAGTTCTTCAGCTTCAATAACTGCATCGACGCAAAGCCTATCAGGCCAGTCAATTATATATTCGCGGTAAGTCGCTATAGACCGCAGTTGATTTCGATCACGTAGATCCTTTGCTAGCGGCACAGAGGTGTCAAAGTTGCGCTTATGCCGTTGGTACTCCAGTGGCAGACGGCCCGATCCGAGGCGCTTCAAGAGCGAAAATCCAATATCCAGGTGCCATCCACGCAAGTCATCCGCTTCGTATAAGGGAAAGCACATTTTAAAGGGCTTGCATCGTTCCGGCCGGAGGCGCACCAGTTCTTCTCGTGCGTTCATTGCATCACGAGCCATGGAAACCGCATTCTTCAACTTATAAGGTGACAATGCGAAAGTGCGGACCGGCTGCTTGGTCTCAAAGTATCTGAGACCACAGTGCAATATTCTGGACGACCTGCTCGATGCGCCATTTGCGAAATCACCCTTTTCGACAAGCAGAACCTTATAGCCAGCGGCGCAGAGTTCGCGGACAGCGCTGGTACCGTTTATACCGCCACCTATGACGATCACGTCATAACTTTGGGCCCGCGCAGTCTCCATGTTCATTTAGCTGTTCCCCTCCTCTGCATCCGGCGAGTACATCAGCTAATTCGGAATGCTCAAAATAGAAAAATCGGCCTCCATTATGCGGTAAATGCATAATGATTTAGGAACGGGGAAATTCCTGACACTTAACAATTCTTGTCAGTTAAAAATGCGGCAACTTCGCCAACACTGCGTCTCGTTCGCTGAACAAAAGGTCGAGAAGTGCTCCCGACACGCGACTTTGTGGACGGGAATAGGGACGAAGTAGCGCCACGTTGAAGGGTATTTTCGGCAGGAATGGCACCAATTTTACACGCTCATCCAATTGGTGAATGGCTGTGTAAGGGTCTATTAGCGCGACGCCCAGTCCAATTTTGGCAAATTCGTATGCGGCAGCAGAAATTGTCGTTTCATAAGCTGGGTCGAGTTTTTCACCCGACGCGCGGAACGCTTGTGTAATGATCGGGCCGGCAGCGGTGAATGAGGCGAACGAAACAAATGGCACGTTCCGAAGATCCGGAGGTTCAATTTTGTCACGGTTGGCTAGATGATGGTCACATGGCACCGCAGCAATATATGGAGCATCGCTGAAAACTTCTGTTTGGAAGCCGGATCTGCGGAATGGGAGTTCAGCGAGACCGAAATCTAGTTGCTGTGACGCAGCCCACTCTTCGATCTTGGCAGAAAGACGTATATTCAGCTGAACACGTGTCTGGGGCCAGTTGGCTTTAAACTTCTTTAGTGCCTGGGGCATGAAACTTATCCCAAGGGCTGGCATAACAGCGGCAGTAACGCGACTGGTCTCACCTTCAGCAACCGTTGCCGCAAAATTTCTCAGAGAATCGAGAGACGTATAGGCTCGATCGATTTCATCCAGAAGAAGGTGCGCAACCGATGTCGGCGTAATCAGTCCTTTTCTTCGCTCAAATAGAGTGACACCCAATTCGGTCTCAAGCTTATTCAGAAGCCGGCTGACGGCGGGCTGACTTCTCCCGATAAGTTCGGCAGCCGCACTCACCGTTCCAGTTAACATCACTGCCCGGAAGGCTGAAAAGTAGATGAGGTTCATCCCTACTTCCCAGTTCTGTTTTCCTGGCTTTTTCATCAGATATCATCCCGACATTTTAGTTGCGGCACACACTCGCCTACAACAGTGCCAAGGGCAAACGAAAATAGCGGCAACAACCACGCTAAAAGCTTGGTTCCTGCAGCCAACTCAACGACAGCAGATCGCACCTTGCCCGTCAGTATGCAGTTTGACGGCGTTTAACCGATAACCGCCCAAATATGTTCCTTCATTATTGCTTCATTCAGTTCAACTCCGAACCCAATCTGTTGGGAGACCGGAAGACTTCCATTCCTGGCCTTTGCGTCAAAGGATACGGTAGCCACTTCGATATATCCGGGTATGTCAGCCCAGTAAGGGAAATGTTCCTGAATATAAAAATTGGGCAAGCATGCGCTCAGATGGGTTGCGATGTTGGCTGCAACAGAACTTCCACACACATGCGGTTGAACCTTCAACCCGTAAGCGTCAGCCATAGCCGCAATTTTATGAACCTCAGCAAAACCTCCCGCATTGCCTATGTCCGGCTGTAATATACTGATCACGCGCTTCTCAAGAAGGTCACGGAACCCCTGTCTGAGATAGTGCCGTTCCCCGGCCGCAATCGGAATATCAATTGATGGAGCGACTTGAGACAAGGCACCGAGGTCACCCGGATCAGTGATTTCCTCCACAAACTCGATATCGTATTCTTTCGTGCGCTCGCAAAACCGCACAGTATCTGCGACAGAAATTCCACCACCGAAGTCAAGCATTAGTCTGATATCTGGTCCCACCGCTTTTCGCACATCGCGCACTAACTCGATTCCAGCAGTAACTGCGTCGAAATTGTCAGAATATCGTCCACGTGGATGTCGCAACGTTCCGTTCGGCTGTATCTGTGCCAGCGGATACATTTTCAGGGCATGATGACCATCGTCGACTGCATCAGCAGCTTTCTTGATCAGATCTAACTTAGATTTGGCTCCGAAGTACCAACCGTTCGCATAATAGTTCAATTCATCGCGAATTTTCCCGCCAAAAAGTTCGTATACCGGTACATTCAATGCTTTGGCTCGAATATCCCATAAGGCTTGCTCAATGGCGCTCATCCCTGCACATGCTATTCCGCCGGGATTCTTTAGCCAGAACGCCTGGTCATATATATCCGAAACGATCCGGTTGATGGTCAGCGGATCACCCCCCAGCAAAAACCGTTCGCTGAGTTCTGTAATCATGCCAGCTGCGGCTGTACCTCCGCTTCCATATGAAATAGCGGCCTCGCCTAATCCTGATATGCCTTCATCTGTGTGAATTTGCACCAGAACCGGCTTCAAGCCCTGTCCACGCACATAGTAAACGTTGACGGACGTGATTTTCATTTTCCCATATCCACTGCAAGAGAAGCCTGTCTCCAGGCGTCTTCGGTTTCAGGCTTTTGTGATCATCAAGCGGAGGAGTCCCGAAAGACGCGGCTCAACCACCAACTGGGTCGGAATTTCGCGATTTTTAGGTTCAAATGCATTCGAGCATGAATTCCAAACGCCTATTCCGCCGGGACACCTGCTCGTCGCAGTTTCAACCTGAATTCCTCTAGCGTTCCTTTATATTCCCAGGTCTGCACTGTGTTATGAGGGCAATCAATAAAAATATAAATTTCAGTAACAGAAAGAATCCTAGAAACCTTGATAAGTTTACTTACAAAATCACCTCCGTCTAAATCATCGACAACAGGTTTCCTATCTTTATCATATCCATGATATACTTTTGAAGGTCTTATTTCTGCCGTTATATACGCCATCGATTTATACCCAATTTTCGCTTAGTGCACCTTGCAGATGAATGATACTTCGTCATACGTCCGCGATGTCGAAAATAGAAATCGAAAGTATGCTTTACGGTATGCCTAATTTGCATACCCACTAACCAACGAGATAGCTGTTTGGGATTTAGATCAAGAGTTAAAATTTTGGTTCTTGCCTGGCTGAACGCGGTCGTCTCACCTTGAAAGATGATCAAACCTGCGACAGCCCATTGCCTGCGATCTGAATTGGGCCAGAAAGAGACTGGAAGCTTTCGAGCACATCCTATTGCAGAACTGCCTTTTGTTTTTTTATCCGGTAGTTAGTTGGGATCTGGAAACCGACTAGTTGGCACTGGCTCTTGATGATCCTCTTTGGAGGCAGCTGTATTCGTTTCTGACAAGCTGACCTGCCACTGAAGTTTCATCCGGCTGCGATTAGAGCCTCGGCGGTTTTTGATACGCCACATGGCGTGATGGGAGCAACCGGCGGAAACGCGAAGCTTCCAAATTGCGTAGCGTTGGAGCCGGTTGCGGCGATGATCCCTGCATAATCTGCCGGGGTCTGGTATCCGAGCGATGAGTGGGGCCGGAAATTGTTGTAATCGTCGGCCCATTCGGCAATGGCGCTCCGGGCATGATCGAGACCAAAGAACAGGCTCTCGTTGAGTAACTCGTCGCGCATGCGGCCATTGAAACTCTCGACATAACCGTTTTGCATCGGTCTTCCCGGCGCGATGTAGTGCCACTCGACCTTGTGATCCTTCGACCAGGCGAGGATGGCATTTGAGGTCAGTTCGGTCCCGTTGTCTGAAACAATCATGCCGGGCTTGCCTCTTCGCTCGACAAGCGTCGTCAGCTCCCTCGCGACACGGCGACCGGAGATAGATGTGTCCGGGATCGCCGCCAGGCATTCACGTGTGACGTCGTCAACCACATTGAGGATGCGGAAGCGTCTGCCGCAGGTGAACTGATCGTGGACGAAATCCAGCGACCAGCGAGCATTCGCCTTTGCTTCGACGAGGATCGGGGCACGCGTGCCAACAGCACGACGCCTGGCTTTCCGCTTGCGCACGGAAAGACCTTCCTCGCGATACAGCCGATAGATGCGATTAACCCCGGAAGGCTCTCCGTCTCGCCGAAGCAGAATGAACAGCCGTCGGTAGCCGAACCGTCGTCGCTCGTTGGCCAGATCGCGCAACTTTGCTCGCAATTCGACCTCCGGCGGTCGGCAGGACCGATAGCGGATCATCTTGCGATCAGCCGACACAATCTGGCAGGCCCGCCGCTCCGAAAGACCCAATATATCCTTCAGATGTGCAACGGCGTCACGCTTTGCGGCAGGCCCTACCATTTTTTTCCGAGAAGCTCACGAAGAGCGGCAACATCCAGCATCTGCTCGGCCAGCAACTTCTTCAGCTTGGCATTCTCGTCCTCAAGCGCCTTCAGACGCTTGGCCTCCGACACTTCCATGCCGCCGTATTTGGCCTTCCAGTTGTAAAAGGTCGCCTCGGAAATCCCGTGCTTGCGGCAAAGATCAGCGGCCTTAACGCCCGCCTCCTGCTCCTTCAACACCCCAATGATCTGCTCTTCCGTAAATCTCTGCTTCTTCATAAGTCCGTCCTCAATGGGCCGAACTCTAATCCAATCTGGAGGAAATTCTTAGTGGCAGGTCAAAGCGGGCAGAAGTTGCGTCTTCGTAAACTTCATTGGCATCTGGCAAAGCCTCCCGGCAAATCGAAATGTAGGTGTGGGGCTAAGATTTAAGTGCAACGATAAAGACGCATGACTTATGCAATTCGGCACCAAGGCCCATGGAGAGATACGCTTCCGCTACATTGTCGGATAACCTAGGCCGTGTGGACGGATTTGATTAAGATGAAAGCAGAATCGATTGCGACGATGGATCGGAAGTTTCTTGCTGTTTCCTCGCAGCGTAATGCGACACGTTTGAACCGTTTGAGCTTCCCCATCATTTGTTCGATACGTGCGCGACCTCGATAAAGCGCCGTGGCAAAATGCTTCGGAATATTACGCCTGTTTGATCTGTAGGGGATCACAGGGATAGCGCCAGCCTTTCGCGCAATCTCTCGATTAACGTCGCTATCATAGCCTTTGTCAGCAATGATAGCGCGGTGCCTGACTTGAGGGCCCGTGTCCATGAGGCTTTCAAACTGTTTGCTATCGGAGGCTTCGCCTCCGGTCAGTTCAAAGCCAAGGGGCTGACCATTTCGGTCGGTTTTCAGATGGATTTTGGTTCCGAACCCTCCACGAGACCGGCCGAGCGCTTGACCTTCCTGCCCCCTTTAGCGCCTGCTGCAGATACATGGGCGCGAATGACGGTGCTGTCGAACATAGCGATAAGATGAGCGCTTTCATCAAGCCCAGCCAAAATGGAAAAATAGTCCTCGAAAACACCTGCTTTACCTAAACGGTCAAAACGCTTCCATACGCTGTTCCAGTTACCAAACCGCTCAGGCAAAGCCCGCCATGAGATGTTGTGAAGGGTGAAATAATGCAACGCCTCAAGGAATAGGCGGTCATTTTTAGCTTTCGCGCCAACGGCTGGCAGACAAGTCCGAAAAACCTCAAGTGCCAGTTCATAGTCATTTTCTGTCATCTTGGTGCACATTACTGACCTCCAAATCACGTCAGCAATATGTGAATCACGTCGAGAGAAAGTCTGGAACCGGAAAACTTATACCTGAGTCAATTCGTCCACACGGCGTAGTGTCCTTAATCGCAAAGCCATCATCCAGGTCGTGGTGTTCTGCGGTTTGAGATATCCAAGCTCGATTGGTACGCTTCTTGTCCGCAGCAGCGCGGCTGCATTTCGTCGTTCAACCACATAACAAGGCGTCGATTACTGTCATCGGTTCTGCATGTTTAAAGCGGCCATTAACATAGGCCTGATAGTGAATGCACCAGTAGCCGCCTTTTCGATGAGAATTCGAAGATACCCTCCAGCGGAGTGGATTTGTTCATACCGTTGCAAGATATAGGCGATCACAATCGACGCGTTATGTGTTCCGAGTGTTTTCTTTGCAAGATCGTAGAGCTTTCTATCTATTCCGAGGAAGGCACGCACTTTCTCTGCCGTATCGGATAAATCCTGCCAGTGTCGGATAGATGAGATCGCATAAGTGGTGATTTCCGGACATGAACGAAGCACCATGTCGAGCGAGACGAGAGTTTCAACTGGGGCGCTGGTGATTTCAGTTACGCGCTGGTCGATAAATTCAGATGTTGCCTTTTCAAGATGGGAATCTGGTTTTGATTCAATTTGCTGCCGCTCATTTTGAGATTCATTGCCGCTCAAAATTTGAATATTTTCATGAAGTTTCAATGTGTTATCGATATTTACACGAATATTCCACATTGCTTCAATGAGCATGGCGAGCTCTTCACGGTCAGTACGGCGCGGAATGCTGTCTACAATGGAGCGGAAGCGATGATTAATGTCGCGCCAGTCTCCGGCAAGCTTCTCCTGAGCGGCAAAATCGATGAGCTTTGTAATATCGCGGCGCAGCAATGTCAGACGTTCACGCATTTCGCGTAATGCGGACTTCTCAGCCCTCACCTGTTCGGCAGCTGTTTCTAGTTCGGAAGCACGCATCAAGAGCGGTGCCAGTGAGAAACCGAACGCGATTTGCACTTCTCCACCCTTGGCACGGCGCGCATAGCGTTTACCATTTGGGCTATCCTGACGGTGAATAAAACCAGCATCGACCAGTGCTGCCAGGTGACGGCGCAGGGTGGCGTCCGCCATTCCGTGGGCGCGTAGTGCCAGTTGTTTATTTGACGGGAATACGATCAAGCTGCTTTGTTCATTCAGCTCTGTTTCCGGATAGAACGACATCAGCGCGGAAAGAACCGCGAGAGAACGGTCATTCAGACCGAAACAGGCCTTTGCTTCACATAACCAGCGATGCAGCTGCCATTTATCGACAACTGTTCCCGGCGCAATCTGTTTTGTCTTCTGTTGACTTGCCAACAAGGCAAGCGTCATCGATCGACTGCCAAACGGCGTCGAGGCTAACTGAATCTCCATTTTCCTTCACCTTCCACAAGGCAAAAGAAATCAACCCGCCAAAATGACGCTAATTACACTTGACAGTGATTCGTGGATTTGCGATTCTCTAGCTGCTAAACCAATGAGAAGGGCTTCCACACGGCGACGTTTGGGGGCCTTTTCTTTTGCTGTCTCGTTCCTCTTCCTGAACAGTTTCGACGCAAATACGCTTACTATTTGTTTTTACGCATGTCTTAATTCCGACTTTGATTACTCTTTCGGAATTAGGGTTACACAATTGAACCGCAGCAAAAGCTTTTGGCCCCGACGCTTACTCACTTACTTCTCCTCATTCTGAAACGACGCATAAAGCTGGTCCAGATTGCGAGAAATCCAATCGGCAAAACGAGGTCCGTTGGCTGCACCAAGCGCCAATGTAGCTGATTTGCCATTCTGTTTGATAATAGCGCTGACCGACTTGTCCGAGGCCGTCCAGTTGGCTCCGGGACGCAAAGCTGCTTTGGTGACAGGCTTCTTCTGCTTTCCGCCTTTCAGATAGCCGTAAAGCTGTTCAAAACGGTCACCTGACGACGCATTTTCAAATGCCTGCGTCGCCAGAAGCTCTTCTGCAGCATCCTTTTTGCCTGGAATCTCGATCAGCTTGCGCAGTTCCAGCCAGCGGTCACGTCCGATACCTTTTGCTGGTCCAATTGCCAGAAGAATGTGTTCGGGGATGGCTTTTGGAATGGTCAGCATTTTCGATAGAGTCTGATAATCGACTGTCAATGCCGCCTGTATGGCGTTACGTTCGAAGCCGAGCATTTCAAGGCGAGCTGCAAAGAAAACGCGCTCGATGAAGCTCAGATTTGCACGTGCAGAGTTTTCCTGACCTTGGCTGAGAATATGTTCCAAATTGGCGAGAGGCTTGATGACGGCCTTAACCTTGAGACCAAGTTCTCTGGCAACCCGTGCTCGGCGATGACCAAAGACGATCATATAGCGGTTACTGGTCTCGGGATGCGGACGAACTAGAATAGGGGTGTCCTGACCGCGCTCGCGAATGGCTTCCAGAAGCTCCAGATAATCTTCGTCACTTGCATCAGGCAAACGATCAGCCACGAAGGAAGCATCAAGATCATTTGGATCAAGCTCGACAATTGTTTCACCATCAAGCTTCTGAGCAGCCTGCTTTGCCAGTTCGTCAATTGATGCGGAAAGAGACTTGGCGGCACCGAACCGACGCGATACGTTGTCGACCGGCTGTGAGGTCTGTTCGGCCGCCGGTTCGTCCCGCATAACGCTTTCGAATATGTTCTTTCTTGCCATTCTCTCGTCCTCAACCGGTCAGAGACCTGATTTTATTCAATATTCGCCGCTTTAGACGGCAGTCTAGCGCCCCCATGCCTCGTGAATGAGGCTGCGAATTTCAGCATTGACCGCTTCCATGGCTTCCATGGCGCGATCATAGGTACCGCGATTCATCGATGAACGATCGACCTCATAAAGCGTTTGCTTAGTAAGGCCAGCATCCGATATCGCAGTTGATTTCAGCATCTGGTGCTTCAGCATATGCGAGGCGAGCATACTCTGCATGAAGCCGACCATCTGTGCTTGGGGAACGTCGGTTGGCTCGTAGCGAGTGATCAGATAACGAAACCAATCGAGTTGCACTGCGCCGCCCGCCTGGCGAACTGTTTTCAGAATATCGCCGAGCATGAGCAGAAACTGTGACATCGACATAAGATCGAGCATCTGCGGATGGACGGTAATGAGCACTGAGGTTGCCGCCGAGAGTGCCGTGAGGGTGAGATAGCCGAGCTGGGGAGGGCAGTCGATAACTACGACATCATAATCGCTGTCGACGTCAGACAGAGCCTGGGCGATACGGTTCCAGAATGTTTTCCCCTCACCGCCATTTTGCATAGCAAGCGGCGTATCATACTCATATTCCTGCAACTCCAGCATCGCCGGAATAATATCAAGTCCCGGGAAATTAGTCCGCCGAATAACTTCACGAATAGGCTTCTTTTCGGAATCGTAACGAATTGCTTCATACAGAGACGGAAAATCGTCGAGTTCTGGCTGAATACCATGGAGAGCCGAAAGTGAAGCTTGCGGATCGAGATCGATTGCAAGCACGCGATGGCCTGTCAGGGCCATATGTTGTGCCAGATGCGCAGCCGTCGTAGTTTTACCGGACCCGCCCTTGAAGTTGACGACTCCAATGATCTGAAGTTTTTCATTGCCGCGACGATGCGGAACGTAGCGCTTTACCTCGGCGCGGCCATTCTGATCGAGCCACTGGCGCAGTTCCTGGATCTGTTCGACACTATAAGCTCGGCGACCGCCTGACAGAATTGTAGGCTCGACGCCTTTGCCTTCCAGATGTAGTTTCTTGAGATTGCTAGGAGAGACACCAAGGAAATATGCAGCCTCGGCCATAGAAAACTGACGCAGCATGCTCTTGCGTGCATCCGGCGGAAAGTTTTCGTGACGCAGCAGATTGAGCTTGCGAGAAATCTCGCGCCCTTGCGATAGTATCATGTCGTCAAACGACAAAGCTGCTGCTGAATTTGCGGTATTCATTACTTGGGATCCCTAGTGACGGCACTGGAACTGATACCGCCTAAATACCGTCATTATGTCCGATTCTTATTCTACTGCAAGAGGTAGGCTAATTAACAAAGAGTTAGTGCCAGCATTAAAATTAAACAAAATTTTATCGATTCGACGAATGATGCTCTATCTATTTGTTTTTGTGTCGTTTTATGGAAAATAGACGGCCGTCTAAAATGCAGCAGCTTTGTTTCTACAGGAATTTCAATCGAGAAGAGTCTGTTTCAACAAGAGAATGAGATCTTTTTCCAGTGGAGGATGGTGTCTGAACTGATTCTCAGAAAGTGCATTCGCGGCCATCATTGCGATACCGAAATGATGGCGGTCATAGCCTCAGTCTCTGAAAAATGGCCGCTGTATTGTTTCGGTCCCGTAAGAGGTCGAGACGGTTCGGATATGAAGATAGGGTTCAGACGTCAATTGTCAGCGAAATGAAGCCCGATGCGTTATCACGTGCGCTGTGCTTTTTCGCGTGATGTAAGCTGAAGCTTGCTCTCAGTCTTCAACTGCAGCGTATGCAACAGTCTACCTGGCTAGAGATCAGCTTTGGACAGCCAACTATGCGGGTTGCTTGCGCATCGTACGCCAGTACAACTTTGTAGCAGCATACTGGCTCGAGCTCACGATGCAGCTCTCATTTGTAGGAAGTCGCACGAGTTACGAAATTGAAGTAGCGTGACGGAAGCGCGTGCAACGCGTTCTAATGGTCGTACTGCGAGGGCGAGGGGGCGCTTCTCGAAAAAAGGTCCAAAGAACCTCTTTTACAGAAGGGAGAAGCCGAGTTATGCTCGACTCGTTACCGATTCTAATGCCGAGTTCTTTTTTATTTGCCGATTTCGATAGTGCGGGGCAGGGCTGTCTAGAAGGCTGGCGCAACTATATGAGCCTGTTGGTTGTCGGGGCATCCTACCCTTAGGGGATGGTTTTCTTAACCAAATTAGGGTAGCATCGAAAATGTAAAAAGGTTTCGCTAACGCTGTTGCATCGGAACCTTCTCTCGCAGCAAATGCTCCTCTCAATAGTGGATATTAGTTGTCAGCCAGACGAAAACTAAAGCCTTCTTAGTTTTAGTTTCTCCGAAAACGGCTATATTTTTCAATGTAATAATAGAGTCAATATTGAGGCTCCGCGAAGGGTGCGGAGGGTAACCGGAGCAGATTGGTTGGCGGTGCCATTTTACCGGGCAATTGCGCGTCTGGATGCAGCGATGCTGATGGATCTGAAACGGCGCATCGTTGAGCGATTGCAGTTTCTGCAACAGCAAAAGACGGCCGCAGCCCTTCAGGACATCAAGATCGGCAGCGGCGTGAGTGAGCTTTGGTGCAGCGATCGCGTTTTATGTCCAAATTATTCATGAGTATTGGATATTTGGGCGGTTTCTGACAACGGGACACTGTCGCGATGCCGTTCAAACATAATGCCAATCGCCGTCACCACATCGGCAAGCAAAAGTTCAAACTGAAGAGCTGGCGGGAGTATGAAGCAGGCTTACGTCAGCGCGGCAGCATTACGTTCTGGATGAGCGATGAAGCTATTGCAGCATGGCATGCCGTGAAGAGAAGAGCACGCGGTGGCCAGCCCCGCTATTCGGGTATGGCGATTGAAACCGTTTTGACATTGGGACTGGTGCTTGGACTTCCACTGCGCCAAATCGAAGGATTTGTGACATCTCTTTTCAAGTTGATGCAGCTGAAACGGCTTGTCCCGGATCACACGATTTTACGTCGGCGGTCCGGTCATTCGCGTAGGAATATGCAACAAGCGGTAAATAGTACACCATCAGACGGTCCCTTGCATGTCGTTGTTGATAGCACAGGCTTGAAGATCTTTGGCACGGGCCATTGGCTTGAGGAAAAGTACGGTGTGAAAGCCCTTAGACAATGGCGCAAGCTGCATATAGCCATTGATGCTGACAGTGGTGACATCGTTGCCGAAGTGCTTGCCGATCAGAATACAAGTGACGTCAGTCAGCTTGAAAGCTTGCTTGATCAAATACAAACAACGATAGACCAATTCGCCGCAGATGGGGCGTATGATGGTCAGTCGTCTTACGATAAAATCAGGCAGCGCAGCGCGTCAGCAAAGATTGTCATTCCGCCTCGTCCGCAATCTATCGTCAAAGAAATCCACGGCCCACCGACACAGCGTGAAGCACATGTGAACAGCGTTGAAACAGACGGCCGCATGCGATGGCAGACAGACAATGATTACGGAAAGCGTTCCTTGGTTGAAACCACCGTGAGCCGTTATAAGCGAAACGGCGGTCATCATTTGAACGCGCGTTCATTCATCAATCAGCAGGCGGAAGCTTCACGCCGTTGCAGCATTCTCAATCGGAAGTTGGTATGCGCACGCCCGGATTCCGTCCGCGTCAAGCAAACGACAACATAAAAACCAACTTCAAAGATCAAATTGCGTCTAGAGAGTGATCGCTGCACCAAAGCTCATTTTCACTATTCTACAATATTGCTTTCAGATATTGTGGGGGGTGGCGCAGAAAGCATGACTTGCTAGACTATCCATGATGACTGGGGCTTGGGGAAATGGCGGCGCTCGTCGATGGCGCCCGGATACTGATGTTTGGTGCAGGCGATTTTGTAGATCCTGCCGTTCGCACTAAACTGGAAGCGCTTGGAGCCACCATTCTAGGTCCCGTGACAAGCCCCACCAGTGCGCTGATGATGCTGCGTCTATTGCATATTGTTGAATCAATTCTGGACTCGAGCGTGATACCCCTCAAGTTTGCGCCAGTCATTTTGTCACTTTCAAATCGCAAAGTTCCATTCGTCTTCGCTCATAACGGCGAAGATAAAGTGCGAGCCAAATATCGCCTAGTGCAAGAAGACACGGCTTTGGCAGAGCTCCTTATGGTGCTATTCGACCCATCACGTTTAGGTTGATGGGCACCAGCCAAGGTTCGCGAACAACCCAGATGCCGATAAGCAAAACAAACATTTCATCACTGAAACGAACGAATTGCCAAGAATCCTAAAATGTATGCGTAATCATCGAGGTTGGAAGCTGGATCCGATTTGCTGCTCTGACGTACGATGCATGTGTAAGATAGACATTGCTTACTCAAACGCCTCCTTCAACAGTGGACGGAATTCTTTTCGGGAGGTAGATTGCAAACGGGACTTTTTTCAAGAAAAACAATAACCGTCGGCCTATTCTGTGACGGATGGGGGAAATGCAAATGCAGACCTCGGTGTCGCCGCCGGTTGAGCGGGCGGAGCGCCCCTGTCCGACCCAAGATGAGGTCAGGGCACAGCTTGAGCGAATTCTTTCCAGTCGCGAATTTCCCAGCGGAGGACGCGGCGCAGCCTTCCTAAAATATATCACCGATGAAACGCTCGCAGGCCGGGCGAACCGTCTCAAGGCTTATTCCGTCGCCATCGAAGTGTTCGACAGAAGCGCGGGATTTTCCCAGGACGATCCAGTCGTGCGGATCGAGGCCGGACGGCTGCGCCGGCTCATCGAACGCTACTATCTCATTGCCGGGCAAAACGATCCGATCCGGATCGACATCCCCAAGGGCGGCTACGTGCCGACTTTCACCTGGAATGATGCGCCGACGGAAGAGACCGCCAACGAGCCGAACGAAGCCCTGATCGCACGCCAGTCCTTCGCAGTGCGGCGTCCCTGCTGGCCCCTGCTGGCCTTTTTCGTGGCGTTCCTCTGCGCGGGGCTTGGTTATTTCGCGGGCGCTCTGACGGGCCCCGACACCCGTCGATCCACCGGACAGGTTCCGCACGAGCCAACGCTCGTGATCGCCCCGTTCGCTAATATGGGAGATGGCCCCCAGGCTGCACGCTATGCCGCCGGGCTGACTGAGGAACTCCTCACTGCCCTTCCCCGCTTCAAAGAGATCACGGTTTTCGGTCGCGAGACGTCGAAGGCATTGCCTCCCGGTGTCGCGGCATCGCAGGTGCGCGACGGACTGGGCGCGCATTACCTTCTCGCAGGAGGGGTCCGCGTTGCAGGGAACAAGGTCCGCGTGACGGTGCGCCTCGTCGACACCTCCAACGGATCCATCCTGTGGTCGCAGAACTACGACGACGATCTGGACACACATGAATCCTTCGCCATCCAGTCCGACGTTGCCAGCAAAGTAGCGACCGCGATCGCCCAGCCATACGGCATCATCGCGAAATCATTGGCGGTCAACTCGCCGCCAGACGACGTTGGCGTTCATGACTGCACGCTGCGCTTCTACGCGTACCGCGAGCAGTTGAACCCGGAAGCGCATCTGACAGCCCGTGATTGCCTCGAGCGCGCGGTGACTCGTTTCCCCACCTATGCGACGGCGTGGTCGATGCTCTCGATCATCTATCTCGACGAAGGTCGGTTCGAGTTCAATCCGCAGAGTGACAAGGGGTCCGCGATGGAGCGCGCGCTCGGTTCAGCGCGCCGGGGAGTCTCGCTTGAACCCGGAAACATGCGCGCCCTTCAGGCGCTCATGGCGGCGCTGTTCTTCAACAACGAGACGAAGGAGGCGTTCGAAGTCGGCGAGGAGGCGCTCGCTGCCAACCCAAACGACACGGAGTTCCTCGGCGAGCTCGGAACGCGCGTCGCGTTCTCGGGGCAATGGGAGCGTGGCGCGGAACTGCTGGATCGTGCGATCAAACTCAACCCCGGCGGAGCGGGATATTACTTCGGGACGCGTGCCCTGATCGCATGCATGCTTGAGGATCACGACAAAGCGGTACGGCTGATCCGCAAAGCCGACCTGAAGAAGTTTCCACTCTTCCACGGCGTTGCGGCGGTCATCTACTCTGAGGCGGGGCTGTTGGCAGAGGCGAAGCGCGAGGGCGAGGTATTCATGAAAATGCGCCCTGACTATCTGCCCAACATCGTGGCCGAAAACCGGAAGAGAAACCTGCAGTCGAAGGACAGTATGCGTATAATTGAAGCGCTTCGCCGCGCCGGATTGCCAGTACCAAGCGCGACGGACGTCGAAGCTGACTTCAGGGTTTTCTACGTCTTAGACGGCCGTTGAAAGCCGTATGCTACAGTAACATACGTTTCTTTTCCGCCCAGTTCCGTCATTCTGCCGGGACATGAGACCATCCCGGCCTGGTTTACCATCAGGCCTCGGCATCAGACGGAGAGCAATGCCTTGTTCACGAACGCATCGACCCTGTTTCGAAATTCATCCCTGACGCTGGCTGTCTCAGCGATGCTCGACATGGGAATAACGCCCACCTCTCCAATTGAACTATGACCACGGCTCTGGCCCGATCGGCACAATCTTATCGATCTCCGCGGACGCATGACCTTATCCTGCTACTCAAGCATGCCTGATCGCACGCTTCGAACCGAAAGGACATTCAAATGCTAACAAAACGCGATCTGCTTCGCTCAGCCGCGATGGCCGTACTCGTCACCGCGATGGCGAAGTCCACAACGGCTGTGGCGCAGGACAAAGCCGAAGGGCCCAGCCTACTGGAGGCCAGGAGTATCGGCGAGGAAGGCTTCATCTACGGCCTGCCGCTCGTGATGAACTATGCGGTCATGCATGAGTTCGCCGTCGACAAGAACTCCGGACAGTTCAAGGCACCGTTCAACGAAATCAACAATATGCATACGGTCGCGAGCCCCGAAGATACGGCGATCATCACGCCGAACAGCGACACCCCATACTCCTTCATCTGGCTGGATTTGCGCGCTGAACCGATGGTTATCTCGGTGCCTCCGGTCGAAAAAGACCGCTACTACTCTGTTCAGCTCATCGACGGCAATACCTACAATTTCGGCTATATCGGCACGCGTGCTACGCAGGCCGAGCCAGGCGACTATCTGGTGGTCGGCCCAGGTTGGAAGGGTGAAACGATCAAAGGGATCAAGAAGGTCTTCCAATCGACGACGGCGTTCACACTCGCGCTTTTCCGCACTCAACTCTTCAACTCCGACGACATGCCGAACGTCGAAAAAATCCAGGGCGGCTACAAGGCGGCGCCGCTTTCTGCGTTTCTCAATCAACCCGCTAGCCGCGCCGCGCCAACGATCGAGTTTCTTCCTGCCACTACTGCTGGCATCAAGGAGAACTTCTTCCAGTATCTCGAGGCAGCGCTGCAGTTCGTTCCTGAGACGTCAAGGGACAAAGAGATTCGCGCGAAACTAGCGAAGATTGGCATCGGTCCAGGCAAGAGGTTGGAGTTCAAAGATCTGCCGCTCGAATATAAGGCCGAAATACTGATAGGCATGAAGCAGGGTGATGACAAGGTGACCAATTGGTTGGCCAACGGAAACAAACCCATTAATGGCTGGAATGTCAGCTCACTTCCTGGCGACGAGGCCTTCTACAACGGCGATTGGTTGCTGCGGGCAGCGACCGCCAAGGCCGGCCTCTATGGCAACGATGCGGTCGAGGCCATGTACCCGTTCACCAGAACGGATGCGACAGGTAAGCCGCTCGACGGCAGCAAGAATAACTACACCATCACCTTCGCACCCGGCCAGTTGCCGCCGGTCAACGCCTTCTGGTCGGTAACGATGTATGACGGTAAGAGCCAATTATTGGTCAAGAATCCGGTCAATCGCTACCTCATCAATTCGCCAATGTTGTCGGAGATGAAGAAGGACGTCGATGGCTCGCTGACACTGTACATTCAAAAAGAAAACCCTGGTGCGGACAAGGAAGCAAATTGGCTTCCTGCCCCAGATGGTACAATCTATCTCGTGATGCGGCTTTATTGGCCGAAGACTACACCACCTTCCATCTTGCCAGCGGGTGGAGGGACATGGCAGCCGCCCGGGGTACAGCGAGTTTCATAGAAGACGCGAGTTACACAGGTTCCTCCGTCTCAAGGGCGTGGATGTCACGGCACGACCCTCGGCGGCGGTCGTCTACAAATTGTCTCGAAGGAAAGCGAACCTCACGCGTCCTTGTGCGTCCGCAGTCTTAAACCGGCTGCCACGAAATGCCTCATAAGTCGATCCTCTGCCAGCAGCCGCGGGCCGGGCCGCGAAGAGACCTGCATGCAGAACAGAAAGGTTACCTCAAGCGGGCAGCGGAGGGCCGCAACTGGCCTTCGGTGTTGTTGTGGACACTGTTCGCCGATCAATCGGCAGCCCGAGGGCAAGGGCAAACAACGTGCAAACGACCGCCGTCCATTGGTCGTCACGTCCTTCGATCCGGTGTCCAAATGATAGTCTGGTAGTCGGCTACGAATGAGACTGCCCGATCAGCGATCAACCCGGAACAGGCGGAAGAAGTCGATCAGGCCAAGGATGATAGAATTCTAGCGTACAGCCACTGCTATCGCTGCTTCCTGCACGCCGGGTCGGTCGGCATTACTGCACAGTTCTTGACCGCAATCTTCTGCCTTCCGCTAACTTGTCCGGTCAGGCCGCCAACATGATCGGCGTAGTTCCCCCGCGTATCTGCGTCAAGCACGGCGACTGGAGCCGTAAGAACCAGCCCCGCTGCACTGCCGGCGGAGGCCGCCACACCAGTTGTTCCGGCCAGGATGGTATCGCCAAGACCAACCCGGCTGTCGGTGAGCGTCTGCCCTTCGGATAGCCGCGTGCCGATGAGCTGGACGACTTCCGGGGATTCGGCGAACTTGCTGTGATTGAGATTGTCGCTGACCTTAATCCTCGTCAGATCAATGACAGAAATCTTGTAATCGGCAAGTTCAGCCTTGTAAGGCGCGCTTTCGGGATCGATAGACCCCAATCGCGGGATGTCGCCCCAAACCCGCCGTGAGAATGCGAGCGCCTTATCGTCACTCGAGACGAACAGGGTGAACTTCGGATGTGGGTCGCCCATATCCTCGATCTGAGAGCGGAACACATCGATGTCGACATCCGGAGCGGCGAGCATGACGTTTTTGAACTTCGCCGGAAGACCGTCATTGCGAATTGCCATCTGCCGGAGCGCCTCTAGCGCCAGCCAGTTGCCCATTGAGTGGGCCAGCACGTTGACTTCCTTTACC
Source organism: Ochrobactrum vermis (assembly GCF_002975205.1). Lineage (NCBI taxonomy): Bacteria > Pseudomonadati > Pseudomonadota > Alphaproteobacteria > Hyphomicrobiales > Brucellaceae > Ochrobactrum > Ochrobactrum vermis. The sequence goes on along the minus strand of NZ_PCOC01000002.1, from coordinate 202,249 downwards.
TCTTTGTCTTTAGCGAGATACTGGAAGAGCGTCTCAAGGGCGTTGCGGGTGTAGTTGGTGCTCTCGCGGTCATAACCGTAGGCTAGGAGGCTGCCGCGCGATGGCCATGTCACAAGGATCGGCGTGCTGCGGACATTGGAATCGTAGACGATTTGGGCGAACCGGTAAACACTGTCTTCGAAGCGGTTGTTGAAGCCGTGGATGAAGACCAGAACGCTTTGGTCGGGGTTTCTTCTAACCGAGGCGTTCAGCCAGCCTTTCGCGCCATCAAGATTGAGTTCGTCGGCTTTCAGCGTGGCGAAGTCGGTTTCCGGATTTGACGGCAGCTTCTTTGGCCAGGCGACGTCGCCCTTCTTGCGGACTTTAGGCAGTGAGACTCTCATCTGTGCGAAGGACGGCGTTCGGGCGCGTTCGCCCGTGAACATCTCGCCTGGGACGGGCGATCGGGCGCGCGTCGTCGCAACCAGCATGTCGACGCGGCTGGACGCCGGCACGGTGTCCGCAACGGGGCTAAGCACGTCTTTCGGGTGTCCGCCGCAAGCCGCGAGCACGAAAAGCACGAGGCATGGAAGAAGTCGCCGGATATGTCCGGCAGTCGACGCGTTAGACAAGCAAGTCATCCCCATTAGCATTCCCACATCGATGCGCAATCAAGCGTCCCGAATGAAGACCGTAGTTGTCAATACGACAGACAGTTATGCTGTTCGCGTGTTATCGCGGACAGACGTCCCAGAAACCCGTCTTTTTGGTGCTGTCGGTATAATACCAACACATGCCTGACTGGGGCGGTGTCCCAGCGACTGATGCCGCCGCCGCGCCTGCTATGAAGCCGATGGCAGCTCCCGCCGCAATCGCACCACCCGCAGGCCAATAACGGCGAGGGTTGACGATGACGACCCCGCTCATGACGGGCTGGCGACGGACTGCCACAGCGCCGCGACTGCCAACGACCGCACATCCTCTGGTTCCGCAGCCAGCCACCCCACGACGGGTTTCGGCCTGGGACGGAGCGAGCATTGGTGCGGCCACCATCGTCAGCAGGACCGTGGCCGTCGCGAGTTTCTGAAAGTGCTGAGTGAGTTTGTAGAGGTTCATTAGTTCCGTCCCTGGCTGAGGGCGTGGTGAAACTGCTCCTCGCGGATTTCTGACAAGGCGCACTTTACCTCGACCAACGCGATTTCCTTAGTATGTTACTGTAGGTTACGGCGTAGCAGCATCGACGTGTCGATGGCTTCCCACGATCAGTCGAACCTGAAGATGAGAATGGTCGCCATCAGTCGAGCCATGTAATTCCTTTCTAGAGGCCGCCGCAGTGCCGCGATGATGCGGAGATCGCGCCTTCATCTGACGGCAGTGAATGGCACGACTTTGGCGAGAACAACCATGAAGTGGATCTCCTTGCCGAGGTCGTCCATGAGTTCAAGCGCCTCGGCATGCCGTTCGTCTCGCTCTGGAGCCGTAGACAGCTCCCAGTCGCGTACGAGTTGGTCGGCGATGGAAAAGTCGTTGCACAGTTCTCGGAAACTTTCATTTCTCAAGGCAAGCGCTTCGATCTCTAGCGCGTGCTCGGGAAACTTGCGCTTGGCGAACTCCGTGTAGTTTTCCATTCCATCGGCTCCCGGCCCGGTGATGTGAGGGACTCCTTCACATCCGCGTAGTCATTATGAATGATGACACAGAATCCGGCCCACACCATGTAGGTTACAGTAACATACGACGAGTTTCTTGCGGACGGCAGCGCACATGTGGTCCATCCGGCTATCGGTTCATTGGCGGGCCAGCCATGCGAGGACGTTGCCATGAAATCCATTCTGATCTCTATCACCGCGCTATTGATGACAAGCGGACTTGCGAGCGTAGCCGAGCTGATTGTCGGAAACTGGAAGACGACGCTTGGTGACACCGCCGCGACCCAGCCGTGCGGTAGCGGGTTTTGTATAATGCTCAAGAGCGGCAAGCATGCAGGCGAGAAGATCGGCGCGTTCGAAGGGGGAGGTGGCAGCTATTCCGGCAGAACTACTGATCCCGATGCGAAGATGACCTACAACGGAACCATCAGTGTCTCTGGCGACACGGTCAACCTCTAGGGCTGCGTGATGAAGGTGGTCTGCGAGTCGCAGAAGTGGTCGCGCCAATAGTCCGACGGGACCGATGATACGGTAACATACGGATGTTTCCGGCTTTATCGGATAAGATGATGGCGGGAATAACTCTGGCAATTGCCGGAGCCGGTGAGACGGGGAGACGGCTTGCATGATAGAAATGAAGAGCACCTGTTGCGGGTTGGCATTGGCTCTCGCTGGGGCACCTGCGGGCGCAGCCGATATATCGGGGCCGGGATCGGCCGTCGTCAACACCGGATGGAAATACCAGGTCACGCTCGACGGCTGGCTGGCGGGGTTGAATGGCGACATCGGTTTGCGTGACCTTCCCGCCGCAGCCGTCGACGTCTCGCCTGTGGACGTGTTTGAGAACCTGGACGGCGTGTTCGCGGGATCGTTTCAAGCGGTCGGTGACAGCTGGCTTCTCTACACGGATGTTATGTGGGTCAAGATTTCAACCGAAGCCGATGTCGGCCCATTGGGTGGAACCGCTCGCTTCGAGCAGAAACAGATCGTCGCGACGGCTCTTGTCGGCTACGAGCTGCCTCTTAACGTCGAGAATATGCAGCTCTACGCGACCGGCGGCCTTCGGTACCAGCACAATGAGGTGAAACTCAGCATCGATCCTGCGTTCTTCCCGGCGGTCGACCGCAGCGGTTCGCAAAGCTGGGTCGATCCGATTGTCGGTTTTACTATGCACTATGACATCAACAATAAATGGTTCGTGGACGTCATGGCAGATGTCGGCGGCTTCGTCGTCTCCTCTGATATCACGCTTCAGGGTACCACGACGGTCGGTTACAACTGGACGGACACGGTCGCTTCGTCTTTCGGCTACAAGGCGCTCTACACCGACTACACGGACGGCGGCTTCCGCTATGACGCCACCCAACACGGCACCTTCACGCGACTGGCGGTGAAGTTCTAGCCGAAACTCGGCTGCGCAGCTTTGAACGCTGTATCCTACGGCCTGCGCAACCGTAACATACTTCTCTTCGCGCACCGGAAGCGCCACGAATATTCACAACGTACGTTACCGCCCTCGCAAAATCGGACCTTAGTGAAGGAACCACGTGATGATTTTATCTACGAAAACCCTGCTTGGAGTGGCCCCGGCGTTAGCGCTTCTTGCTGGAGCCGGGTACGGGCAAACTGCACCCAGGACGAAGATGACGACGCCTATACCAGCGTCGATCGTCACACCGGAGCGTGTGGACACCAGGATTGGCAAACTGAACTTCTTCGACGGCTTCCCGGACGACGCCACTTCGGAGAAGATTTACGGCAATCTCGATTTCATGCGCGGCGTCGATGTCTTTCTTAATGCCATGCCCGGCGCGTCGGTCGAAGCCATGCGGGTGGGATTGGCAAGCCAGGGAGCCGACAACAATCAGACCATCCTGATCTTTGAAAGCCTCATGGACTCACATTCGCTGTTCCTTACCGGAAACACCGAGAGCATCTACAATCTGATGTGGCTGGACACGAAGGCTGGTCCGCTGGTCATCGAGACGCCGCCCAACATCCTGGGCATGATCGACAACCACTGGTTCGAATACGTCGGCGATGTCGGCAATGCTGGTCCGGACAAGGGCAAGGGTGGAAAGTACCTGCTTTTGCCGCCGGACTATGAAGGCGAAATTCCCGAAGGCTATTTTGTGTTGCGGACGTCGACCTACGGAAATCTCTTCTTCTGGCGCGGCTTCCTCGACAATGGCAGCACCGCGACCGCGGTCGAAAACACCAGGAAGTTCGCCAAGGTCTATCCCCTGTCGGAGGCCGGCAATCCGCCGCCGATGAAAATCGTCAATGTCTCGGGCAAGGAGTTCAACACCATCCATGCCAATGATTTTCACTTCTACGAGGAAGTGAACAACATCGTCCAATACGAGCCAAACGAGGCCTACCACGCGGAAGTGCTGGGACAGCTCGCCGCCATCGGCATTGTAAAAGGCAAACCTTTCGCACCGGACGAGCGGATGAAGAAGATCCTCACAGAAGCCGTGGCAGTCGGCAATGCTACGGCGCGCACAATCACCTTCAGGTCCCGCATGAAGGACGCCTATTATTATCCCGACAGTGCCTGGTTCACCGGCTTTGTCGGCGGCAACTACGAGTTTCTTCTGCAGCCCGGCGTTCGTTATCTGGATGCCCGGGTCCTGTTCCACTACTACGCGACGGGTGTCACGCCCGCGATGGCGATAAAGCGCGTTGGTATCGGTTCGCAATACGCCGGCGCCACGACCGACAGGCACGGCAAGCCGTTCGATGGCGGCAAGACCTACAAGATACATCTGCCGCCGAACATTCCGGCAAAGGAATTCTGGTCGTTCGTTGTGTACGACAACCAAACACGGTCGATGCTGCAGACGGACCAACAATTTCCGAGCATCGGCAGCGACAAGAAAGACATTGTCATCAACGCTGACTCTTCAGTCGATGTCTGGTTCGGACCGACAGCACCGAAAGGTCATGAGGCCAACTGGGTTCAGACGATTCCAGGCAAGGGCTGGAACGTCCTTCTTCGCCTCTACGGCCCGCTGGAGCCGTGGTTCGACAAGACCTGGAAGCCGGGGGAGTTTGAACCCGTCGAGTGACAAGAGAAAATGGGGTGAACCAATCGTGACACAGCGTTTGCCGCAGCCTCTTTTTCAACAGCAGGCCGATCCGACAGACCTTGTCTGATCGGCATCAACCAGATTCCTTCACGCCGGATGTGGGAGCAGCTCGGGTCAGCAATGGCTCGGGACAGATTACCCACCGGGCAGATTTGGTAACAAAGGACCATGCTGGCGTCGTGCGAATGATAGCAACGGCGGCGGCCGGATAGCGAAACCCGCATGTGTACCGAGAAGCATAATCGGCGGCACTGAGGACCTGTTCATTCCTCCAGGCAGCAAACGTTGGCGGCATGGGTCTGTTTGGATTCGTGTTTTTACTCTAATTGCCATGCCGTCCCAAACGTAGATGATCGGAAAATCTCCGGAAAACCCGCATCGACAAACGATGAGGACCTATAAGAACAGATGATCACTGGGTTTTAGGACAGTCTGCCTACGTTTCACGACACTCGGCTGAATCTGAAACTGAAAGAGAACGTCTGTCGTAAAAGTCGGGCGCAAAACTCGTAGGGATCGTGGGGACTTTTGCGGATACCTAAGCGCTGCTTTCTAGCCAGCCGTCTGCCAGCTTCCAGCCCCATATCAGACTCGTGCTGATTAGCGGTAACGAGTCCTCAGGCCGCAATCCTGCCGTTCAGAAGCCCTCAGGATGTGTCAGTCAGAAGCTAGAAATTCACACTTAGCTTTGCATTGAGACCGTTCTGTCTGGCACCGGATGCAAACTGGCCGGTATAGGAGAGGCCGAGCGTTGCGTCTTCGGTCAGCTTAAAGTCGAGACCTGCTTCAATGAGGGCTACATCTTTTCCAATCGGAAGACCGGAGACTGTGAAGGCGTCAGAGCCGATGAAGCTTGCGGTGGAGACAGGCGTGATGTCGCCATAGGCGTGACGCCAGCCAAGATCGGTTCGTGCGGTGGCTATAATGCTGCCCAGAGCAAACTCTGTCGATGCGCGAAATCCGAGCGTCGAGACGCCAGTATCCATCGTGTCGGAATGAACCGAAAGGCCGGCAGCAGTCAGGCCTTTTTCATCAAACCCGCCGGTCTTCAAGCGAAGATAGGCAAGACCCGCATAAGGCTCGAATAGTGCTGCGCGATAGCGCATCTTATAGCCAAGTTCGCCAAAGACCTGAAAACTTCCCGCATCATAATTGGCGGTTAGATTATCAGCAAAGCCGGGGAAGGCCACAGAACGGTCCATGTCGATGTTGTGCCACGTATAGGCAAGACCGGAGCGGAAGGCCAGGGCATGGCCATGGTTGAGAGTCCACTCCGATCCCGCATAGGCACCGAGCGTATAATTATCACTGCTACCCGATGAGGCACGATCGTTCACATCAAAACTGGAATGGCTGTAGCCCGCCAGGAGCCCGAGACGCCATGTGTCGAGAACGGTGGCATCGATACCGGTGACAAAGCCGCCGATGGACGATTTTACGTCACCAGCATTGCCATTGCCGTCCTGTCTGGTCCGCGCACCATAGGCATAGCCCCAAGCAGTATAGGGGGGTTGAGCAGGAGCGGTGCTGGCTGGAGCCACGGCGTCAATAGCAGAGGCTGAAGCCGAAGCGGTTTTTTGCGAAGGCACATAAGACAACGCGTTGATCGGGGTTGCCGGGGCACCACCAAACGCCTGCTGCAGACGGCCAAGTGCTGCATTGCGGACAAACTGGCTGTCGTTGATCAAAAGGCCCTTGGCTGAAGCATAAGCCTCACCGGAAAGGGCATCGAAGGCAGCACGTGCCTCATCGGCCGACAGCATCAATAAGGTATTATACAAGGCTAGAGACGAACCTGTCTGTCCCAGCGTATCCAGCCCTGCAGCCGTCGCATATTGATTATCTGTCTCCGCAACCGTCGTGAACAGGGGAGGGGATGGCTTTTCAGGCTCCGGTTCCGAGGTGCCGGGACCCGGTGTTTCAGGATCAACCGGTTTCGGACAATCGGTCTTCAGGCATATTCTGAGATCGGCCGCGCTATCATCATTAACGACGCTTATGTCGAGAAAGGCGGAGTTCGACACAACGCCTGCAAATTCACCACTTATGCCGCTGTCTGCCGTCAGAATATGATAAAGTTGGCCATTCTGGTAACTGGTTTCGGGATCTATAGTCGTGACCGAGACATTGCTACCGGAAACAGTTGCTGTTCCGGTCACATCAACACGATCAGAAGTACCATTGCCCGCTATTTCGATCTCAAGGGCTGAGCCAGGTGCGAGCGTCAGATTGCCATCGACGGTCAAGGTGCCAATGGAGTTGCCAGGCGACAGTATCCCCCCTGACTGAATGATTGTATTCCCGACCGAGCCATAACCGCTAAGAATGGCACCGGACAAGACGGAGATATTACCGCCCAGAGCGCTGCTGCTATTGATATCCCCCACGATCAGTTTGCCGTCTGCAACTGTGGTGGTGCCACGGAATGCTGAGTTATCACTATTGAGAAGAAGAGTATCAATGCTTCCCTTAACGAGTTCTCCACCCAGCGGATTGTCGAGTTGGCCTGAGAAACTGCCGCCATTTACAGTCAGAGGATCGTTGGACCATGACACCGTGCCACCATTTCCGGGCGCGGCATCCTGCAAGTTGCGAATTGTTCCGCCATGGCCGGAGAAATCGATTGTTGCGCCTGTGGCAACGCGTGTCGCCCCTGCGATGCTCGTGAGATTTCCCAGTGACCCGTTACCGTCGACAAGGCGGCCATAGGCAACTGTTATAGTTGCATCTTGGGCGGTCGGAGTGCCGACGGCGTCCATGACCACGTCACCTGCTCCGTCACTCGCTCCGATCACCAGATTACCCTGAAGAGAGAATTCTTGACCCGATCCGCCATTGAGCCAGAGTTCGGTGCCTGTTGCAGTACTGATCGTGCCCGTTGTGCCGGGCGCAACCAGATAGCTGTTAATCGTAGAACCGCCCAAAGCAGAGTGTAGTCGTCCTCCATCAAGGGCGATCAGGCCCGTACCCAGTGCATCAATGACAGCTGATCCCTGATTGACGGAAACAGTTCCGCCTGAAATGACCGTTCCGCCAGTATGGTTGCTGCTGCCCGTCAGTGTCAGCGTACCTGTGCCGGATTTAATCAGTTTACCGGTACCCTGAATGCGACCGCTGAAGGTTGTACTCGTGTTATTGGCGCCGGTCGTCAGGGTTGCATTACCCAGACTAACAGTCCCACTTCCCGCAAGCGAACCTATGCTTTGGTTATAATCGTTGAGATCGAGAACGGCTAACCCAAAGACACCAAGGCCACTGTTGACGGAAAACGTGTTCGCAGCACCAGCGAGCAGAACGCCGTTATTGATACTCGTGATGCCACTATAAGTGTTGGCGCCGCTTAGCATCAGCGTACCAACGCCATCCTTGATAACCGATCCAGTGCCTGTAATCTCCGCGCTAAGGATTGAACTATCCGTAAAGTTGGCGATGATCTGAGAGGTAGATGTGTTGAAGCGGATTTCCTGCGCTGAAACAGTGCCCGCCGAACCGGTATCACCGATACGTAGTGTGCCCGTTGCTGAACGGCCATTGTAGTCGTTGCCCAATTCAATAAGGCCGGCACCGCCAACGGATAGTACCCCGCGATTCGCCACACCAATCTCGCCGTCTCCCCATGCCCCCACGACAAATCTGCCGGTTGGCTTCGAAAGATTAACTGATAATGTAGAGCCTGCTCCGGTGACGAGAACCGCCCCCTTGTTTAGTCCATCACCTATAAACAGCCGGTCCGTTCCCACAGTACCACCTGACACAACCTGCAATAAACTTGTAGAGGATGGCACATTGGTCGCGCCACCAATGCTTATCAGGTCAGTAGTGATCAGACTGCCACCATCGCGGACCGTCAGACTATTGCCTTGGTCGAGATAAATGCTGTTGGCCAGCGCCGCAAAGCCGGCCTCAACGTGCGGCTGACGGTTCAGCGCGACCGGGGTTTCTATTGATACTCGATTATTGTTCCCGGGAGAAATGCCTCCTGACCAGTTGCCGGTGTTTGTCCAGGCGTTATCCGCATTTCCCGTCCACGTCGAAGTTGTTTGAGAATAGGCCGCCGGAGCTGACGAGAAGAAAAGCAGCGCAGCCGCGCTGGAGAGCACGACAAACCATGACTTTTTCGGTGCGTCTATACGCAAAAGCTGATGACTAGAAACAGGAGAAAGCCAGGATGAACGGTTCAGGGCTGAAAAACACGTGTCAGAAGATTTAGTGTTCGAGAATTGTCGCGCCATCATTGCCCCCTGAGACGCAGTAAACCACTGCGTTGCAGCTTTATAGATTAAAAAATTTTATATTGGCACCGGTTCATCGATGCGCTGGAAAATAAACGCATAGCGGATATTCACTATTAATGAAGCCCAAGGAAGTTGGATCATCAACTTTTTATAACAAAAGCCTTGACGCTCGCCCGTTGCGCCGTTTTGCATTGTTTGTAGTAGCCGGACGCCTGCTGTACGGAGTGATGGCGGGATTGTTCCATCGCTTCGGTGAGATAGCCGGAACGCAGACCATGGGCCGAAAATTCATTCGCGTTGAGGCCAGCCATTTGCGCGCGCTGCTTGACAATCCGGTTGACGGCGCTCGGTTCCAGCGCACGCGCCGAAACATTGCCCCATCGATCGACTTTTCGAAACACGCTGCCCTTGTCTAGCTTCGCCGCATCCAGCCAACGGGTAAGGGCTTCGCCGGGACGGCCAGTAAGATAAACGATTTCGTCTAGATCGTCGCTGCTGGTTTTAGTGCGGCCAAGATGAATGCCAAGCGAGAGGAGGGGAGAGCCATTCTCGTCGGTGACCGGCGGCTGTCTGGCGAGTTGTTCGGTTCGCAATCCAGCAACTTCGCTGCGACGGCGCCCGCCGGAGGCTAACGCCATCATCAGAATGGCCCGGTCGCGTATCGCGGTCAGATCGTCGCCGGCACAGGTCGCGAGCAGTTTGCCCAAAATGTCGCCGGTGACGGCATTGGCACTCTTGCGGCCTCACGGCCGGTTGATGGCATGGGCGGCGAGGCGGATGGCTGATTTGACGGCCGGTGACGAAAACGCACCCTCCAGACCACGCCAGCGGGTCAGCGTTGATCAGTTGGCAAGCCGACGGCGGACTGTGGCCGGCGCATGCGGTCCGGACACACGCAAAAAACCTTGTTGGCGCAATTCGTCTTCCACGCTAGCCGGCATGCCGTGACCGGGCTCGATCTCGCGCTGCTGCGGCCGCCACAAATGATGGGCAACGAATTTCAGCAACAGGACTTCGGGGGCCGGGAAGGGGCTACCGGTGGCTTTGTCGCAAAATTTTCACTTCTTCAGAACTAAATTCGGATCAACGGCATAATTGAGTGAGGTGAAGGGCAATGTCGATTGATTTCAAAGGAGCTCATTTCCCTAAAAGTGTGATCCTGTATGCCGTTTTCTTTTACGTTCGTTATTCAGTTTCGTATCGTGATCTTCAGGAGATAATGGCTGAACGTGGTGTGGAGCTCGACCATGCAACATTGAACCGGTGGGGTGTTAAATACTCACCTCAGATTGCCGCTCAGGCATAAATCCGTAAACGCCCAATACTTGGCTCTTGGCGTGTTGATGTGACCTATATAAAGGTCAAAGGGAAATGGACGTATCAGTACCGGGCCGCTGATCGTGATGGCCAAACCCTTGATTTTATGCTCTCCGAGCGCCGAAACCTTGGCGCTGCACGGCGTTTCTTTAAAAAGGCTATTGCAAACAACGGCATTCCGAACAAGATTATCATTGATAAAAGTGGAGCTAATTTGGCTGGTGCGCAGGCTATAAAAAATATCCTGAAGATTACGGGCGCAGCAACTTGCAAACGACAACCGCTCGCCATTCGAAGTCTTTGCCGAGCTCGCGGCATAAGTTGTCCAGAAATAAGGCCGCTTTGAAACGGCTAAAAATTTTGCAACAGAACCGCACGCGAAGGCTCTGCCCAGCTTGTGAATTCATGAACGCATTACCTACAGCCGTGGTAGAATGCATTCATAACGCGCAATCGGGCGCGTTCGATCGTTGAAGATCGGATACCACCATGAACAATGCACAATGGATAAAATCCGCACTTGGCGGAGCGCTGGTTGGCGCGATTACAACAATGGCTGTTGGCTTTACCGTCGGCGGATGGGTGACGGGAGGGGCGTCAGAACGTCTGATCGCGTCCGGTATGTCCGACGGTGTAGCGGTCGCGCTTACGCCATATTGCCTGGAGAAATCGAAAAATGATCCAAAAGCTACAAGCATACTGGCGGAATATAAAGTTGCGCCATCTTACTCGCGCCGGACGCTTTTCGAAAAATCAGGCTGGGCCACCCCGCTGGGAACAGAGCAACCGAATGCTGCGCTCGCAATAGCGTGCAGCAATGAGCTTGCGAAAGCGCTTTAGAGCGACAGCAAGCATAGAATAGCTGGAGGCTGATATGAAAAAGGAGCGTCCACCCAAAATTCCGGAACAAAATAATCCAGTACGTCCGCGCCACGAAGAGGATCAGGCAGCAAGCAAAGGCGACCTTAGAAATGCTCATCGACAGATGAACTCACCCTCCCGGGACTGGACCAGGCTGGCAAACATCTTGCGGCGTGCGTGCGGTGGCTTTTCCCGGTCGCGTTCGGCACGTCATCTGTCGACAGGGAGCGAAGTCAATGACAAATGATACGACCGCACTGGAACGGAAGGTTCTGGCTCATGAACAGATACTTCAGGTTCTTATCGGCCATCTGGCTGAGACCGAGCCCCGGTTTCTGGATCGCTTGAAAGCCGTGTTTACCCGCCATCACACTCTTGGTGCAGATGAGCAGAATTATAAGAATACAGCTCAATATGCGGAGCAGTTCATTCGCGAAATTGAAAGAATGCAGGAATATAAGGCAACCAGGTAAGCTTCGCTGGCTCGTGATAATCTTGCAAATTTTCCGGGCCACTTGGTCCGAAAACTCGACTGGTCTTTAGGGTATTGCCAAGTTGTTTGTAATTGGTTGCAAGGCGGCGCGGCGGCTGCTTCTTCAAGCAGTCATTTCTGCAGTGTAGTTGGACCACAGGCAGAAGGCATCTGCCCTGGCGTCTCGCCAGGAGCGGGCTGAGAGGTTGTACCGGCGGGGGCGAAAGACGGTATTTATCGGATCGTGGGCTGACAGGAAGCGCTGTGCTTGGCGTGGCGATTTGAACCGCCCCATGATCTTCTCTCGCTTCCTGGTCTGGCGGTGTGCGTTTTCAACTCTGTTGTTCAGGCGGCCGTCGCCATTGTCGGCCTCCAGATGGCCGGTCAGAAGATCGGCCGGATAGCAAATAGAATAGCCGAAGCGCGCGTTGGTGTAGACCTTCCACTTACGGGTCGATGCAGTAACGAGCCAGCCTGCGAGTAAGATGGACAAGGTTACGGCAAAGAATTTCATCAGAAAGCTCGGCATTTCTCACCTCGGTGTCGCAATTGATGGACGAGGGCTCTCAAATAACATGCACCATGATCGCAGCACTAAGTCCGACCAGGATAGCGCCACTGACCCTCGAAACCCAAATCCTGGAGCCGAAACAGGAAACAAACGGCGAGGCAAAAGACGCAATACCAATCGAGGCAAGATCGCCGAGCGAAAATGCACCGTTGACGATAATGCCCAGCAGCAGGAACTGAAGCCAGCTTGGCATCGGTCCTTGCGGATCCACAAACTGGGGCAGGAACGTCAGAAAAAATAACGCGGTCTTCGGATTGAGAACCTCGACCACTATACTGTCGCGCAGAACGCTTCTGTGCTGCGTCGGAGCTTTAGTTTCTTGCTGCGCGCCAGGAAAGATCATCCTTCCACCCAGCCATAACATATAGAGCGCTCCGGCCATCCGGACGAACGAGTAGAGCGCAGGCGCATTGTCGAGCAGCACAGCCAATCCCACAGCTGCCGCCACTATATGGATATAGCATCCGATATGGATGCCGAGGGCTGCCATCAAACCGGCCCTGTGCCCGTAAGCCAGAGTCTGCGCCGACATATACAGAATGGCTGGGCCCGGCATGAATGCGAAAGCCAGTGTGGCAAGAAAGAACGGTATCCAGGTTTCCAGCAACATACTACTGACCTCCCATCTCCCGCCGAGGCAGAGTCAACCAAACTTTATTGATCATGAGAAACGATTTATCATCATGCTATTAATCATGATCCGAGGTGAAACAATGTTCGATATCGTGCTGTTGCGGACCTTTGAGGCAGTCGCTGGCGTATCGAGTTTTACAAGGGCGGGGCAGCAACTGAACTTGACGCAATCCGCCGTCAGCGCACATATCCGCCGGCTAGAGGAACAGGCGGGAAGCGTCCTTTTCGAACGCAATACCCGCACGGTTGCGCTGACCCCGCAGGGGCAAGCGCTGTTGGGTTATGCAAAGGCGATCTTGCGCCTGAGTGAGGAAGCGCGGATCCTTATGAAAGGAAGCACCAACGCGTTTCATTTGCGCATAGGTGCATCTGATGACTTGACGAGCACATGGTTGCCATCAGTGTTGAAAAGGTTTCAGAACTCCCGTTCGGAGCGGACGCTGGAAATACAGATTTCTAATACAGCCTCTTTGCTGGAAACGATGGAGAAAGGTGAACTCGACTTGGCCATCGGCTGTCGGTGTCGGGGTGACCAGTCCGGTACCCATCTTTGGAGTGAGCCACTAAAATGGGCAGTCGGAAAGACCCTCGTCGAAGCCGGAACACTCATTCCGCTCGCCGTGTTTCCCGAACCGTGCCCCTACCGGGATGCTGCCCTTGCCGGACTTGCCGCGAAAAACAGCAAATGGCGGATAGCCAGCATCAGTCCCAGTCTGGGCAGTTTGACGGCTTTGGTTGCGGCTGGCCTCGCGGTCACTCCACTGAACTCCAGTTCTATCCCCGCAAAATTGCAAACGGCAGACGCCAATGAGCTACTGCCGTTGTTGCCCGACGTTGAATTCGTCGCCCACATCAGGCCCGGGCTGTCAGAAGAGAATATGCTACTCACACGTTCTGTCATCGACTGGATTACCGCCAACAGGCCGAAGCTAAATACATAGTTGACACAAAAAGCGCGATTAAAATGCGGCTCCGGCGTTCGATTTCCGCGACATTTGTGGTAGCAGGAAGCTTGTGCGAGGGCTGCATGCGAGGATACGGCCGCCCGCACCTTGCAATATCGTTGAATAGTCGAGCATCTGCTGCATGAAACGATCGCGAGACCCTATTAGCCATTCGACGACAGCGCTATGCCGGATCAAACTTCAGCGCTGAGCTTGGAATTCGCGAAACAACCCGCGAGAAGGCATTATTGTGTCCAGCATAAACATTTGAAGAAACCCAGCGGGAAAGCGCATGGGTTACGCTATAATCAGAACTTTCATGCGGAATAATCCAGTAACGCCATCTCTCTGAGGAAGGAGCATTTCGATGGAAACGCCGCTTAGAATCAGAAACATCCTGCTAAGCCTTCTTCATCAATTTGTTGGTCATTATCTGTGCCTGGCTGATGTCCCTCAGCGGCGTCACAGCAAGCCTGATGTTCAATTTTTTTAACTTCAGCGCCGATCAAACACAAATGTACATGGCTAACATCATCGGGTTTTGGAAGGTTCTAAACGTGGTCCTGTTTCTGATCCCCGCGATAGCGATCCACTGGGAATATCATACGAAGAGATAACAGTCGGAACGCTTGCGACGCCCGTGTCTGTGCGATTTCTGCGATTGGCGTGACGCTGGCGGCGTCAACCAGCCGGTATTGGTCGCATTCCAAGTCCTGAAAATGCGATCATTCCCTAGGCGTTCATCATGCTTCTGTTTGCGTCCATGCTGGTGTTCGACGCTGCCGCGCTACGGTCACAGAAAATCTCCGCGGCACATTGGGGAGTTAGGGGAACATGGGAGCTACAGACGCAGCGGTTCCCGTCGTTCTCATTGTCGGCGGTTCGGGAGGCAATGCCGGATCAAGGCCCCATTGTTACGCCCGGCGCAGTTGATTATTTTGGTCGCGTCAAAGTCTACTTGAGGGTCCTGATGAATACGCCTCCTGTCATTACTGATTTTGCTTCCGTCATACAAACGTCGCTTGCTCCTGTCTTTCTATTAGCGGGCACGGCGGGCTTCGTGAACATCTACACAACGCGTCTTGGGAGAGTGTCAGATCGCCTCAATGAGGTCTCTGACAGGTTCGAGCAAAGTGAAACATCGCGCATGCAGCTCGCCTATCTACGGCGGCGGACGCTTGCCCTCGAGATTGCCGTGGCGCTGGGGGTCATCGCCGGTGTTTGCACGGGCGCGGCAACGTTGAATCTTCTCGCTGGAGCTCTTTCGATCGGGCTCCGTCAAGAAAATCTCTTCTGGTTCTTTGGAGGCGCCATCGTCTCGCTTATACTGTCTCTCGTTGCATTCCTGTACGAGTTACTTCTCGCGGGACGAAACATGTTACGGCAGATCCGAACGGATCGGGCTGGAGAATGAGATAATTGTTTTTAGTACAATCCGCTTACAGGTTGCCACTTAGTTTTGTGGACGTGCTGTCGGGAGTACCGGTTAAGATCCATGCTCGGCTTCATGTCAGAAACCGTTGCCAGTATTACTTTGGCTGGTGTTCAACTTGTTCACACACATGATGCGCATGCAACAGGTATATTCAAAATCAGCGTGAGCACTTTTGCTCAAGCAACTATTAGCAACGCTCGCGGCATGACGTCGACCAGAACTAGGGCGCGCTTTTCGCTGGACAAATTTTTGCAACGGAACCGAACATAACTACGTTTAATTGTTTCACGAAAAATTTGGGCACCTCATTCTGATGGCACGATGATCGAAGTTCGTTGAAACGATTGCAGTGAAATGCCGCTTCAGGCCGAGGTGGCGGTGGGGTGCTAGGCAGCGTGGACGAATTGGTTGACGTATTGATCGAAGCTTGATTCAAGACTGCTTTTTGGAGGCAGTTATGAGCCGAGGCGATCTGAGCGAATCCGAATGGCGTGTCTTGAAGGATTTGCTTCCGATTGAAGCCGTCAATCGGGGACGGGGGCGTCGTCCGGAGCAAAATCGTGCAATCATCAACGGCATACTTTGGAGACTTCGTTGCGGTACGCCGTGGCGGGATGTTCCACCCAAATACGGCAATTGGAATACGGTCTATCGACGCTTTCGGCGCTGGAGCGAAGCCGGGGTCTGGGAGGCCGTTTCAGTCACCCTTGCTGAGATCATGGCTGACAGTGGCCACTACAGCATCGATAGCACCACGGTTCGCGCCCATATTTCGGCAGCGGGTGGAAAAGGGGGATTCATCGACGCGCTCTTGGCCGCTCGCGGGGCGGGTTCACCAGTAAACTTCACTGTCTGGCTGATGCCAGAGGAAGACCGCTTGCCTTCCACCTAACGGTTGGCGAGACAGCAGATTGCAAGGCTTATGACACATTGATCAGCTTACCCGAGCAAGCGCCACAGGCGCTCCTTGCTGATAAGGGCTACGATGCGGATGCTATTCGTAATGATCTTGCCAGCCGCAATATCGAACCCGTCATTCCTGGCAGAGCAAACCGTCGCGTGAAGATTGAATATGATCGCACGCTGTACAAACAGCGCAACTTAATCGAACGGATGTTTGGCCGACTGAAAATCAACCGCGCCATTGCCACCCGATACGACCAACTCGCCGAGAGTTTCATCAGCATGGTTCATATTGCCACCCCAAGATACTGGCTCAAATTCGTCCACGCTGCCTAAGTTTCCAGTGACTGGTTTGAGACGTCGGTCTCTAGACGAAAAATACTTCATCACGTGACCTGTGATACATCCAAGTTCCCAGTTATTGGACCTTCCATTCGTGTCGGTCGAACGCAGAAACAGGATTTGATATGCCGAATTGTCCGCATGTGGTGTTTCGTCCATAACAACGCCATTGATTGTGATTCTGGAAAGGGAGTAGCTAGATGGGTAAGGGTTCAAATACTATTCGATGGCTAGCAATCATTTCGACCGTGTTCTGTATTCTAAGTGTCCCGTCGGACCTGCGTGCACAGCCAGCAGCAGACGCCGAGGTGTCAGCTGAAATTGAGCAAGCATCGCATGATAATGCCCCGGCAACCGACACCTTTGGTCAGACGCAGTTCGTGCTGAGTGGCGATCCGATCATCCCGCCGCGCGATTATGTGAAAAGCTTGGAGATACCAAATCCGGACCAGTATGATCCCATCGAGTCCGGCACGATCTTTGATATAGTTTACATGGGGGTTGTCGATGGTAGCATGCGCTTCGAAATTCGCGGTTATACCGCGGCCGACCTGCAACATCCTAATACAGGGCAAACTGTCGAGTTTCCGTCCAAACAACGATCTATTGAGATCAGGAATATTCGGATTGATGTAGAGGCAGTAGACGAAAGAAGCCTAACCTATCAGGTAAATACATTTTCTGACAATACCGCACGCTAGGCAGCGTGGCCAAGTTTGAGCCAGTATCTGGTCGTAGTAATATGAACCATGCCGCTGAAGTCTCGGCAAGTGTGACTGAAGCAGCCCCCAGACCCTGGCTTTGTTCCGGCTTCGCAACCGCCGATAGATCGTATTCCAATTGCCGTATTTAGATGGAACATTCCACCAGTACGTGCCCGCAGCGAAGTCTCCAGAGCATCCCGTTGATGATTGCGTGATTTTGTTCCGAGCGACGACCGCGTCCCCGATTGGTCTCTTCAATCGGTAATAAATCCCTCAGGACGTGCCATTCAGATTCGCTGAGATCGCCTTGGCTCATAACGACCTTCACAAAGCAGTCTTGAAGCAAGCTTCGTAGACGAAAGGCTTGGACCCAAGTCACGCAAACTCTCTTAGCCAGCGTTCGCGTGCGAGCGCAACATCAGGCCGGACATACGCACGCGATTGATCCGATCAAACCCTCAAAGAGTTCTTGCAACGAGGGGATGGTCCACAGATGCGGTTTGCCTTCATTCACAACTGCCGTGTTTCACTGAGCGCGGCAGGGACTAACCGCTTCCCAATTTGCTCCGCCAGCGCGATAAGCTGGGGCGAAAACTGGCGGTTGCGGCGGGCTATCAAATGAACATAAACGGCTTGCAGTTGGGCGACATCAATACGGACGGCTACTAACCTACCGCTGGCTATCTCAGATCCCACGCTAAATTCTGGTAGGACTGTCACACCCCGGCGAGCGCAAGCGGTACGAATAAGCAACGCGATGGAATTGGTAGTCAATATGGGTGCTATCGTCTGGCCAGCATCGGTGGCGGCAGTGTCGATTGTCTGACGGATACGGAAGCTTTGACCCATCAACGCTAGCGGCTGCGCGCAAAGCTCTACGATCGAGATACTGGTGCGCTCAGCCAGAGGATGTGTGGCGTGAACGATTGCTTTTAGCGGTACCGCTGCTCGAAAACGTGAAACGATCTGCGGATGAGACAACGGATGAAAGCCAAGTCCGAAATGCACCTCGTCATTCAGGAGCGCTTGCACCATTCGTGGAGTGTCGGTTACATTCACCGACAATGTAAATCCCGGCCAGGCGTCCATAAAACCATCAAGCGTGTCGTAAAGCGCTTCCCCCAAAAATCCCTCGCCTAGTGCGAGCTGCATATGGCCTGAACGGGCAGTTGAAAGATCTAAAAGTTGGCCGCGGAGCGCCTCAACGCAAGCCTGTCGAGTGCGGTAGTATTCGATGATCGCCTGACCAGCTTCGGTAAGACGGATCTCACGCTGGCCGTGTTCGATCAGACGGTTCCCGACCTCACGTTCAAGCTGCGCGATCTGGCGACTGATAGAGGACGGTGCGACCTCCAGCACATCGGCAGCGGCTCGCATTGAACCGCTGCGCCATGCCTGAAAGAGGAACCGTACGCGGCGGTCGTCAATTGTCATGCCTACCCTCATGGAATTGCGTTTCATTCATCGTTGGCACAACATAATGTCGTATTGGAGCTAAGTCGCGGAATATTCGTAATATCGTTGCGTAAAACGCAACGAAGTTTGGACGAATCTGCCATTGATTGCAACCGTTGCGGCGTGTGGAATGATAGCTGTCGCCGCTTGTGTTGTAAGCGGAGCGGGTAAACCGGCATGGGAGGACATGATGGAAACACGCGAAATTAATCCTTGGAATTGGCAGGCAGGCTTTGGATTTGCTCACGGTAAGGAGCTCAAGAGCGCTAACCGCCTCCTGATGTTATCGGGACAATGCGCTACCGACGCCAATGGTGTCCCTCAGTACAAGGATGATATGGCGGCGCAGTTGAGACTCGCGGTGGCAAATCTGGGAGAGGTGCTGAGGCAAGCAGACATGGATTATTCCAATGTCACCGGCATCCGGGTCTATACGACTGACATGGATGCCACGCTGGCGAACTGGGAGTCACTGATTGCGCCCTTCAGCGCCGCCGAGAATACCCCGGCTAGCACGCTTGTCGGCGTCACCCGCCTTTTCTCGCTCGATCTGCTGGTTGAGGTCGAAGCCATGGCCTGTGCGTGAGAGGGAGGTCGCGATGATCAGAGGTATTCATCATCCAGCTATTACTACCGGCGACATGGATCGCCTATTACCATTTTATCGAGACCATCTGGGCTTCACCGAAATTTTCGCTTTCGGCTGGGAAAGCGGGACCGAGATGTCGAACTTTGCCGCCGGGATTACCGGGATATCGAATTCAACCGCACGTTCAGTCCTGTTGAAGGCGGGCAATGCATTCCTGGAATTGTTTGAATATAAGCAGCCCCAATCCAGTCGCAACGACGACCGCTCTTTGTCTCAACAAGGCTTTGCGCATGTCTGCTTCGACAGCGACGACGTGATTGCTGACCATGAGCGGCTATTAACGGCTGGGGTACCATTCATTTCAGCGCCGGTGGATGTGGGGCCGATGCGTATATGCTACTGCCGCGACCCAGATGGCAATTTCGTCGAACTGCAGCAGATCACTGACCCGGCCAGCGACCTCGTATTGCGCGCCCTCCAGAGCTGAAACCCATCGGGGAAACTATCGTGAACAACTCGCTCCTTCGCTTCCGGGGAGGTATAGGGATGGCATTTTTGCCGGCTTTTATCTTTCTGATCCTTTGTGTACTTTATTTCGTCGTCTTCAAGGCTTTCGACATGACAGCACTGGCAATGGGGGGATTCGTCTCACTGTTGATTGGTGCTATTTTTGCCCGCGATTACTCGAAATTCTGGGAACACACGCTGCGAGGTATTAGCAGCGAGACCTCTGTGGCCATTATTGTTATCCTATTTATGGTCGGCATGATCTCTGCGATGATCAAAACGACGGGCGTTGCCTCCGGGTTCGTCTGGCTGGCCCAGGAGACCGGGTTGAACGTGGGCTATTACACGTTTTTCGTGTTCATAGCTGTTGCGGCGATCTCAATGGCCACAGGTTCTTCGATTGGCACCATGTTTACTGCCTTCCCGATCTTTTATGCGGCTGGCATTGCTATCGGCGCTGCTCCAGCACCGCTGGCCGGCGCGATCCTATCGGCAGCAATCCTCGGCGACAACTTGGCACCGATCTCGGACACCACGATTATTTCATCCTCATCCCAACGTTACCGGACACGGGATGCGGTTGCTGATATCGGCGGTGTCGTACGACACCGTGCGCGCTATGCGCTGACAGCGGCTGTCATTTCAGCGCTATTGTATCTGCTAATCGGCATGTCCTCGGAAAATGCGGGAACTGTGGTGAACGAATTTATCGGCGATGCCAGCCCAGCACCACTGCTGATGCTTATCCCGGTAGCAATCATGCTGATCGTAGCGATGATTACCCGTGATATCTTCAAGGCGGTGACGGTGGGGCTCGTTCTCGGATCTGTCACAGGGCTGGCAACCGGTCTGCTGACTGTCGATGCAATCATTGGTGTGTCTGACGGCAAACCGGCTGGTTTCCTCTATGACGGCGTAAACTCCATGCTGGGGACAGTGGCGCTGGTGATCTCTGTTTTCGGTATCATGGGTGTGTTGCGCGGTGCGGGCGTGATGGAGATGATGATCGATCGCATAACCTCTGGCAACATGGCTTCGACGCCGCGCGGCGTAGAATTTGCTATCGGTATCGGTGTGTCAGCCACCACATTGCTATTCGGTGGTGTGAACTCGGCTGCAATGTTAGCCTTTGGCCCAATCGCTGACGAACTAGGAGCACGCGTTGGCCTGCATCCGTATCGGCGTTCGAATATCATGGACTGTTTTGCCCTTGGCCTTGCTTCGGTGGTACCGGTGTTGAGCGCCTATCTGTTTATCGGGGCACTCCTGACTTCCGGTTATGCGGAAACGCCAGCGCAATCGACCTTCTCGCTGTTTCCGGTCACTCTCTACCCGCTTGTACTGACGGCCATTATGATCGTTGCTGCCTGGACTGGGTGGGGACGGACCTTCGAGGCTGAAAATGGCGAACCGGTCAAAACTCGGACGGGTGCATAAGCGCCCCTTCAAAGAAAGGAAACGACTTGGACCGCAACAGTGTCACCTGGACGGGCTATATCCCCGCCATCACCACCCCATTCGACCGCGCTGGACGTCTTGATCTTGAATCCTTCGCGGGTCAGATGGACTGGTTGGTTGCCGAGCGTATGCATGGTGTTATACTCGCAGGCACGAGCGGTGAATGGTTCAGTATGACTATTGCAGAACGTGCGGATCTGTTCGACGCAGGTGCCCGTTATCGCCGACAGGGGCTAGTGGTCATTGGTTCTTGCAATGCTTTCACGGTGGCTGAGGCGATCACTCATGCGCGGGCTGCCGAAAAGGCCGGGCTGGACGGCATTCTGCTGACCCCGCCGCCCTACGTGGTGCCGAACCGGCGCGAGATCGTAAACTTCTATCGCACGGTTTCGGTTGCCACCGACATTCCGCTCACCATCTACAATTGGCCTCGTGGCTGTATAGTGGATATGAATCCGGATCTGTTGGACGAATTGGCAGATATCGATAACGTGGTGGCCATTAAGAATTCTACTGGCGATTTTGCTTCATTCCTTTCAGCCATGTATAAGGTCGAAGGACGGGTACGCTATTTCGGTTTACCAACTTCCGCGTTGGGTGCCGATCTCGCACTGTTAGGGCATGGGGATGGCTTGATGGGATCGGGCGGGGTTCTGGGCACTGACCATCCTGATTTCTGGCGCGCCATCGCCGGGGGAGACCGCGACGGCGCTATTCGGTTGGGTGAGCGGGATCGCGTGATTATGCAAGCCTGGTTCCAGCCCAATTACGGCGCGCAATTCGGCAATCAGCAGGCGATTATGAAGACTGCCCTGCGGCTTCGAGGGGTGCCGGCCGGTTTTGTACGTGATCCGCTGTTGGAGCTGACGGACGCCGAAGTGCAGCGTGTTGCCGATACCCTGCGTTCTCTGGGTATCGAGATCCGGCCGCTTTGATGGGTCCGAACTATGATGCGGTGGTGATCGGGGGTGGTCTTCTGGGTTGTATCACTGCCTGGATGATTGGACGCGACGGTGGGCAAGTTTTGTTGGCGGAGCGTGACCAGATAAACCAGCACGCTTCTGGTCGTAATGCTGGTAGTCTTCATTTCCAACTCGAATACCGCATGATTGAGCGAGGGTTGGAGGCGGCCCGCAAGGCTGCAGAAGCCATGCCTCTACATCTTGAGGCAGCGAGGCTGTGGTCGGACCTGTCCGTTCTGACCGGCGAGGATATTGAGATTGAACAGTCCGGTGGGCTTATGATCGCCGAAGACGCGGCGCAAGTCAGCTTGCTGGAGCAGAAAACCGAGATAGAACGCGCATGGGGTCTGGACATCAACGTGATCGACCGGGCCATGATCGAACGTATTGCGCCTTATCTGTCACCCCGCGTGCTCGCCGCTGCCTGGTGCCCCATTGAGGGGAAGGCTGATGCCCGTACTGCTGCGCCAGCGATGGCCCGTGCCGCTTTGCGTACAGGTGCGGAAATTCGCACGCGCTGTGAGGTCGTGGGCCTTTCTCGTCAAGGTGGTCGGTGGCATGTGGATTTACAAGATCGGACCGGCGGAGCGTCGGACAAGGTGACGGCAGACGCGGTCGTGATAGCAGCTGGGGTCTGGACGACGAAACTTGGTGAGCTGATGGGTGCTTACTTACCAACTATCCCATTGGCGTTGACCATGAACGTTAGCCTTCGCCTGCCCAAACTAATGTCGCATCTGATACAGCACGCTGGCGGACGGTTGTCGCTGAAGCAGGCACGGGACGGCAACATTCTGATTGGTGGCGGTTGGCCTGCACGGTTGCCGTTGGATCTGGATGGTGAGCCAGACTTAGATGCCAAGCCGGAACTTTTGGCCGAAAGTCTCGCCGGCAATGCGGAAATGGCAATTCGTGTGTTGCCCGAACTCACCGGCTTGCCGATGCTGCGCAGTTGGGTGGGCACCACGACCATTACTCCTGATCAGCTCCCGCTGGTTGGACCGGTGCCCGGTCACCCGGGTGCCTTTGTTGCGACTGGCGGCTCCGCCTTCACGCTTGGCCCCAGTTTCGCGCAGGCGTTAACGGGCCTGATTGCCGGACGTGCGCCGGCGCTTGACATGAGTAAATTTGACGTAGCTCGCTATGTGAAAGGCTGAGCGATGATGCCTTGGGAACGCAAGACTAAATCTCGCGGTGAAATGGTCAGATTCACATTCGAGGGCCGTGAGATTATTGCCTATAAGGGTGAAACCCTAGTGACGGCGCTTCTGGCTGCCGGCGTCACGGCTTTTAGTATCTCACGCGAAGGCGACCCGCGATTGCCTCTGTGCAACATGGGAACTTGTTTCGATTGCGCATTGATCGTGGACGGACAACTATTGGTGCGCGGTTGCCTTACGGATGTGGTCGATGGGCATTGCGTCAGTCGCTTCAGGGCCAATTAGGGGAAATAATGGTGGACTTAGCAATTGTCGGAGCTGGCCCGGCCGGCATGGCAGCCGCCCTTGAAGTAGCCGAAGCGGGATTTTCCGTTCTGGTCGTTGACGAACAAGTCAGCGCCGGTGGTCAGATATTTCGCCGCCCCCCGACTGAATGGGGCATCCGTCATGGCGATTACCGTCCCTATCCTTGGGCTCGAGACCTGATTGAGCGTTTTGAGAACCATCCCCGCATCGAAACGCTGTTTCGTGCCACGGCCTTCGGTGTGCTGCGCGACGAGCGGGAAGCGGGCAGCAGACTGCGATTGGCAGTGCATACGAAGAAGGGCGGACGACTGGTCTCGGCACGGCACCTATTGATCGCTACCGGCGCCCATGACATGCCGGTAGCCTTTCCTGGCTGGACTTTGCCCGGCGTTATGACGGCGGGCGCCGTGCAATCGCTGCTAAAAAGTCAGAAGCTGCTCGCTAAGCAAAGGCTGGTACTCGCCGGCTCTCATCCGATTTTATTGATCCTTGCTGCCCAACTGCTGGATGCCCGCGCCGAGATTATCGAGATTGCCTTTGCACGTGGGCTCCCCCGGTTCAGCGAGATGGCCGCTGCGTTGCCAGCTATGCCTGGTCATATGGCGTTGTTCATGGAAGCGGCGCGAGCACTGCGAAAGATCGTGACGCATGGCGTGCGCTTGTCGCACAATACGATCGTGACGAAGGCTGACGGCGGAGAGACGCTGACCAGTGTGCGTTTGGAAAAGGTAAATAGCGATTGGACGCTCAAGGGCGAAGCACGAACGATAGAGACAGACGTGGTGGCGTTGGGCTACGGCTTTCATCCTTCGACTGAACTCGCGCGCCAAGCTGGCTGTGACCTGCACTGGGATTCGGCGGCTGGTGGTTGGCTGGTCCGCCACGACAGTGCATTTCGCACCAGTGTTGAGGGCATATTCGTAGCTGGGGAACCCACCGGAATTGCAGGTGCGGAAAGCGCGTGGGCTGAAGGACGCGTGGCGGGGCTGGCCATTGCGGCATCGATGGGCGTTACTGCAAGCGCAGCACGCCATGGCGAGAGCACCCGGATGCTGACTCGCGCGAGACGCTTTTCACGCGTGGTGCAGACTATGTTCGCACCGAAGCGCACTGCGCTCGCGGCGCTCTCGTATCCCAAAGACACCATTGTTTGTCGTTGCGAACTTGTGCGCAGTGGGGGATTCGAGGCGATGTTGGCCCGCAATCCTTTCATTCAGTCGGCTAGTGCCGCGAAACTGGAATGCCGTAGCGGCATGGGGCCGTGTCAAGGCCGTTATTGCGAAGCAACAGTGGCCGCACGCATTGCCCTCGCAAGAGGGACGTCTATCGAAGCGTCAGGTCGGTTCAGCGCACACCTGCCAGTCAAACCAGTGCCTTTGCAAAGCTATTTCGATCTAGGGGGCGGAGAGATACGCGACTGATCTATCCAACGCTAGCCGGCCGTGACCCGCGATATACTTGGCGGCACTCGAAACGCCTTTTTCTCAAACAGCAATTCGAAGCAACGTCATCATAACCTTGTCCTGTGATAAGACAAGCACCAGGCTCAATGACTTTCTTAACTCGATGTTCGAGCACCGGCAGCAGGCACGTTAATAAGCGCACTTAAATTAGTCGGAGCAGGAATTCATAGCATTGCCTATGAGTTCCTGACCGGTAATCACGATCCAAACGGATAATTGACTTTTGGTCTGTCGCTGAACATTTATTTGCGGATGGAAGAGCGTCTAACTTCCCATCAGCTGATTTTAAAAAGCAGGCTATACTAGGGCGCTGCTCAGTTCAGTTTCGCCGTCCAGCCCTTCCTGGAGCAGGGCGCGTCTTACAGCAGGACGGCTAAAGGTCCTCGCAGTCGCCCGCGTCCATGCCGGATATGCTTCGTACATGTCGATATCGATACGCATGCCCCAACGCCAGAACACGAGAAGAAAAGCGTCGGCCACGCTGTAGCCTTGCGGCACCGCCCAGCTACGTCCATCAGACATGATGCTCTCAATATAGGCATATTGATCGATAAGGTTGGCTCGACCTTTGGCTTGTACGGACGCGAATAGCGCCTCATCAGATACGAAGCGGTGTGGTCTCCACAACTGACCGTATGACATGCTGTGAACCGTTCCAGACAACCAGTTCAACCACTCGATGCAACGGGCTCTGACGTCAAAATCGGTTGGAAGTAGATTGGCATTTGGGTGAGTTTCCGCGAGATAAATCAGGATGGCCGGCGCTTCTGTCAACAGATTTTGAGCGCCGCCGGAGCGGCCAGAAACACCAAGAAGTGACGGAACGCGGCCTTTCGGATTAAGAGCAAGAAAGTCGGGGGTGGAGGTTCCCTCGCTGTCTTTTGTCGATCGCAACTCCAGTTCATAGGCGACGCCTACTTCCTCGAGCGCGATGTGCACTGCCAGTGAACAGGCTCCCGGAGAATAATATAGTCGATACATACTTGAAATCCTTCTTTAAAGTTCATCGAGAATGCAACGGAACCAGAATGAGGAGTCCGTTCGGTTGGCAGTTTTGAGCCTGACAATGATTGAGCGTTTGTCTGCGCAAGCCAGGCTCACTCTTTGGTCGCCTTCAACTTCGCTATTTCGGCCCGCAAGAGGGCATTCTCCTCCCGCAGCGGTTCAATTTCACGTTCGACGGCAGACGTGATCTGAGCCGCAACCGCCGCTCCGATCTCAGCACACGTAAAACGCGGCGTGATGAACTTTGGACAATTCCAATCAAAACCGATCACTTCGATTACAAAGGCCACGTCAGCATGTGGTGCGTCGGAGTGAGAGAGTGTCCGAACGATCTCGGGCGCATCCGCAGATACGACCCTTCGGGCACGCCCGATAAGCTTAAGGCGCTGCCGAGCAGGATAATTCATCGCAAACAGGGCGACACGCCCACTTTCCATGACATTTCCAAGGGAGATGTACTGACGATTGCCTGGGTAGTCAGAAAAGCCAATCCGGTTTTCGCCCAAGGAGTAGATGAATCCGACCGGGCCACCACGATGTTGAACATAGGGCCAGCCGTCTGCCGTCACGCTCGCTAGGTAAATGCTATCACGCGCCTGGAGAAAACTGAGTTCTCGCTCAGTCAGCATATCACGGCTGTCGTCAGACGGGGCCTCACGAAGCGCATAGGTGGTGCGCGAATCAGCCTGTTCTTGGAGAGTGCGCGCCGTCGCGCCGAAGATGTGGTGAAAGTATGAACTCGACATACCGAGACAGTATTTGCTTCAATACTCGATGATAATCCGTTAAATGGACACATCAGAATTCCACTTTCTGGAATAATCGTATGGACCGTTTTACAGAGTTGAGTACGTTCGTTGCGGTTGCAGAACGTGGCGGTTTTGCTGCAGCATCTCGCCACCTGGGCATATCTGCTCCTGCAGTCACCCGGTTAATCGCTGCACTCGAACAGCGTCTCGGCGTTACGGTTCTTCGACGTTCGACTCGCAGTGTTGTTCTCACTGAGGAAGGCGCTGCTCTGCTCGAACGTGCCCGGGAGATACTCGCTCAGTTACAGGAAGCCGAGCGCGTCGCGACGGGCGGTCTATCGGCACCACGCGGCGAATTACATATTACAGCGCCGGTCATCTTCGGCCGTCTCCATGTACTTCCGGTGGTGGAGGAGCTTCTTGCTGCGCATCAAGATTTGTCGGTGCGTTTGATGCTTCTCGATCGCAACATCCGCCTCATTGAAGAGGGTATCGATGTTGCTGTACGTGTCGGTGAACCGCGCGACAGTAGCCTTCGCTCAGTGGCAATCGGCATGGTGCGTCAAGTCTTGGTGGCAAGCCCCCGCTATTGTGCGGAACACGGTCGACCCACAACGCCTAAGGAGCTTGTCGGTCATAACATTATTGCTGGTGACAATATTCGGACGGGGACGAATTGGTGGTTCGGCCCAAAATCCCATGTCACCGTCGTAAAGCCGCGCCTTATCGTAACTTCCATCGATGCGCAGATTGAGGCTGCGGTCGCAAGCCTCGGTATAGCGAACGTTCTCAGTTATCAGGTGGCTAAGAGGCTTGCGACGGGCGAGCTCTGCAGTGTACTGGATGAGTACGCACCTCCACCTTTGCCAATTCATCTGCTGTTTGACACCAGACGTGCACGGCTACCGTCGGTTCGCTTGTTCATCGACTCCATGCGGGTACGTGGAAGAAGTGGTGCATGGTCTTGAGATGTGCGTATTGCTCGTTGGGACGCTTGATCAAGACCGCTGATTTATTCGTCCCAATCTGTTTCTGGTGTTAAACCGATGCTTGCACGGGCATCATTGACCGCAGCCCGTAGGAAGCGGGCATAGCGCGGAAGAGGTGGAAAATTTGCGACAGATCCGTTTGCAGCGCGTCAGCTTTGAGTTAGTAAAGCGATAAAGTAGACTGAAACACGTAAAGGTTGGCCGCCGTGAAGGAGATCTTCGTTGTTACACATACTGAGGCCACCCATCACTTGGAAAATAGGGTTGGAGGTTGGTTCGACAGCCATCTGACGCAGCGCGGTTTGCAGGAGGCTGAGGTCGTTGCCGAACGCTTGGCGACATTGATCGGTCCTGGCGCGGTAGGAATCTATAGCTCTGACCTGCGGAGAGCGTCACAAACTGCCGCTGTAATCGCCAAGCGTTTAGGCCATACGGTGCGCGAGACGCCAGCATTGCGGGAAATCAGCTACGGCGTTGCAGGTGGCAAACCTCAGGAATGGCTTGATGCACGCTATACCCCGGCGCCAGATGACAATCGGCTAGACCATGATTGTGGCATTGCCGACGCCGAGACCAGGCGGGATGTCGCGAAACGCGTATTTCCCTTTATCGATGAAGTCACACGAGGCAACTGCGAAAAACAGATCATCGTGACACACGGTTTCACACTGAGCATGGTGGTTGCGGCATGGATGAAAATCTCGATCGACGCTGCAGGCTTCTTGGCCTTTCCCGCGAAATCCGGAAGCATAACTCATCTTCGCCAGGACGAATTCTTTCGCAATCGAGCCGTCATCTCCATCGGCGACAAGGCACATCTTTGGAACCTGAACTTGCACGAATGATCACGGCTACAAATCGTTTTTTGCATGTTAAGTCTTAGTTGAGTTTGGGCGTCCTTCCCGCGCCCGTCCAGGCTACGCAACCCTGACCAGCTCCACTTGGCCGGGCTCTGCCCCATATGCGCTAACTTAGTTGGGATAGACGGCATGAATCGGTTTGTGATTCATAGAGTGGATGCAAACATCTGTTTCCGTCGATGCCGATTGGCAGGCTTTGATTGCCAAAATTATCCGGGCTGATTGATCTTGATGCGACAGCGCGAGCTTCCGGGGCGCTTTTGCGATGCCGGTCACCCCGCAAGAGGGGGGCAATATTCCACGCCGAAACATAACCGTTGCAGACCGTCAACTGAACCAGTTTTCCCGTTCTGCTTCCTTTACGCTTAATCGCGTGGTTCCTCATTGAACCAGAGCAGGGCAACGATCGTGCCGACAGGCATGAACCACGAGACGAGCTGATACCAGCCACTTCTGTTCGTGTCATGCAGGCGTCGTGCGGTGACGGAAAAAAACGGGATCATTGTAATGACAAGCAAGATCGATACAACAAGGTCCGGAAGATTGAGTCGGACCAGTACGAACAACAGCAGCACATAGAAAAGCATCGCATACCAGAATTCCGTGCGGCTCGCTCTGCCTTTGAAATCGAAGTACCCGGTATAGAATCTCCGCATCGCAGTCAGACAGTCGACAGGAGAAGCCGCCACGCCGAAGCGATTGGGGCCTTGCGGTGGTTGGTTCTTGTTGGAAAATGCAAAAACAAACAGCAGTGAAACCAATATACCGAACGCGAAAATCCAATGCATTAATCTTAAATCTCCGTTCTCGTGAGTATGGTTCGGGATGAGAATGGAACGGCGCTCGAGCCGAATCCAATCCGATCTTGCCCTGGCTACGCTAGACGCGGCAGAAGCGTGTTATAGGGGCGGCATGGTGGCTAGCCCATACACGGCGCCGATGACAAATCCGATATTGAAACTATAGCGCCGCAACCATGGGCCAACAGCAGGGTTGATCGCTAGGGGTTCAGCTTCTGGCGGACGCCCACGCCAGCGATGCCAGAGCGCGACAAGCCCGGCAAGCATCCCCTCGAACAGTAACTGGAAAATAAGTAGCGGTAGTGCCAGGATCACGAGCATCCATAATCCACTGTATAGCAGAACCATCATTCCGCCGATGATCAAACCGGCAAATGCGCCCACGGCGAACCCGGCGGTTGTCACACCCCAGTCTGCTGGTGTCATTTTGCGTCTAACTGTTTTCATGAACTCTCTTTATGCTGCAATGAGGTTGAACTCACCGGGGCGCCACTTCGCCAGAAGGCGATAAACCAGAATATCCCTGCAACAACTGCACCGTGGGCGGCTAAGAGACCAAAGCCGAGAATGATCGAGACGGGGCGCCCGTGCAGTCCATCGAGTGTAATAAGAAGCCCGGCGAGCACTCCGAGTCCCGCGCCACCTAGAAGCACAGCTTTCAAGCTTAGCCAACCAAGATATCGAGCAATGAAGAATGCCGGTATTCCGAGAGTTAATGCGAATGGATAGCTGATGACGGTGATCGCGAAGCCTCGAAAGTCTCCCATGACGAAGATTTGCAGCACGCCCGATGCCAGAGGTGACAAGGCAAATCCCAGAACAATCCTTAGAACACGGATCCCAGCACCTGAAATAGCAACCTCCTCTATTTCTATTTCAAATTAAATACGTGTCTGATTATGAAGTAAACTGCAAAAGAAAACGGTGTAATCTCATATAGTAGTTCTCCCCAATAGGTGACCCACCCAACAGTTATGCCCCCTTGAATTCCCTTCAGAAGAAGCACGTATTCCCCATCAGTATAGTTTCGTCCAGATACTGCTCCTCCGAGATATGAATAGAGAAAAACGCCAATGATTATTAAAACGAGGATGATTACTATATCGATCTTTGTGAATTTCATATACCGCTTCGAGCAAAAAGGGCCTTCTCAAGCCGGCTAATTCATGGGCAGTGCCAGCCTTTGCAATCAAGGCAATTCAAGATAGCGGACCGCGGACATTGAATACGTAACCAATCCACGCGTTCAGTTAAAGAATATTTTGCCAGATTGCATCTATATCGTGAAATCCCTCGCTCCACCCTGCAGCCATCAGCTAGGCCCTACGAAAGCGAACTCAAGCTAATCTCTAGATGGACAAATGACGGTCGCCATATACCGATTTCATTTCAAATCGTAAGAACGTGTGACCGAGCTGATGTTGACCTCAGTTTTTCAGTACCGATAATGCCCGGCGCAAGGGGGGCTAAAACTGAAGGGACCATCATATGACCCCCAAATTTTATCTTTTCGCTGCCATGGGAATTACGGTTGTCGCCCTGTCGGCTTGTAACCAGACAGGTTCACAGAGCACGCAATCGCCGATGGCGACGGAAATGCCACCGCCGTCCAGCACATCGAATGCACCACCGCCGATGCCTTCTGCGTCACAATCACCCGTTCAATAGAGATACTATAGCGGGACGAGGACCTCGGCTTCACGGGGTTTTCGTTCAGCGCTATCCCGCGCGTCGTTAATCCAGATCAGTTTGCAAAATATTGAACGAAACACCGCCGTGCCGATCAACCTCCTCGAGATCCAATGGTAGCCGCTCATCTCGATCGGACGATATCAGTTCGACCTTCTGTGCGTTCATTGCGACAACAACCGCCTGCCTATTGCCCCAGAGTTTGCCACGCCTTGTCATGTCCAAGCCGTCAGAAGGCTCTGCAATACTGAACTCAATCTGTCCGGCATCGACACCGTCACAGATCAGGCTGCCTGGTCCATTTAGAAAAACTATGCTCAAGCTTGCTCCTCCTGTCTTTGGTCGACTATGCTCTTACAGTCGGTTTCATAGTGATTCAATCATCGGGTCTGCAAAGTGAATAGTTGCGCAGCGCAGACTCATTGAATAATCTCCTGCGGCAATACTTATATTGCTTCATCAAAGAGGATCACATGGCAACTGGCACTGTAAAATTTTTCAATCACGATAAAGGTTTCGGCTTCATCACACCGGAAAATGGCGGCACTGATGTTTTTGTGCACGTATCCGCAATTTTGCAGGCTGGCGGATCACTCCAGGATGGTCAGAAAGTGAGTTATGATATCGGTCAGGATCGCAAGACTGGAAAATCAAAGGCCGAGAACGTACGCCCGCTATAAGGCTATCGAGGCCCATCGTGGCAATCTGCGAGCGCTGTTGGTTTTCTGCAGCGCTTACTTTCCCACAGCGCCAATTCATCGATGAGCGAAATATTAGCTGTCAACAGACAGAAATCCCGTGATGCGCGCAACTTGAGTATTTCGCTAACTGCCACCAATTAAGTGGCAGCAAAAACTGACCCGTTTCAGCATTATCGGCCGAGCTTGCAGGTCCGGTCCAGCAGATTGAAGCTGAGAACATCAGCTCGGTAGTTGGCGGCTCTAAAGGCGAGTCTTGCCGGGCTGCGGTGAACTCCGAGGTGTAAACGCTGACGTATAGTCAAGAACTGCTCCGCCCATCTGCGGTTTAACCTGAAGAAGTAAATCGCTTTCGCCTCGTTTAAGGTGGTCGGTGATGGATACCTTCAACGCGCTGGGAGGAGGACGTGGTGTGCAATACATTGATCAGGTGATAATGTTTGCTGCGGGCATATGGATGAGTGTGGTCGGCTTTGGCCACATCAAATTCAGCAGCCATCAGGAATGGTTCAACCATCTTGTTCGGCAATTTAAATGGATGGGTCCACTGTTAGTTCTGATTGCTGTTGTGCTGGTCTTTGCACCGCGACAATAAAGTGGGCGCCCGGCAAGTGTTCGGGCCGGACAGCAGCCTTCGATCTTAATTAGAGACGTTCGGGCTCGCTGTCAGTTGCTTTTGAAGCAGAATCCAATTGGCGATGGCGCCGGCCCTACAGAGTTCCCGCGCCAGCTCGACGAACGAGTTCGTCCACTACAACACGGACCCTCGGCAGCATGGTGCGGGTTGCTGGCCAAACCGCATTGAACGGAGACCGCACACGGCAACGATCCGGTAGCACCACGACCAGCTCACTCCTATCGATGCAAGACTGAACAAGTGACTGCGGCATTTGACACAAGCCAAAGCCTGCTGTTGCCATTGCGATGATAACCTCGCCATCGCTGGCTTGGTAGGTTGCAGGCGGGTCAAAAGACAGGATACGGTTCTCCTCGTCGAGAAAGCGCCAGGAAGTTGGTCGCTCAGGCTGGCTTCCCAAAATACAGGCGTGACGATGCAGGTCATTCTGGTTCACCGGCACCCCGTGCGCTTCTAGATAGCTGGGCGCTGCACAAAGAAGCAGGCGTTGTGTTCCTAGGGGGCGGGCAGCGATGTCGGCGCGGTCCGGCAGCTCGCCGAACCGAAGGCACAGATCCACTCCTTCCTCCACCGGATCGATGATTCGGTCCGAAAAGCTCGCTGCCAGGCGTAGATCGGGGTGTGCCCTGAGGATATCCAGCAGGACCGGCATGGCAACCAGACGGCCAAATGCCGCTGGCATATCCACACGGAGTATACCTCGCACCGTACTTGCCTTCGAGCGGGCAGCGTCCTCCGCCGAACGTAGCTGATCAAGTGCGGCCTCGGCTTGCTCGAGATACGCCGCGCCCTCCGGTGTCAGTGACAGCCGCCGTGTCGTCCTATGCAGCAGCTTGACGCCAAGCCGGCTTTCGAGTTGCGCCACCGATTTGGCGGCGGCTGACTTGGTAATACCAAACCGAGCGGCAGCCGCAGTGAACGACCCGGATCTTACCGCGCTGAGAAAGACTTCGACGCCAGCGAAAGTGTTTGTGATAGCCATCCTACGCGCCTCGATTGACATCCTCAAGTATACGATTTGGCGAATAAAAGCGCAATTGTCGCCATGTTTGCGCGCGGTTATATCTGCTCTCAGTCCAAAGGAGTTGCAGATGTCCCGTTTGTTCGATCCGTTGAAGATTGGCGCCCTCGAGCTGCCCAACCGCATCATCATGGCACCGCTCACCCGCAAGCGCGCTGGCGTCGAGCGCGTTCCGAACGCCATGATGGCGGAATACTATCGGCAACGAGCTGGAGCCGGTTTGATCCTGAGCGAAGCGACCTCCGTGTCTCCTCAAGGCGTCGGCTATTGGGGCACACCCGGCATTTGGAACGGTGCACAGGTGGAGGGGTGGAAACACGTCACCCAAGCGGTCCACGAAGCCGGTGGCCGCATGTTTCTGCAGCTGTGGCACGTTGGCCGCATCTCCGACCCCGAACTCCTCGACGGCGAACTTCCAGTAGCACCCAGTGCTATCCCTGCGGCTGGGCATGTCTCGTCGCT
Organism: Ochrobactrum vermis; assembly: GCF_002975205.1. Classification (NCBI taxonomy): domain Bacteria; kingdom Pseudomonadati; phylum Pseudomonadota; class Alphaproteobacteria; order Hyphomicrobiales; family Brucellaceae; genus Ochrobactrum; species Ochrobactrum vermis. Next base: position 168,302 of record NZ_PCOC01000002.1, on the reverse strand, counting down.
ACGGCCGAAGCGGTCACATCCCGTGCCACGTGCGCTGGAAACCCTAGAAATTGCCGGAATCGTCGATGATTTTCGCCGGGGCGCCGAGCGGGCGAAGGTGGCTGGATTCGACGGGGTCGAACTGCATGCGGCCAATGGCTATCTCATCGACCAGTTTTTGCAGGACAAAACCAACAAGCGAACCGATCGATATGGCGGCTCGGTGGAGAACCGCGCCAGGTTCCTCCTCGAAATCGTGGATGCAGTGATCGAGGTGTGGGGTGCTGATCGTGTGGGAGTGCATCTCCGGCCTCGTGGCGAGGAACACGACATGGGCGACAGCAATCCCGGCGCGATCTTCGGTCACGTCGCCGACGAACTAGCGAAGCGGAAGCTCGCGTTCATTTTTGTCCGTGAGATCGAAGCCGAAGACAGTTTGCTCGGCGAGATCAAGCGCCGATTTGGTGGCCCGGTCATTGCCAACGAACTTATGTCCCAGGAAGACGGCGAGCGGTTTATCGAAGCCGGCATTGCCGACGCGCTGGCATTTGGGCGCGACTACATCGCCACTCCCGACCTCGCAGAACGCCTTCTGCAGGGCCTACCCCTGAACATACCGAACAAGGATACGTTCTACGGCGAAGGTCCAGAGGGGTACATTGACTATCCGAGGTTCTCACCGTTGCCTTGTTAAGGCGGTCCGCTTAGCGGACCTTCAGCATGAAAAGTCGGCGGTCTGCTTCCCATCCTGCTTCAGACGCGAGTAGATCAGCTCATAACAACTGCTTCGGGCCATACTCCTGGCGTTCAGAAGCCTCCGTGCCAGAAGCTAGAATCCCACACTTAGCTTTGCATTCAAGCCGTTCTGTTTAGCGCCTGATGCAAACTGGCTGTTGTAGGAGATGCCGAGTGTGGCATCTTCGGTCAGCTTGAAATCAAGCCCCGCTTCGATGAGAGCTGCATCCTCGGCAATCGGAAGACCGTAGACTGTGAAGGCATCGGAGCCGCTGAAGCTCGCGGTGGAAACCGGCGTGATGTCGCCATAGGCGTGTCGCCAGCCAAGGCCGGTTCGTGCTGTTGCCGTGATGCTGCCCAGAGCAAACTCTGTGGATACGCGGAGACCGAGCGTCGAGAAGCTGGTATCCGTCGTGCCGGATTGAACCGAAAGGGCCGCAGCGGTCTGGCCCTTTTCATCAAATCCATTGGTCTTGAGCCGCAAATAGGCAAGCCCCGCATAAGGTTCGAAGAGGGCTTTGCCGTAGTGGATCTTATAACCAAGTTCGCCAAAGACCTGAAAACTTCCCGCATCGTAATCACCGGTCAGATTATCGGCAAAGCCAGGGAAAGCGACAGAACGGTTCATGTCAATATTATGCCATGTATAGGCAAGACCGGACCTGAATGCCAAGGCATGGCCATTGTTGAGCGTCCATTCGGTTCCTGTATAGCCACCGAGCGTATAATTATCACTGCTACCCGATGAGGCACGATCGTTCATATCGAAACTGGAATGGCTGTAGCCAGCCAGCAGCCCGAAGCGCCATGTATCGAGGATGGTGCCATCGATACCGGTGACAAAGCCGCCGACCGACGATTTCACGCTGCCAGCATTGCCGTCGCTATCCTGCCTCGTCCACGCACCATAGGCATAGCCCCAGGTGGTATAGAGATTTTGAGCAGGAGCAATGCTGGCTGGAGCCACGGTATCAATGGCCGAGGCTGACGCCGATACATGCCTTTGCGAACCTGCATAGGAAAGCGCATTGATCGGCGTTGCCGGAGCGCCGCCAAACGCCTGCTGCAAACGGCCAAGGGCTGCATTGCGGATAAACTGGCTGTCGTTGATCAGTACGCCTTTCGCAGAAGCGTAAGCCTCGCCGGAAAGGCTGTCGAAGGCTGCACGCGCCTCATCGGCCGACAGCATCAACAGGCTGTTATAGAGCGGTAGTGATGGGCCCGTCTGCGCCAGACTATCCAGTCCTCCGGCCGTCGCATACTGATTGCGGGTCTGAGCTACTGTCGTGAAGAGGGCAGGGGAGGGCTTTCCGGGTTCAGGGGTTTCCGGGTCAACAGGTGTACCGGGCGTTGGCGTTTCAGGATCGACAGGTACTACCGGATCTTGCTTGATGGCGACATTCAGAAAGACATCGTTTGCCGAATAAATCGTATTCAGATCAAGAAAGGCCGATTTCGAGAGAATAGTATCAAAAGTTCCGCTGACGCCGCCGTCAGCGTGCAAAATGGTATAGTTTTGGACGCTCTTATAACTGGTTTGCGGATCAATAGCCGTCACAGAAACCGTACCGCCAGAAATCGTGGCCATGCCTGTGACACCCACGATATCAGAGCGTCGATTTGAGGGGCCACTTGCCGCAATTTCTACCTCAAGCGTTGAACCGGGCCCGAGTGTCAGATTGCCATCGACAGTCAGGATGCCGATGGAATTGCCCGGCGACAATATACCACCTGACTGAACCGTCGTTTCTCCGACTGAGCCATAACCGCCTAGTGTGGCGCCGGATAGAACGTTGATGGTACCGCCGAGCGCTGCGCTGCTGTTGTTGGCATCGCCGACAATCAGTTTGCCTTCTGCAACTGTGGTGGTGCCACGGAATGCTGAGTTATCACTATTGAGAAGAAGAGTATCAATGCTTCCCTTAACGAGTTCTCCACCCAGCGGATTGTCGAGTTGGCCTGAGAAACTGCCGCCATTTACAGTCAGAGGATCGTTGGACCATGACACCGTGCCACCATTTCCGGGCGCGGCATCCTGCAAGTTGCGAATTGTCCCGCCATGGCCGGAGAAATCAATGGTTGCACCGACAGCAACACGTGTCGCCCCTGCGAAGCCTGTAAGGTTTCCCAGTGACCCGTTACCGTCGACAAGGCGGCCATAGGCAACTGTTATAGTTGCATCTTGGGCAGTCGGAGTGCCGACAACGTCCATGACCACGTCACCTGTTCCGTCACTCGCTCCGATCACCAGATTGCCCTGAAGAGAGAATTCTTGACCCGATCCGCCATTGAGCCAGAGTTCGGTGCCTGTTGCAGTACTGATCGTGCCCGTTGTTCCGGCAGAAACGAGATAGCTGTTGAGGGTGGAGCTCCCGAGAGCAGAGTGTAACCGGCCTCCATTCAGCGTGATCAGGCCCGTACTCAATGCGTCGATGACGCCGTTTGTTGCGTGATTGGCAACGACAGTTCCCTCGGCGATCGTTGTGCCGCCGAAATAGCTGTTCGCTTCATTGAGATAAAGCGTACCCAGGCCCTGCTTTAAAAGCGCGCCAGCTCCTAAAATCGTGGCCCCTGTGGTGAATTTCAATGACGCAGTCGTACCGGAGGTGTTGAGCACCGTATTGGATGCTAGTTCGACAATGACGAGACCAAAATCATAGGCAAAATTGGAATTGGTCACATTTATGGCGGCGTTTCCATTGGCTGCAGAAAAGGTCAACGTGCCGGTTTGAAACATATATCCGCCAGAGGTTTCTCCAAGAAGGTTCAATTCCCCGATGGTGATTTGGCTGTCTAAGATGACGCCATAGGCAATATTTGCTTGGGCATTGAATGTCGCAACGTGTCCGACACCATTCGGAATGGTGCCTTCCTTCCATGAGGCAGCGTTACCCCACTGCCCGGCCCCTCCTAACCACGTCTCCGCTTTGCCAGGAAACTGGCAAACTGAGCGTAGAGGCAAAGACAATGGAAGAGAGCCATAACAGACGCCGCTGATGCTTTGAAAGCTGCGCACGCGAAAAAACGATATCAGAAAACTGCTGCCCCATTTTGCCCCTCAAATCGCTGACCCCACAGCGATGGGGCTTATATATCATGATCGCGTCTATCGTCGCAATGGCCCGACTTCAATACGACCGATGCCGTATTTCGTTGCCGAAAACAGGGGAGAGGCAGGCAGTGCTGGCAGTTGATCAGATGAGCAACCGCGACGCTCGCCCACTGCGCCGTTTGGCATTGTTGTAATAGTCGGACGCCTGTTGCACGGAGCGATGGCGTGATTGTTCCATGGCTTCGGGGAGCGGAATGCCGCGATTGGCCGCTTCGGTAAGATAGCCGGAGCGCAGACCGTGCGCAGAGAATTCCCTTGCATCCAGGCCAGCTATTTGCGCGCGTTGCTTGACGATCCGGTTAACGGCGCTGGGTTCGAGCGCTCGTACGGAAACATTGCCCCAGCGATCGACTTTTCGAAACACGCTGCCCTTATCGATCCTGGCTGCTTCCAGCCAACGGGTGAGGGCTTCGACAGGCCGGCCGGTCAGATAGACGACCTCGTCGTGATCGGCACCACTGGTTTTGGTGCGACCGAGATGGATGCCAAGAGAGGGCAGAGGAGCGCCGTCCTCATCAGTGACGGGCGACTGTTTGACGAGTTGTTCTACGCGCAAACCGGCGATTTCGCTGCGCCTGCGCCCGCCCGAGGCAAAGGCCACCATCAGGATAGCGCGATCCCGCAATGCGGTTAGATCCTCGCCGGAACACGTCGCCAGCAGCTTGCCCAGAATATCGCTGGTAATCGCATTGGCACTCTTGCGGCTGCGCGGCCGGTTGATGGCACGGACCGCAAGCCGGATTGCCGATTTGACGGAAGGCGATGAAAACGACCCCTCCAGACCGCGCCAGCGTGTCAGCGTCGACCAATTAGCAAGCCGCCTACGCACGGTTGCCGGCGCATGCGGTCCGGATACACGCAGAAAGCCTTGCTGGCGCAATTCTTCTTCTACGCCTGCCGGCATGCCGTGATCCGGCTCGATCTCGCGCTGCTGCGGTTGCCACAGATGATGGGCGACGAATTTCAGCAACAGGGCTTCGGGCGCCGGGAAGGGAAGGGGGTTGCCGGTTGCGGCCATCGACCAGGCTTCGAGATAGGCCAGATCCGAGGTCAGCGCGCGGAGCGTGTTTTCGCCCACGCCTTCATTGACCAGATGGCGTAGCGTCTCGACGTCCTGATCGGTCAGAATACCAGCAAGCATGTCGCGGCGGTTCAGCGGCAGAACAGCCGCTATCGTATCTAAAGTCTCGGTGCGTTTTTCAATCGAACCTGACGACGAGCTGCTCATTTCGGCAGTCCGTTCTCGTCATATAGTTCATCGTGGTTCGAAGTCTGGTGCGTGTTTGCAGGCCTTCCCTTAAGCGCCAGCGCCCAGACTTCATCCCATGTGCCCTGGCGGTTCTGCGAAATTGGCACGATCGCGGCGATAGGATCGCCAGCTCGACAGATGACAACCTCGTCATCGCGCAAAACGAAGTCAATTAGTTCGTCAAATCGCTCCGCTGCCTCGGCAATGTCCACGAATACCTTCACCGCCACTACCCTTACCAGACGCGCTCATGCAGAATCGCGTCGAACGCCAGATCCGCCGAGATGAAAGTGCAGTGCTCAAGCCGTGCCTGAGCGGCAAGAATCCGGTCCCACGGATCGCGGTGTTCCCAATCAAAATTTGCTGCCAGTTCGGCATGCAGATCGGTGATGGCTAGTGTTTGCAGGCCGCTTCCCGTGACGGCTGCCCGCAGTTCCTGGGGCTTGAGATCAAGCTTGTTCAGGCGCATCTTGTTCTCCAGCTCATAGAACGTGACCGCACTGACGAGGATAGCATTCGCCTTGTCCTCGATCAGCGATCGTGCCTTTGTGGACAGGCGATCACTACCGATTGTCCACCAGTAGACGGCGTGGCTGTCGAGCAGGATTTTCATTGCGTGTTTTCGCTATTGTTGGATTTGCCTTGCCAGACGCCGGTATCATCATTCCAGTCTCCGGCATCGATCGCCGCCTGCTCTGCATCAACTGTATCGAACAGGTTGTCGGGCAGGCCACGATGGCGCAACAGGCCAAAAGGGCGCTTGCCGCCGTCCGCTGCTGGACCGATGCGGGCGTAAACTTCGTTGCCACGCATGATGATGATCTCTTCGCCCTGGTTGGCGCGATCGAGGACTTCGGCGAAATTCTTGCGGGCTTCGCTGATCTTGTAGCTTGTCTGGGGCATCAGGGCCTCCGAAATTGGTCGTACGCCATTGATACCATTGTTTTAAAGCACGTACAAGTTCGTCGTACACATCACCTCCGATAACCTATACTTATCGGAGCTTAGGAGCCAAAATGGTTAATGTCGCGGTAACCATACTGAGTGGCTATTTGAGTTGAATGTGATGCAGTTTAATATGATATTTCAATCGCCAAACGGCTGCCAGTTCAACGCGTAACGCGTAAACCGCAACTGGCCCGTGCGCGTCAGAGCGCCCTTGTCGACCAGATCCTGCAGATCGCGGGTGGCCGTGGCGCGTGAGGTTTTTGTGATGGCCAGATAATTGTCGGCGCTCAGGCCACCAACAAAACCTTCGGGGCCGGCTTCAAACAACCGCGCCATGACTTTTTCCTGGCGTGCATTGAGGACACCGCGAAACCGGTCATAAAAATGTGCTTTGGCGATATAAAAGTGCACCCGTTGCAGTGTGAGTTGTTGTGCTGCAAGCACGGTTTGCCCAAACCACAGCAGCCACTCTGTCACATCAAGCGTGCGCTGATGCTGTTCCAATTGCGCATAATAGGCTTTGCGGCTTTGCTCGATGGCAAAACTCAGCAGGATCAGACTGGGCTGGCCCAGCGACTGCGCGAGCGCTTTTTCCGCCAGCGCCCGTCCCAGACGTCCATTGCCGTCCTCAAACGGATGAATGCTTTCAAACCAGACATGGCTGAGCGCCGCGCGTGTCAGCGCGGGGAGGGGAGACATACCATTGGGTGATGTCTCATTGAACCAGGCAATGAAGCGGACCATTTCGTCCGGTACTTGTTCTGAGGGTGGCGCTTCGAAATGAATTGTGGGACGGTCCAGATGTCCGGAGACGATTTGCATTGCGTCAGTATGCGTTCGATAAGCACCGATGGTGTCGAGATGCCCGTTGCCAGCCATCAGCATCTGATGCCAGCGAAACAGGGTCGCGTCGTCAAGTGGCGACGCGTAACTGCCATACACGTCGATCATCATCTCGGCGATGCCATGTTCACGCGGTTGCAGCGAACGCCGATCCGTTGCCAGGCCCAACTGTTTTCGTAGCGATGACTGCACACTGAGCCGGTCCAGCGTCTCACCTTCGATCGCACTGGTTTTGATCGCTTCATCACTCAGCAGCTCGATGCGTAACAGGTCGCGCTGTTGCGGATTGATGTGGCGCACCGCACCGATCACTTCGCCGGAGGAGAGCAGGAATTGCTGCTCCAGACTTTGTAGCGCCGAAGCGTCATAACGAAAATTTGGCCAGTCCGGTTGCGTCCAGTTCCACGGCATGAGCGATAACATCCTTTTCTATCGCTCCAAATATCACATAACGGTGAGCAATAGAAGCAATGACTATCGCTCAAGCTATCCAGTCAGGACACAATCGAAATGGCCGCTTTGCGCGTAATTCCTGCCGTTCGAATGACAACTTAGATTTGCCAAAAGCCGACACTGCTTATGTAGCAGCCGAGCCCCAACCGATTACTTCGGTGTATATGTTCGAATCCCGCGCGGTCCGCCACACCGCCGATTGCCCTCTATAGCGCGATATTGCCGCCGATTACCGCCGATGGCCGCAACGTCACCAAGTAGCATACGCACCGTCGATCACCGCCGTTTCTACGATAAATCCTGACATCTCAGCGGCGGCAACAATGAATGATCTTACGGATGACGCACTATCGTCCGTGTTGTCGAGGACGGACTATTTAGCGAACACACTCGGCGGCGCTACCGCCGCTGAAAGCGGAAAAAGACTGCCAAGAATTTTTTGCGTGTGCCTACCGATGATGGTGTGCACCCTTATTTAAGAGCGCTTACTTTAGCTCAACGCCTATTTAAGCCAAAAGCTGATTGCTTAAATAAGGCCGCGTTCGCATAATGTGGCATGTCCGAATCAGCATCTAACCTCCGGCTAGGCCGCTTTGTCGAGACCCCTGTTGCGGGGGAAATCGTGCGCGCCTTCGTGCCGCCCTCACTGCCGCCCGAACCGCCGATAGACGTGCTGGCCCTTCTGGAGCGGTTAGGGTTGGCCGAACGCGCGTTAGGTCGTCTGGACGGGATCACGATGTTGCTCCCGCGTCAGGAACTGTTCCTCTACATGTATGTAAGGAAGGAAGCAGTCCTCTCGTCCCAGATCGAAGGAACGCAGTCCACCCTTTCGGACTTGCTCCGCTTCGAAACCGAGGCGCAAGCCGGCCAGCCGATCGACGACATCCGTGAAGTATCGAACTATGTCGATGCGATGATGTATGGGCTGGAGCGTGTAGAAGACCTGCCGCTGTCACTACGTCTGATCCGCGAGATGCATGAGCGACTGCTGCAAAGCGGGCGTGGCGGCACGAAAAATCCCGGCGAGTTTCGGCGGTCTCAGAACTGGATCGGTGGTTCACGTCCAGGCAACGCACTGTTCGTGCCGCCACCACCGACAGAGATGGATGCTTGTCTCGATGCGCTTGAGCGCTTCATGCACGAGGACGGCTCGCGTCTGCCCGCTCTGATCAAGGCTGGGCTTTTGCATGTCCAATTCGAGACCATCCACCCGTTCCTGGATGGAAACGGCAGGATCGGTCGCTTGTTGGTGACGCTGTACCTGTGCGTCAACGGTGTGCTGCGCAAGCCGCTGCTCTATCTGAGCCTCTACCTTAAAACGCATCGCGCTGACTATTACCGCCTGCTTCAGGAGGTCCGAGAACACGGGGCATGGGAAGCCTGGCTCGATTTCTTCCTTGCCGGTGTTGCGGATACGGCCAATCAGGCATTCGAAGCAGCAACCCGGATTGTCGATCTGTTCAAGGACGACCGCGAGCGGATTACGACAGAGAGCGACCGGGCAGGCTCCGCGCTGCGTATCCACGATCTGTTTCAGCAAAACCCGTTCCTGACGGCCAACCAACTCGTTCAGCAAACAGGGCTCTCAGCCCCCACTGTCAATGCGGCGCTCGCTGATCTGGAACGGTTCGGCATCGTCGAAGAAATCACCGGGCGCAAACGGGGGCGCGTGTTCAGTTACCGGCGATATCTCGCCATCTTGAGCGAGGGAACCGACCCGCTCCCCACGACGGCTTAAAAGGGGGAGTCCGTGCCGATAAAAACTATATCCGCCGCACAATTCGCGACCGCCTTCGATCTCAGGCCAAATCTCGTGGCATGGTTCCTTGGCGCAGGCGCATCAGCCGCCTCTGGCATTCCGACTGGCTATGCCATGATCCGCGATTTCAAGGCGCAAATCTTTTGCCGCGAAACAAACCTGTCAAAGCGGGAGATCGATACCGCTGACCCGATCTGGATCGACAGGATCGATGCCTTTTTCCGCCAAAACTCGCTGTTGCCACCTGACGGTGATCCTACAGAATATGCCAAGACCTTCGAAGCGGTCTATCCAGAGGCTCGGCATCGCCGACAGTATATAGACGATGCGATCTCCAAGGGTACTCCCTGTTTTGGACATAAGGTGCTTGGCAGTCTTATGGCTGCTGGCAAGGTCGATAGCGTCTTCACCACGAACTTCGATCCGCTTATCGAGGAGTCGGCGCATTCGGCAAATGCGATCCTTCCGATAGACGGCCAGAACCGCCCGACTGTGGCTGCGATCGATTCCGCCGACCGTGCCATGCGGTGCCTCAATGAATCGGACTGGCCGTTGGTCGCTAAGCTCCACGGTGATTATCAGTCGATCGCGATTAAGAACACGGGATCGGAACTAGAGGAACAGGACGCCCGGATGCGGCATGTGCTGGTGGAATCCGGCAAGCGCTTCGGAATGATCTTCGTCGGCTATAGCGGACGCGACGCTTCGATCATGGAGGCGCTGAATACGGTTCTCGATGCGCCTTCGCCATTTCCGAACGGACTGTACTGGCTCACGTCGTCAGCTTCGCGTTTATTGCCCGCAGTGATCGAATTCCTAGAGCGCGCCGGAGCGGCTGGCGTGGATGTGGCCGTCGTTGAGTGCGCGACCTTCGACGAACTGGCTGCCGATATCATCAAGGTAACCGATTTACCCAAGCCGCTTCTTGATCGGGTGATGGAAGGGCGACCTACGCCGCGTCTCGTACCCGTTCAGATTCCAAATGCCAAAGCCCGCGCATTCCCGGTGCTGCGCTATTCGGCAATTCTGCTCCAATCGATGCCGACCGCGGCCAGGCGCATCAGGTTGAGCCAACCGACAACATCGGCAGAGGTGCGCGAGATCTTCAAGGCGAAGGGATGTCGGGCGACGGCGGCCGCTTTGGGGCGTGAGCTAGCGGTGTTCGGGCGTGACCAGGAAATCCTGGATGCCTTGGCTCCGCTTGGCCCATCGCTCGCTGGAACGATCGACCTGGATCCGGTCGCCGATAGCTGGGCAATGGGATTGCTCTACGACACGCTCGTGCGATCTCTCGCCCGACAGCGCCCGCTCATCCCACGCTACAGGCGTTCGGGCCATTCGCTCGTCGTTGCAACACCGCGCGACGGCGATGATCCTGATCGAACGCGGCGTCAGCAACAAACCCTATCCCGGCTGCGCGATGCCTACGGCACCAGTCTGTTTGGCACAGTGCCCAAGCTCGGCTTCCCGTTTCAGGAGGGTGTCCAGCTCAAGCTGGAACAGGTCGATGGAAAGTGGTGGTGCGGCTTCGAGCCTTACACGTTCGTCCAGTTGCCCCGACAAGACACTCCACAAACGGAAGGTGCGGAGGGTCTGGTCGCGCAAGAAGCTGCGGCTGAAATGGGCATCCAAGCCGAGCGACGAGGTGATCCTGCCGGTGACTGGCGCCGGGAACGATGGGCTCCGCGCTATAATAGGAATTGGGCCAGCATTATTGGGGCCTGGGCCCAGCTTCTGACGGAGACGGGCGGCACGCTTCGAAGCGCTTTCGGACTCGAAGACGGCACTGGCATTGATGCCGTGTTCAAGGTGTCACCCGTCACAGGGTTTAGCCGACCGTCGCATCACCATACCTACTTCGACAGGAGCAAATGATGGCGAACCCAGCCCTCACCGAGCTGCCGCCATTCACGCTCTTGGATGAGCCGGACCTGTCGTTTTCCCCATCCGATGCCACCCAGGTAGATGTCCATCCATTGCGCGGCCTCCTGAACTTCGGGCCGTATTCGAAAGGATCGTTTAGCGGATACACTCCCCGCATTCGAATCGCGACGGTTGGCCCGGAGAGCGCTTTCCATCGTCGTGGCGATCTGATGAAGCTGTTGCGCGGCGTGCATCGGCCTTCCGACAGATCAGAATATGTGCCGGAATATCCCGGTTTCGAGCGCCTGTTCCGCGTGTCGCTCGATCCCGCGCCAGCGAGCGCGCACATCAAGTGGCCTGAACACCTCGACCAGTTACCGGGTGACGGCAACGCGCAGCATCGCCTATACCTTGCAATGGATGCCGCGCTCCGCCGCCTCGACGCCGTTCGCAACGAGTTCGACGTTGTGCTGGTCCACTTTCCCGACAACTGGGACACGGCGACACGCGGAAAATTCTTTGACGCACACGACGTGCTGAAGGCTCTGGGCGCCAAGTATAATATTCCGACCCAGGTTCTGAACGATCGCGTCTTCAACTTCAGCTTTAAGGCCTCGCTCGCTTGGCGTCTTTCAACCGCACTGTATGTGAAGGCTGCGGGCACGCCATGGAAGCTCGCGCCGCTGAAAGGTGTGCCGGCGGACACCGCCTACATCGGGTTGGCTTATGCCCTGCGCGGTGACCAACAAGACGCGCATTATGTGATGTGCTGCTCGCAGGTCTTCGACATGGACGGTGGCGGCATGCAGTTCGTCGCGTTCGATGCGCTTACCGGCGTAGCGGAAATAGAGTGCGTCGAGGTCAGTTCGGCATCGTGCTGGCGCGGCGTCTGGCTCATCAAGTCGGGCGTAGAGAAACCGCCGTCAAAACCTTCGGGGTTTCCCGTGCCGCGCGGGACGATGGTGATCCGCACGGGCAATTCTACCTTGATATGGGTGGCGGGCAATGCTCCCGAGGTCTCAACCAAAGGCGATTACTATCAGGGCAAGAAGAGCATTCCCCGGCCGCTACAACTGATCCGTCATGCCGGCAGCGGGCCACTTGAACTCACTGCCCATGAGGCGTTAGCCCTCACGAAGATGGATTGGAATAACGACGCGCTCTACGACCCAGTGCCAGTTAGCATTCGCTATTCGCAGAAACTGGCCCGCACGATAGCGAACGTCCCGGACCTACCTCGGAATGTTTATCCTTATAGGTTGTTCATGTGAGGAGGTTTCTACAAATTAGAAATGAGCCGAAGCGATGGTATTGCTGAGAACTAATTATGAAATCTGACTTAAATTATACTTCGTAAGAGACGCGCGCATTCTGCATTGCAAAGATGGCTTCGAATCGACGCCATATTATTTATCGGCCTTGGGGGAGGCATACCGTGACGACACCGAGCTATCTGAACTGGCTGGTCGATACTGGAGAGCGTCAAGCAACGGCGTGTGGCCGTGAAATCGAGATATGGGAACTAAATCCGCAAGATGACGCTGAAATCCTTTCAAACTGGGCTCGGCATTTCCGCAACCACTACATCGCCGATGCCGATTTACCGTTCATGGCTGGCGGAACGGGACTCGGCCATCCCGATTATCTAAGGACCATTCTCTTCCCCGATGCGAAGGTGGCACCCGGACCGAGCCTCCGATCGGGAGATTTTGGCGAGATCGTCGTCGCCGACTTCATCGAATATTTCCTAGGATATTGGTGCCCACGCGAGTTGCGCTACCAGGATCGCTGGAACCGAAATGACTCGACAAAGGGTTGCGATGTTATCGGGTTCAAGTTCGCGAACGAGGACAACCCCGGTCCGGCCGACGAGCTTTTTATCTTCGAGTCCAAATCTGGCATGTCTGCGTCCGGCGGGAACCGGCTCCAGGATGCGATCGATGACAGCGTAAAGGACAGACTTCGCGAGGGCATGAGCCTCAATGCGATTAAACGCCGTTTCTTCGATCGGGGCGAAATGGGCGATGCCCGAAAGGTCGAGCGCTTTCAAAACGAGGCCGACCGACCCTTTCGCCGGATCAACGGAGCGGCCGCCATTCTCGACGAGGCCGTCTTCGCCGAGACCGACATGGCGGCGACCAACGGTGCGGCTCATTTTAACCAAGAGAATTTGCGCCTTCTGGTTATCCGCGGACCGTCATTGATGAAACTCGTACATACGCTTTACGAGAGGGCAGCCGATGAGGCCTGAGGCGACCGCGCTCACCATCCTATCCACCGCGCGAGCGCGGGCAAAGATGCACGAATTCCGCGTCGCGCCAGCGGACTTCAATGCGTTGCCGCGCGACCCGTCGCTACTCTTCTCATTGGCAATCGGCATCTTGGGAGATGTTGCGGCCGCCGTCGCAGATACGCTCGATGTTGCAGGAGTGGCACCGGCCGCGCTTCCTCAACCGCCCGGCTGGGACGAGTTGGATGAGGACCCGCAAGATGTGCTACGCTTTGCCTCAGTTTTCTTCGATGCATATTTGAACGCGCAGCTCGATGCCGACTTAGACACCGAATTTTCACTCCTGTGCGCAGCGGCATACTACATCGCCGGGAATGTCGGCAGCGCGACGGTAATCATTCGGCACATGACGGAGCCGAGCCTCGACCTCGCGGGCGGGCTTGGTCATCTCGTCTACAGCATCCTCAAGAACAGCTTCGTTCCGGCCGAGGCGGCCCATGCTCATCAAGCGGCGACGACAGAGCTTCTCCAGGCGCTAGCCGGCTATTTCAGCTTCGAGGCCGGGGCGGATGGCATTGCCGAAGCGTGCCGCAGAATCCGCGAGTATTTACACCGATCCGGCTCACCGCGCGAATTGCTCTACGCCGACATTGCTGGCGCTTTGTGTGCGCTCAAGCTTAGAAATTCTGCCCGGACAATCCTGCCAACAGCATCAGGCTTGGCGCCGGACGCGTGGCGCCAAGCGCTCGCGAAGTCGCATTTTCCAATCGAACTCTGGCCTGCTCAGCAGCGGATCGCGGATGCTGGCGTGTTCGCTGGACGTTCCGTGGTCATTCAGATGCCCACCAGCGCTGGCAAGACTCGCGCCACCGAAATCATCATTAGATCGGCCTTTCTATCCGGTCGAGCACACCTTGCAGTGATCGTCGCACCCTATCGTTCGCTCTGCCACGACATCCGAGGCGACCTAGTAACAGCTTTTGCCGGTGAGAATGTGCGCCTGGACGAAGCATCAGACGCCTATCAATTCGACCTCGCACTCGATGCGCTGTTTGCCGAAGACTCTGTGCTCATCGTGACGCCCGAAAAGCTCCTCTATATGATGCGCCGGGCTCCGGACCTCGCCCAGAGGATCGGATTGGTGATCTATGACGAAGGACATCAATTCGACGGAATGACCCGGGGGCCGACCTACGAACTCCTCCTCACTTCGCTGCGCATGTCGCTCCCCGCTCAAACCCAGATCATTCTCATCTCTGCCGTGATCGGCAACGCGCCGGATGTCGCTGCATGGCTGATCGGCGATGCCGATGCGGTTGTCGGTGCCGAGGGTCTGCTACCGACGACCAAAAGCATCGCTTTTGCGAGCTGGCAGGACCAACGCGGGCGACTCGAATACGTGAAGCCGGAGGATCCGGCTGAGCGAGAATATTTCGTGCCTCGCATTATCAGCGACATCGCTCTACCGCTCCGCGGCAGGGAAACTGCCCAGCGTAGATTTCCTGAGAAGACCGGCGGCGACGTCGGTCTGTTCCTGGGGCTGCACGTCGTGCGCAACGGCAGTGTTGCGATCTTCTGCGGCCGAAAAGACAGCGTGACGAAAATCTGTTCGCGTGCTGTCGAGATCGTCGATCGCGGGGTCGCCCTTGAATGGCCGATTGAAACCTCGGACGCCGCAGAGGTAGAGAAGGTTCGCGCGCTTTGCGAACTTGAGCTCGGAGCTGGCGCGTCGGCCACCCGCTCAGCGGGGCTGGGGATATTCGCTCATCATGCCGACACGCCGCACGGCATCAGGCTCTCGATCGAACATGCTATGAAAGAGGGGCTGGCGAAGTTCGTCATTTGTACCTCGACGCTAGCCCAGGGCGTGAATTTCCCGCTCAAATATTTGATTGTCACATCGACGCGCCAAGGCAGCGAACAGATTTTGGTGCGGGACTTCCACAATCTGATGGGTCGTGCCGGTCGCGCAGGAATGCACACCGAAGGCAGTGTCATCTTCTCGACCCCGTCCATCTATGATCAGCGGCTGCAATTTCGCGGCCGATGGACGTGGGACCGCGCAACCGAACTGCTCGATGCTCGAAACTCTGAACCCTCTCGCAGCTCGATCCTTGCGTTGTTCGATGCGTATCAGCAGCGCCAACCGCCGATCGTCCAAGAGATTCCGCCCGATTGGCTGGACCTCGCTTTCGCCGATACCGCCCGGATAGACGAGGTCGTGGACGCAGCGCTCGCCGCGCAACCTAACATCAGCGAGCGGGAATTCCGCCGGTTCATCGAAGGTCGCGCCCGCGCTGTCCAGAATATCGCCGCCTTCCTCGTTGCCAATATGACCTTTGCCGAGGGAGAGGACGTCGCAGCGCGGATCGGTGAACTTGCCGCGAATACATTGGCTTATCACCTTGCTGACGAGGAGACGCGGGTTCGTCTCGTCGAAGTGTTTCGATCGATCGGGGATTCGATCACGGCCAACACCGATGGCGACCAGCGCGCGCTTATTCGACGGTCGCCCCTACCGCCGGCGGCGGTTGCAGAACTCCAAACTTGGTTGACTGAGAATCTGGAAACCCTGCAGGCCGCAGTGCAAGAGAACCGGCTATTCGCCGAAATATCTCCGTTGGCACTCCGTTTCACCACGTCCCGCGCGCTCCAGGCGATTAGCGATCAGAATTTGGTTCCTCGCGCTCTTGAGGAGTGGGTGGCAGGCAGATCCTATGCCGTGATCTTTGACATTTTGGCTGAGGCAAGAGTCCGGGTCGGGCGTGACCATGTCACCGTCGAAGATGCTGTTGCGCTGTGCGAGAGCGGCTTCGGCTACGATGTTGCGATGATCGTTGCATCGATAGCGGACCTGACCGAGGGCTTGGACGACGCACTGCACATGGGCGTCAGCCTGCTGCAAAAGCAGATTAAATACGGCCTGACCGATCGCGCGGCGATTGCGTTTCACGAGGCTGGGTTCGCGGATAGGCATGTAGCGAGCCTTCTCGGTCTCGTCTGGGGAAATGTGGTCGACCGCGGCGGCGTTCGCGCGGCTTGCCAGCAAGAGGAGATTGTACGCGCGGTGCTCGCGCACATTCCGAGCTATTTCGTGAAGGTCGCTGCTGAGCTTGGAGGATGGGCCTGACGCGGGCCATGCCGGATAGCTAGACCCGTACGCACATCTGATGACGGTGATGCAGCTCGATCCTCCCCTCATTCCTATTTTGGAGGGCTATAGAAGGCTATGGAGTAGATATAGTTCTCATCGCTATCCCGCATGGCCCGCCGGAGGAGATTCGAACCGGTAGTTCGTGTTTCGAATGCGCTGTGGATGTCTACTTTATCGACCTTGTTCATCGGAACCGGACTGACAGCTTACGGCCCCAGCGATTCCTCTTGCTGATGCGTTTTCCTGAAGGCCAATAGTGGCCAAAGGAGAAGTCAAATGGGTATCGCACAATATGATCCTGCCGCACTGGGTAGGCCAGCTTGGAACGCTGGCCGAAAGGTTGGCGTGAAGAAGCCGCTGAAACAGCGTCAGATTTGGGCAATTCGCTTCTTCCTCGATAGGGAGGGGCGCATGAGAGACCGAGCCCTTTTCGATCTCGCGATCGACAGCAAGCTAAGAGGCTGCGATCTCGTCAAGATCAAGATCGGAACCCTCGTCACGGGTCAGGAAATCCGAACACGTGCCATGGTCATCCAGCAAAAAACCGGCCGCCCCGTGCAATTCGAGATCACACCTGACGTCAGGGCGAGTTTGCTTGCTTGGCTCGAACGGAGAGGAGGAACGGTGGATGACTATGCTTTTCCCAGTCGAGTCGATCACAGCGATCATCTGAGCACTCGTCAGTATGCCCGGTTGGTCGATGAGTGGGTCACTGCAATTGGGCTGCGACGCGAAGACTACGGCACTCACTCGCTTCGGCGCACAAAGGCCGCGATGATCTACAAGGCGACTGGCAATCTTCGAGCAATCCAGATTTTGCTTGGGCATACCAAGATCGAGAACACGGTCAGGTATCTCGGTGTGGACATTGAGGATGCGCTGGAATTGGCAGAGCATACAGATATTTAACAATAGCGGCCCCGCATCGAGCGGGGCCGTGCATCTTAGAACAAGCGGATATGCGTTTTATTTCAGCCATTCAAATCCGAATCTGGCAGTCCCGAAAGCAGACGTATGTTCAAATCCTCCCGAGTAGCATTTCCGTACAGAACCGTCGACGTCTCCTGCGTTAGCGATCGAAGCCGAAAGAACGGCATTCGAGGGAGCGGCTATACGCCTTCATTTCTGACAAGAGTGTAGCATGCACACGCTTTTCACCGCGGTCGTTCGGCTTATGATGCTGTCAACTTCTCTGAAGGGATGGAACGCAGACTGGCTATCTTCGGTAACAAGCGAAGATCGCTTCACAAACCTGGTCGACGTGGCTGTTCATGGTGGCTGTGATGCGCTAAGTGTTGCCAAATTGGGAATACTGCTTGTGTTGTTGCAGAGGGGGACGATAATTGCCGATAAACTATGCTGCACAGATAAAAGTGCTTCCCCCCGAATCTCTCGAAGAGTTTGTGAAGGATTGGCTGGCACAGCGGGTTAAGGATTACCACGGCCATGAACTCTGGCGCGGCACAGGCGATATGGGGCGTGACGTCACTGGATATATCGATGAGCACCGCATGGAAGGCCATTGGGACAATTTCCAGTGCAAGCAGTTAAGCCGTACACTATCCATGCCCAATGTCCTGTTGGAGCTTGGCAAGATATTCATGCACGCGGCAGCCGGCGAATATAAGGTGCCTCGGGCCTACGTGTTTGTGGCACCACAGGGAGTCCAACGGGCTGTGCAGCAGGCGATCGCGCATCCCCAAAAATTGCAGGACCGGTTCATCGAAACATGGGATACCGATATCGCCCACCGGTTAGTGGAGAAAGCCAACATACCGCTCACGGTCGAAATTACGGCCGCCATCAAGGCTTTCAATTTTACGAAACTCACTTGGCTGGACGCGGGGCGGTTGGTCGATGATCCTGCGTGCAAAGCTGCTTTGGTCAAATGGTTCGGCGACGACCCGGGTCGTGCACCCCGCGGCGTGGTGCCAGCAGAAATGCAAAATGAGGAGTCGTCCTATGTCACCCAATTGCTGGCTCTGTACGGGACCAAGGGCCCCGGTACTTACCCGGATGCCGCGTCTGCCGCAGTCAGCCCCGAATACGGACGCCACTTCAACGACCAACGGACCCGATTCTTCGACGCCGAGGCGTTCGATCGGTTCTATCGCGACTCGACCCCGGCGGATTATCTCGTGACCTTCAAGGACGAAATCTATCTCGGAGTTGTCGATGTCCATGGCGAAGTTCACGCCGATGGTCTCGTTAAACTCTCCCAAGTCATGAAGCACGCGGGTGTTCTCCATGCCTCGGGGATATTGGGCAAGCATGCAGGGCCGCAGGTAAAGCAAGGGACCTGTCATCAATTCGCAAATGAAGGACGTCTCCCTTGGCATTCATAGACGAGGGCAAGAGGCAGTCACATCCATTCAACAGCACTTTGGAGACTGGCATTCGCGCGCTAGTAGTGCTTGACGCTCTATATCCGCGGCGCTGCGACCTGATGGAAATGACATGGCTTGATCACCTTGTGGTGCATACCGGCGACCTCGGTGGCGATGGCGTGCCCGAAAGCCTTCATCCCGATCTGCCCAACCGGGTAGGTGAGTTACTGGTCCGCCGCCAGCTCATCGAGCGGAGCCTGCGATTAATGCAGCAGGTTCATCTAATCGAGGTGTTCGAAACTGAGGCTGGTGTCGAATTTGCGGCGGGCGAAGACGCCCCCAGCTATTTGGACCTGCTTCGCACCCCGTATTCAGTTGCGCTCAAGGAGCGGGCCAGTTGGATGGCGCGACAGCTTTGCGACATAACCACAGGGCAGCTCCGCCAATCGATTGCGGACCGCATTGGGCGCTGGACAGCGGAATTCCGCGCAGATGAAACTCCAACTGGCTCGAGCATCATATGAGCGGTATTCAACTACGACATCTGGTCTTTACTGGGCCGAATGTGCCCGACGCGGAACTCAAATTCGTCAGTGGGTTGAACATCCTTTATGGCGCTTCGAACACTGGCAAGTCATTCACAGCCCAGAGCATTCTCTTCATGATGGGCGCGGTGAAGAATCTGCCCGTCACGGAAGAGGTGGCCAAGTATGACGGCGTATGGCTCGGCCTTACGCTTTCTGACGGAAACGATATTACATTGTACCGTGCCGTCCGCGGCGGTCAATTCAAAAAATACGATGGTCTGGTCAAAGCTGCCGGGACACTCACAGGCACGCCCCTTCTCGGCAAGCATGACCATAGGAGAAAAGACACGGTCTCCCAGCTTCTGCTCGAGACCATCGGTCTGGCTGGTAAGAAGCTGGTTACGAATGCCAATGGCGCGAAAGACAACCTGTCGATCCGGTTGTTGTCGCCCTATGCCGTGGTTTCTGAAGAGGCGATCATCGCCAAGCAGAGCCCCGTGCTTTATTCTGGAGCACCGACCGAACGAACACTGGAGCAAAATCTCTTCAAATTGCTGCTGACTGGGATCGACGACTCCGCAACCGTAGAGGTTCTGAAGCCGGGGGATAAAAAGGTGGCCAAGGCCGCTAAGATCGAGCTGCTTGACGAATGGATCGGCAAGCTTGATGAACAACTTGGTGATGATGTCACCGATTTAAACGAAATAGACGATCAGCTCGATCGTTTGGACAACAGTTCCGAAGGTCTTTGGGACCAGTTGCGCTTGGCCCAGTCCTCACTTGATGAACTCATAGTGAAACGCCGGGCTCAATTCGATCGCAGACAGGAACATGAGCTGCATCTCAACGAGCTCGATATCACATTGCAGCGCTTCGCCCGTCTCAATGCCGTCTATTCGTCTGATCTCGAGCGACTACGGTCCATCGAAGAAGGCGGCTATATCCTAGTCGCGTTAGCGGACAGGGAATGCCCGGTATGCGGGGCGCCATCTGAGGCTCAGGTTCACAACCACGCCGGTGAAGAGATCGCCCTGGCTTATGCGGCCGCAGCGGCCGAAACCCACAAGATCGAGGTCGAACAGCGCGAGCTTACTCAGACCGTATTAGCGCTACGGGGTGAAGCAGCCAGCCTCCGGCGGTTCATCAAGGAACTGACTGAACAGATCGAAGAAATAGAAAGCCAAATCGAAAACGTCAGGCCACTCGAGGCCATGGCGAGAACGAATTATGAGACTTACGCATATGCAAGGGCAGAACTGCATAAGATCGCTGACCTCTATACCCGCCGCGCCGAGCTAGTCGCGAGCAGGGAAAAAATAGATGGCGAGAGTACCAAACGAGACGGCGACGCTTTGGCAGTAGGGCCTGACTCCACTGTTGCGTTCGCCTTCGGTGAAACGGTAAAGGCAGTTCTCAAAGAGTGGAAGTTCCCAGATGCCGATAAGGCCCAGTTTGACCTGTCTACGAACGACATCACGATCGGTGGTAAACCGCGGTCATCGAATGGCAAGGGCGTTCGCGCGATTTTGCACGCGGCCTTCAATGTGGCGTTGTTCGTCTATTGCATAGAAAAGAAGCTTCCGCATCCGGGCTTTTTGGTCCTTGATACACCTTTGCTGACATATCGTGAACCGATGCGATCAGAGAAACACGGCGCTCTGACAGAAGACGAACTTGCCCTCAAAGCGACTACACTTGCTGAAAACTTCTATAAGCACTTGGCGAGCCTGGAGGATCAAGTGCAATTTGTCATCATTGAAAATACTGATCCTCCCGCCAGCATTGAAGGCCTTGCCAGCATCACCACGTTTACCGGCCTTGACGGCAACGATCGGTACGGACTCTTGGCTCGACGCTAATCGCCAACAGCCGATGGGCAGCCTTACTTCTGGTGGCTCGCGTACGTGGCTGATCGAAGTTGCAGCTCTGTCCGGTTCTGGACATCGGCGAACAAGTTGCGAACCGCTACAACTAAGGTCGGAATGACTATGGGTTCGGGCTGCGCTTTATGGAGGTTATTTTATTCATTGTCGCCAAAAGCTGTCAGTCTGCCTTCGGCCACTGCGAATCCTCGTGCTGATGCGTTTTCCTGAAGGCCAATAATGGCCAAGGAGAAGTCAAATGGGTATCGCACAATATGATCCTGCCGCACTGGGTAGGCCAGCCTGGAACGCTGACCGAAAGGTTGGCGTGAAGAAGCCACTGAAACAGCGTCAAATTTGGGCAATTCGCTTCTTTCTCGATAGGGAGGGGCGCATGAGAGGCCGAGCCCTGTTTGATCTTGCGATCGACAGCAAGCTTAGAGGCTGCGATCTCATCAAGATCAAAATCGAAACCCTTGTCATGGGACAGGAAATCCGAACACGTGCCATGGTCATCCAGCAAAAAACTGGCCGCCCCGTGCAATTCGAGATCACACCTGACGTCAGGGCGAGTTTGCTTGCTTGGCTCGAACGGAGAGGAGGAACGGTGGATGACTATGCTTTTCCCAGTCGGGTCAATCACAGCGATCATCTGAGCACTCGCCAGTATGCCAGGTTGGTCGATGAGTGGGTCACCGCAATCGGGCTGCGACGCGAAGACTATGGCACTCACTCGCTTCGGCGCACAAAGGCCGCGATGATCTACAGGGCGACTGGCAATCTTCGAGCAATCCAGATCCTGCTCGGGCATACCAAGATCGAGAACACGGTCAGGTATCTCGGTGTGGACATTGAGGACGCGCTGGAATTGGCAGAGCATACAGATATTTAACAATAGCGGCCCCGCATTGAACGAGGCCATGCATCTTGGAACAAGCGGATATGCCCCCCAGATAGACCGTTCATGATAACATTTTCTTCACCTGGAATGCGGAGTTGAGCTGCACGTGGGACATGCCAGCATGCACTTCTCGACACACGCAAGTTGCTAATTTAGATTGCGTACGGTGAAGTGGGGGAATCATGAGTCAAACTGCAATCGATCTCTACTCTGGATGTGGCGGGATGTCGGCCGGGGCCGCGGTCGCTATCCCCGGTCTTGAGATCAAGTGGGCGCTCGATATCGACGCAAACGCCACCCACACCTTCAGGAGGGCTCATCCGGAAGCTGTGGTGGACTGCTGCGACGTCTCCCTCGTTGCCGCAACTGATGTCGTTGAGCGTGCCGGAATCGAGAAGATCGACTGGTTCTTCGCGGGGCCGACCTGCCAGGCTGTGAGCACGATGGGCGTTTTCCACCTGGAGGATCCGCGCAACGCCCTGTTCGTACATTTCATGAGGTTGCTGGACGGCTTCACGGCAGCGGGACGAAAGCCGCGCCGGGTCGTCATGGAGAACGTTCCGGGCGTCGTTTACGGTCGCAACCTCGTCATCGTAAAGGAGCTGTTCAAGCTCTTCGAAGAGCGGGGCTACCATGTCTTCGCCGATGTCGTGAACATGGCAGACTACGGGCTGCCGCAGCTCCGCAACCGCTTTATTCTCGTCGCGACAGTCGATGAAATTCCCGCCACGTTCCCTAGGCATACCCACGCACCGGTCGCCACGGAGGATCTGCAGGGATATGTGACGGTGCGGGAAGCGATCGGCGACCTTACGGAAGATGTGGACACCAATGCCGTAGCGAGACTTTCGATCTCCGGCGACCCCACGCCTTTCCAGGCCTTCGTCCGCGACGGCTCCGGGTTCGCGCCTAACCATCATGCGAACAATCTCTCTGAGATCAATCGGAGACGCGTCGCGAATGTCCCGCAGGGCGGATGCTGGAAGGATATCCCGCCGGAACTGCTGCCGGATCGGTTTCGGCGGGTGCGCCTCACTGATTACGCCACGCTTTATGGTCGCCTGCATGAGGCTTCGCCCGCCTATACAATCTCGGCGGGATTCAACAATGTCACGTCGGGGTGTTTCACCCATCCGATCCACGACCGCGCGCTGACAGTTCGGGAGGGAGCGCGGCTGCAGGGATTCCGGGACTCCTATGAATTTCTCGGACCGCGCGAGGCCCAGTTCCGCCAGGTGGGCAACGCCGTCCCTCCGTACTTCATGATGCGTCTTGTCCGGCACCTGCAGAGCGGCGAGGCTGGCGTTCCAGCCAGAATCACCTCCTCCATTCTCGATAGCGGCCGAAAGCTGCCGAGGATGGTAAAGAGATTTATGAACAAGAAGAACGACTCCGCCAGATCCCGCGACGGATACGGCGGAGGGACCTACTGGCCAGCCGGATGGGGGGAACCGATCCCGGCCGATGCAGTGGCCGCGAACGGCCATCGGCTAGAGGACACCCCGCTTCGGTACCGTCGGCGTGACGAATGGCGCGTGAACCGGGACCGCTTCGTCGATCAGGACTTAATCAAGGTCTACGAGGATCAGCGGCGGCTGCAGGTGCCAGACGGTGCGGTTGCGCTGCCGCTTGTCCGTGAAGATGACTTGGATGCCATCGACCGGGCGATCGTGCAGCTTCTCGCGATCGTCGGGGCGAGGGGCGATCTACTGGAGGTGCAGGTTCCAGTTCGTTACCTCCGCGCCCGGCTGAAACTCCTCCATGACCAATTGAGCGAAAGGGAGGTGGTGGATCTGCCTGCAATGGAATTCATCGAACTTGACGGCGCGATCAGGTTCGGCGAAGTCGTAGGCCCGCTGGAGTTCGCCCGGCTAGCCTTCGAAGAATCCGACATGGTGGCGAACTCCGACAACCGTGGCCCGCATCTGGTTCTGCATCAGATGCCTGACGATTTTGACGGCTCCAAGGGTGTATTTGGATGACAGTATTGACACGGTCGGATCCCAATTAGGGCGATGACCGCATTCTGGGGGGAATGATTGGCAGAACAGAAGGATCCATTCCTCGAGAGGTATTTTCTCGATCCGGGCAGCGAGAGTTCGATCGGCAGCATCTACGTTGCCGACGAGGACCTGCAAGAAATCTTCGGGGTAGAGGATCTCGCAGATGCCCAGAGGCTGTTCGTCAAGTCGCTGCCGCATATGAACCTGCTGAAGGGGTATCTGGCGGGGGACATGCCGCCGATGCAGAGCCGCCTGCGGATCTACGTGCGCATCCTCCTGTTCCTGTGCTGGATGCAGACGACGAAGACCCGTCAGAGAGGCGACCGTGAGTTCCGGGAAATGCTCGAGAGGCATACGGGCTTCAAGTTCTCGAGCATGCGTGGTCTGAACCCAATGTGGGAGCTCCTGCGGGACTACCTCGCGAAGGAGCACGGCATTGTCCTCGACTTGCCGGACATTCATCCTTTCAGCCAGATCGGTCGGACGCTCCGTATCGCATTCCCGACATGGCGGGACAAGGTGGTATTCAGGAAGCTTCGTCAGGATCTCGGTCCGAGCAGCCTGCTTGACCCACTCCAAGTTTCGAATAGGCTAACCACCTCCCGGCATCTGCTAACCGACACGATGCAATCGTTCGAATACAACTTCGACCTGTTCGACCGCTCTTGGAAGCAGGGTGGGCACGAGTATATGGAGACCCCATTCTGGCAGGCTTGGTATTCTGTCGTCGCCGAACACGCCGCGCTTGAGGAACTGGAGATCGTCGCAGGAGATTTCGGCGACTGCGAGCTATTCCGCAAATCCCCGCTGGGCGAGCGCAAGCCGATCCGCAGTCCCGAAGAAGCCAGCACGTACGTCCCCCAGTTGATCTCCAGGGCCATCCGGAGCGGCATCGTCCTGATGGAGGACATGGGGTTCGGACGATTACGCGCGACCAGCAACGTCGCCTCGAACCTCATCCTGATACATCGCTCTCGCTTGAAGATGTGCGATGAGGGTGCGATCCGATCCTACAGCGATGTCAACGCGAAATGGGTGCTTGCGTCCTTCAGAAGCAAGGAGGCGAGCACTGTCGAGGTAAAGCCGAAGGCACGCGAGTTCGGGTGGCTCGACGGCATCAGGATTGGGAGTGCCCTTCTCGGCCGCTCGCCTCTGACTCCGCTTCTTTCCGCGCGCGGCAGTGCCACGGTCACGCTCAATGGCGGCGATATTGCCATGGAAAGGCGGGAGGACGGTTTCGCCTTCCCGCCAGGCACATACTCGGGGGAGGCCATTGTCTCCTTCCGCGGAGAGGACTGTAGCGTATTCCTGGTTCCTCGCGCCATCGAGGTCGGGGAATCTCTCAGATACGCATTCGACAGAACGAAGCATGTCAGCGAAGACCTCTTCCACTACGAGACCACACCATCCATCCCAACCCCCGCCAGGCGCTGGGTCGGACCTCGCGTCACTTCATGCGAGGAGATGATCACCATCGCAGAGGCGTTGTATGCCAGGACGGCGAGGGGGCTTTCCTTCGTGGAGGCGCTGGAGATCATCCGACGGGGACTTTCGCGTGCAGCCAACCCTCCGCGCGAATGGGACATCCTGCGGTCATTTTCCGATGCGGGCTGGTTCGACCTGACGCTGCTCCGCAGTTTCCCCGCCCGGCGGCTGCTTCAACGGCCGCATTCGGTTCGGCCCGTGGGAAGAGATCTCGTCCATATCGAAGGGCCGACGCCTTTGGCGGTGGTGGAGCATGTGGCCGCATGCGCGGACGCGGCCGGATCCACCCTCGAGCCCCATGCCGGTGCGTCTCCGTGGGCGCTTCCCCGATACGTCGTCAGAACCACCGGCACAGCCGCACAGCGGGATTTCATGCAGCGTGTCGGGTACATGGTGTCGCCGTCGGCTGCCATGGCAGAATTGCGGCGCGGAGATCAAGGCGGTGTCCATGGGTATCACGTCATAGCCCGGTTGGATGAAGACAGTGGCTTCTTCCGCTCCGAGGACGCGGATGAATTTCCGGAGGGTGGTCTATACCGCCTCGAAAGGAACGAGGCCAAGAGCCCTTTCCTCTATCGGTCGGTCGTGAACGGACAGCCGGACGAGAACTTCGAATCTCCGTCGATCGCTATCCTGAACCATCACGCAAGGCGCCACCGGCCGATCTTCCGATACGACGGCTCGATGATGACCGCTATCGCGCCGCGTGCGTCCCTCCCAGCGAGCTGGGCGCGCTGGGCCGCCGGGCGGAACCTTTGCAACGCGGGACCGGCGCTCCATGCCGACAACTGGCTGTACGCCTACCCCATGGGCGAAGAAGAAGTCGGAGCACTGTCAGGCCTCGTCTCCATCGTCATCGACAGCAACAAGGGCCTGTCGTGGATCGACTGGTTCACCTCATCCGCATCGAACAGGAACCGAGCGATCTGGGATGCGCGTGCAGGAAAGATACGGGGTTCACGGATCCCGGGGAGATCTGAATGTCATTAGCAGGGAAGCATGTATTCCGCGTCCGCCACACTTCGGGGAACGACATCACCGTCGTCACCGAAGTGAAGGAGAACGATGCAGCGATCGGGCTCGGACGGCCGAAGGAAGTCAGAAATGGCAAGATTTGGCTGGGCGGTATCGATTCATTCTGGCTGGTGACCGGGGTCAAGAAGGACGCTGC
Source organism: Ochrobactrum vermis (assembly GCF_002975205.1). Lineage (NCBI taxonomy): Bacteria > Pseudomonadati > Pseudomonadota > Alphaproteobacteria > Hyphomicrobiales > Brucellaceae > Ochrobactrum > Ochrobactrum vermis. The sequence goes on along the minus strand of NZ_PCOC01000002.1, from coordinate 141,701 downwards.
CTTCGTGCCCCGCAAGGAGGAAACTCCTGGCAGCATATTCTCAACGGCGACATCGCCGCTTATCGACCGCATCAAGGGCAGCTCCGCGTTTGAACTTCCATCGGACTTCAATGGCATCGGTGCGTCGGGAAAGCTGGAAGCGGTATCCTTCGTCACCGCCAACCGCCTGACGGTCGGCTTCAGCCCCCGCGAGACGAGCCACGAAGAACTGGTCGCATCTCTCAGGGAGGGAAAGCTGTCCGTTCCGGCAAAAAGCAACCTCGAAGCCATCGAAGTCAGTCCCGATGTGTGGCTGCGGGGCCGCTTCGTCCGGAATTCCAGCGGACTGTACGGCCTCTCGGTCGATGCCCGTGTCAGATCGATGCCCACGTCTTCGCTGGAAGGCAAGCCGGAAGTGATGCGGCTAGCCTCGGGGCTGGTCGTCTTCCTCGCGCCACCTAGATGGTCACCCACACAGGAAAGGGACATCAGGCCGGAAGCCGAGATCCTCAGTTCAGCGGAAGGTTGGCTTGCGCGCATCTCCTCGGTAGCGACATCCAGCAGCATTGACTCGCCAAGCGTCGCCGAAGCCCTGAGGAACCGGATCGCCGCTACGGTCGGAAACGATGAGCGGGAGGACCTCGAGGCCGCGCTTCGCGTTCTCTCCACCCGCTCGCCACTGCTGGATGTCATTCCCAAGATGATGGAACGGGATCCGGGCTGGCAGAACGGCCTGCGTGATTTCGAGAGGCTTGAGCATGACCGCATCCGGGTCGAAGTCAGGCAGCGCCTTGCGGAAGAAGCAGAGGCGGAGTCGGGCCGCCTGGCGGAGTTGCGCGAACAGGTTTCTGAGGCAGAAGCGCGTATCGCCACATTCTCCCATCGCGAGGCGCTGCTTCGCAGCGAGACCGAGCAGCATGAGGCCCGTCTGCACGAGAAAATCGCCGAGGCAGCGCGGGCCATGGTCGGGAATTCGTCCGAAGCGTTCCGGAAGCTTCAGGATGATGTCGACCGTCTTCGCGAAGAGGTCCAACGGTTGGAGCAGCCGGTCGCCACGCCACATGCACCTGAGGTGCCTCAGGCAGTGGATATTAAACATGCGCCGGACGATGTCGAAGTCGAAGAAGATTCCGAGTCCGTGGCCGTAGCCAGCGACGAGGATCGCATCAAAGTCCTTGAGGAGCTTTCATCGTCCTCCGGCCTCTCCATCGCGGAAGTTATGGCGGTCATCCTGCATTCGACGGAGGATGTTCCCGTGCTTGTCGGAGACGGTTCAGCGAGCATCGCAACAGACATCGCCATGGCGGTCGGCGGCGATGCCGCATCGATCGTGTTCTGTGATCCGACGCATGTCTCCCTTTCGGATTTGCTTCGCGATGATCACACCGATCTGGGCGGGGCTATCGAACACGCGAGAAACAGGCCGGATCTGCTCGTTCCCGTCGCCCTCTGTGGCCTGACCAACGGACCGTGCGAATACTGGCTTCCACAGTTCGTGGAGATGCGCCGCGTCGGCATGCTTCCGCGGAACCTTGCCTTCATCGCAAGCGCAGGCACTGACGGAATGCGTGTGCCAGTTCCGAAATCCGTCCTCCGATATCTCTTCCCGTTGAAAGTCTCCAGGTACGAGACATCTACGCACATCGAGCGCAAGGGGGCGTGGCGGCTGTTCGAGAGCAACCCCGCCCGAACCCAGGAAGCGATCCGTTCACTTATGGGCCGAGAGAACCCCACCGATCCTAATATCGTCGGGCGATTGTCCGACATGCTTTCTAAGGCGCCCGTCGCCGAGGCGATTGCGGTCGGTGACTTGGCGGCCGTGCTACTGCGCGAGCAGGCCTGGGCGACCGCCTGGCGCGACGCGAAAGAACACGAATTGATACGATATTTCAGAGAGATGGGGAACTAGGTGTTGGTTTGCACGCGGAACTGAGCCAGTTTTTCCACCGAGAAGTGAGCCACCTCTAAGTATGGTTTTCTGATCAGGGTTTAGTCAAGGGATTGGCGTTTTGTCCTCTCTTCTGTGCTGCGGCTGCCGAGCTGGCCTTGAAGCGGAAGCTGTCGTTCCCTGTTTCCAGGATATGGCAGCGATGGGTCAAACGATCGAGCAATGCGGTTGTCATCTTGGCGTCGCCGAAGACGGTTGCCCATTCGCTGAAGCTGAGGTTGGTGGTAATCACAACGCTCGTCCGTTCATAGAGCTTGCTCAGAAGGTGGAAGAGCAGTGCTCCCCCTGAGGCGCTGAACGGCAGGTATCCCAACTCGTCGAGGATGAGCAGATCAAGGCGGACCAAGGTCTCTGCGATCTGCCCCGCCTTGCCTTTAGCCTTCTCCTGCTCAAGCGCGTTGACCAATTCGATGGTCGAGAAGAATCGGACCTTTCGACGGTGATGCTCGATCGCCTGGATGCCGAGGGCGGTGGCGACATGTGTTTTTCCTGTGCCCGGTCCGCCGACAAGCACGATATTCTGCGCGCCGTCGATGAACTCGCATCTATGCAATTGGCGCACCGTCGCTTCGTTGATTTCGCTGGCGGCGAAGTCGTATCCGGAGAGGTCCTTGTAGGCTGGAAAGCGGGCAGCCTTCATGTGATAGGCGATGGACCGGACCTCGCGCTCGGCCATCTCGGCTTTCAGCAACTGGGACAGGATCGGCACGGCTGCATCAAAGGCTGGAGCACCTTGCTCGATCAGGTCACTGACGGCTTGGGACATGCCATACATCTTCAGGCTTCGCAGCATGATGACGACGGCGGCACTGGCTGGATCATGACGCATGGCGACCTCCAACGATCCGGACACGCAGGCCATCATAGCGTTCGACATTGGCCTTGGGTTCGCGCAGCAAAGTCAGTGCCTGTGGCGTATCGACGTCGGGACCGTCAGTCGTCTTATCGTCGATCAGCATATGCAGCAGGTTTAGCACATGCATTTTGGTTGCCACGCCTTGATCCAAAGCCAATTCCACAGCACTGATGACGGCCTGTTCGTTGTGATGAAGGACGAGGGCAAGGATATCGGCCATCTCACGATCACCACCAGGGCGGCGCAGCATCTGCTCCTGCAGCTGTCGAAAGGCCAGCGGCAATTCCAGGAAGGGTGCGCCATTGCGCAGTGCTCCAGGCTTGCGCTGGATGACCGCAAGGTAATGGCGCCAGTCGTAAATCGTCCTCGGCGGTTTGTCGTGGCTGCGTTCTATGATCCGCGGATGTTCGCAAAGGATATTGCCCTCGGCCGCAACGACCAGTCGCTCGGGATAAATCCTCAGGCTGACGGGCCGGTTCGCAAAAGACGCAGGCACGCTGTAACGATTGCGCTCGAAGGTGATCAGGCATGTCGGCGAGACGCGCTTGCTCTGCTCGACGAAGCCGTCAAACATGGCGGGGAGCGCCATCAATGCTGCCCGCTCATCAGCCCAAACATCCGCGATCGAGCCGGACAAGGTGCCATGCGCTGTCTCCCGCCACAGGTCCTGGCAATGCTGTTCCAGCCAGATATTCAATGCCCCCAAATCTGGAAAGTCGGGCATCTGTTGCCACAGCCGCGGTCGGGCATCCTGGACGTTCTTCTCGACCTGCCCCTTCTCCCAGCCCGCGGCGGGATTGCAGAACTCTGGCGCAAAGACGTAATGGTTCGTCATCGCAAGGAAACGGATGTTGACCTGTCGCTCCTTGCCGCGGCCCACACGATCGACCGCTGTCTTCATGTTATCGTAGATGCCACGACCAGGCACGCCGCCAAACACGCGGAAGCCGTGCCAATGGGCGTCAAACAGCATCTCATGCGTCTGCAACAGGTAGGCCCTGACAAAAAACGCGCGACTGTGCGATAGCTTGATATGCGCGACCTGAAGCTTCGTGCGCTCGCCGCCTATCACGGCATAGTCCTCACTCCAATCGAACTGGAATGCTTCGCCTGGTCGGAAAGACAGCGGAACGAATATGCCGCGGCCCGTCGTCTGCTGCTCACGTTGCCGATCAGCCCGCCAATCACGAGCGAATGCGGCGACCCGACCATAGGAGCCGGTAAAGCCGAGAACCACCAGATCGGAATGAAGCTGCTTCAGTGTTCGGCGCTGCTTGCGCGACTTTCCGGTCTCGGTCTTCAGCCAGGCCGCGAGTTTGTCGGCAAAAGGATCAAGCTTGCTCGGTCGTTCCGGTACCGTGAACGTCGGCTCTATCGTACCCGCGCTCAAATACTTCGCGATCGTGTTGCGCGACAGACCGGTGCGCCGGCTGATCTCGCGGATCGACTGCTTCTCTCGCAGCGCCATGCGCCGGATGATGTTTAAAAGTCCCATGTGGATCACTCCGCTGCCCCCGTCGCTCACCGCGTTGGGGGGAAGGTTCACATGGCTCAGTTCTCAATGGAAATTATCTGCCTAACTGGCTCAGTTCTGCGTGGAAACCAACACTGGAGGGACAAGCTGGAGGCCGCCCTCAATAGAACCGAAGCGCGGCGGAAGGTCATGGCGACCATCCTCTCGGAGGTCTCCGGCTGCAAGCAATCTGAGATCGAGGCCAGGGTGACCGCCGAAAGCCTCCTTGGGCAGATCGAGAATCTCAGAAAGGATTTCCGGAACCAGACAGTCGGAATAGCGTCCGCCCTCGCCGAAGGCGGCCTCGTGCCCCTCTACGGGATGCCGACCCGCTCGCGAAATCTCTACGTCGACCTAGTCAAGAAATCTCGCGACGAGTGGGAGGCTGACTGGGACACGATCGACCGCGATCAGGACGTGGCCATCTTCGACTTTGCGCCGGGCAACGTCCGCACCCGCGAAAAGCTTAGACACAGATGTGTCGGCTTCACAGGCCTGCTGAAGGTTCCCGACCAGCACAAGGATGATCTCAACTCTCCGATGGAACCGTTCACTCCCTGGCAAAAGGACGACTTCTACCTGAGGTTCTGCAGCACCTGCGGTTCTTGGACGAAAGACACCGAGCACACCATGTCCTGCGAAGAGTGCGGCGCGCTGCCGACCGATGACCCCATACGCTGCATCACCCCTGCCGCCTACCGTACAGACTTCAGACCGTCGGGTGAGGCCATCGCCTCGAAGGTCGGCCAGATCATAACGCTGGCAAGCCTTGGCAAGCCGGATGCCCACGTCGTGGATGACAACATCCGGGTCAACTTCGCCGAGAACTCGGAGATCTATCTCGTAAATCCAGGTTCCCGCGAGGAGGACGACTTCACGGGCTTCACAGTGCAGGAGGTCGATGACGGCGCCGCCAAGACGATCGGATGGTTTAAGAACGCTCCCAAGCTGAAACTCAAGGGGCAGGCGATCGATCCGGATGTGATCACAGAGGATACAATGCGCTGGCGGGGCGAAGATGACGAAGTCACGAAGGCGTGGCTGGCATCCCCGAAGTTCACCAATTCCCTGCAGATCGGCCCCGTGAAGCTGAATCCGAACCTCAGGATTCTGGAGATGGACGTCTCGATGAAGAGGCGTGAGGCATCTCGCACAAGCGTCCGCGCTGCCGCCATCTCGGCCACGGAGATCATCGTCCAGAGGGCGGCCCTCGAGCTTGACATAGCTCCCGAGGAGTTCGACACCCTGGCACCGAACATCATCCGCTCGCCCGACGGCACAGCGCTGCCGTATCTGCAGATCGCCGACGCACTGCCGAACGGGTCGGGCTTCTGCAGGCACCTGCTTTCCGACAGCCGAATTCCTGTACCGAAGCTCATCAGAAGCATTCTGAATGACTCCAAGGCCTGGCCGCAAAGAGCGGTGTCCGCTGAGGAGCATCGGGAGCGCTGTGGAACGTCCTGCTACAAGTGCCTCCAGAGGTACAACAACAGGAACTTTCACGGTCTTCTCGACTGGAGGCTCGGCCTTGCCCACCTCCGCGCCTTCCTCGAGCCTGCCTACGAATGCGGCTTCGACGACAAGTACGAGGCGTTCGAGCTCCAGGACTGGTCTTCGAATGCCCACCGCCTCGCGAATGACACCACGACCTTCATTCCCGGGAACAGGGTGGCGACAGTCGACGGCAGGAAGGACATTCCCATCTTCTCACTCAATGACCGTAATACGCGTTGGGGAGTTGTCGTTCATCCACTCTGGGATCAGACACGGCTGTTCGAAATGCTGGCGCTAGATCACCGCTTCATTGCGGTCGATAGCTTCGAGCTTGAGCGGCGACCACTGAACGTCCTGCAGCGGGCCGCCAACCGCTGAGTTTTCTCTCTTATGTTCTGGTCAAGAAAAAAGCAGGCGTTGCTGCAATTCTGGCAGATTTGCAGCAACGTTGCGAACGAACTCACATGCAAGCAGCAGGTCAGCAGCAGGAGCGCCCATGACTATCAGCGATATCAAATGCCCGGCTTCGACCCGCTATCCTGAAGGTGGTCGATGAGATCAATAACGAATGGTTTCCTTCCCCTTCATTCGAGGCGGGACGGATCGTCGGGCGCACGGGCGGATACAAGGTGAGGATCACTGCCGGATGCTGCTATCCGGACGGCGATACCCAGAGCGCCGTCTTTCGTACCGTTGGACGCGGCACATGGTAGACGGCAACGGAGCCGGGGATCGGCCGGGGCGAGAGAAGATATGGCGACCTACTTATGGGCGGGACGCGCCCGCCCTTCATCGAGGTGAAACCTTCAAGGGTTGAGGTGTCGGCAGCCGAGACTACTCTTTCAACAGTAGCCTCGGCCGCTTCCTGTTCCCAGAAGCGAAGTGCAGTCCACCCAATGCTTTCGAGGTGCTCGCGGACACGTATGTCTCGCGCCTGGTTGCATGCAATCTTCTCCATTGACGGGGGCACCTCACATCTATGCCAGAAGGAGTCGTCCAGGAATACCGCAATCCTCATCCCCGGCATTCGAGGTCGCACGTTGTGGCGCTTCATTCCAGGAACGGGGTAGTGGATCCCGTAACGAAGGCCTCTAGCGTAAAGCAGTGACCTCACGGATTTCTCGAATGCGTTGTCGCGCCCGTGCGTTCGCTGGATTCACCGACGAACGGCCGTTGTCGGAAGGTCCATCACAAACGACTAGCTAACGGGTGTGACATGATCATGGCTCTTTCGAAAACTGGTGGACTTCAAAACCCAGGTTCTGCAAGAGATCAGGTCTGGAAGAGGTTGAATCCCGAGTGGCAGCTTAGCGCTGACCCTGACCGAAACCCGACCGTCCGGAAACGGCCCCATTGCGGTCGATGAAGCTCTGCAGAATTCACTCCTGACTGGCGAACAAGATTTTGGCTGTGTTTCTGGTTCGATGTCTCGCGCCATTTTCCGGACTTTGGAGCAGAATGCGATGCTGCCACATCCCCGGCTTTTCCGCGAAAAAATCATGCATACTTCGTAGCAATAAGAAGCAAATTTCTCGCCTATCGCGATTTAGCGTTGTTGGAAACGCTAGGAGGCAACGTGACCATTCTAAACAAACACCCTGATTTTGGTTGTCCGCTCCAGTCTTCGGACGCTGAAATGTTCGGCGAAGAGGCGGCGCAGGAAGTCGAGCGCTTTTTGTCCTACCGCGAAAATCACGCCGAAACACCACTGCATTGTTTGCCAGTTTTAGCGAGCGATCTCGGTGTCAGCGCGATCTATGTCAAGGATGAAGGGCATCGCTTGGGGCTCGGCAGCTTCAAGGCGCTTGGAGGCGCCTATGCGGTCATCCGCCTAGTGCTTGATGAGGCGGGTAGACGATTTGGTCGGCGTGTCGATATTGCCGAACTACAGACGTCCGCTGTCAAAGCTGTTGCCGCGACAATGACGGTGGCCTGCGCGACTGACGGAAATCACGGCCGCTCAGTGGCACAGGGTGCGCAATTGGTTGGTGCCAGAGCAAGGATATTCGTCCATTCTGGCGTCAGCGCCGAACGCATGGAGGCGATTGCGCTTTTCGGCGCCCAAGTGATCCGGGTCGCTGGCACTTATGACGACTCTGTCGCCGAGACGGCACGCATTGCTGCAAATAACGGTTGGATCGTCGTCTCTGACACATCGTGGCAAGGTTATGAGTATATTCCCGCCCTCGTCATGCAGGGCTACACGGTTATGGTGCGAGAGATATTGCGTCAAGTTCCACACCTGCCTACCCATGTCTTCGTGCAGTCCGGCGTTGGCGGTGTCGCGGCGGCTGTTGCCGCTCATCTGTCTGTCGCATTGGGTGAGCAGCGCCCGGTATTTGTCGTCGTCGATCCAGCGCGAGCGGCCTGCCTCTACGAGTCGGCTCGTGCTGGCCATCCGGTCAGGGTTGAGCCTGGTGAGCCGACCGTCATGGCGATGCTCGAATGCTACGAGCCGTCGCGCGTGGGCTGGAGGATGCTGGTTCGTGTGGCGGATGCATTCATGACCATCGACGAGGAGGATGCTATCGCTGCGATGAACCGCCTTGCACGTCCTACCGGAAATGATGTGGCGATTGTCGCAGGCGAGAGCGGAGGTGCAGGGCTGGCCGGCCTTATGCGGGCCGTGGCGACCCCTGCCGACAAATCGGCACTTGGTCTTGATGCTACATCCCGCGTTCTCGTCATCAATACAGAGGGCGCAACCGATCCCGGCCGTTACTTGCAACTCGTGGGAATGAGCCCGGCAGAGGTGGTTGCTGGAGCGTAAGGATCGGCCCGGTGGCATGGGCTGATTGCCTCTCGGGAGTATCGAGGACAGGGGTTCGAGGAGGGCATGAATTGAATGACATGAAGACTTTGGAACGCGAGATGACGGCATGGCGACGAGCGTTACACGCCTATCCGGAGGCAGGATTTGAGGAAACGCGCACCGCGGCCTTTGTTGCCGCGAAGCTGCAGGCACTGGGCGTTGATGATATTGCGCAGGGTGTCGGCGGAACAGGGGTTGTAGGTACGCTGAAGCGAGGCAGCAGCAATCGCGCCATAGCCTTGCGCGCCGACATGGATGCGCTACGCATTACGGAGCAGGGACAGGCTGATTATTCCTCACAAAATCCGGGCGTCATGCATGCTTGCGGCCATGATGGTCACACCGCCATGCTGCTTGGTGCCGCGAAGATGCTCGCGGAAGAAGGTGGGTTTGACGGCACCGTGCGCTTTATCTTTCAGCCTGCTGAAGAATGGGGAAAAGGTGCACTCGCAATGTTGAATGATGGGTTGATGCAACGGTTTCCGTTCGAGGAAATCTACGGCCTTCACAACATGCCAGGTCTACCGGTTGGACATTTCGAGACACGCGCTGGTCCCATCATGGCAGCGGAAGACAATTTCGAGATCGTGCTGAGGGGCGTCGGCGGCCATGCTGCTCGTCCGCACTGTGGCAGCGAGGTTCTGGTTGCTGCTTGCTCACTGGTTATCTCTTTGCAAACGATCATCTCTCGCCGGCTGAATGCTGCCGACATCGCGGTCGTCTCGGTGACAGAACTGATTTCAGACGGCACCCGTAATGCCTTGCCTGGACTGGCTCGTATTCTCGGTGACGCGCGCAGCTTTCGTCCCGAGGTTAGTGCGGAGATCGAAAAGCAAATGCGTATCATTGCCGACGGCATAGCTTTGAGCCACAATCTAACAGCGAAAGTTGCCTATAGCCGTGAATTCGCTCCGCTGTTCAATGAACCGGCATTGGCCGAAGAAGCCTTTGCCGCCGCGGGCACGGTGTTCGATGCAGGCAATATTCGCATGGCTGCCCAACCGATGGCCGCCTCTGAAGATTTTGCCCGTTTCATCGACCATGTGCCCGGATGTTTTGTTTTCCTGGGGAACGGCGTCGAATCCGAACCTCTGCACAATCCGAAATACGACTTTAACGATGACGGCCTGCTTCCCGGCGCCCGCTATTATGCGGCTGTCGCGCGACGGCGCCTGCCGTTGACGTGATTTCGTATCGATCGGTACCCCAATCCCCCGGTGGATATCATACCACTGACGCCAACACCTCATTGCGAAGGTAGAGACGCTGATGCACCTGATTGTAGATCCTTTTGCTTCCGATGATGTTGCCGAACTCATGACCTGGTTCCCGGATATGGCGAGCGTCGTCCAATGGGCTGGTCCGCGCTTGCGTGCGCCACTCGACCATTCGCAATTTCAGTCCCTGCTTGACACTCCAGATCAGGAGGGGACATGGAGAGCATGGACGGTCCGCAAGAGCGGACATCAGGTCGTCGGGCATTTCGAGCTGCTTTTCGATCCGATCTGTGGTCAGGCGACCCTGGGTCGCGTCGCCATCGCGCCCAACGCCCGGGGAAAAGGATATGCGGCTCCATTGGTTCAGGCAGCGTTGGAGATCGCGTTCGGCCGGGACGACATTCATCGCGTTGAACTGCGCGTCTTTGATTTCAACGCTGCGGCAGTCGCCGTCTACGAGCGGCTAGGCTTCGTCCGGGAGGGAACCTGTCGCGACGCCGTCCGGGTCGGGCCTGAAGCCTGGAATGTTCACATCATGAGCTTGTTGCGCCGAGAGTGGAACGCGGTTACGCTGGATGATCGGACGACCTCTCGATGAGATTGTTTTATTCGCCAACCTCGCCTTTTGTGCGAAAGGTGATGGTGGTCGCTCACGAGCTTGGGATTGCCGACAAGATCGAGTTGCGGCGGGTGCTCGTTTCTCCGCATCTGCCAAACCCCGAGCTTGCCACCTTCAATCCTTTGATGAAATTGCCGACGCTGTTGGCTGACGGCGGCGAGGTACTTTTCGGATCGCAACTCATTTGTGAGTTTCTGGACCATGACTGTGGCGCGACGCTATTTCCGCAAAGCCAGTCCATGCGCTGGCGGGTCGGCCGACTGCATGCCTTGGCGGACGGGATGTTGGAAGCCGGCATCGCCTGCCGAGAAGACTTGCACAGGTTCGGGACGGCGACATCCGACATATGGAGCGACGGACGAGAGATGAAAATTTCCCAGGGACTAAGTTATCTGGAAAGTGTCGCCGACGAATTGGAAAACCAAGTTAATATTGCGACAATCACTATTGCTATCGCTATCTCTTGGCTTCGCTTTCGCGGGTTCATTGATGATCTGGTCCCCACCGCACCGAAGCTGGCTACATGGCACCAGGGTTTTGCCGCTCGCCCCTCCATGCAGAAAACGGAACCCGCCGACGACAGTTTCAGCTGGAAGGCCCGCTAACCCGTCAATGACCCGCCCACGGGGCTTCCACTCGGCCTGTCCGATAGATCCGCGACGGGAATGCGAACTCCCGACTTCACTCGCTTCATCGACACAACTGTCCTGAACCGTCTGACATTACGGTCATCGTGGAACAGTACCTGACATATCTCGTCATATTGCTCCATGGATTCCACTGTTAGAATTAAGAAGAAGTCTGTTTCACCTGTCACGTAGTAACATTGCTGGATTTGGGGGCAAGCCAGGAATGATTTGCGTGTCATTTCAAGTAGATCGATGCGTTCACTCTCAAGTGTCACCTCAACAATGATTGTGGTGTATCGGCCGAGCTTTGCGGGGTTCAGCACCGCGACCACCGTGTCGATGATCCCGATATTCTCCAGACGCCGGATTCGTCGTTGAACCGCGGCGGTTGACAGATGCACCAGCTCGGAGAGCTGCCGCAAGGGTCGACGCGCGTCCAGCTGGAGATGGTCGAGGATCTTTGTATCAAAGCTGTCTAGATCGGTTCGTCTGCTTTTCATTTGCCTGTTCCTCCCGAAGCTTGCCGATGGGCGTTGTCGTTGCAGTACACAAATCGGCTTACGCAAAAAATTCTCGCCAAACGCGGTCAAAACGAGCACACGCCACACGATTTCAGTTCTATTTTGCGTTCGCCCGTTGGATTTTTAGAGGTGATTGCGCATATGATTGAGCATGTCGTTATGGTGCCAGGATTGGCTTGCACATGGGAGCTCTTCGCGCCGCAGTCGTCTGCGCTCGAAGGGCTAGCGAAGTTTTCCGTCGCCAACCATAGTGCTTGCGATGATCTACCCTCATTGGCTCGGTCGATCCTGGATGATGCCCCTCGGCGATTCGCGCTCTGCGGGTTCTCGCTTGGGGGATATGTCGCGTTGGAGATCATGCGCCAGGCCCCCGATCGCGTAACCCGCCTTGCGCTACTTGACACAGCGGCCGGACCGGAATTGCAGGAACAGACCGTCCGGCGGCGCAGGCTGCTTGAACTTGCCATAGAAGAGGGTATGGATAGGGTCTGCGACCTCATGATACCGTACCTTGTTGGCGGTACGAGCTGGAATGATCCGGAACTTGCGGCAACGGTACGACGTATGTTTTCTGAGACAGGCGCTGCAGCATTTTCGCGACAACTCCAAGTCATCATGTCTCGCCCGGATTCGCGGCCCGATCTAAGACATATCCATTGCCCGACGATGATCTTGGTCGGTCGGGACGACCTGTTGACGCCCGTCGCCGCGGCAGAAGAAATGGCAGCGGAAATCCCCCATGCAAGTTTTATTGTGCTCTCCGATTGTGGCCACCTGACCACGCTGGAACGTCCCGCCGCTGTAAGTGCGGCGCTGCAGAATTGGTTGGCGAAAGGGATTGCAAAGTAAGTTACATCATGCATAATATGTTTTATGTAAATTGAAAGGGACGAATATGCAAGTGTCGCCAAAGCGCTCGCCGCGGAGGACTCAGCGGGAGCGGCGGGAGGAAACCCGGAAAGCCTTGCTGGAGGGCATGATGTCCGCGCTGATGGAGCTGGGCTATGCACGCACAACAACAGGGGAAATTACGCGCAGGGCAGGATTAACCTCTGGCGCCTTGCAGCATCATTTCGCTTCCAAGGAAGAGCTTGTCCTCGCTGTCGTAGAGTATCAGTTTGAAGAAGTCCGGATTCAGCTTGAGGCATTCGCGCACGATCGGAAGGTCGAGCATACTTGGAAGTCGTTCATCGAATTATTGGGTAGCATCTATGCCGGCCGCCGCTACATGGCGATTTGGGAAATTGTGATGGGAACGCGCGCGGACGCAAATCTCCACACTTTGGTCATGCAACACAGGATCCAGTCACAGGCCACTTTGGAAAGGCTTTGGAGCGCGATCTTTATGGACAGTATACCAGACAAGACCAAGCGCGTGGACCTCATGCATTTCACGCTGTCTACACTGCGCGGTTACGTCTTCTACAACGCAATTGCTCCAGACGACCAATTCTTTGAGAGGCAGAAGGAAGTCCTCTTTTCCTTTCTGGAGGCAGAGATGCGGCCATCAACAGAAGTGATACCCAAAATATCCGACCGCGAGCGCAGGCTCTAGGTCTTCAATTCCAAGCAACAAAAAAGGGGAACGAACGTGGCTGGACTACGAACGAAATCGGCTGTCCTTGCATTGGTTTTAACCATGGCGAGCTCTGCCTCTGCTGCCGAACTTCAGATCGGCATGAGGTCGGAAGTGGTAATGGATCCGCATTTCATGTGGAGCAACAGCAATGCTGCGTATTATGTGCAGACATATGGCTATCTGCTGCAGCCGGACGAAAAAGCACAGATGCAGCCCATGCTTGCGAAATCTTGGAAGGCGGTTGATGACACCACCTGGGAATTTCAATTGCGTGAAGACGCGAAATTCCATGACGATACACCGGTGACAGCTGAGGATGTGGTCGCGTCATTCAATCGTGCCGCAAATCTACCCGGAGCCGCTGCGCCCTATGCGGGTGCGATTGCCGGAATCAAGGCGGTCACAGCTCCCAACCCATTCTTGGTACGTATCACGACGCATGGCCCCTTGCCGCCGCTCCCATATCAGGCGGCGCAGATACCAATCATTCCGAAAAGAATTGCCGCCTCCGCTTCCACGTCAGATTTCAGCAATCTCTCCGCGGCCATGGGTGCCGGACCCTACAAATTTTCGGCTTACGTGCCTGGTGATCATCTTGTGGTGGAGCGCTTTGACGGCTATTTCGGCCCGAAACCCGAATGGGATAAGGTCACTTTCAAGTTCATCACTGACAATGCCAGCCGCACGGCGGCATTGCTGGCCGGTAGCGTTGATGTGGCGGACGCCGTGGCCACCGCAGATGTGAAGCGGCTGCGCGAGGATCCTAATATTTCCGTCCACAGCGGTACCTCGGACCGTGTCATTTACATGGCAATGGACACCGAGCGCGATCAATCACCGTTCGTCACCGACAAGAACGGGGTTCCGCTGGAGCATAATCCATTCAAAGATATCAGAGTCCGCCAAGCTATTACCCATGCCATCAATAGGCAGGCTATCGTCGATCGCGTTATGGATGGGCTTGCAGTGCCGGCAAGCCAAATGGTTCCTCCCGGCTTCGGCGGATACAATCCCGATATTCAGGTGCCGACCTATAATCGCGAACTTGCAAGGAAGTTGCTGGCCGAGGCAGGATATCCGGATGGCTTCGGATTAACGATCCATTGCCCGAACGACCACTATGTCAATGACGCCAGGGTCTGTCAAGCGGTTGGCCAGCAATTGGCGCAGATAAACCTCAAGGTCAAAGTCGAGACCTTGCCGCGCAATGTCTATTTCCCAAAAATTCTCGACCACAAAGGTGAGCGCTTCAGTTTCTTCATGTTCGGGTGGGGTAGTTCTTCCGGCGGTGAGGCCGAGGCGCTGTGGCAGATCATGCACAGCTATGAACCGGGAAAGCAGCTGGGTGCGGTCAACTCAGGTCACTACTCCAACTCGAAGCTCGACGCGATGGTTGAAGAGGCTTTGAAGGTCCTCGATGTATCCAAACGCCATGCACTGGAACAAAAGGCTATGGCGGTGGCGATGGACGACATTGCGACGATCCCGCTTCACTACCAGGCAGTCGTCGTGGCGACACGCAAGGGACTCGACTACCGTATCCACGCCGACGAAAGCACGCTTGCGACCGCTGTGTCCACATCACCCTGATCGGACTGAACCACCACAAACCGACCGAACCATTCTCTTCAGGAGCGACCAATGGACTTCGTCATAAGTCGCATTGCACAGTCGATCGCCGTTCTCTTCGTGGTGTCGATCCTCGTTTTCTTTGGCGTATACATGATCGGAAACCCTGTATATGCGCTGATTGATCCGAGATCTTCACAAGAGGCGATCGATCTGGCGATCAAGTCCCTCGGTCTTGATAGACCGGCATGGGAGCAATACCTCACCTTCCTGTGGAAGGTCTTTCATGGCGACTTTGGTGTCTCCTACG
The DNA here is from genome assembly GCF_002975205.1 of Ochrobactrum vermis. Taxonomy (NCBI): domain Bacteria; kingdom Pseudomonadati; phylum Pseudomonadota; class Alphaproteobacteria; order Hyphomicrobiales; family Brucellaceae; genus Ochrobactrum; species Ochrobactrum vermis. The sequence continues at coordinate 126,655 of NZ_PCOC01000002.1, read as the reverse complement.
TTTATAGCCAGCCGGCTCTGCACCTGATCGCAGAGCGACTACCAGCGACGCTGGAATTGGTGTTCACGGCTTTTGTTTTCGGATCCGCAATCGGCTTGCCACTTGGTCTGATTGCTGGAAAGTCGAACAATGGTCTGCTCAGCCGGTCTATTTCAGCCGCGTCGATCATGGGTTTCAGCCTGCCAACCTTCTGGGTCGGTATCATGCTTGTGCTGATGTTCTCGGTCCACTTTCATGTGCTGCCTCCAAGTGGGCGCGGGGAAATAGGCACTGTCTTCGGTATTTCAACAAGCCTGGGGACATGGAACGGAATCCAGCATCTGATGTTGCCGGCGCTCAATCTCTCTCTTTATCCGGCGGCCCTGATGATCCGCCTGGTGCGCTCCGGCGTACAGGAAAATCTGCGCGCGGAATTTGTACTGTTCGCGCGCTCCAAGGGGCTGGCGCCAAGGCGGATCCTGATCACATACGTCTTGCGAAACGCCCTCATTCCCGTGGTCACTGTCATGGGTATTGTCGCTGGCACTCTGATTGCCTTTGCCGTCGTCACCGAAACCGTTTTCGCGTGGCCCGGCACAGGCAAGCTCATCATCGATTCCATTCGCATGCTCGATCGCCCTGTGGTCATCGCCTATGTGTTGTTCACTGTTGTGCTGTTCACGATGATCAATTTGGTGACCGATTTGGTGTGTGCGCTTATCGATCCTCGCCTGCGTATCGCGAGGGCGCGCCAGTGAAACGTTTGAGCCAATTTCTGACCCTGTATAGCAACAGTAGTATTGCCGTTGTTGCCATGGGTATGTTCCTGTTGCTGCTGATCATAGCACTGCTGGCGCCGCTCATCTCGCCACAAAACCCTTACGATCTCGCCCAATTGAACCTCCTCGATGGTCGCCTGCCGCCGATGACGCGCGGATCAGATGCCATGCTTTATCTGTTGGGAACCGATGACCAAGGCAGGGACGTGTTGAGCGCGATCCTCTACGGACTGCGCATCAGCATTGGCATTGCGTTCCTAAGCGGGGCGATTGCGGTGGCGATAGGTGCGTCGGCGGGCATGATAGCAGCCTATGCTGGCGGAACCCTTGATGCGATCGTTATGCGTATTGTCGATATCCAGCTATCCTTTCCCTCTATCCTGATCGCTTTGATCTTGCTCGCGGTGTTCGGTCCGGGTCTGGATAAGGTCGTTATCGCGTTGGTCATGGTGCAGTGGGCCTACTACGCCAGAACCGTGCGAAGCGCTGCGCAGACGGAGATCGCGCGCGACTACATCGAAGCCGCCCGATGCCTCGAACTTGGCGCCATTCGCATCATGTTCCGCCACGTCCTACCGAACTGCTCGGCTCCACTTTTTGTGGTGGTTACAGTCGAGGTGGCAAGCGCGATAGCGCTGGAAGCAGCCCTTTCCTTCCTTGGAGCCGGTGTTCCGGTTACGGAGCCTTCCCTGGGGTTATTGATAGCGAATGGCTATTCATTCGTGTTGAGCGGAGATTATTGGCTCAGCCTCTATCCCGGTGCGGTGCTGTTCATCCTTGTGGCTAGTGTCAACCTCGTGGGCGATCGGTTGCGTACCATCCTCAATCCCCGTCACACCAATTGATGAAGAGTGCTGTGATGTATCGCAAACAACAATTGCTCAAGGTTACGGACCTTTCGGTCGATATCGTTCTCTCGGGAAAAGGACTGATTTCCGTCGACCGTGTGAGCTTCGATCTCGACGAGGGAGAAATCCTTGGTTTGGTCGGGGAGTCTGGCTCGGGGAAATCAACGGCTGGTCTTGCCGTTCTCGGCCTGCTGGAGCCGCCGATGCGAATTGCGGGGGGAAATGTCGATTTTCGCGGGCGCAACCTGCTGGAATTGCCGGCGCAGGAGTTGCGTCGCATGCATGGCGCGGAAATGTCGATGGTTCTTCAAAACCCGATGTCTGCTCTCAATCCGACGCTTCGTATCGGCGACCAAATGATCGACGCCATATTGGCACATGAGACTGTGTCGAGGAAGGATGCCTGGAAACGCTCGCGCGACGCGCTGGGGCGGATGGGGGTACCCTCGCCGGAGGAAAGAATGGCAGCCTATCCGCATCAGTTCTCCGGCGGTATGCGCCAGCGGATCGTGATCGCCACGGCACTTCTTAATCGGCCGAGCCTCATTATTGCGGACGAACCGACAACGGCGCTCGATGTAACCGTGCAGGCGCAGATCCTGCACGAGGTGCGCCATATGTGCTCCGAGCAGCGTACGGCCCTTATCTGGATCACGCATGATCTCGCGGTCGTGGCGGGTCTCGCCGACCGTCTTGCAGTTATGTATGCAGGAAAGATCGTGGAGCAGGGGAGTGTCGATCAGGTCCTCGATAGGCCTGCCCATCCCTATACGCGCGGCCTTATCGCTTCCGCCACCGGGCCACATCGCGAGCAGAAACGTTTCTTCCAAATCCCCGGACTACCGCCGAAGCTTGAACAGTTGCCGCCCGGTTGTCGGTTCGCGCCACGGTGCAGTGAGGCGACGGAACTTTGCCGCTCTGCGCCGCAATCGAGGCTTATCGAGGAAGAGCGCAGGGTGAGCTGCCACCATGTCACGACGAAGCTGCCGTTGGAACCGGAATGCGGAGTAACAGGATGAAGACCGTCACGCCACTTGAACTTGCCTCCATTTCCAAGCATTTCCAAATCCCTGCCTCGCTTGGACGCAAGCTGGCGGCACGGATCACGGGAAAGCCTGTGGCGTCGACTTTGCAGGCACTCGAAGCCGTTTCCCTATCATTGGGCCATCGCGAGATCGTGGCGCTGGTTGGCGAATCCGGCTGCGGGAAAAGCACAGCGGGCCGCATCGCGGCAGGAGCGATTGCAGCCTCTGGTGGTGAGGTGCGCTATGCGGGCAAGCCGCTGTCGACGTTGCGCGGGCACTACGCTCGACAACAGCGGTTGGCGGTTCAGATGGTGTTTCAGAACCCGCGCGAGGCGCTCAATCCGCGCATGCGCGTTGACCGAATTTTAGCTGAGCCTGCGCTTCGCCACGGCTTTACCACGCCTGCGCGAGCAGCCGCCTACACAGACGATCTGATGAGGGCGGTCGGTCTCGATTCGAGCATGAAATCTCGCTTTCCGCATGAACTTTCGGGTGGCCAATGCCAGCGCGTCGGCATTGCGCGCGCTCTGGCTGTGCAACCCGACGTGCTGGTCTGCGACGAAGCGCTCTCAGCGCTTGATGTCTCAGTACAAGCTCAGATCCTGAACCTGTTCCTTGATCTGCGTGAAACGCTCGCGTTGTCATTTCTGTTCATCAGCCACGACCTTTCCGTGGTCGAGCGCATTAGCGACCGCGTGGCGGTCATGTATCTGGGGCGCATCGTCGAGCTTGCGGACACGCAGGATATCTTCTCAAGGGCTCACCATCCCTACACGGAAGCCCTCCTCGCCGCCGCGCCGCGCCTGGATCAGCGGCGCCAGACTTACGGCGCGATTTCCGGTGAGGTTCCGTCCCCGCTTGCTCCGCCGAGCGGCTGCCATTTCCATCCGCGGTGCCCGCACGCCACGGCTCGATGCGCGCTGGAGCGCCCGCCTTTGCGCGAGGTCACGCTGGGACAATGGTCCGCATGTTTTCTCGATTTCCGCAACTAACTCTTCACAGGAGGTATCCGATGAGCAGACAGTTCAAAGTGTCATTGACTAGACGCGGCGTTTCCGCAATCGCCCAGATGCAGGAAACAGCGGCTCCCAAACTCGCTGATCTCATATGGTCGGCACTGCCGATCGAGGGGCCCGTGTTCCACGCCAAGCGATCCAATAACGAAATCTATACACTTGCGGCTCCATTTGGAACCGGTGAACCGATGCCGGAAAACGCGACCATCTTTCCCATCCCCGGCGACATCGCCTATTTTCACCTGCCGCCGGTTAAGGTCGTGAACTATGTCACCGCGTTGAAACAGCATTTACCGCCCGAGCTTTATGAGGTTGCGCCCCAGACTGGGCTTGCTGACTTGGGTATCTTTTACGGGCGCAACAACTTTCTGTTTGGTCCACTGGGGCCGGGGCCGGGTAGCGTCTTTGCTACTATCGTTGAAGGGCTCCAGGAGTTCGCAGCCGCTTGCAACGACCTATGGTATGCCGGAGCGGTCGACGAGAAGCTCCGCTTTAGCCATATCGATTAGTAAAATCATCATGAAAATGTTAATGTATTGGATATGCTTATGACAGTCCGAATTGGAATCGACATCGGTGGGACATTCACCGATGTCAGCCTTTTGCGCGACGACGGAAGCGCGCTGGTGTTCAAGACGCCCTCGACGCCTTTGTCTCCGGAGACCGGGGTTATCCGCGGTATCGAGATCGCCCTTGAGCGGGCGGGTGCCGCCGCCGCCGACTGCGTGGAGCTGATTGTCGGCGCGACTGTAGGGCTGAACGCGATCATCGAGCGCAAGGGCGCGCCAGTCGGGTTTCTCGTTACCGCCGGCTTTGAAGACATGCTCGAACTTGGCCGGGTCAAGATGACCAATGTGTTTAGCCTGAAGGAGGTACGTCGTCCCCCATTGATCCGGAAGAACTGGGTACGTGGCGTCGAAGAAAGGCTGAACGCGCAAGGCGCTGTCATCAAGCCGCTAGACACTCGGCAGCTCGTCGCGGCAACCCGAGAGCTAGTTGACATGGGTGCGCAGACGATTGCCCTCCTTTTCCTGCATTCCTATCGGAACCCACAGCACGAGCGTATCGCCAAGGAAAGCCTCCAGAAAGCGTTTCCAGGACTGGATGTTGCAATTTCAAGCGATCTGTGGCCGCAACTGCGGGAATATGAACGCGCTACCGTTTTGGCCATGAACAGCTACATATTGCCCAAGACCCGGAGCTACCTTACCGCGATCGAAACTGAAAAGAAGCGTTTGGGCATCAAATGTCCCGTCTATGTGTCCGCTTCGAACGGCGGGTTGGTGCCAGTATCGCAGGCTCTTGAGCGACCGATCTCGACCCTGTTGTCAGGACCCTCGGCAGGGGTCGTCGCCGCAGTTGAACTAATGCGCCGCAGCTCCATCCCCAGTGCAATAACCTTCGACATGGGTGGGACGAGCGCGGACATATGTGTTCTGGAAAAAGAGAACATTCCATATGCCTGGGGGCAGGAAATCCAAGGATTGCCGGTTATCATGCCGTATGTCGACGTTTCGGCGATAGGCTCCGGCGGTGGATCGATTGCTTTTCTGGACAACGCTGGGCTCCTCAGGGTTGGTCCACACAGCGCGGGATCCAATCCGGGGCCTGCTGCTTATGGACGTGGCGGCACGAGCCCGACGGTGACGGATGCCTATCTCGTCAGCGGGTTCATAGATCCAGAAAACTTCATCGGCGGCGAAATTGATCTAAGCCTCGATCGTGCGCTGGCAGCCATCGAAACCATCGCCAGTCCGCTCGGTATGACGGTCACGGAAACTGCTATGGGCATTATCAAGATCACGACCTCCGTTCAGGTTGCAGAGTTGACGCGTCTTGCTGCAAAGAAGGGAATTGATCTTCGCGATTTCACACTGTTGCCCTTTGGAGGCGCCGGACCAACTCAAGCATGCCTTCTGGCGGATGAGTTACAGATCCGCAAAATTGTCATTCCCGCCGCGCCAGGCGTGTTCTGCGCATTCGGCGCTGCGCACGCCGATTTCCGGTTGGATTATGTCCGTACCGTCTACGGTTTGCTCAGCACGCTTCTGGAAGCCGATGTCGAAGCCTGGTTTGCTGCTCAGGAGGACCAAGCCCGTTTGGCTCTGAGCGATGTCGGGGATCGCATCCGGACGTTCGAGGTCATTCGCACAGCCGATGTGCGCTATGCAGGTCAGGGATTTGAAATCTCAATCCCCTTTACCACGATTGATGACATTGATGATAACTTCCGTGCCGAATATGCGAAGCGCTACGGCTCTCAGCATGGCCACGCTCCAGTGGAGATCATCGCCTTCAGAGCCACGGTGGTTGGGTGTCGTACACACCCCCCACTGTCAATCCGGAAATCCGTCGACTCTCCCGACACAAACATTTGTCGCGAGATACTTCTTGGCGGCGGCGCTCTGAACGTTCCCGTCTTTCAACGGTCAACGCTGAATCCAGGTTGGCGCTCGACCGGCCCCTTCCTCATCGACCAGGCAGATACGACCTGCGTCGTCACCAGTGGCTGGCACGCCGAGGTCGATGACTATGGCACCCTGCATCTGACTAAGGAGACCACCAATGCTTAGCAGAAGCGAATTCTGCCCAAAAGACAGGTTCGAGCTTTCGGTATTCTGCAATCTCGTCACCGCGATCACGGAAGAGGCGTGTGGTGTACTCGCTCGTACCGCCTATACAACTTTTATCAAGGAGGCCGAGGACTTTTCAGTCGCTCTCGCGAAGTCGGATGGGACCTTTTTCGCTTTCCCCGGGCGCTCCGGCGTGCCGACCGCGGTCGCGTTGCCGATGGATGACGTCCTGGCCCGTATTACTTCCTGGAAACCCGGTGACATTCTCCTGACGAATGATCCGTATCTTTCGGGCGGCATGGTCACGCATACGCCGGACGTGACGATGATCGCCCCGGTCTTCTTCGAAGACCAGCTCGTCGCTTTTCGCTGGAGTTTCCTGCACTCCTCCGATGTCGGCGGTGCTGTACCGGGCAGCCTGGCCGCGTCTTTCACGGAGGTGTTTCAGGAGGGATTGCGAATTCCGCCGACCAAACTCTATCAGGCGGGAAAGCTCAACGAAGATCTCTATAACCTCATCGTCACCAATGTCCGTGTGCCGGACCAGCTTTGGGGTGATCTGCAGGCGATGGTGTCCGCGTTTCATGTCGCGGGCGATCGGTTGGTGGCGCTTTTCACCAAATATGGGCTGGAGCGCACCAACGAGCTGATCGACGAGTGTATTTCATATGCAGAGGTGAAAGCACGCACTGTAATCGAATCCATCCCCGATGGTGTTTATAGCTTCGTCGACTATCTCGACGACGATATAAATTCTCCGCACCCGGTGAGGATATGTCTGGCGCTGAACAAGGCTGGCAGCGAGATACATGTGGATTTTAGCGGCACCGATCCGCAGGTAATGGCTGCGATCAACCTCGCTACTGCGGGAAAGAAGGCTCACACCTGGCTCACTGTGGGGATCCTTCAATTTCTGCTGACAGCTGATCCGGAAATTCCAGTTAATGGCGGTGTATTGCGCCCTATTTCTGTTCACGCACCGGTTGGTACAATTGTCCATGCGGTGGAGCCAGCGGCACTTGGTGGCCGAGCCGTCAGCGGCATTCGTGTGATGGACGCAACTTTCGGTGCCCTCATCCAGGCTCTCCCAGGTCAGGTCCCGGCGGCTGGAAGCGGGCAAGGGCTGTTACCGGTGATCTCGATGCCCGATATGGAGAGTGGCCGCCGCAAGGTAAATATCCTGCAGCCATTGATTGGAGGCACTGGCGCGCGGCCCGGAGCAGATGGTTACGACGGCACGCACTATTCGCTGGGGTTCATGAAGAACACGCCCATTGAAGTCATTGAGACAGATATGGACGTATTGGTTCATTCTTATGGATACGTTCAAGATTCAGGCGGTGCAGGAGAGTTCAGGGGCGGGCTCGGAGTTGGCTTGCGAGCGGAAGTGACTGCCGCGGATACAACGGTGGCAGTCCGGGGTATGGAGCGGACGCGCTTTGCTCCGTGGGGGGCGTTCGGTGGGCGATGTGGAGGCCTTACCAGGAAACTGCGGACAAACCCTGGACGCCCCAACGAGATCGTTCATCCCAAGAGTTCGGATTTTGTACGTCTTTCACCTGGGGACTTGATCGAGTTCGCCACTGCCGGTGGAGGCGGCTACGGAGATCCTCTATTGCGAGCACCAGAAAAGGTGGCTGAGGATCTCGCCTTTGGCTTTGTTAGTAAAGCTGAAGCCGAGGAGGTCTATGGTGTCGTGTTCCAAGACGGCATCAACCAGGCCGATCTTGCTGCCACCAACAATAAGCGGAAAACGATCCGGCAGGTGCGTCCGCCACAAGCCGACCCGTTCACGTTCTGCGAGGCCAGATTGGCCCACGAGGCGACATGGACGGTGCAAGCATATGAGGCACTAGGAACAATCCTATCGACCTTGCCGATATATGCCCGACCGTTTGCAAAGCAAGCACTGATGGACAGAGTTGCGGGATTAGGCGGAGCACCATCCTCCGTTACACCTGAATTCATTAGGCGGCTTTGGAAGGAAAATGCGCAAATGCCCTTCCTCACGCGTTCGCATTAGGGGCGGTCAGCATCGGTAAAACAAATTGAGCAAAGTGCTCGAGCGACCAAGGTAGTGAATGACCCACCGTCCGCTCCGTTTAGCGGGCTGTATCGTCAATCATTCTTGGTCGCCGGGGTGCCTTTCGAAGATTTGACTCCATGCCTGAGCGAAACGAGAAGCCTTCAATATTTTCGATCTTGACTGGCAATCTGAACACGGAGTTGGCTTTATGTGCCTAACGCAACGCCGCTTGTCATGGCCGGTAGCCTTAAGTTTCTTATAGCCAAATCGATTGTTCGTCTGATCAAGCCCCATTGTGTATATCCCATTGACATATCCCAATTGACGAACTATTTATGTCATATCACCGTGAATACAATCGGGAGTGACGCAGATGGAACAGGGAGCAGTATTCCAGAACAATCGAAGCCAAGCTATCCGCTTGCCAAAGGCAGTAGCTTTGCCTGCTGATGTGAAGCGTGTCGATATCGTTGCTGTGGGGCGCACTCGAATTATAGCACCCGCTGGTGAGGTCTGGGATAGCTGGTTTGATGGCTTAGAGGCGACATCTGACTTCATGAATGAGCGTGATCAGCCTGCTTCACAGGAACGCGAGGCGTTTTAATGCTGAGGTACATGCTGGATACCAATATATGCATTTTCACGATCAAGAACCGACCGCAGCAAGTGCGTGAGGCGTTCAACCGCTTCCACGATCAACTGTGCATCAGCTCGGTTAGTTTGATGGAATTGATTTACGGCGCGGAAAAGTCTGTCCATCCTGAAAAGAACCTTGCAGTCGTGGAGGGGTTCGCAGCTCGCCTCGAGGTGTTATCGTATGATGAAGCGGCAGCAAACCACACCGGCCAATTACGTGCTGAATTGGCCCGCAGTGGAACTCCTATTGGCCCATACGATCAGTTGATTGCTGGCCACGCTCGCTCACGTGGTCTGATTATCGTTACGAATAATCGCAGGGAGTTTGATCGTGTTCCTGGCTTACGAGTAGAAGACTGGACCGATTAGTTTCTTAGTTCTGTTCCCGGCACACATTTATGACCGCTTTCTCGGTTTATTCATCAGAACCGGGCATTCAGCTTTCGGCCCCAATTACAATCGATAGCTTGACTGGCGATCATGCGTCATAGAGCATAGAGCCTTGAGAAGAGCTTTATTTTGATTGCTAATTTTCAATTAGGTTTGTCGCTTGGGAAAGCGTGCGGTGATGCGCTCGATAGTAAGATCAAAAACATCTTCCCGCTCACGTTTTCGGACTGCTATGTCGTAACCTCGCCGGAAGGAAAAACCGCAAGGTGTCAGCATAAAAAACGGAAGGTTCCAGCAAGGCTGGAAAACCGTTTTTTCAGAACGAAAGCGCTTAGGCACGCTTCCGCTTGTGGATTTAGCTTTCTGATGGCAGGAAACGGAAAGTGCAATATTGTCCGCGCAGCGGGGGCACTCGGCTGCTGAAGTCAGCGGACTATCGGTCTATGAAACTACCGCTACGCCGATGGTGGATCAAACGATGGTGGGGGAATTACGAGTTGAAGGACGAGGGCATGAGAATTCTAAAGCGCGCACTATCGGTTGGGCTATGTGCGGTTTCGCTGGCAGGATGTGTAAGCGGTGATGGGGATGGCCTTAGACTCATCGCAGAGTCGAACAGGCTCGACAAGGAATGGAAAGGGCAAACAATCGGGTCATTCGAAGCTCGATTTGGAGCGCCTAGCGAAAAATCTACGCATCTGCGGTGGGAGAAAACGTCCGCTCCATTCTGGGTTCCGTCGCAACTCTATTATCAATCAATGGGTAATATGTCGATGCGTGTGAATAAGCCGGCGCATTATGAAACCGCTAGCTGCGTTATTGATGTGTTATATGAAAATGGCCGCATCACCAAAATTAAAACCGTCGAAGAAGGGTGGATTAACAGAAAGTCTTTCTGTCAATCGACGTTCGGAATTTAGCCAGTTAGGACCGCTCAACGGTGAACCACTTTGACCTAACGCGAACACAGCTAGGTTCGACGTTCAATACCAAATGAACCGGATGGGCTGAGCGGAGGGTACTGCCGAAATGATCAGTGGTGATGCCGGCAGCCCAACAGTGTGGCAGGCAAAGTTCAGGATTTTGTTGAGCGAAAGCGGTCGGAGTCCCAGCAGACAGTTCTTATTGCTTTCAGACCGAGATACGATAGCCATAGCCGCGTGTTGGAGGAAGGCTATACGTTGTATCGAACCGGCGACGGCCGTGCGAGGAATAGGTCCGTAGGTGCACGGGCCAACACCAAGCACCTAAGGGGCAGAGAGCTCCAGCAACAGCAACCGCGGTCAATTCGAACGTTAGAACGCTCGAACACGTCGATTAATCTACCGGATATACCAGGCATGGATCGAGCACGATCTGGCGTTCGCCGACACGGCTGTAGCCGCCCGCGAACAGAACAAACTGAGGTGATGCCTCTCGCTCTGCATAGGTCACGCACATAACCTGAATTCCTTCCGGCTTGCACATGATGAGATAGGCCAGGGCACCGTCCCAATGGCTTTCCTCGATGGCGCCCTTTATGACCATAGTAATACGGCCAGTATACTCCGGCATGCGATTGATCCAGTTATCGATTGTCTCGCAGGTCGCCGGGATGCCAAAGCCCTCGGCTTCGCGAAAGGGACCGTCTTCTTCGAACACTGGCTGAGTAATCCCCAGAGTGCTGCTTGCGTATAGTACAATCGCGATCAGGGGTGCCTTCAAACCGCCACTCATCGCCGAACCCCAACTTTTCGCATTTTCTCGTTTGGATCAGCATCGACCACTTCAAGAGGGCGATGCCGATTCATGGTATATATCCGCTTTGCCAATAATTCTAATTCTGTTGGAGCTTGAGTTCTTTCTCGAAGGCGAGGCGCGACTGCTCCACGATCTTCTGAAGCAGGCCGGGTTCGACAAAGGCGTTGATGTCCCCGTCATCTCTCCCGGCTTTTTGCTCGAACAGGTTGGTCACTTGCGGATGTGAGGGCAGTACAATGTCGGCCTTCATGGCGTCGAGCCGTTGAAAGCTGGTGCGGAAATCCTGCACAATATTCGGGTAGCCTTTGTTGCTGACAAGAGCATTGCCCGCAACACTGACGCTACAGGGGAAAATGACCCGCCGCTTCGCGCCCGCATCGGTGTCCATCAGCGACCATGTCGTGCAGCCTTTCGTATGACCGGGCGTTAGCGTGGCGGTCATACGAAGGTTGCCAAGCGTGACGACGTCGCCGTCATGCAGTGTTTTGTCCACCTTGATCGCAGGGAACCGGACCACGCCATAGTTGGTGTCGCCTTCCGGTATGCCGGTTTCAAGCGCGGGAACGTCCTGCTCCATGGCCATGAATGTCGCGCCTGTATCGTGCTTTAACTGCGCGATTCCTGCGACGTGATCGTAATGCGCGTGGCTGCTCAGGATAATCTTCACGTCATTAAGGCTGAACCCCAAGGCTTCAATATTGTCTTCGATCGGCTTGACATTCTCTGCCAGCGTTCCGTCGAGTAGGATTGCCTGCTGGTTCGAGACAATCAGGTAGGAAGCCAGGCCGCGCGTACCGACATAATAGACGTGGTCGGTAATCTTAAACGTCTCTGTCGCTTCGCTCCAGTCAACTGGTGTGGAATGAGCGTCGATCGAGTTGCCGATCATGCCGAAAGCCAATCCCAGCACCGATACCGATATTTTTCTCATATCTAAATCTTTCTCTCAGATGTTGACGGACATAAACCGCGTGGTTGAGAGGCGTAATAGCTATGTGCTCGCCCGACAAACGACGATATCTCGAAGCAGGCATTAGAAATATTTGGGTATCGCTGTATGACCGGTCGGCGACAGATCGACCCGTTCGTGCCAGGGCATCTGCGCGATACGCTCTCGGTTAGGGTAGTTGGCAGCTTTACAGTCAGAAGAATATTACGGATTCGGGAGCGTTTCACGACAAGACGGACCTTGTCGATATGTGGTTCTCAACCAATATTTGTCACGACGATAAAGCCGCCGAGCAGCTGGATTGGGCCGTTCGCAACGGCACCAACGCATGGCGCGACATTCGATTCCTCGTTGATGCGGGTTTGTGTGCAATGTCGGACAAGAAGCGAAGTAATTCTTTGCCTCAAAGCGGTCGTCTCGCGAGGTGACGTCGATACCGTCATTTCAGATTTGGTTGATTATGCCGAGTGTAGCGAAAGCGCTGACCAAGTCGGGCCTATGCACTCAGTATCCAATCGCGGAAGGCGGCAATCTTCGGCGCGTGCTGTTTGTTATCGGGACAGACGAGATAGTAAGCGAATTGCTCCATATTCGTGGCGGGGAGCAATTGGATCAATTGTCCATTCGTCAGTTCGTCCTCGACCAGGGCTGCGGGCAAAAGTCCTGCGCCTTGACTAGAAAGAACCGCCTTGAGCAACAGTCCACTGTCGTTGAAAGACGGGCCGCGTGCTGCTATCCGCTCGGATACGTTGTGCGCTTCAAACCAACGACTCCAACCCTGTCGCTCGGCATCGTGAACTTGTGGCCAGCGTGCGAGTTCAGATGGTTGAGTTGGAATACCCAACTCCTTCACCAGATCAGCTGTCGCCACAGCAATCACCTCGATCGCCAACACGCGATCGCTGCGAAGTCCGGGATAACGGCCCATCCCGTGCCGGATGGCAACATCCACCTCCGAGCGAGAAAAATCGACGAGTGCGTTGCTTGTGACAATCTGGAGATCGATGTCAGGCTGCGCTTCGCGAAAGGACGCTAATCGCGGGACTAACCAAGCGGATGCGAAAAAAGGCGTGGCGCCAACGGTGAGTAGACCGGAGTCGGCCTGGGCCGCTATACGCTCGGACGCATCGGCGATCTGACGGAACGCATTGCGTATAGAAGGGAGATAGTCGCGGCCAGCGTCGGTCAAATAGATTCCCCGCGTCACACGATCAAAAAGCCTTACCCCCAGGCTCTCCTCAAGAACCTTGAGCATCTGACTGACGGCTCCCGGTGTCACGCACAACTCCTCTGCGGCTAGCTTGACCGACAGGTGACGGGCAGCGGCCTCGAACGCCTTGAGCGCATTGAGAGGGGGGAGTCGACGGATCATGAATTAGTAAATCTAACTCTTGTGGTTTAAGTCTTCTGGTTTGTTCAACAACGCAATGAGAGATTAATGTCTCTTATCAGACACGTCAACGCAGCTCCGGCTAGAGAGGTGTCTATATTATCTAAATCATAAGATAGTGCGGACTGTCGCGCATGCATGGTGAGAAGGGCCTGAGACGAATGACTTTCGAGGTAGAATTCCGTGATCTGATCGATGTTGGTGGGCTTATCGCAAGGAGAGTACTAACCTCTGTCGAAGTGACTGAAGGACTTCTGGAGCGTATTCAACGGATAGATGGCGGCTTGAACGCGTATGCGTGCGTTTTGAGCGACAGCGCACTCCTCCAGGCAGAAACGGCAGATCGGGAGATCGCGGAAGGAATACATCGAGGGCCGCTCCACGGTGTTCCCATTGCCGTGAAAGACCTCTGCTGGGTCGAGGGCGCCCCTACTGCAGCCGGAACCGTGGTTCATAGAGATTTTGTTCCGACACGCGACGCGACCGTAGTCCGAAAACTGAAAGAAGCGGGCGCAGTGCTGATCGGCAAAACCCAACTTACCGAAGGGGCTTATTCGGATTATCATCCTTCGATACCCCCGGTTTGTAATCCCTGGAATCGCGAGTATTGGGCGGGTATTTCTTCCAGTGGCTCGGCCGTCGCCTCCGCAGCGGGCCTATGCTTCGGATCTATTGCCTCCGACACCGGGGGCTCCATTCGCTGGCCCTCGGCTGCTAACGGCGTAAGCGGCATCAAACCAACCTGGGGCCGTGTCAGTCGTTACGGAGCGTTCGAGCTAGCACCTTCATTGGATCATCTTGGGCCGATCGCCCGAAGCGTGGTCGACGTCGCAGCCATGCTCAAGGTAATAGCAGGGCATGATGAGGATGATCCCACAACAAGTCTTCGTCCAGTTGACGATTTCCTTGCCGATACGTGCGCCAATGTGCGGGGTAAACGTATCGGAGTAGATCGACGCTGGAATAGCGAAGACGTCAATCCCGAGATTCAGACGGCGTTGGCTAAAGCTTGTAGGGTCTTCTCCGGCCTTGGCGTGGAGCTTGTTGAGGTGTCATTTCCCGATGTTCAGCAGATCGTGGCCGATTGGACGCCAAATTGCGCGGTCGAGGCAGCTGTAGCCCATCAAGCGTCCTACCCAGTCCATAGAAAGCAATATGGGCCCGTCTTATCATCGGTGATCGAAGCCGGAATGGTCATTTCCGGTATAGAGTATCAAAAGATATTGCTGCGCCGAGCAGTGTTTCGGAGGGACGTCGAAACGCTGCTCTTATGCGTTGACGCCGTGCTGACACCGATCCATCCCTTTGCCCCTCTCACACTAAAGACGATCGCGACGTTGGGTGAACAACCTGAACTGATCGCGAAATTGCAACGCTACACCTGCCCATTCGACATGAGCGGGCACCCGACACTTGCTTTTCCCGGGGGATACTCGACGGAGGGGTTGCCGATCGGTCTGCAATTGGTATCAGCCTCATTCGATGAAAGCACTCTATTTAGTCTTGGTGCAGCGTTCCAGAGTGTAACGGACTGGCATCGCCGCCACCCGGACCTTGGTGGAAATGAGGCTGGCTTTTGTGTTGCGGAAACGAAGCGATGAACCGGCTCGAGCAAGTCTTGGCGTCTTTCGGAGGCTGCCTCGAAGGCATACTCGATCTTGAACGGCTTGAAGTTCGCAAGAGCTCGGTTCGTGGACCAGTCGAAGTAATGCCGAAGCACCTTTCTCCTCACAGACGACTAAATGGTGCAACTGTGGCCACATTGACTGGCTCCGCGCGCGAATCTGGCTGTCTGTCGTTCTTGCCCGACGGCGCGCCCTGTTTCGCGGCGGTAGAACTGAAGACTAACTTCATCGGAGCTGTACGCAACCATTTCATATGTTGGGAAGTGCATCGAGT
Organism: Ochrobactrum vermis; assembly: GCF_002975205.1. Lineage (NCBI taxonomy): Bacteria > Pseudomonadati > Pseudomonadota > Alphaproteobacteria > Hyphomicrobiales > Brucellaceae > Ochrobactrum > Ochrobactrum vermis. The sequence continues at coordinate 111,405 of NZ_PCOC01000002.1, read as the reverse complement.
TCATGCGGGAAGCACCACACAAGTCTGGAACACGGAAATACGCATCGAAAAAGCGGGCCGAATTACCGTCCTGTTACGTTGCATGCCAACGCTGCTCCATCGAAATAATGGAGGGCTAATATGATCTCCAGGAAGCAGCCGTTCATAATTTTCTATGGCTGGCTCGTGGTCGTGGCAGCTTTTACCATAACCTTCGTCGGTTTCGGAAGTGCCTATACCTTCAGTTCGTTTGTTGAACCACTTCAGCACGAGTTCGGCGCGTCGCGCGGATCGGTGTCACTTGTCTTCTCACTCGCGGGCTTTCTCTATTTCGGACTTGGTATCGTGTCCGCGCCGCTCGCCGACCGGTACGGTGTGAAGGTTCTTTCTGCGGTCGGGATGATCCTCTTGGGCGCAGGGCTTATCTTGGCCGGGCGGGCGCAATCCATTATTCAGGTCTATGCGGCCTATAGCATTGGCATCGGCCTTGGCGTTGGTAGTGCCTATGTGCCTGCTCTTGGCGCGGTGCAGCGATGGTTTGTCATTCGTCGCGGCTTTGCTTCCGGTCTTGCGGTCAGCGGCATCGGAGTTGGGACGCTTGTTATGCCGCCATTTGCAATTTGGCTGATCTCGACCGTCGGATGGCGCAGCGCCTACACGGTGCTCGGCCTCATCGCGATCGTACTCGGGCTTCTGGCAGCATCACTGATGGAGGATGACCCAGCGAAACGAGGACAGCAGCCGGACGGCGCACGCGACGCACCCACTCTGCAGATACATTCCCCGCCGTCGAGTTTATTGGTAGCACGGATCATTCGGACACGGCGTTTCATCCAGCTATATATCGCATCCCTCGTTGGCTCACTTGGCGTGTTCGTCCCATTTGTTCATCTTACGCGTTACGCGATCGATCATGGGGTTACCCCGACAATTGCAGTGTGGCTGCTCGGTGTGATAGGCATCGGCAGCACGGTTGGTCGCTTCTTTCTCGGCGGCATTGCCGACAAGGTAGGTCGGGAACGGTTCCTCGTTGCCATGTATATCGGTATGGCTGCCTCTCTCGTAATATGGGCGGCTAGCTCATCATTCTACCCGCTCGCCCTGTTCGCTGTTTTATTCGGAGTATTCTATGGAGGTTGGGTCGCAATCCTTCCAGCCGTAGTTGCCGACCTGTTCGGCACACAACAAGCCAGCCGTGTTATTGGCGTGCTCTATACGAGCGTTGCCATAGGAACCCTTGTTGGACCGAGCGCGGCAGGTTTCATATATGATGTTGGCCACAGCTATTTCATTCCGATTGCCGCCAGTGCCGTGTCAAGCATCATCGCTGCGATCATCATTACCATGGCAGCAAACCGAGCTGCTGTGAAGGAGGTGGTAGCAGCCAATTGAATTCGCTTTTCAATAAGCGGGGTCAATCCCTTCAAGACGAAGTAGTCATGGTTCCGGTCAACTGTTAGATTCTTGACTGGCAATCAGATAGTGAGTTCCCGTTGTAGGGTTGTTCGAGTATGTTTCTGTGTAAATCCCTAATGTTTTACCTGATACCCGAGGCGCTTCGAGATTTTGCGAGCCGCCTCAACAGTTCTCATTATTTGCTCTTCCGTTGGCGCTGCGCCGATTGACTGCACCATGTCGACAATGCCGGTTGCCCCACACACTATGCCCGATGCGTCGAACACGGGGCTTGCAAGCGTGTTCAACCCGAGAGCCGTTTCATGAGGTGCAACTGCCCAACCCTGACGCCTGATTTCGACGAATTCCTTTTCCAAAATGGCGGGTTCAATGATCGTTGAGGGCGTGAAGGCTTGGAGCTGCCCCGCGAGTACGCGGGATTGAAAGGCCTCGGACGAAAATGCTGCGGCGACCTTACCTTGCGCAGAGCTATGAAACGACAACAGCGATCCGACACGCACGCCAATTTCAATCGGTGAGCGACCGGGAACCGTCGCAATGACTAGCATGCCATCGGGGGTGAGCTGAGAAGCGACCGCGGAATGGCCAAGCGCATCACGCAGTTCGAGAAGTGGATCGTAGGCGGCGTGCACCATGCCTGCGTTATCAGACACGGATTGCACCAATGAAACTAGTCTGTGACCGACTTCATATCGCTCCGAATCCTCATGCTGAAACACATAACCCTGACGCACGAGTGTTTGTAAATGCCGATGAATGCGGCTTTTGCTGGTGTCTAAGGCTTTTGCAAGGCTGGTGACACCGACGCCTTTAGGTGTGCGGACGACCTGCTCCAATACCTGCATTGTTAGAACTACGGATTGGAGGTTACCACCGTCTTTTTCCTCGTCATCAACCATGCCAGATCCTCAATCGATGTTCCTTGCGCGTTTATACAGAGCGATTCTCATCGTGAAAACAACCGTGACAGGGAATGTTGGTGGCTCCGCCGCGTTCCTGTCTTCCATGCGTTTCCCGTTCCTCCCGCCTCAAGCGAACGGTTCGCCCAATCATATCGCTTGACACTGATAAACGATTGGGCGATAAAAATCAGAACAACGTTCCGTTGAACGGAACATGCGGTTTCTGCAAACAGCGTCGTGAAACGCCGCCGGGCCCGAACAGCCTGGATTTCAGCTGACGTAGCTTTTTGGAATGAGGAGGATGAAATGACGACCGCCGATACAGCCGCCGATGAGCTTCACCATCAGATCAGTGATATTCTGTGTGGCGGCGTTGATCCCCATGTCCATAGCGGTCCGTCAATTGCCCCAAGAGCTCTGGATCATCTCGAACTGGCGCGCCAGTTGTCAGAAGCCGGCTTCATTGCGGCTGTTACCAAGGATCACGATTATTCCGGTGTCGTTGCGGCACAGATGATCCGGAAACACCACCCGGAACTAACAACGAAGATCTATTCGAGCATTGTGCTCAACAATGTGGTTGGCGGGCTTAATCCCTATGCGGTCGAGCATACCGCAGCACTTGGCGGGAAAATCGTATGGCTTCCCACACTGGCCGCAGAAAATCATCTTCGTTGGGAAAAGACTTCCGGCTGGGCGCACCCAGCCTCTACCCAAAAAATGCGCCCGGCAACCGCCGTGCCGCTTTTCGGCGCCGACGGCAAAATGCTTCCCGAACTTCTCGATGTCCTTGATGTTGTTGCGGCCAACGACATGGTGCTTGCAAGCGGCCATATTCATGTGTCGGAAACCAGAACCGTTTTCGCAGAGGCGTTGAAACGTGGCGTCAAACGCCTGGTCTTCACCCATCCTGAAGACATCGTCGGCGCTACACCCGACGATGCCCGCGAGATTGCGGACATGGGAGCCTATGTCGAACATTCGCTGGCCTTCTTCCTCGACGGTTCGAAATTCCAGACACGCGACAGGCAGGATTTCCGGGCGCATATCGACGCAGTCGGTACCTCTCGCACCATTCTTTGCTCGGACCTTGGACAGGTTGGAACCTATAGCCCCCTGGAAGGCTTCCGCCGTGGCGTCGCGACTTGCCTTGAGCTTGGCTATCGCGATGGAGACATCCACGACATGGTGGCGCAAAACGCCGCCGATGTTCTCGGACTGAACGGCTGAGCAATCGATTGCTCCAGCCAGCCCTGACAAAGAGGATTAGGGACAATATTCGCCTTTGGGAAAAGCCGGGTGCAGTAAGCCCGGGCTTTGGGAGGACAACATGTTTCAATGGTATCGCGAGCTTAATGCTCCCGAACGAAAGACCTTTCACGCTTGCTATGTCGGCTGGGCAACGGATGCTCTCGACACACAGCTCTTCAGCTTTTTGATCCCGACACTGGTAGCGTTATGGGCAATTACCAACAGTGAGGCTGGCTGGCTTGGAACATCGGCTCTGATTTCCTCGTCAATAGGCGGATGGATCGCTGGTATTATGTGCGACCGTATCGGCCGCGTCACCGTCATGAAGATTGCTATTGCCTGGTTCACAGTCTTTACGATTGCCAGTGGCTTCGCCAACTCCTACGAACAATTGCTTGTCGCCCGCATTCTGTCAGGCATCGGCTTTGGCGGTGAGTGGGCAGCTGGCGCGGTGCTGATGGGCGAAGTGATCCGACCTGCCTATCGCGGCAAAGCGGTTGGCAATGTGCAAAGCGCTTACGCTGTGGGCTATGGCTTTGCCGCATTGTTGTCGTCAGTCCTGTTTGCAACCATGCCACCTGAAAATGCCTGGCGCTGGATGTTCTGGATCGGCGCGCTCCCAGCATTCTGGGTGTTCTGGGGATTGCGTGGCGTCGAGGAACCTGAAGTTTTTCTCAAGACACGCAAGGCGCTTGCCGATCGTGGAGAGAAAATCAGCCCATTTGTGATTTTCCACCCCCGCTATCTGAAGACAACGATCCTGTGTTCATTGCTGGCGCTTGGCATTCAGGGCGGAGGTTTTTCCATCCTGATCTGGCTGCCGACCTTCCTCAAGTCGCATTACCAGATTTCATCGGTCACCGTTGGTTACTACGTTTTTGTCATGACCTTCGGCTCGTTCGTCGGCTATATCATTGCGGCCTATCTTTGCGATCTGATCGGACGACGCCGCAATTTCTTCCTGTTCGCTGTGTTGAACTGGATCATCATTCCGATCTTTCTTTATACCCCACCGATGGGCGTGCTCTCTCTCGTCATCAATTTCATGCTCGGCTTCTCACTGCTTGGAATCTATGCCGCACTTGGACCCTATTTCACGGAGCTTTTCCCCAATACCATCCGCGGTAACGGACAGGCATTCTGTTACAATTTCGGACGCGCTGCAGGTGCTTTCGGCCCCGCAATTGTCGGCATGATGGCGACCGGCAGTTTCCTGCCGCTGCGCGACGCAATGGCTCTGTGCGCCATGCTAGCCTACATCTTCGTCCTTGTGGCCATCGCACTTCTTCCCGAAACCAACGGTCGCGACCTGAGTTTCGAGGAAGAGCAGCCGATTGCCGGAAAAGAAGACAGCACTGTTGGCGGCGCCGCCGGAACACAAACAATTTGAGGATGTGTCAGGTGAAACAGCCTTCAGATATAACACAACCCAACTTACGGTTTCGTATCCGGCACGGTGAACTGCTGATAGGCAGTTTCATCAAGACGCCCGCACCGCATATCGTTGAGATTCTCGGCTTTGCGGGCCTCGATTTCGCAGTCGTCGATCAGGAACATGCCCCGATAAGCATTGCCCAGATGGATATTCTGGCGTTAGCCGGACGTGCTGCCGGTCTACCGCTTCTCTCTCGTCGGTGGGGTGACTCCACCGACTGGATTGCGCCGCTTCTCGATCTCGGCCTTGAAGGCGTCATGGTTCCTCATGTCATGGATGCGGCGCAGGCCGCCGCTGTCTGTGATGCTGTCCGCTTTTCCCGGGGCAAACGCGGCCTTTCTCCTTCGCCACGCGCTGGCAACTATGGAGGGTATGGCATCGCCGAATATCGAGCCCATTGTGATGCGCAAAACGTAGTGATGGCGCAAATCGAAGATCAAGCGACGCTGGATCGACTGAATGACATCGCCCAGGAACCGGATGTCGATGTTCTTTTCGTCGGCCCTGCCGATCTGTCGCAATCCATGGGGGCGGGTTTTCCGTCAGCGGAACTTGATACGGCCATCGAAAGGGTTATCCACGCTGGTAAGAAGGCCGGCGTTGCTGTCGGACTATTTGTCGGTAATGCCGCTGATATTCCGCGCTGGCACAAGCTTGGCGTCACCGTCTTCGTGTGCGGATCAGATCAGGCGCTGTTGCGCAAATCAGCAGCGCAAATGCTGGCAACAGCCAGGGAATGAAAGGAAATCCAATGTTTAAGGACAAGGATCCGCGAGCAGACCTTTTTGCTGCCGCATCCAAGCCGAACCCCACCGGTCTTATCGCCGAAGAACAGCTGGCGGAGTTTTATAACTCGTCTCCTGATCATACGGCTCCCGGCGAGCGAACATTGTTCTTGCGTGGATGCAACTTTGTTCTCGCCTATTCCGAGCTTGAACGGGGAACGGTAGTCGCACGCGAAGCTCAAGCCGACGAGTATGTCCTTTATCTCGCAGATCAGAAGCACACCGCCACGGTTGAGTGGAATGGGGTGACAACGGAGGTAGCAGGCAACTCTATCGCATTTATTCCACCGGGCGACAGTCGCATCACCTTTCCTATGGGCGGAAGCGCGGTGCGGCTCTTCACAGTCGCGTCTAAAGACCTCGTAGCGATGGCGCCAAATACGCACGCCTACGACACGCCCCGGGACCATATTCCGCCCTTCCAGTCCTGGCCCGAGCCTGCTGGCGGTTGGAAAGTGCGCTCCTATTCATTGGACGTTCCCGATGAACCGGGCCGCTTTGGTCGAATTTTTCGCTGCACGACATTCATGGTCAATGCTCTTCCAGCTCAGATTGGGCCACGCGATCCTGCAAAGATGTCACCGCATCATCACGATGATTTCGAACAATGTTCTCTTGCAATGGCTGGGCGCTTCACCCACCATTTGCGCTGGCCTTGGACTACGGACATGAACGATTGGCGACGGGACAAGGCAATCGAGGTCAGTTCGCCTTCGGCGCTCGTCATTCCGCCTCCGGTCATTCACACGACCAGAGCGACGAGCGAGGACCAGAATGACCTTGTGGATATTTTTTGCCCGCCTCGGATGGATTTTTCGCTCAAAACCGGTTGGGTCCTCAACGCGGACGACTATCCGCTACCGCAAAATGAGAGCTGAGGAACGCATTCCCGGTATGTCTACCTTTTATCCTGGAAATAGTGGTGGGCGGCAAAAAGAAATGGAAAGTCATGGCAAACGCACGACTGGAAACGCGGATTGGTTCAGTTCTGTTGAAGAACCCGGTCATCGCAGGATCGGCTGAACACCTGATTGACGCTGATGGCGTTCGACGCGCAATCAAGGCGGGAGCGAGCGCGGTTGTCGTCAAATCCACCAATGAATCTCTTGCCGCCCGCTTGCAGTTACAACAGGCCGAATATGCGGTCCTTGATGAAAACTGGGAGCGTATTGCTTGGAACGCAGCAGCTCCGCGAAATGCATTTATAGCTTGTCGTTCCGGTCTGACGCCCCAACCCTTCGACGCCTGGCTTGAACAAACTACCCGGCTTGATCATGAAGCTAGCAAGGATGATGCTATCGTTGTCGCGAGCATAATTCTCGCCGATCTAGAACACGCCGTTACCATGGCAAAGCAGATAGAAGCCGCAGGCGTACGCGTGCTGGAGCTTAACATCGGTACACCTTACGCCAGTCAGGCGGCCAAGGACGCGGTGTCTACCGAACTCGATCCGGCGCGCATTAAACAAATCGTCGATACTGTGCGTTCGGCCATATCCATTCCGCTCTGGATAAAAATCACCGGACAAAGTGAGCGTGTGCCAAATCTTGCAGACGCGGCCTTTGACGCGGGTGGTAATGCTGTGGTGATGGCGGGACGACTTCTTGGACTGATTCCCGACCTTGAAACGCACAAACCTGTCCTCGATACCACACTTGGGGTCGGAGGAACCTGGCATTTGCCATTGACCTGTCATTGGCTCGCTCTCACCCGCCACAAGCTTGGTGACGGCAAGCCTTTGATTGGCACAAATGGCGCCCAGTCCGGCCTTGATATAGCACGGATGATGTTGGCGGGCGCTTCTGCCATCGAAATGTCGTCGCAGGTCATGCTGCGGGGATACAGTGTGTTGGCGAATGCAGTGGTGGAGCTTGAGGATTATCTGAAGCGAAAGGGATTAACCGCGCAAGAACTCGTCGGCAAAGCTGCCGACAACCGCAAGACTTTCGCACAGATGCAGGAACGTCGAGACAACTGGCGCAATCATATCCCACGGTGATCCGCCCACACACTGACGCGAACGGAAAGGGGAGAGTAAGCGTGACACAAGCGATATACACCGCCAACGAAAAGAAGCTTTTTCAGCGAATTACCTGGCGGATCGTGCCGCTCGTCGTCTTTATTTATCTAATCGCGATTATTGACCGCGCCAATGTAGGCTTCGCAAAACTGCAGATGGTGTCCGCACTGGACATGACAGAACAACTCTATGGACTTGCTTCGTCTTTGTTCTTCATAGGCTATCTGGCGCTTGAAATTCCAAGTGCTTACGCGGTCAACCGTTTTGGGGCGCGGCTGTGGCTGGCGCGAATTCTTCTGACCTGGGGACTTTTAACAATTGCCACGGCCTGGGTAACGTCGGGTAGCCTTTTTGCGGCTTTCCGCTTTCTGATCGGATGTGCTGAGGCGGGAGCCTATCCGGGGATAATCTATTACTTCACCTTGTGGTTTCCCAAGGAATACCGCGCTCGCGTTCTTGGCTTTCTGACCTTGGGTAGTGCATTCGGCAACCTGTTTGGTTCTATCGTCAGCGGCTTCTTGCTCGATCTCAATGGCTTTCTCGGTTTTGCTGGGTGGCAGTGGGTATTTCTCGCCACTGGGCTGCCGGCAGTCCTGTTAACCCCACTCGTCCTTATCTATCTGCCGAATGGCCCCGACGATGCAAAGTTTATTTCCACCAAGGAGCGAAAGTGGTTGCTGGAACGGCTCGGAAATGAAACCCCAGATGGACAGCACGGTAATCCGCTTGCTGTGATCTGGGACCGGCGAGTGCTTCTGCTTGCCATTATCTACATGCTCATCTTGGCATCGCTCTACGGTGTGATCTATTGGCTACCAACTGTGGTACGGGGATTTGGCGTATCGGGAACAGAAAACGGTCTTCTTAGCGCGATTCCATGGGTTATCGGAGCTTTTGCTCTGGTTCTGGTGCCACGTCATCTGCGTAAGGAAAGGACGGTGCTCACCGCAATGGTCGCCATTTCGTGCCTCGGACTTATCTGCTTCTATCTCAGCACCACGCTCCCTCAGAACTGGATGCGTATGGTTGCGATGTCCATCGGCACGCCCTGCATATCACTGCTCTTTCCTTGTCTTTGGTTCCTGCCGTCACTATTCTTCTCCGGGCAGCGCGTGGCCATGGCTATCGCAGCGATCAGTACAATCGGTAATCTCGGCGGGTTCATTGCCCAGAATCTCATGCCGTGGGTTGCAGATGCGGTCGGGACGCCTGTCGCGGCTATGCTGGTACCGGCAAGTGCTTTAGCGCTGGTTGGATTGCTAGCGTCACTCATCAAGATCGCTGGTTTTACAAACAGGCAGCCGGTTTTGGCGAAGGAGCGGCGAGCCGCAACTAACGAATGAAACTGCTAAGTCTCTGCAAAAAATTAAAATTTCTGCACATAGAGTATGAAAATAACGGGCCTCAGATTCACATCCCTTCAAGGCGAAGGATTTAGGCATCATGTTCAAGTCACCGTTTGATGAAGCCATTCGGAAAACTGTGCGCCGATGATAGTGGGTTTAATCGACTGATGCCGCAACAGATAGTATGACTTGTCGCTTCTTATCTTCAAATCGAGTAGGGGCGGGATAAGATCACCACGCTGAACGGCGTTCTCAGTCAATTCCAGAGCGCAGAGAGCAATCCCATTGCCTTCGATAGCCGCCTGCTCCAATAAAGCGGTATCGCCAATTATATGTCCCTTTCGGAAGTCCAGAGCCGCCAGATCAAGGCTTCCGGCTAATCTTGCCCACTCGCCGTAGTCTCGATCGTGAAGCAAAGGAAAGCGAGCCAAATTTTCTATCGTTACTTGACCATGCTCGTTCAAAAATGAACGGGAGCACATTGGGGTAAAGGTCAGATCCATTAGTGGTTCGCAATAAAACCCAGGCCAGCTGTTTTTATGACCCCATTTTATCGCAATCTCTGTATTGCCAGAGAATTCCAGTTTTTTGTCTGACAGGTTTATCTGAAGTTTCAGGTGGGGATGTTCTAACAGAAACGATTTCAGGCGCGGTGCGAGCCACTTCGTTCCGAAAGCCGGTTCGACTTCGATTTCCAGACGCGTGTGGTTGGCATTTTGCTGAATTTTGCTGAAGACATTTTCGAGCGTGTTCAATGTAGAATGAATATCGCTGTATAGTCTATCTCCCGCTTCGCTTGCGTTAACGTTATGCGGGGATCTATCAAATAGTACCACGTCAAGCTCGTCCTCCAGGCGTTTTATGCGGTGGCTCACAGCAGATTGAGTCAGATGCAGTTTCTCAGCCGCCGTTGAAAAGTTTCTGCATTGGAAGACCGCGATGAACGTCTGAAGCAGTTCTATACTGGGAACTCTAAATGCGGTCATGATGATGTTCCGTCATGTTCACTATGTTGGTATTTCGTTTCCCGTGAGTTTGTGACGCGTCTAATCCTGTCTCCATCGACACTTCCAGAATTACATTTCGTTTGATCAACAGGACAAAGAGACATGACGCTACACTCGAACATCGGTAACGAATGGCAAAAAAAGGATGAAGCGACTTTGCGAATAGAGCTTGCCGCAGCGTTCCGTCTTGCTGCGCTGAATGACTGGCATGAAAGCGTGTCTAATCACTTCAGCTTGGCACTCTCTGACGATGGCCGACGATTTCTTATGAACCCTCGCTGGCGTCATTTTTCTAGGGTCAAGTCTTCTGATCTGCTAGTCCTCAACGTCGATGATGAGCAAACGATGGCGCGTAGTGATGCTCCGGATCCTTCTGCCTGGACGATCCATGGCTGCATACATGCCGCTCGCCCTGATGCTCGTTGCATCCTGCACGTACATTCGACCTATGCGACAGCGCTTGCCGCTCTCGCTGATCCACAAATCAAGCCGATCGACCAGAATACGGCACGCTTTTTCAATCGCATCGCTATCGACATTGAATTCGGTGGCATTGCGGACGACCTCGAAGAGGGCAAGCGGCTTGTTCAGGCGTTGGGGAACAAACGATCGATGATAATGGGCAATCACGGCATATTGGTAACTGCGGCGACGGTCGCTGAAGCCTATGATGAACTTTATTTTCTGGAGAGGTCCTGCAAAACGTTGATCCTGGCCTACTCCACAAATCAGCCGCTTAATATCATGCCTGATGAACTCGCCGAAAAAACCGCCCTGGAATGGGAAGATTACAGGGAAATGCCATTTGCTCATTTCTCCGAGATGTGTCGGCTTCTTGACGAGCGGGATCCATCTTACGCGCATTGAACGGTTCTGGCGGGTGTCCGTTGGAATTCGGACGCTAGGCATGACGCAACATTGCTTCAAGCCGACGCGGTTAGTCCAGCCCATCGCTGATACATTGAGCCAGCGATGGGTCGGAGATTTATGAACTCTGTTCATCTTCTAATTCGTTGATGCGAAGGTCGTGCAGTTCCGCACCACGAAGCTGCATCAGCTTGGCGAGCCGCTGTGCGGTGTCACTAATTGCCCGACAATGACCATCGAAATCCTCTTCAATGACGGCGCGATATGGTCCTGTTACGCCGACAGCGTAAACCACCGGGGCGCGTGCAAGACGAATAGGAAATGCTATAGTTCCCAGACCAGCCACATGCTCTGCCAGATCTGTTGCAAAACCGCGTTCACGAATATCGGCATATTCCGCCAAAAGAGCTTCCGGGCCGATTTTCGTTTGATCTGTGAATTGCACCAGATTTCGAGTGAGGAGTTGCTGGATAGTTTCAGGTGACTGAAAGGCCATGATTGCTTTACCTGATGCGGTCGCATTGATAGGCATAGCCATGCCGGGCATCACATAGGTCCGAACCGGGGTGTCCGGAGCGACACACGTTACCGAACGAATGTCCCTGCCATCGAACTTTGATATAAACGCCGACTGACCGGTTTTCTCGGCCAATATTTGCAGTGGTTTTTGCGCCAGCGTCACAAGCCAACCCGTATCGGGAGAGGTGTGAAGTAGTTTCAGGAGTCGCTCGCCGAGCTTGAATGTTCGGTTCCGTGAATTCTGCGTACTGATCATCCCGCTTGAAATCAAAGTGTGAAGCAAGCGATTCACCGTCGTTTTGGGAAGATCGAGTGCCGTTTCCAACTCGACGGCTGTAAGTCCCTCGGCAAACGGTGCGACGGTTTCCATAATAGCAATATATCGTTCGAGCGGACTATCTTTTTGCGTAGCATCGGTCATTCGTTCAATCTTCTGTGCCCTGGGTGACGTGTCAATTTCGGTTCCGTTTGAGGCTAGGTAAATTTTGCTGGTGAGCAAAGTGCAGAAGCCCGCAGGATCGATAATACTGTTTAAAGACCGATTCTTGACAGCAGGAAATTCATACTTCGGGTGCGATGCCCGCAAACTATGCTGGTCAGGTGCTGAAATGTGTTGTCTCATCGAGACGAGAGCGTTTCGTTTTAGAATAAGGTTTCAGCTTTCGGCTGTAAAGGAACGCTCCTGCCAATGTGCATTGGGACCTGTAGCCGCAGAAGCAGCCACAGGTCCCGCTTATCAATATTCTTTGTTGTCGCCCACATCGGCCGCGGAAGTCGGAAGACCGTAACTCGTCAGTACTTCGGCAATAGCGCCAGCTTTGCGATAATTCTCGAGGCTTTCATTCACTGCACTCGCAAAGGGGGCATTGCTGTTGGACATCAAAAACGCAGTCTGAGTAGGCAGGGTGGTTGCCTTTACGCGCGGATCCGGTTGGTAAAGCTTAACTTTGACGTCGGTGCCTTTGGTTAGGTCAGCGGCGGCGCCAAAACCTTCAATGCCAGCATCAATACGCCCGGCCTGAACATCCTGCGCCAGATTGAGCGAAGACGGATAGGTCTTTACATTTTCATAAAGCTTTTCCAGATCGCCGACCCAAGAGTAGCCTTCTACGGTTCCCACACTTTTGCCCTTGAGTTGGTCGACGGTCTCGAAACCTTCTTTGGACTCTACCGAAACCTGGTCGAGATAAACCGCGTTGCTGAGCGCTACCACCTTTGCACGAGCAGCGGTGCGGTAGAAACCTCCAATAGCAATGTCGGCGCGGCCTGTCTGCACCGCCGAAACTGCGGCAGGATAGCTGAAGATCTCGTACTCGATCTTCAGGCAATTATCTTTCGCAAATTTCTGAAGAAGGTCACCGTCGATGCCGGAAACGCCATCCTTTTCTACCGAGTAGGGTGGGGTGTTCGTCAACGCCACAGTTAGGACACCTGCTTTGATCGGTTCGAAGTTGAACTTCGTTTCGCATGTGTCGGCCTTTGCCCCCGTCGAAGCCGTCACTAAGGCGATCGCTGCCGATGCTATCAAATAACGCATAGTTTTCATTACTTTAACCTCTGGATTGTCGTTTTATGAATTGTTGTGCACCTTCGACTGAGAAGTCGATTTTCTGTGAGCAGCCCTCTGCCTCGGAGCTCGTCATATCCCTCCGATTTTATGTACCGAATATCGGTACTAATCTCCGAAAATGGAACTAATATCGATTATAAAAGTTTGTCAAGCGGCTTGGAGTTCCGATAATAAGATTTAATTTCGTTTAATGGGACTGTTGACAATTGGAAATAGTTCCGACCACAATACGGGAATAATACCAATAAGTGGAACTTATCGATGACTCAGCCATTACCCCGCGTCACCTATTCGAACATCGGCGTCGATTTCTCACCCGTTCATGATCACCTAGATAAAATCCTGCCAATTTTCGAAGCAAACCAGTTGGGTCAGGCATGGTCCACGCCATTTGCGACGGGCGAGGCAAAAGACGTTGCGAGCCCCATCGATCCCGCAATTACGTTAGGCGTTTTTCCCGCTTCCACGAAAAGCGATGTTAGTGCAGCAGTTGTTGCCGCTCGCAAAGGCGCATTAGTCTGGAATGCGGCGAGCCTGGATGAACGGCTCGCATTCGCTGCACGCTGGAAGGACGTACTTGCCGAAGAGAAATACCAGTTGGGACTAGCCGCACTCTTCGAGGTCGGCAAATCGCGTATGGAAGCCATAGGCGAGGCGGAAGAAGCGGTCGATATGCTCGACTATTATCCGTCAGAACTGAGGGCAAACAACGGATTTGTGCGCCCTATGAACCAACTTGTGGACCACGAGACTGCGACGAGCATTTTGCGTCCCTATGGCGTTTTCGCGGTCGTTGCGCCGTTCAACTTTCCGCTCGCATTGTCTATCGGCATGATTACGGGCGCATTGCTTGCAGGTAACGCGGTGGTATTTAAACCCTCGCCAGAATGCCAACTTACCGGTCTTCTTATTGCCGAGACCATACGTAAGGCAGGTTTGCCTGAAGGTGTTTTCAATGTGGTGCTCGGTGGTGGCGATGTCGGTGAAAATCTTATCGAAGATAAGGGTGTTGATGGCGTCGCATTTACAGGTTCTCACAAGACCGGAATGAGCATCTTCAGGCACATGGCACTTTCGCCGTGGATGAAGCCCGTAATTGCCGAAATGGGCGGCAAGAACCCGGCCTATGTCACGGCAAACGCTGATATCGCTCGTGCTGCTCAGGGGGTGGTACGCTCGGCTTTTGGTCTCCAAGGTCAGAAATGTTCCGCGTGCTCGGTGGTATATGTTGATAATAGCGTGAAAGACGAATTCATCGCGCGATGCACCGAGTTTGCGAAGGCACTTGTCGTTGCCGATCCGCGCAAGCGTGATGTCTTCATGGGCCCACTTTACAATGATGCAACAGTCGACCGGTTTATCAATGCGGTTGGACAGGCAAAAGCAGAAGGTACCGTACATTTCGGAGGTGAACAAATCGCGGGCTTGCCGAAGAACTACTTTGTTCCCGCTATTGTTGAAACGTCGGGTCCATCCAGTCTTACGCGCGATGAATTGTTTATGCCATTTGTGGTGGTGCGTGGTGTGAACTCCCTTGAGGCCGGTCTGAAGGAAGGCAACGACGTTTCCTATGGTCTTGCAGCAGGTATTTTCACCAACGACCAGAACGAGCTTCAACATTTCCTCAACTATGCAGAGGCGGGCGTTCTGTACGCTAACCGCGCGAGCGGCGCGACTACCGGCGCCTGGCCAGGCGCGCAGCCATTCTGTGGCTGGAAGGGAACCGGCGTAAGTGGCAAGGGGGGACTAGGTGCATATTTCCTGCCCCAGTTTATGCGCGAACAAAGTCACACGATCATGACACGTTGAGCCATTTGGTGCGGAGCGGAGAACGCTCCGCAGTTCCTCCTTTTCGAAGTTTTAACCTCATGACACAGTATCCAGAATCCTGCGCTCAGTCCCAAGCACTCTTTGATCGTGCACAAAAGGTAATGCCAGGAGGCAATACGCGCACGACCGTCTACATGGACCCCTTTCCGATCTATGCGCAGAGCGGTGAGGGATGCCGAATGCGTGATGTTGACGGCAATATCTATTACGATTGCATCAACAACTTCACCTCCATGATACATGGCTATGCCCAGCCGGCAGCGATTAACGCGGTAAACGAGCAGCTTCCTCTTGGTACGGCTTTTGGCGCTCCGACGATCAGTGAGATCGAATTGGCCGAACTCCTGGTCGAGCGATTGCCTTCTGTCGATCAAATTCGCTTCGCGAATTCCGGTACAGAAGGCGTCATGATGGCGATCAAAGCAGCGCGCGCTTTTACCAACCGTCCGAAGATTGTCAAAATCGAAGGCGCCTATCACGGATCCTATGATTTCGCCGAAGTTAGTCTAGACAGCACGCCGGGCAACTGGGGGGATATGCCCGCATCGACCGCTTATGCAAAAGGGACGCCCCAAGGGGTTCTGGATGATGTCATTGCAGTCCCCTTCAATGACATTGAAGCAATAAACGCTGTTTTCCGCGTGCACGGGCACGAAATTGCCGGTGTACTGATTGATCCGATGCCAAACCGGGCCGGGCTTATTCCGGCGCGAAAAGATTATCTCGAAGCTTTGGTCGAAACGGCACATCAATCGGGATCGCTTGTGATTTTCGACGAAGTGATTTCGTTCCGCCTGGGATACTCCGGCGCTCAAGGGCTTTGGGGCATTACGCCCGACCTGACCTCGCTTGGAAAAATCATCGGTGGTGGCTTTCCGGTGGGTGCCGTTGCCGGCCGCGCAGAGGTGATGGCTGTATTTGATCCGACGAAGGGAAAACCCGCTCTGCCGCACGGCGGCACTTTTACGGCAAATCCCGTGACGATGCGGGCTGGTCTGGCAGCCATGGAAGCACTGACGCCAGAATCTTTCCGTCATCTGGATCGACTGGGCGAGATATTGCGAGACGGTACAAACGAAATTTTCCGAAAATCGGGATTGTCTGGTCGTTGTGTGGGGCTCGGATCATTGTTCAAGATTCACTTCACCGACAATGACATCGTCGATTATCGTTCGGTCTATCCTTCCGCAGGTGATCGTCACAAGCTCAACCTTCTCCATAAGGGTCTCCTCGATAGAGGAGTGTTGTCTGCGAGCTACGGGCTTTTCGCCCTATCCACGCCCATGGCTGAAGCCGATGCGTATACCATACTTGTTGCTATCGATGACACTTTCAAACACATCGCCTCGCAGTCTTGACACGGTGTCACATTACGAAACGCAACCCGTCATATTGAGCGCGGCATGCAAAATGAACAGATCGGGTTCGTAACTTCTAACCCGATATCGGTTCAGCGAAAACAATAGCAGGAATTGAAATGACCACTTCTCCCCATGTCGTCATCATTGGCGCTGGCACCTTAGGAATGTGTTCGGCGGTTAACCTTATCCGGCAAGGCGCCCGCGTGACCGTCATCGATGCCAATGCCATCGCGTCCGGTTCAAGTGGACGATCAGTTGGCGTAATTGGTACCCAGTTTACCGATCCTTTCGAGATCCTCCTGCGGCAACATTCAATGCGACAGTTCCAGGAATTTGAGCGCCAGGGATTGCAGATCAATCACATCGGATATTTACGACTTGCCAGAACTGACGAGCAAATGGAACTCTTTCGTCAGTCAGTTGAGATGCAGAAAAAGGCCGGTTTCCGTTCCAAAGTTTATCAAGCTGGCGAACTGAACAATCTTATCCCTCACCTCAACCCGGACGGTCTGGCTGGCGCAATTTTCGGACCCGATGACGGTTTCATCGATCCGCACGAGCTGTGCACACTGCTGGCTGCGAAGGTGCGCGAAGCCGGTGGTGCGGTCAGGCAGTTCTGCAAACTTGAAGGCGTCGCGAGGATCGCCGGAGGATATAGGCTCGAAACCACTAAAGGCCAAATCGAGTGCGATATGGTGATCAATGCTGCGGGTGCCTGGGCGTCACAGGTAGCGGCACTCTTCGGGCAGACGCTTCAGGTCAAGCCTGAGCGGCACGAAGCCATTACCATCCTTCTAGACCAGCCGCTCGATTACACGATGCCCATGGTGATGGACCTCGTTAACGGTGAGGGCACCGGGCTTAACTTCAGGCACGAGAAAGCAGGCGAGCTGATCGCTGAAGTTCATAAAGTGACGAATTCGGAGCCGGAAAATCCAGATCTTTATAATGATCAGTGCGAAGAACAATCGCGTATCGAGCTCGCGGAACTCCTCTTGGAACGAGTTCCCGATCTGCCCGGTGCACGCCTTGGGCGCGGCTGGGCTGGGCTTTATCCTATGACCTACGACAAGCGTCCATTAGTCGGCCCTATTGATCCGTCCGAACCGACTCTTGTCACGGCAGCTGGCGCAGGCGGTTACGGCATCCAGCTTTCGCCAGTGATCGGTCAGATTGCCACTGATTGGGCACTTCATGGTGCACCGGTATCTGCTCCGGGAACCGAACAATTGCGGCCGGCCGCTGCGCGATATGCTCCGGCGGCATAAAACTTGGGAAAGGTGCTGCCTTTCCCTGAGGGGAACGCCGGGAAGTCAAGAACAGAACACCGTCATCAACACGGGGTGAAAGATGTCTCAGAATAAGCCAATTGTCCGCTTGCAGGACGTGAATGTTCGTTACGGTAATTATCATGCTGTCAGGAACGTCACGCTTGACATTAAAAAGGGTGAGGTTGTTGCCATTGTTGGCCCGAGTGGCGCGGGGAAAAGTACCTTCCTGCGCACGATCAATATGCTCGAACAACCAGTATCTGGAACACTGCAAGTTGGGGCGTTTCAATTTGACCTCGACAGCAAGCTGACGAATGATCAATTGCTGAAGCTGCGACGTTCGACCGGTATGGTTTTCCAGTCATTCAATCTCTTTCCCCATATGTCGGTGCGTAAGAATATTACTTTGCCTCAGATGCGCGTGCTGGGACGAAGCAAAAATGACGCCGATGCCCGCACTACACAGTTGCTAGAGCGGGTGCATCTAGCAGACAAGGGCGATGCTTATCCTGCTCGGCTTTCGGGCGGCCAACAACAACGCATCGCGATAGCTCGAGCTTTGGCACTTGACCCCGAGGTTATGCTTTTCGATGAGCCTACCTCAGCGCTTGATCCTGAACTCGGTCTGGAGGTTCTCGCTGTAATGCGCGAGCTGGCTCAGGACGGTATGACAATGATCGTTGTCACGCATGAAATTGCCTTCGCTACGGAAGTCGCTGATCGGCTCATCGTGATGGCGGACGGTCAGATCATTGAAGAAGGAAAACCGTCGGAGGTTATCCGTCATCCGTCTTCTCCGCGGACGCAAAAATTCTTCCGAGCCATTGTGGATCGACACTGATGACGGATTTACTTCTCAATCTGCTCAAAGGCCTTCCCGCAACAATTGCTTTGACGGTTGGCGGCTTTGCCGTGGGAGCGGTACTCGGAGTGCCGTTGGTATTGTTACGTCGTTCAAAATCTCGACCGGTTAGCGGTCTTGCGCGGATTTTTATCGACGTTGCTCGCGGAATTCCACCTGTTGTCTGGCTCTTCATAATATTTTTTGGTTTGGGAACCGGCATCATCCGGCTGACATCGCTACAGGCCGGTATTATCGGACTGGGGTTGGTATCTTCAGCCTATCTGGCCGAGATTTATCGTGGCGGCTTTCTTTCGTTGCCAGGCGGGCAGACTGAAGCAGCAACTGCTCTCGGAATGAGGGGTAGTGACATTTTAAGGTTTGTATCCGCACCCCAGGTTTTGCGCGTATCTATACCTGCAATGGCCACGTTCTTTGTGAGCCTACTCAAGGATAGCACGGTGGCCTCAACAATCGGCGTCCGTGACATTATGATGTATACATCCCAGGCGGCACAAGCTCAGGCGGGAGGCTTTGCTCCCTTCCTCATTGCTGCGCTCATCTACATTCTCTTGTCCATTCCTATCGCCTTTATGTCTCGTGTATTGGACGAAAGGCTTCGCAGGAGGCTCTCGCGATGAAGGAAACCCTCGCAAATTTTGTCGAATGGGCGCCTCAGCTCTTCGCGGGCCTCGTTGTGAGCCTGCAGCTAACAGGATTGGCCCTCCTCATGGGGCTTCCTCTTGGATTGCTGCTTGCCCTCCTTTCGATGACGAAAATGCGTTTGCCGCGTTATATGGCGATACTGCTAGTCGAGATTGGCCGCGGTGCTCCGGCACTGGTTGTGCTCCAAATGGTCTATTATGGACTGCCTTCGGCAGGCATCAACACCAGTGCCTTCATCGCAGCAGCTGTTGCTCTTGCATTAACTACTGCCGCCTATACAAGTGAAATTCTACGTGCGGGTTTGAACGCAGTTCCTCAAAGGGAATTCGAAGCGGGTTTAGCACTCGGCATGACAAACGCAGACATTATGCGATTTGTGGTCATCCCACAGGGCGTGCTTTTTGCTGTACCCGCACTTATGGGGTTTGCTATTCTGATCTTTCAGGCAAGTGCACTTGCATTTACCATCTCCGTGCCGGAACTCCTCGCGAGAGCCTATCGCGTTGGCGCCGCGACCTATCTTTACCTTGATGTGCTGATCCTCGCAGGTTTGTTTTATCTGGTCGTGACAATTCCATTTGGCTGGCTTGTGGCCGGAACGGAGCGGAGACTTGGCAAACATCTTGGGTAAGACGCTTGCCAAACTGATTTACGTAAATTGCATATGAGAGAAATCATGAACAAAGTCCTTGTCGCAGTGAAACGGGTTGTCGATTACAACGTTAAGATCCGTGTAAAGGGAGACGGTTCGGGCGTTGAGCTTGCGAACGTCAAGATGTCGATGAATCCGTTCGACGAGATCGCAGTTGAAGAAGCGATCCGACTGAAGGAAGCGGGCAAGGTGACGGAAATCATAGCGGTTTCGGTCGGTCCTGCTCAGGCACAGGAAACGCTGCGCACGGCGCTCGCCATGGGCGCCGATCGCGCGATCCTTGTGAAGAGCGATGAAACGGTTGAGCCGCTCGGTGTTGCCAAGGTGCTGAAGGGCGTGGTCGATGCGGAAAAGCCGGACCTCGTCTTCCTCGGCAAGCAGGCCATCGACGACGATTCGAACCAGACCGGCCAGATGCTGTCGGCGCTCCTCAACTGGAGCCAGGCAACTTTTGCCTCGAAGGTGGAACTGGGCGACGGTTCGGCCAAGGTGACGCGCGAAGTTGACGGCGGTCTCCAGACCATCGACGTCAAGCTCCCGGCTATCGTTACGGTCGATCTTCGTTTGAACCAGCCGCGCTACGCATCGCTGCCGAACATCATGAAAGCCAAGAAGAAGCCGCTCGACGAAAAGTCGCCTGCCGATTTCGGCGCCGACATTGCGCCGCGCCTCAAGGTCCTGAAGACCGAAGAGCCGGGTGGACGCAAGGCTGGCGTAAAGGTCGGTTCAGTCTCTGAACTGGTCGAGAAGCTCAAGGCCGACGGCGTACTTTAAAGAAATCGGAAGGGACGAAATAAATGGCTATTCTTCTTATTGCCGAACACGACAATGCAACCCTTTCGGACCAGACGGCCAAGGCGCTGACGGCAGCTGCCCAGATCGGCGGCGACGTGGATGTTCTGGTTGCAGGCAAGGGGGCGAAGGCTGCTGCTGATGCCGCCTCCAAGCTTAAG
This sequence comes from Ochrobactrum vermis, assembly GCF_002975205.1. Lineage (NCBI taxonomy): Bacteria > Pseudomonadati > Pseudomonadota > Alphaproteobacteria > Hyphomicrobiales > Brucellaceae > Ochrobactrum > Ochrobactrum vermis. The sequence goes on along the minus strand of NZ_PCOC01000002.1, from coordinate 90,734 downwards.
GGCATACGCAAGGTTCTGCTGGCTGAAAGCGATGCGCTGGAAAACCGTCTGGCCGAGCCGACGGCAGCACTCATCGTGGCACTGGCAGCCAATTATGACACGGTCATCGCACCGGCAACGACCTCGGCCAAGAACATCCTGCCGCGCGTTGCAGCGCTTCTCAATGTGATGCAGTTGTCCGAAATCATGGAAGTTGTGTCGGCGGATACGTTCAAGCGTCCGATCTATGCGGGCAATGCGATCCAGACGGTACAATCCACCGACGCCAAGAAGGTGATCACGGTCCGCACCGCCTCTTTCCAGGCAACGGGTGACGGTGGTTCGGCTGCAGTTGAAAGCGTCAATGCAGCGGTCGATCCGGCGCTGTCGAGCTTCGTGGGCAACGCGCTCTCGGATTCGGACCGTCCAGAACTGACCTCGGCCAAGATCATCATCTCGGGTGGTCGTGCGCTTGGTTCGGCTGAAAAGTTCCAGGAAGTGATCCTGCCGGTTGCAGACAAACTCGGTGCTGCGGTCGGCGCCAGCCGTGCGGCTGTCGACGCGGGCTATGCGCCGAACGACTGGCAGGTCGGCCAGACGGGCAAGGTGGTTGCACCGGATCTCTACATCGCCGTCGGTATCTCCGGTGCGATCCAGCATCTGGCGGGCATGAAGGACTCACGCGTCATCGTCGCCATCAACAAGGACGAAGAAGCGCCGATCTTCCAGGTGGCTGATTATGGCCTCGTCGGCGATCTCTTCACCGTGCTGCCGGAGCTGCAGAAGGCTCTTTGATACACTCAAAAAACATCCCTATGCCTGAGTTATCCAGGCAATGGGGATGTTTCATTACGGCCAATCGAGGGAACAAAGCCACGACGGCGATTCTTGACTGGCAATCAAATCGGTCGTTGCGCTTATCCTGCATCAATGCCTGAGAATGAGTGAAAGAGGGACTGGCAAGTTTCGAGCGACTATGCTGGAAAGCGGCCTTTCATCTGATTAAGGAGCTTCGGCGCTAACGCGCCTGATGTCGGTCGGCGATGAAGATGGGCGGTGTGTCTGCGCTATAGTCACCTGACGCATCCCATGGCTTGCCGGCAAGATACTCGCGAAGTCAGGCGGCGTTCTCCGCCGCGGACGTGCCGCGCTGTGACATAAGTTTCTCAACTTCGATCATATGTTCTGTGCCCCAGGCGCAGAGCGGCTTCAAGGCTCCGGCGAGTGTCTGACCGAACGCAGTGAGGGAATACTCGACTTTCGGCGGTATTTCCTTGAAGTCAAACCGATCGACGATGCCATCGGCCTCCAGTTCTTTCAGTTGCTGGATGAGCATTTTGTCACTGACGCTGCCGATGGCGCGCCTCAGGTCACCATAGCGTCGGGCTTCGTGGGAAAGATGGAACAGGATCAAAGGCTTCCACTTGCCCCCGATGACAGCCAATGCGGCGTCCAGTCCGCAGATAAAGCCAGTTGTGTTCATTTCGCATACTCCAATAGGCACTTACCAAAATGTGCATACTGGATGAAATAAAAGCAAGCCCCTATTTCGAAACAATCAACATACTCTAGGAGATCGATATGGGCAGACTTGAAGGTAAAATCGCCGTCATAACCGGCGGCAACAGCGGCATCGGTCTGGTGACCGCCAAACGGTTTGTGGCAGAAGGCGCTGAGGTTTTTATCGCCGGTCGTCGCCAGAAGGAGTTGGACAGGACGGTAGACGCGATCGGCTCCGGCGTAACGGCGGTGCAGTGCGATGTTTCGCGTCTGGAGGACCTTGACCGGCTGTTTGCGATGGTGCACGCGAAGAGTGGACGGATAGACGTTCTGTTCGCCAATGCGGGGCTCGGAACACTTGCTCCGCTGGGCACTATCGACGAGGCGTCGTTCGATTTGACGTTCGGCGTCAACGTCAAAGGAACGCTATTCACAGTGCAAAAGGCACTACCGCTTATGCGGACCGGCGGATCAATCATCCTTACCGGATCGACCACGGGCTCCATGGGAACGCCCGCGTTCAGCGTCTACAGTGCGACCAAGGCCGCAATCCGCAATTTTGCCCGAAGCTGGGCACTGGATCTGAAGGGGGCCGGCATCCGTGTGAACGTACTTTCTCCCGGCTCCACGGAGACGCCGGGACTCAAGGGCTTGGTAAAACCCGGAGAGGAAGATGCATTCCTGGAAGGTTTCGCCGCGCAAATACCGCTCGGCCGTATCGGGCGCCCCGAGGAGACGGCAGCGGTGGCGCTCTTCCTTGCCTCAGACGAAAGCAGCTTCATGACCGGCAGTGAGGTCTTCGTTGACGGCGGAACCGCACAAGTCTGATAGCCGATCGAACCCCGGCCCTGAGCTTCCTTACTTGGGGCCTTTTCTCCCATCGGCACGTGAAACGCCGCTTCTGCAAGAAGAAGCATGATCGGAAAGACCATCTGTCACAGCGTTGCGAAGGCAAGCAGGAGGTATCCTGTGCTGTCGGCAATAATGTCGAGGTTGAGTGTTCGCTTTTCTCTGAGGCAGCCGGCACCTGTCCGAAGCGTTGCATGGTGAAAAAGATGGTCATCAAGGCGGCTACAGCAGTCACGCCCCGCACTCAACGGAATTAAGCATGGCGCCCCGGAACTTAACGCAAGCTTGGTGTCCATACGTGAAGCTTGCCGATGCACAATCAATCTCCTGATCAGGAGATGTCGCTGGGGCCAGCATCCATATTAGCTGCATCACGTGCCAATGCTTCATCGATCTCCGCCGATGATACCTGAAGGAACTGGCGGCGGGTCATTGCGACTGAGATCGCTGGAAGCTCAAGATGAATCGCAACTCTCCGATACGCCGTGAAGCTCAGGCCTTCTATCAACTCTTCGTCAACGACCACGCGATACGTGCCAGCTTCCAAAGGCTCCGAAAGGGACTTCAAATGAAACGGATGCGTGAATGTGATTTCGGTTTCCGTGGTCCTTTCGGTCATTTCGAGTACCGCCTTTCTGGCCGTCCTTGCTTTGGCCTATCGAAACAATCCCTCGCCCAGGATGTAGGCAATCATGGCAAGGCTGGCTGCTGATAAGACGTAACCGGCGATGGTCGCGTATTCGGGTTTCTTCGGATAATGAAATAGGGAAGACATGGTGTCCTCCTCGCTTGGGGCCAGGGTAATCAACCCTCAAACAGCAACGCCCGTAAAATGGCTGCTGGAATAGATACTGTGAACCTGTTCCGCTCCTTTAGCAACAAATCGTTTTGGCGATTTAGAGATGCAGCTCACTGGCATTATGTGAATCTGAGGGCTCGAGCTTCAGAGAATAAGCGGGGCTTGCTTGTACCTTCGCATTACTCCCCTTCGTCCTGTCTATTACTGGAATACGGAATGTTGGCGAGAAGGATACGGTCAAAGAATAAGACGTCGTCGCGGCTGAGAGCCCAGCCTGACGCCCAAGGGTAGCGAATACCGCCGTCTCTTTGCTCTGCCATTTTGAAACTGCCGTATGACGGCGCAGGAACGCATCAGGGCCGCCGTCGCTGTAGGTGAAGACAATCGTGCTCTAGTCAGGTGGAACTAAAGTAAGCCTCATATTGTTTAGCTTCTGTCAGAGGAACAGGAGTTTTTATCATGATTGGCCGGCCAGCGGACCTCGTCGTTCTGAACGAGGCGGATAAGAAGTTCCTTGAATCCCAGGTGCGTAAGCATAAAGCGCCACGTTCCTTGTCAGATCGTTGCCAGATGATTTTACTGTGCGCTCAGGGTCTGCACAGCAAGGAGGTTGCCGAACGCCTGGGTGTTCACGAACATACTGTTGGTAAGTGGCGCCGCCGGTTTGCACAGGATGGCATTGAAGGCCTGACAGATGAGTATCGTGCAGGTCGACCACGAACGGTTTCCGATGCGCAGGTTGCTCAGGTTGTTGAGCGTACGTTGAACACTATACCCACAGATGCCACGCACTGGTCCATCCGTTCGATGGCAGCCAATAGCGGGCTTTCGCACACCACTATCCGGCGGATCTGGCGAGCCTTTGGCTTGCAACCACATCGATCGGAGACATTCAAACTGTCCACCGATCCGCTGTTTGTTGACAAGGTCCAGGACATTGTTGGGCTTTATATGTCGCCACCAGATCGGGCGATTGTTCTATGCGTAGATGAGAAGTCGCAAATCCAGGCGCTGGATCGTGAGCAGCCAGTTCTGCCAATGGCACCGGGTATCCCTGAACGGCGGACGCATACTTATGTGCGCAATGGCACAACTTCCCTATTTGCCGCGCTCGACGTTGCCACTGGCGCGGTAATCGGTCGTTGCTACAAGCGTCACAGAGCCGCTGAATTTCTTGACTTTCTAAAACGGATCGACGCCGAATTGCCCGACGGGCCAGACGTCCATCTGGTGATGGATAACTATGCAACCCACAAGACACCTAAGATCAAAGCATGGCTCGCGCGGCGACCTCATTGGTATGTTCACTTCACACCTACGTCGGCATCCTGGATTAACCAGGTCGAACGTTGGTTTGCAGAACTGACGCGAAAGCAGTTACAGCGTGGCGCACACCGTTCAACAGCAGAACTCGAGGCTGACATTAATGCCTTCATCAAAGCACACAACGAAAGCCCCACACCCTACAAATGGGTTAAATCTGCCGATCAAATCCTCGCGTCGGTCAAGCGTTTCTGCCAGAAAACAATGAACCGAACTTCAGATTCAGGTGACTAGAATCCAAGAAGACAATTCCCAGAATGCTCAATGTAGGAGGATAGCCCAGTTCCCGGGACGCACCAAATGCGGCTGGATTGCGGATCTGGGATTTACCTTAAGGGTCGTGGAGCGCAAACTTAAGCCGCTATGACTCGACCTCGTCCATCTTACAGTCAATGTCAAGAAAGCCGTTGTGCTTGATTTCCCGGTAGATTGTCGAGCGATGACGGCCCATCAGTCGTGCAATATCACCGAGAGGGACTTTCTGCTGCTTTAGCTCAAACAGTCTGCGACGCTCGGCTAATGTGATTTGTGAATAGCAATTTAATATCCAACTTCTTCCATGGATATCTTCATGAATTCATTGGAATGTTGCACTTTAAATAGAATGTACCCGATCTGATCGGGTCCCCTACCGCCCCGCTGAATTTTCAACAGCGTGTACTAATTTGGTTCTAATCTCATACCGGTTCTTTTAGCCAGAACACTGCCCCGATCGTACCGATGGGCATAATCCAAGAGACATGCTGATACCAATCGCTCCTGTTCGTATCATGCAACCTGCGCATGGTAGAGAAAAAGTACCGCTTTAACGAGCAGAATAATTGCGGCAACGGAGTCGGTCAGATTCAGCCGAGCAAGCACGAATAGCATCACCACATAGAACAGCATCGCGTACCAATATTCGGAGCGGCTGGCGCGGCCTTTGAAGTCGAAATATCAGGCGAAAAATTTCTTGATCGCAATGATAAAATCAACCGGCGATGCTGCCGCACCGAAACGGTTGGTACCTGACGGCGACGCCATGAACCGGCCTCCGCTTAGTCCGGATTGTCTGGATCATCGACCAAGCAACCGACCCCATGACAGCCGATGTAATTACCCTTTGTATCGAAATTCGGTTCGCCGTTTTTGTCGTACTGTGGGCGATCATCTATTTCATCGTCGGGATTATCGACCGTGCATCCGATGCCGTGACAGCCATTATAGCCGCCGTCATCGCGATAGTTACTGGTCGTGTGACGATGCTTGTGCTTGTCGTCTTCCGCCACGCCCGCGATAATTGCGCCAAGCACGGCTCCAGCGACAACGCCGCCAACATCATGTCCCCGGTGATCATACATCCGCGCGCCGGGATCGAAACTATCCCCCCGGCCATGGTGATAGCCGCCAACATCGGCAAACACCCCAGAACAACCCTGCGCCACCCACAAATACTTGCTGTTGGGGTTATAGCCCCACGTCTTGTTGAGAATGCAGGGAGACCCCGATGTTTGGTGAATTAGTTGCGGCTTGGAAAGTGGGCCTGCGTAGCACTCATCATATTGATAGTTACGTGATCTGCATTCCACCGTGTTTTGTGCCTGTGCTTCCCCTACAAACTCCGGAACGAACATTGCCCCAGAAAGGGCGACACTAGCCGCCACGATAGTTCTAATCATTACGCTTCTCCGCTTATTACTGGTTTCCAAAATAGTTGCGGGACGGCCATAGATCTCCGCCCACGTTCACCAAGAACACTAACTGTTCGTCACGCGACGGCTCCTGTTGAAGGGTATTCGTCGGAAGGGTTCACGGAAAAAGTTTATTCTCGACGTTTTCGACAATAAGCGAGCAGTGGAGCTTTATTGGTCTTTTTCTCACCTGTGAAAGAGCGCCGTCAATGAAGTCGCAACTCAGAATATTGTCAGGTCCAGCCTTGCGCCCCGAGGCGACGTTCAGATTGACTTTAACAGGCCCATTCACCCAGTCGATACGCTTTGCTTCGACCTTGTCGCCAGAGATATGCAGCTTGCCACCTGCACCGGAAATCTCGACTGTTTCATCACTTGGGGAAAGATCGATCTGCCCGACTTCATCGACATGCTTTGCGGCGCTCTTCTTCGGATCGCCATAGTAGCTAGCGAATGCAATGATCGTTTCATGATCTGTGGTCAACTTTGCCGCCGCTTTGTCGGACAACGAGACGATGACGTCAAATCCCATATCGGGACCAGCCGCGACGGGCGCGATATTCAGGCCCATGGCTGCGAGCAGGCAGCCAATGTACGTTCTCCGTATCCTCATCACATTTTTCTCCGTCGATCCATTATCTTATCGCAAGCCAACATCTACGAAATAATTCTATCCAAAGTCACCAGTCCAGACCAGACCTGTGTCAAAATATATTTGACAAAGAGAAATTAAATCCCGTGAACTTCTGTGGAGAAAGTCGATTTTATTCTATGTCGGAATGCGTTATACGATTGAGGCAGTCATCTGCGATGTTTTATTGTGAGAATAAACGAGCCAACGTCGAAGGGGGAGATTGATCTGCGCCCTGTTGCGTTTTGGTCGATGGCTCCTCCTATCAAATTGGAGTTTAGAATGGCCTTTCGTCATGGTGTTAGTCGTTGCATCGGTCACAATGATAACTCTTGGTGCAATGCTTTCTTCCGCATATGCAGGCGGCGTGCGAATTGGCGCGATCAACAATGGGGGGCGAAGTGTCCTGCCCTCATTTTCGGTAACCTGCGAATATCCAGACGTAAGTGAAAGCAACGCGACCGACTACTCTGTCTGGACAGGGGGCTCCACGGTCGTGAACGGATTCAATAAATTTTTTAACTTACACTTCATCGCACGGCGTAAAATATGACTACGACGTATTTCTGGGTCGCTCGTATCGGCAATCGTTACCAACAATGTCACAGTTATAAATTTCGCGTAGAAACCCGGCGCTCGAGACAACGCGGGCGTTAAACTCGCCGCCACGACAGGTGGTAATCCCCCCGTTTTTAACGGGGCTCGTCAGTAGAATTCACGCGGCCATTTTCAGTTTCTGTGCGGGCGTTACGCCGCCGATGCCCATATTGGGACGTTCGTTGTTGTAGGTCCATATGTGGACGGTTCCCACTTGCAAGCATTTTTTCAGATAATTTCGAGCGGATAGCTTGCTTCCATATGTGCGGCCTTTCGATGTGGTCGCACATGACCACTGGCCAAGATGATCTCCGCAACGCGTGTTCCTAACATAGCCTCGGCCTTTGAGGGCCATTGGACCTAACGGATTTTACACGTCTTGGATCCTCCGATCGCATCATCTGCTCTTCTGTTGCAAGTTCACAGCATCAGCTCAGCACGGCAGCGACCTCGTCACCGCTTGCCATGATGGCTAATCTCCTATGCTGTCTGCCTCTGGCCCTCTGCCCGCTGGTAGGTCTCACCACTGATCATGAGCTTCCACGCGATTCGCGCGATCTTATTGGCGAGCGCTACGGCCACAAGCTTTGGTCTCTTTCTTTGCAGAAGCCCAAGGAGCCATGGGGAGGCATGCCTGCTTCGACCTGATCTAACATGCTGAAGAAGAGATGTTGCCCCGACAACCAGTACGCTTCGCAGCATCTCATCTCCGGCTCGAGTGATTACCCCGAGTCGCACTTTTCCGGCAGTGGAATGGTCCTTCGGTGTTAGACCAATCCAGGCTGCGAAGTCTCTACCGGATTTGAACATCCGCGGATCTGGAGTTTTCATCATCAGAAGTGAAGCCCCCACCGGGCCGACACCGGGGATTTCGGCCAGGCGCTTGCTGCATTCGTCAGCGCGATGCAACTTCATCAGCTTTTCATCGACTACTTCAATTTTCCGAAGCAATTCGCGATGCTCCTCTCCATGCATGGCGAACAGTTCGCGCGCCAATTCCGGGAGGGATCCATCTGCTGCAAGGCGCTCCAACAAGGGTTCTATTCGGCACATACCCTTCGCCGCGACGACCCCAAACTCCATAGCAAAACCACGAATGGCATTGGCCAGTTGGGTGCGATTGTGCAGTAGTCTCTGCCTGACTCCGACCAGCATCAAAGCTGCCTGCTGATCGGCCGTCTTCACGGTAACGAACCGCATCGTCGGGCGGCTCATCGCCTCACACAAAGCTTCGGCATCTGCAGCGTCGTTCTTGCCACGCTTGACATAAGGCTTGGCGAGCTGCGGAGCAATTAGCTTCACATCATGGCCAAACGAACCTAGCAATCGGGCCCAATGGTGAGAACCACCGCATGCTTCCACCGCAACGGTGGTTGGCGGTGTATTTTCGAAGAACTTCAGCATCTCCTTGCGCGAAAGTTTTCTCCGCAAGATGGGCTGCTCCATCACGTTCACTTCATGCAGTTGGAAAACGCTTTTTGACGTATCCATGCCGATTCGGATAATCTGTTCCACGGGCGGTCTCCCTCGATTGAGATTTCAACGAACTCATTCTGGCACATTCGATGCCGCCGGGAGCCGTCCACCTCAACATAGCCACTGCGTGGCAAATTCCTGCGCCTCCTCAATGCTTTCGATGATGTATTGGTCGAGCCACTCATTCCGAACGGTGCGATTGTAGCGCTCGACATACGCATTCTGTTGTGGTTTGCCGGGTTGGATATGGCTCAAGGCGATGCCTTGGTTGGCAGCCCACTCCATCAGGTTGCCACTGACGTATTCCGGCCCATTATCAACACGAATTGCGAATGGTTTGCCGCGCCATTCGATGATCTGGTTGAGGCTGCGGATGACGCGTTCAGCAGGCAGCGAGAAGTCTACTTCAATGCCCAAACCTTCGCGGTTGAAGTCGTCCAGGACGTTCAGCAGCCGGAATTGCCTTCCATCCTCCAGCCGGTCGGCCATGAAATCCATGGACCAGACCATATTCGGCGCATCTGGCACGGTCAGAGCATCGGGCTTGTCCCGCTTCAACCGCTTGCGCGGCTTGATCCTGAGGTTCAATTCAAGCTCACGATAGATGCGGCAAACGCGTTTATGGTTCCAGTGATGCCCCCGGACATTGCGCAGATAAAGGAAACACAGACCGAAGCCCCAGGTCTTCTTTGCCCGCGTCAGTCCGATCAGGAGATCGGCAATCTGCTCGTTCTCGTCGTTCAGCCTGGCGCTGTAACGATAACATGTCTCACTGACCTCGAAGGTGCGGCAGGCAAGCGCAACGCTCACCCCTCGCAACGCCACTGCTTTCCCGGCCATCTCCCGGCGTTGAGATGGCCGCGTCACTTTTTTCCAAGAGCCTCTTTGAGCAGTTCCGCCTGCATGCTCATCTCCGCATACATCTTCTTCAGGCGACGGTTCTCGTCCTCCAGAGCCTTCATCTGGCTGATCATCGAGGCATCCATGCCACCGTACTTGGATCGCCATTTGTAGAATGACGCAGTGCTCATTCCATGTTCCCGGCATAACTCGGGTACAGGAACGCCGCCTTCCGCCTGGCGAAGGATGGCAAGGATTTGCGGTTCGATGAATCTGCTCGTCTTCATCAAAATCTCCTCGATCATATAGCCCGAGAAAATTCTACTTTTGAAGTCCGTTATTTGGCGGGGGGATTACCAGTTCATTACCCTCCTTCGATTATTGTTGACTTCCAAAATATTTGCGACGGAGAACTCCAAGTTCTCCGGTTTCCTGTTGGGCTAATATCTGCAAAGTCACCTCATGGCCGATGGGATCATTATGCTGAAAGCCAAAACCGTATTTGTCAGGATGGAAAATCGCGCCTACGACCGAAAATGCAGTCCCCGGATTCGAGTGCACGTAATATTCAAGCACTGGCGCATCTCCGACAATCGCATCAACTTCTCCATTATCAAGAGCGTCAATAGCGTCTTGTGTCGCCGCAAAGCTTCTAACATCAAGCCGTAATCCACGGCCATAAATCTCCGCTACGCTTCCACCAAGCACACCAACTGTTCGTCCCGGTAGATCTGCAATGGAGTTGATCTGGTGCGTGAGCGAAAGAGCCGTCATCACACTGGTAACGGACGATGTTACATAGGCAATGACCGCCACCCCGCACACCATCCAAAGACCACCTGAAATACGACCTAGCCAGCCAAGCACATTTGGCCGCGTGATCTTTCCCGATGTCGTGACTGACATGACATCATAGAAGCTTTCGGCCAATCCGACGTGCCACTCTCGCGGAAAAGATTTGTCAAACCTCCGATAGAAAAACGCGAGAAAGATCGTCGCTAAAACAATAAATGCCATAAGCCACAGCATGGCGCGCAAATGGCCTGCATTTTCAAGACCGTTGATCACCTGCCAAAAACCACCGCTATTCTCATTGGCGACCATTATTCTCAATCCGGCATCGTACCAGGGCTGAGAAAATAGTATTCGGGCGGCGCGCTCTTTTGTGATTGTCAGGTTCGATATCGCGACCTGGACCTCGCCATTTTCGACGGCTGCAATCAGCGCTTCAAAAGAGGGATATTCGCGATATTCGTATGTACGCCCCAGAGCCTTTGCCGATTTTTCCCATAGCTCAATCGCCATTCCCGAATAGCTATCGCCATCCTTCGTTACAAATGGCGCGCTGACATAGACGCCAACGATCAACGGGCGGGAAGGGGTGGCCTGTTGCTTAGCCACGCTGCTGCCGATCGCGCTGAGAAAAAGGGTCAGAATGACAAACGCGGAAAGCAGGCTATTTGTTTTGGAAAATCTCATAATCTCATGGTTGATTCATTCATTTCAGGGAGTACGGCCTGCACGGGTAACGCACACGCCGATTTAACCTTCTACATCTTCGTGATAAGACGCTCTTCCGTCTGGCGATCCATGGAACGCTGGAAATTATCGTTATCCATCTGCTGTTGCTGCAGCATGCACTGAGAATATTCAGGCGTGCTGCGTGGAATGTCGAGATTATCGCAAGCGCGTTGATAAGCTTCCCGGTCAAGTTCGTCGAGCGACTGACAGCCCGCTAGAGTACTTGCCACAATAAAAACCGCGGGTAACATCAAATGATAAATCTTCAACTTCCTCTCCTGTTCCACATATCTTAGTTATATACAACGTAACCGGGATAAGCGCCCGACGGCACCCCTGTTCTTCAAAAAAACATGATTTTGACAAATTTTTTCATGTTTAAACGTGACTTTGCGTCTGATTTGCCTGAGATATAGAGCCGAGATACGTCCGCGCCATTTCCCCGGTAAATAGACCGTCCAGCTTTTGCCTCTCGATGCTTCGGTCCAGTGCAATTGCATCAAAATGTTTGTGTTCGTCCAGGCTTTTCTGAACGACCCTCATGTAACATGTGCAAAGCATTCTGACCGATGAAAGATGCGTCGCTGGATTTCTTCTACAAATACTGCATGGCGGTGATCTTCACACCTTGACCTTCATCCTATCTTCAAGACACTCAACAGTGGTTGTAGGAAGTACAAGCTCCAGCGATGACCATACTCCTGGTCGCAAATGCACGCGTATCTTGACTGACAATCATAGATTGTTTGGTTTTGCTATTTCAAGCCGCGAATATCCCGCGCCAGACAGAATTTTCTCAAAGGCTATACCACGGATAAACTAGCAGCGTCTGCGATTGATGATATGTGCTACTTTTGACAAACTTAATATACCACAGTTACGACAACGACATCGGAGTAAACACCGGGACCAGGCGTCGTTTGTGGCGGAACCCGACCGTAAACCGTCAGATTCTTAGCTGTTCCTGTTCCGGTTCCCGCAATAGTATTGGTGCCAGCCGTGTTTCCCCAAGGTTGGCTGCGACCGCTGTCTTGGAACAATCCATATGTGATGCCTTGACTGGCCAGCGTCATTCGTCGCGCGGTGGGTGACGTACCGGTATTCCCGTTACTCAGTCCAACTGTGTAATTCGTGCCAGGCGTGCAAGTTACGGATACCCTACCGGTCGTGTCGACATTTGAGGTCAACACGCCAACGGATCCGAAATCAACGTCCTGTGTAGCAATAAGACAATTCGCTGCCACCGTTGCTGTCACATTAAAACTGGGCCTGGCAATTGTACCCGTGCCGGTGCTACATGTGCTTTGGGCTGAATAGAGATAGCGAAACTCCGCGTGTGCGCCCGAAAATGTAGACAGATAGCTGCCCGGGGAAGCGGTTCCCTGACTTCCAGGCGTTGCGCCGTATATTGTCGTGCTGCCGGTTCCCGATCCCAGGATTCCCAGGCTCATTGCCAGTGCAGGCGCGCGCGATGGGTAGGGCCAGTTATATGATCCCCAAACTAGACTACGCGCTGAATCAGCAAAAAGCTGATAATTGAGCGTGTTTGTACCTGACGACATCTGGCGCGACGAGGCCGTTGCGCCGCCGGTTCCACTCCCCAGATTTGGACAGATCAGAATGCGGGCCAAGGGCGTGCCGGTACAGCTCACACTTAACGTAGCCGTACTGGTGGTCTGTGCGCCGCCTAAAGTGTCGATTTGCCCGAAATTCAACGCTGAGACCCCGAAGGAGCAGTTCTGCGCCCGCACGACCGTCGGCAGAACAGTCGCGGTCAGACCGATGAGAATAAGAACTGCGTACCTCAAATGGCGCATCATTGGCATACCACCTTCCTGATCGCCACCTGTTGTCCAGGGGTTGGGCGATAGGGAAAAGCGGCCTGACATGTACTGCCGTCATCCAGGCTGATCACAACGACATTCGAAGACTGAAGCCCCCGAATATAAGTTTCGCCGTCATAGCCGATTGCGAAAGTCTCTCCATTTCCGTCGAGCTTTCCGGTAAGGCCGACGGGAAGAAACGTTCCGCTTACATCCACAAAAGAAACAAGTGCAGCCTCCGAACCTCGGGAAACTCCAAACTTGACGACAACCCCACTGCGATCTGCCGGCATGATCGTCTCCTTGGTTTGTGGAATTTCGGCATCGACCGGCAAATTGCTTGGATCGATAGATACCGTGTTCGGTTCGTATGAACGCATGTCTGATACGATAATTTTGCCGCGACTGTTGGTTTTTCCGATGGGCCGGTTCTGGTATTGAACATCGACATCAGGCGCACCGACGTCCACCACTGCAAAAGCATCGTCGATACGATTGGTGGCAAACACACCACCGCCGGCTACCGCGATTGCCCCATCAACCTGTGCTGTGGCGCGAACATCGCCGTCGACCTGTTGAACGCCAGCCTCAAATCGTGCGAATGGCGACCGGTAGCTGGCAGAGGCCGAACGATTGGCCACTCGTCCTTCTGAGGTCCGTAACCGCCAGCCGACGCTACCATTTTCCAGACGTTCGGACTTCACGATATCAGCAACAACGTTTGTTCCATCCGGGTCGGATTCGACGCCTGACGAGGCCGTAATATTGTTATCGAAGGGAATGGATAATCCTGCAAAAACACCAAAACTGTCCTTTTCTTCAAGATCCGTAAAGGCGGTGGCGTAGATCGTGCTGCGTTTGAACACTTGCTGGCTGTAGGACAAGCCGACGATGCTGCTGCGTTCTCCATCCGCGTCGGTCAGGTGGGTGTAAGACAGATTAAGGCTCGACATGTCCAATGGCATCGGCACCCCCACCGAAACCTGGTCGAGCGCGGGCGGAACGCCAGCGCTAAATGTCGGCAGGCCGTTGTTGTCAAACGAACGCTCGGCGCTGATTGCGGCTATGTCCTGATAATCACCGAAAGCCCGCTGAATGCGACCGTAAAGGGTCCAGTCCTTGTAGCTGAGTTCGATACTAGCATTTACGAGTGAGCCCGCCTGACCATTGGAGTAACTGCCAGCTGCGGCGAAAGAGGCTGCGCCGAGAGGGCCGAGAGGAAACGCTACACCCATCCCGCCATTAAAAAGATCTTCGCCGCCTTCGATATGCCCTTCCAGTGTCAGCCAGTCGGTCAAGCCGTAACGCGCTGTCGCAACACCCATCGGACGATCATCATAATCGTTCGATTCAATGCCGAAATTCCGGCGCGGAAATCCGAATTCTGCAGAAAAATCCAACAGTCCTTTACGTAAAAGCATCTTCGATTCATAAAACGGCAGCGTAGCAACGGTTTCACGGCCCAGGCTATCCCTGAGGACGACGCGCGCTTCGCCCGAACCGGTGAATGCGGGCAGGTTGACTACCTGAAATGGCCCTGCGCCCACCGTCCCGGTATAAGTCCGTGCGTTCTGCGTATAGACTTCCAATGTGGAGGGGACCGCAGCCGTGCCGGCAAACGACGGAAGTGGCAGCGTTACAAGATCAGAGCGGAGCGAAAAATTCCGTGAAACCTGCAAGCCACCAAGATAAACCGGTCGTGTCCAGCTTGTTCCACCAGTGATGAAGTCACCGGCTTTATACGTGACGAGTCTTTTGGGATCGGAGTAGCTCCAGGTGGAATTCAGTCGGGTGAACGCGTCCAGTTCGTTGTTGCTGTACCCGGAAATAAAAGATTGGCTGAACGTCCCGAAGGAACTGAATATACGTGCGTCAAAACCGCCTGAAACTCCTTGAAAAAGTTCTACATCGTCGTCAAACAATGTGTTGGAGCTTGCAAACAAGGTGTAGTTCAATACACCGCCAACGCCAGATTCTGGCGTCAGCCGATCCACTTTGTTGTTACCAGCAATATCAATGACCTTTGCGGCGCGGGCATTGTTCTCGGTTGTAATGTAGAGATGCTGAGCCTGTTCATCGATTTTGTAAGAAACGTTAGGCAGTCGGTCGAGCCTTACCAGTCCATCGTCAGCGCGCGCAGAATCGATCGGTTTTAGTCCGACTTCTGTCAGCTCCTCAGGCGTGGCTGCCAGGCCACCGTCAGACAACTGCTTGAAGTTCCCGATAAGTTTCATCGAAGCGTCGTTAATGAACACTTCGAGATATAAGGTGCGCTCTGCCGCCGGTGCCGGGGTCGGGTCGGTTATATCAAGTGCCTGTACCTGCGCCACTGACGAAGAAGAGGCCAAGGGCGAGATACCCAGCGCCAGCAACAGCCTAGCGGTTGACCGAAACACTCGTGCTGACCGGACCGGAAGCACTTTGCGCCGATAGTTTAACCGGACCGCTACCGAGCCGTTTTGCGTTGCCAATCGGCCACTGCATAGTTGCCCCGGCAAGAACGTAGCCCACCAGTCCCTTGCGCGACGCTACAGCTTTTCCACCTTGTGAAAGCCGGACATCGGACAATCGCATCGTCGTGCCGCCCGCGTTTCTTGCGACCAGCATCAGACTTCCGCCGGATCGGGATAAGCTCCACGATACTTCAGGTGCCCCAGCGTCCGGTGTGCGAAAGAAGACAGGAATGACGTGCCGGACTACCAGACTGACTGTTCCGGCTTTCCGACGCGAAGGGTCAGGAAGCTCATCCACAACAACACGGTAGCTTTCCTCCCTTTTGAGGGGTGTTTTGTTCACTCGCAGAACGCGCACAACATAGTCGGCATTTGGCGGTAAGCTCGTTGAGGGAGGGCTGGCAACGACGTCGTTCGTAGGCTCTAGCTGCTCAACTCCGCCTTGTTGGCTCCAGCGGAAAACACGTACCTGGACATTGAGAGGGTGCTTGGCTTCGTTGCGCAAGTTGAGTACTGCCGCGCTATCTGGTGCAAGCAATTCGACGGTTGTTGGTGCTAAACGCAAAGAAGCCGCATGGGCGGATATGCTGCCGAGCAAAAGCAGAGCGGCAGCGGCAATGCTTTTCAGCATGGAACGCATGATAATCTCCAGATTTGTAGTATTAGTAAGTGACCGTAACAGACACCACGTCGGAATAGACGCCTGCTGCGGGAGTGGTCTGCGCGGGCACTCTGCCGTAAGTTGTCAAACTTTGCGCATTCCCATTACCAGTTCCAGATGCCACGTCGGTTCCAGCAGTCACGCCCCAGACCTGCGTGCGGGCGGCATCACGATATATTGTGTAATTGATTGTCGCTGAAGCAGGACCCGTCATTTTGCGCACGGCAACTGTGGCGCCCGCGCCACCGCCGGCGCTCAATCCCACTGTATATGGTGTGCCATTTGTGCATTGGACAGAGATTGTACTTGTCTGATCGACATTCGCGTCGATAACACCCTTCGTGCCGAAATCCAGGTCGGTGGACGTCACAATTTTGCATTCGGCCTGGATAGTAATACGCACATTCATATTGCCTGTGGCAGTCGCGGCCAGTGCGGGATTTAGGGCTGTGAGCGGCAATCCTGCGACAAGTGCAGCTAGTTTCAGAGCCTTCGCCATGGGTTCTCCCATAATATCTGCTCATGGATCCCGCCCTGATCCATACGCATCTCCCAATTAAAAGCGTAACAAAAGTCATACGCGAAGTCATCACTTGTTTATGGGATAAAAATGCTCCTGGTCCAGCTGCTTCAAATGTCGCTAACACGTAGTAGTACTTTAGAAAAAGAGGGGATGATGGAGATTGCATCGAGATAAGCAGTTCTGTTGATTTATATTCTTTCGCTGGGTATGGCAAAAGTGAGTGTGCTTTTGCGGAGAAGCGAGCCGCCATCAAAAATGACGCTCTTGAACCGCGCCTATTCCACCCAAAAAAGATGCCTATGCGATGCATGCCGAGTGAAGGTCATTTGCTCGACGACAGGCCCGCCGATTCCAAGTTCATCCCACATATATGAGGTATCGGTTCTGAGCTCTAACTAGCGCCGGGATACCGCGTCTTTCGCCAGCCAGATTCTGACTGGCAATCTGAACAAGACCTTGGCTGTGTGCTCCTCGCGGAGGCATCAACCGCGACGCTCGGCTCGTCAATAACTGCAGATAACTTGCGCCGGTGCTACCACATTGTTTGATGTGGGCGTGGGCTGAAGCGGGCAAGTGAATTTTAAGCAAGGTTATCGGTGACAATACGTTTTGGACAAAATCTTGTTTCTTCAAAAAGCCGAACAAGAAAACGCTTTGCTACTTTGGTGTTGCGGCGGGTTTGAACAATCTCATCGAGCACATAACTATCTTGATCAATAGCGCGCCACAACCAGCATTTCTTGCCACCGATACTAACAACGACTTCATCAAGATGCCAAACATCATTGGCCGAAGGCGGCTTGCTGCGCAATCGCGCGTTGAACAGAGAGCCATCCTACCGGCACCATCGACAGATCGTTTCGTAAAAAACCTTAACGGCACGCTCAAGCATCATTTCCTCAACGTTAAGCAGGCTGAGATTGAAGCGAAAATACAGCCAGATTGCACGAGCCACGATCGAGATTGGAAAGCGATGATTTTTGTATGTCAGGGCCTGCTTACTCATGAAACTCAAATACCGCAGACACGTTGACGACTAATCAATGTGACAGAAACCAACGAAGCGACCACCACGCAAGGGGTGATCGCGTTCATCTGCAGACGGGCAGTCGTCGACGTCAAACCATCATTGGAGTACATGACTAACCAAAGCAGCAGAGGGTCTCAAACCGGGCGAGGGATGGGGCCGATTTCCTTATCCTATAGTCAGATCAAAGGTTTATTCGCCCGTTTTGCATCAATCCACTCGGAGAAGAAAGCTTTTAGAAGATAGAAAAGAACACATGCAACGATTACAGGCCAGATCAATACATACGCTGTCATTAATTCAGGTGTCATTCTAATACTCCTTATATTTTATTTGTTTCTGTGCAGTCATCAAACTGCCCCGTTTTCATCGCGATGGTCGCGAAATCGAAACGGGATTTGTTGCCCCATGAAATACCGACACAGAGCAGGGTGCTGACGGCATAAGCCAGCAGCGAAGCTGTCAGAACGGTGTATTGGCTGATCGAACCGACGGCGAATGGTGTGGCGATTAGCGATGCGATGGCGCCGATGACCAAAGCCACTCTGATTCCGAAGAACCCAAAAGCCATCAATCCGGCAACAACCCCAATGCCAAAGGTTGCCAGTATGTCAGCTATAATGGCCGTTGTTCCGACGAGAGGAATGTAACCAAAGCGAACCGGGAAAAAGGCCAGCAGCGCAACGATGACGGCGGTGGTGAATGCCCTGTTCGTCACCCGATCCCAGTAGAAACTGGCAATCACGGGGAAGACCAGCGCGCCCCAGATTGCACCAACCAGAACCAGAAGGTCCAGAATGTTGAACTGATTGCTGGCGAAGAACAGAGCCAGAGCCGTTGCCGCAATCATTGTGATCCGCCCGATAAAAAGCATCAGACGAAGGTTGGCCTTCGACGCTTTGAAAACGCCTCTGCCGTAAAAATCGGTCATCACGATGGACGAAAGCGCGGCCAAATCCGAGTCGGCTGTCGAAGCCAACGAGCCGATTACCATGATAAAGAAGATGCAGAGCAGCCCCGTTCCAAGATACGTTGATGCGAGCTGGGGGATAAGGTTGTTAACGTCTCCGCCATCAGGCTGTAAACCGAGATAGAGCGCGATCACTCCCAGTATGCCGACTCCGATGACAGTTGCGCCATAGCCGACTGTTGCCGTGATGAAAGTACGCTTGATCATATCTTCACGCACGGCGAACAGTCTTTGCGCGATCGTCTGGTTACCAATTGCATAGGCAAGAACCGCTGCAATGTAAGGCGCACCTTGATTTAAGAATGCATCTGAAGAAAAGAATGAACGTTGTTCAACTGTCAGGTTCTTGGCTCCGGTAACGAAGATGTCCATACCGCCGGCAGCAAAGAAGACAGCAGGTACTATGATGATCACCGCCCCCAGCATGGCGCAGACCTGGATGAAGTCGGTGAGCACCGACGCCCGGAAGCCGGACCAGAGTGTATATAAAAGCACGCCGCTTCCGATAATCAGGATGCCGACGCTGAAGCTGATGGGTGAGAGCATCGATATGAGCGCGCCACCGGCAATAAAGTTCGAGGTCAGGCTCAGGAGGCTGCCCAGAATGTTCGAGCCAGCCAATATCATCTGGCTTGACTGCCCGTGTCGGGCGTGAAGAATCTCAGCGAGAGTGTGTGCTTTGGGTGCCAGAAAACGGATCCGTTTTCCAAATGGGTAGATGAAAAGTATCATTAGGGCGCCCCACAGACCGTAGTGGATGGGTCCTGATACGCCGTATGTGTAACCCGAGGACGCCGATGCGTAGAGAGATGACGCCCAGATCCAAGTTGCGGTCATCGAAGCGGCTGAAATACCGAATCCGACATTGTTACCTGCCGTCATGTAGCTGTCGGCGTTCTCCTCCTTCTTGCTGATTGATAGGGATATGAAAAATGTTCCGCCAAAAAAAACCAAAAGAAGTAATAATGTAAGTGGAGTTCCTAACTGTTGAATATCCATTTGACCTGTTATCGTTCTTGTTAATGATAATATTCGACAGAATACACGCAATGAAAATCAGTCGTCGTTCAGACGAACTGTTTCGAAGGCGGCTGATTTGCCGAATACGTGGCCCGTATGTAATAGGCCTATAAGCAGACTTGAGATTGCCCGCTGGATTAATTTAAATCCTCAATATATTTTTATCAAATCAAAGTCCACCCAAAAAAATATAAATAAATGTGAATAAAATTTTGGCGGATAGGCGGGCGCGTTGGAATGTCGTGTTTTAATACTATTATTGATATCTTGTGTTGTAATAAAGAATCGAAGTATAGATAGAATCTTGCTTCGAAATATAAAGGGAAATTCTTCTTTGTTTAGGAATATTTTTACTATCAGTTCAGATATTTTTACTTATCTATACAGAATTTGAAAAACTCTATGGTTCGCGATAGGGCTTGGTCCGCCCCTAAATTTGTAGACACCTTCTTTCCTAATTTGGTTGGGTTGCAAACGTTTCTTCAATGCCCCCCCCCACGATATAGATTTCTAGCTTTCTGAAAGCTGGATTGTTCGATGTTCAAAGGCCGCCATTTCGATAAGTCCGTTATCCTTCTGTGTGTGCGATGGTACCTGAACTATAATCTGAGCTTGCGTGATTTGAAGGAGATAATAGTCGAGTGTGGCATTGCTATCGACCATTCGACCGTGCATCGCTGGGTTTTGCATTTCAGCCCAAAAACGAAGAATACGATCCATGCTCGGTTTCAAGTCCGAAGTTGCAGCCATCATCACGCTTTCCGGCGTCGAACTCGTTCATATGATCCACAACAGCAAGGCACCTTCGCCTTAATGGTGTCGCTTGCGCTCAAACAACAGTTCGCAGCTCTCGCAGCATAAGTGTGTCCGGAGTTAAGACTCGCTACGAGCTGAACTGATTTTTGCAACACAGCCATCTAACGCATCCCTGAATAGTTTCGTTGTAAACATTTCGTCAAGGATAACGGTTGGGGGTGCTGTGTCCCAGCGCCGACGAACCAGCCAAGATCATGACCGCCAATTTTCCTAAACTGCTTGGACTTGAGGCTGCGCCGCTTCACTGAAGCAGCGATGTTCCGTGAAATTAGCTCCGAATGGCGGTCCTATTCAGAGCTCACTCTTGCGGTTGCTATGTCAACCGAACGGATATTCCGCCATCTGCGATCATCGGACTCCCCGTCATGAAACTGGATCGATCAGAAAGAAGAAACAAGGCTGCCTGCGCGATCTCCTTGGGGTCCGCCATACGCTTCATGGGATGCAAGCCGGCGATGAGTTCCAATGCGGTTGGGTTTCCTTCCCCCCCACTTGGCGTGATCGTGCCGCCCGGCAATAGTGCATTCACGCGTATGCCATCGACGGCATGGTCCGATGCCAGCGATTGCACCAAACCAATTAACCCTGCCTTGGATGCCGCATAGGCTCCCATGCCCGGCATGCCACCATTACTAAAACCCACAAATGACGAGGTGAAAACGATCGAGCCTTGCTGGCGTACCTTCATTGCCGGTATCTGCGCCTTGGCGGCCAGGAAGGCACCCGTTAGGTTGACCGAAATCACATCGGTCCAATTACCGAGACCCATATCCGGAGCGGGGTGCATCGCACCCACGATGCCGGCATTGTTGAATGCGCCGTCCAGCCCACCGAACTCCTTTCTCGCGAGGTCAACAAGTGCATCGGCGTAGCCCTCATCTTTTACGTCGCCGGCTAAAACTACGGCTCTACCATTGGCTTGCGTGATTGCTTCCGAAACGACTTTAAGCTCCCCGGATCGGCGCGCGCCGAGAACCACATTGGCCCCTTCGGATGCGAACAGCCGCGCCGCGGCCGCGCCGATCCCGCTGCTCGCGCCGGTGACGATGATAGTTTTACTTTCCAGTTCCATGACTTGTCTCTCCTGAACATTGTATCATGGCTGTCTAACGGCGCGGCAGATGGTGCGGCCACCCGTTTTTTGCTTTCAAATTAATTTGTACTATCCCGGCATAGATGCCCCTGGGGGAACTCCTTCGGCAGTTTCGGGGCTGTTTTACGCCCTGCTCGAAGTTTCCGGATATCCGAACTGGACTCACGCTATACAACACAGCTTTTCACGACGCCTGAAAACTGGTACTTTAAAACATTATGCAACGCTCTGGCCGAATTCTTAGACTTCTTCAGGTGCTACGGGAGCGGCGTACGGCAGTGACAGCCCAGATGCTTTCCACTTTGTTCGGCGTGTCCGAACGCACGATCTATCGAGATATGCAAACGCTGGTAGAGCTAGGTGTTTTGGTGGAAGGCGAAGCGGGAATCGGCTTCATTTTGCGCCCCGGCTTCTTTTTTCCTCCGATGGCGCTGTCCCAGATCGAGGCCGATGCAGTCTTGTTGGGACTTCGGTTAGTCTCGATGCGCCGCGACGAAAGCATCGTGGCGGCGGCCGACACCGCATTGGCCAAGATTGCTGATGGAATGGGAGATGCTGTCGCAGCGGAAATGCGCTCCAACGGCCTCACTGTGGGGCCTTCCGGCAGCGGCAAACTGACAGAACTGGCGACGGTACGCGCGGCAATGCGAAACCAGAAGAAATTGCTGATCAAGTGTGGAGCTGGTGAGGAGGGCACGCTCAACCGCACTGTCTGGCCTGTAGCACTGAGTTGTTTTGACCAAGCAGAAATATTGGCAGCATGGTGTGAAACTCGAGACGCCTTTCGCCATTTCCGCATTGACCGCATTGTAGAGCGTCAAGAGTTGCCAGACCCTCTGCCACGACCCCGCCGCAGCCTTCTGGCGGAATATCGGCTCATGGAGCCGCAAGCCAATCTCTGACCCGGAGGCGGGTTCTAACTTGAAGTGCGACTTGCGAGCAATAACGACTGTCAAAATGCCTTGGTGAACATTTTAGCAGTCGTTACTACATTGAGAAAAGCCTAAGCAGTTGAGGATCTGTTCCGCGCAATTATTTCATCATGTGTCCTGCCACTTGGAGACTGCATGAGCTCTTCGATCAGGTGTTCCCGATTAACCGGTGCTTTGAACCTGTCAGCCGATTCCAGTGCCTCGATCAATTCGTCCTTGGCAAGCTCCGTGCAATAAGCGGGCGTTCCGGGTTGTTGTCGCCAGGATTCCGATAAAACTCCGGTATCGACTGCATCGAAACCAGTTTCCTCGACGAGTCTCATAATGATTGATTTGGAAGCTGGCTCATCACCGGACACAGGTATCGCTATGCGGCTCGCTGTTCCCTTCGTGTGGCCTCGTTCAGCCAGAGTGGTCGCCAATGCAGCATTCCAGGCCTTGATAACTGGAAGTCCAAGTTGCAGTTCGACCCAGACGCTCTCAGGTATACCACCATCGATCCCTGAAATCGTA
Source organism: Ochrobactrum vermis (assembly GCF_002975205.1). Taxonomy (NCBI): domain Bacteria; kingdom Pseudomonadati; phylum Pseudomonadota; class Alphaproteobacteria; order Hyphomicrobiales; family Brucellaceae; genus Ochrobactrum; species Ochrobactrum vermis. The sequence goes on along the minus strand of NZ_PCOC01000002.1, from coordinate 67,718 downwards.
CCGTCGCGGAATGGATAATAGTTGGACGTATCAACGATTATTGTGCCTCGTGAAACCTTGAGAAAGTGACAGGTTAGCTCGCGGTAGCTCGAAAATGGAATAGAAAGGATAATAACCTCGACGTCATCCGATGCCTCCTCTTTTGAAACTGCCGTTGCGCCAAGTTCCCGTGCCAGCGCGCGAAGAGATTCCGGACCTTTTGAGTTTGCAATTTTAACTTCATGGCCGGAAGCTGCCAGCTTCCTTGCGAGGGTAGCACCAATATTGCCAGCGCCAATGATACCGATTCTCATATGAAACACCTTAAATTACGGGCTAACTGCCAAGCTAGACCGGTAGGCCCGATTGTTTACGCAGGCTTTTATCGAATGCCGCTTCAGGTACCAGCCGACGCAGTAGTCGTATTTTTCCAGCGAGCTTTCCGGCGGTGTAGCGGCGCTTGGGAGAGGTCGCAGTTGCAGCTGCGACAACTGTAGACGCTACCGTTTCAGGGGTATCTCCGACAGCGATCTGATCACGCAAGTGCTCCGACATCGTAAAGCGCATCGGCTCATATAGGCCGATAGGCTGGTCGGGCTTCAGTACATTTTCCTCAAAGGCGGAGCGAGTATAGGCAGGCTCGATCAGAACCACCCGAATTCCGAACGTGCGAACCTCGTGATCGAGAGATTCCGAATAGCCCTCGATTGCATGTTTGGTTGAGGCATAAAGCGCGTTGTAAGGCGCCGGGATGAGACCGAGTACTGAGCTCAAATTTATAATGCGGCCTGACTTCTGTTTCCGCATTACGGGTAGAACTGCGTTCGTAACACGGATGACACCGAAAACATTGACATCAAACAACGCTTGCGCCTGAGCGATTGAGGATTCTTCCGCCCCGGCCAGGAGGCCAATGCCGGCATTGTTTACCAGCACATCAATCGAGCCAGCTTCCTTCAAGACAGTCTCGACCAGCTTTCCCACCGACGTCTCATCAGTGACATCGCAAGGCACCATGGTAATGCCGTCGACATTTTCATAATTTGCGCGTCTGCTTGTCCCGAATACACGGTATCCGGCGTTAAGCAATGCTTTTGCCGTGGCCAGGCCGATGCCGGAAGATGCTCCGGTGACCATAGCAACATCAGGTTTTGAGCGATTCATGGGGGCGGTCCTCAGTGTTTCACGACTGACGGCAGTAAGCCTGTCTGTCCGGATTTTGTTTCTGTTTCAAATCTCGTCGTTCCAGCGACGGAAAAGCACGCTGGCATTCACGCCTCCGAAGCCGAAACCGTTGGAAAGTGCATATTCCATGACTTTCGACTGGGCTTCTTTCGCCACGAACCCGAGACCTTCACCAGCAATATCCGGTGTCTCGAGATTAAGGGTTGGAGGTGCGATCTGGTCACGCAGAGCGAGGATGGTAAAAATTGCTTCAAGCCCCCCGGCTGCGCCCAAGAGATGGCCAGTCGCCGATTTGGTTGCGCTGACTGCCAGGTTGGCCCGGCCTCCAAATACGGATTTTATGGCCGTCATTTCGCCCAGATCCCCGATCTGGGTAGAAGTCGCGTGCGCATTGATATGCGCGACATCGTCATAGGAAATGCCTGCTTGGGATACGGCAAGCTCCATCGCCCGTCGCGCCCCACTTCCATCTTCGGGCCCTGACGTGATGTGATGTGCATCGGCAGATGTGCCGTAACCCACAAGCTCGGCCAGCGGCTTGGCACCGCGCGCCAAGGCGTGACTGAGAGCTTCAATCACAAGGATGCCTGCACCTTCGCCCATAACAAACCCGTCGCGTTGTGTGTCGAACGGACGAGAGGCTTTTTCCGGAGTATCATTGAACCCCGTTGACAATGATCGTGCGGCTGCAAATCCGCCCAGGCTGACTTCGTTGATGCAGGCTTCGGTCCCGCCACATATCGCGATATCGGCTTCGTTGGATCTGATGAGGCGTGCGGCGTCTCCGATTGCCTGAACGCCAGCCGCACAGGCGGTTACCGGTGCTCCAATTGGCCCTTTAAAACCATGTCGAATAGACACCTGTCCTGCCGCCAGATTGACGAGGAACGACGGAACGGTGAACGGTGAAAGACGACGGGCACCTTTTTGGTCAACGGTTCTGACAGCTGCGGTAATTGCGGGAAAACCGCCAATGCCGGATGCTATGATTGTAGCAGTGCGCTCTTTCTCGGTTTCCGAAACCGGTTTCCATCCAGCCTGGTTCAGCGCTTCTTTAGCGGCTGCAAGGGCGAACAATATGAAACGGTCTACTTTGCGCTGATCTTTTGGAGCAAGAATACTATCGGCATCGAAACCAGCCTCAGCGTCTTCCGATATTGATGGTACCACACCGCCGACTTTCGATGGCAAATCACCCACAATGTCATCGGAAAGTCGTTTCACGCCCGAACGACCGGCAAGCAAACGGGACCAGGTTACCGGCACATTGGCTGCAAGGGGACTGACTGCCCCCATTCCTGTCACAACGATACGACGCATGACGAAAACTCCGATTTCAATCCATTAATTCCGAAGGCGTGCCAGCCAGACCACTCATTCGTCTTGCTTCGGCAGCTGCAGCATCGAGAAATCGTCTGGATAGGTCTTTATCGTTCACAACGCGAGAAAGCGTAACGGCTCCAACCATGATGGAGAGCAGCGCCATGGCTCTGTCGCTTCTTTCTTGTGATGGTGTGCTTGTGAGCAGTTCATTGAGAACGGCCAGATGGCCTCGGATACCATCCTCGAAGGGAGCTTTCACATCCGGGCTTTGGCGTGCAACGTCGGCGCCAAGCGCCACTAGAGGGCATCCATCTCCGATTTCATCCCGATGGTCGAGGGAGAGATAGAGATTCAAAATCGCTTCCAATTGGACGACGTTGCCCGCAGCAGCGTCGGCCCACCTGCGAGTAGCGCCTTCCATCGCGCGGCGTGATGCTTTGGCCGCAAGATCATCCTTGGATTCGAACTGCTTATAAAATCCCCCCTGTGTCAGCCCGGCACCCTTCATCAAGTCCTTTAGTCCGATGCCATCAAATCCATGCTGCCGGAAAAGCCTGCTTGCAACATCGATCACTGTCTCGCGATTGGCTTCCGCCTGCGCTCGGCTGACTCTCATTTGCCGTCTCCTTTAGATTTCATTTGACATCTATAACAGGTTTAGATTTTAATCGCAATCTAAATAAATCGCATCTGTCCGTTTAGAAGGTCCACCTGCTATGAAGCGCAAACACGTTTTGACATTAGGCAGCGGCATTGCTGCATTGGGTGTCGCTGCGTTCATCTTATTTGAAGTCTCCGGCCATGAACGGACCGATGCCGATCCACGTACTGCACCATCGCTGGTTCGACTGGTCGCTGCACAGGCAGCCGGCACCCAGACGCGTTCATTTACCGGTACGGTCGAAGCAAGAATCCAGAGCAATCTCGGGTTTCGTGTGCCGGGGAAAATTGTTGAGCGCATGGTGGACGTCGGACAACAAGTCAGGGCTGGACAAGCCCTTATGCGCATTGATGAGACAGATTTGCAGTTGGCATTGACTGCGAAGCGAAATGCAGTTGATGCCGCACGGGCACTCCTCGTACAGGCTCAGGCGGACGAACGACGCTATGCGATTCTGGTTAGAAAAGGACTGGCAGCGACGCCACAGCGTTACGAACAGGCTAAGGCTGCTCTAGACACGGCTGCGGCTCAGCTATCAGCCGCAGAGGCAGAAGCCCGTGTTGCAGAAAACGAAGCCAGCTATTCGGTTCTTACCGCAGATGCTGACGGTACGGTCGTAAACACTCTGGGCGAACCGGGACAGGTTGTCGCCGCGGGTCAGACCGTGGTTCAACTTGCTCACAATGGTCCGCGTGAGGCAGTCGTCTGGTTGCCTGAGACATTGAGGCCCCAGCTCGGATCGGTTGCCAGAGCAAATATCTATGGAAATCGCGAAAGCGGCGGTAACGCGCGCCTTCGTCAGATATCGGATTCGGCAGACGCACAAACCCGAACCTATGAAGCGCGCTATGTGCTTGAAGGGGCCGCCGCGTCTGCGCCTCTTGGGTCAACGGTTACGGTCGAGGTTTCGGATAGCAGTCACGCCACTGGTATTTCTGTGCCCATCAGCGCCGTTCTGGACAACGGAAACAGAACTGGGGTGTGGGTCGTTAATTCGGCTACCTCCACAGTCCATCTGGTTCCGGTGACAATAGAAGAGGTAGGTCAGGAGAATGCTCTCGTCTCTGGTGTCGAAGCCGGACAGCAGATCGTTGCTCTCGGCGCGCACCTCCTCAACGAAGGTGACGCTGTTCGAACCGAGCAACAGTTGAAGGTAGCAAACCAATGAGCTTCAATCTGTCTGCATTAGCGGTGCGTGAGCGTGCCGTAACTCTCTTCTTCATCATATTGCTGGCGGCTGCAGGTGTTTACGCATTTCTCAGCCTTGGCCGTGCAGAAGACCCCTCATTTACGATCAAGACCTTGACCGTCACAGCGGTGTGGCCAGGCGCAACTTCACGAGAAATGCAGGATCTCGTCGCAGAACCGCTTGAAAAGCGATTACAGGAATTGACGTGGTATGATCGGGTCGAAACAGCAACGCGCCCCGGATACGCATATCTGACCGTTACGTTGAAAGACAACACGCCCGCAAGTGCAGTTGAGGAAGAGTTTTATCAGGCCCGCAAAAAGCTGGGTGACGAAGCGCGCAATCTGCCTGCAGGCATCTTTGGCCCCTTCGTCAACGACGAATATTCTGATGTCAGTTTCGCCCTTTATGCGCTGAAAGCCAAAGGAATGCCTATGCGCGACCTCGTGCGTCAGGCAGAAACAATTCGCCAGGATCTGCTGCACGTTCTGGGCGTCAAGAAAATCAATATCCTTGGCGAGCGTCCCGAGCAGATATTTGTCGAGTTTTCTTACGCGAAGCTGGCCACACTTGGTATCACAGCACAGGATATAGCGACGGCTTTGCAACGGCAAAATGCGGTCACGCCGGCAGGTTCCATCGATACACGCGGGCCTCAGGTGTTCATAAGATTTGATGGGGCCTACAGCAGCATCCAGTCTGTTGCTGAAACCCCGATTGTTGCAGCTGGACGTACATTAAAGCTGTCGGATATTGCAGAAGTAAGACGCGGCTATGAGGAACCGGCGACCTATCTGATCCGTCATCAGGGCGAACCCGCAATCATGCTCAGCGTGGTCATGCAGCAGGGATGGAACGGACTTGACCTTGGAAAGGTATTAGAAGATCGCTCGGCAACGATTGCGCAGTCTCTGCCTCTCGGGATGACGCTCGACAAGGTGAGCGATCAGGCGGTGAACATTGACGCTGCCGTCGGTGAATTCATGCTGAAATTTGCCATGGCACTTGGCGTGGTTCTCTTCGTCAGCCTCGTCAGTCTTGGTTGGCGGGTAGGAATCGTTGTTGCACTGGCTGTTCCGCTGACGCTGGCCGTGGTGTTCCTCATAATGCTGGAGACGGGCCGTTTTTTTGACCGTATCACGCTCGGTGCGCTCATTCTTGCGCTCGGTTTGCTTGTCGACGATGCCATCATCGCGATCGAGGTGATGGTCGTCAAGATGGAAGAAGGTATGGATCGTATCAAGGCTGCTGCCTATGCCTGGAGCCATACCGCTGCACCGATGCTGTCTGGCACACTCGTAACGATTATTGGCCTTATGCCTGTCGGCTTTGCGCGTTCAGCCGCGGGGGAATATGCCGGTAATATATTCTGGATTGTCGGTTTCGCTCTTATCGTGTCGTGGTTTGTCGCAGTTGTGTTCACGCCTTACCTTGGTGTGAAACTGCTTCCCGCAATCAGGCCGGTGGAAGGTGGACATCAGGCAATCTACAATACGCCAAACTATCGTCGCCTGCGGCAGACAATCGAGTTTGCCGTTCGTCATAAATACATGACCTGCGCGATCGTGAGTATATTTATGGCGCTCTCGGTTGTCGGTATGGGCGCCGTCAAACAGCAATTCTTTCCGACGTCCGATCGCCCCGAAGTTCTAGTCGAGATACGGATGCCGGAAGGTACCAGTATCGAGACAACAACGGCTACGGTTGAAAAACTGGAGCATTGGCTGAAGGATCAACCGGAAGCAAAGATTGTCACCAGCTATGTTGGGCAGGGTGCACCACGTTTCTTCTTCGCCATGGCTCCGGAATTGCCCGATCCTGCTTTTGCAAAAATAGTTGTTCTGACGCCGAATGCAGAAACGCGCGAGGAACTCAAACACCACCTTCGCGAAGCTATATCGCAGGGTCTTGCGCCGGAAACTTACGTACGTGTAACGCAGCTTGTTTTTGGCCCCTACACACCGTTTTCCGTTGAATTTCGCATCATCGGACCTGATCCGACAATACTGTACAGGATTTCGGAACAGGCGCTTGCGCTAATGAAGACAGTTCCAGATGTGCGTCAGCCCAATCGGGATTGGGGTAATCGCACGCCAGTCGTGCGCTTCATACCGGATCAAGACCGCCTGAAACTGATCGGCCTGTCACCGGTCGAAGCATCACAACAGTTGCAACTGCTTCTCAGCGGTCTTTCTGTGACGCAAGTTCGCGAAAACATCCGTGATGTGCCAGTCGTTGCAAGAAGCGCTGGACCGACCAGACTGGATCCATCTCGATTGGGAGACTTCTCACTCATGAGCCGAGACGGACGTCAGATTCCGCTCGATCAGATAGGTCATACGGAAATTCGAATGGAAGAGCCTATTTTAAAGCGTCGGGACCGGATGTCTGTTGTGACAGTTCGATCCGATATCAATGAAGCGACCCAGCCTCCAGAGGTTTCGCAGCAAGTCATGAAAGCGCTTCAGCCTTTGGTCGCATCGCTTCCTACTGGTTACCGCATTGAAATGGGCGGGAACATTGAGGAATCACTCAAGGCAAACGGGGCTCTCGTCAAGATTTTTCCGGCAATGATCGCGGCAATGCTGATCGTCATTATCCTGCAAGTCAGGAGTTTGTCGACGATGACGATGGTCATGTTGACTGCGCCGCTAGGACTTGCAGGCGTTGTCCCGGTTCTGCTGATCTTTAATCAACCCTTCGGTTTTAATGCCATCCTCGGTTTGATTGGTCTTGCGGGAATTTTAATGCGTAACACGCTAATTCTCACCGAACAGATTAAAGAAAATCAGGCTGCCGGTCTTGATGATTATCACGCCATCATCGAGGCGACTGTTCAGCGCACGCGGCCTGTTATCCTGACAGCACTTGCTGCCGTACTCGCCTTTATACCGCTGACCCATTCAGTGTTCTGGGGTTCAATGGCTTATACGCTGATTGGTGGAACAGCTGTCGGGACGGCGATGATCCTGCTCTTCCTTCCAGCTCTCTATGCGGCATGGTTCAAAATTAAGCCGTCGACGGAGGACACAGTAAAAGAAGCAGTTGTATCAACCAGGCCGTCAGCGCTCGCGGCTGAGTAAGGCATACCGGACAGTCATTTAGGCTTCTCCGGCAAGTTCGGAAAGGCAATCACCCCACACAGCCCTTCCGAAACGAGGCCCGGCACGTCCCCCAGCCGGGCCTCACTTTTGCCGACACGGGCCTTCGTATCCATCTCATTGATGTTCTTGACTGGCAATCTGAACATGAAGTGGCTGCACGTGCTGACGAAATGCTATTGCCAAGCTATTAACTTCATGCAGAGAAATGTGCCGCTCCCTAAGCCGGATCAGTTTTAGCAATCCAATTTGCTACCCTTACCAGTTCAGGGCGTACCGGCGGAGCCAGGGTGAGCCGCTGTGCGTCAGTGCGGCCTTGTTGACCAGCCCCTGTCAATCACGTGTGGCGCAAACTTGTCCGGCAGGGTGCATTGGTGGAGACGGCTTCAGAAGAGGAGGTGGTTCTGGCATGCCAGCTGAGCCTTGAAATATTCTATAACTCATCATATATGATGGAATAAGGTAATGTATTGGTTGTATATGAAGAATTGAGATGAGTTCGCCTAAAACCAGATCCGCCTTGGAACGGCTCGGTCACGATCTTCGTGGCGCACGACTTCGGCGCGGCATCGCCGTGGCTGATCTCGCCGCGCGCGCTGGCACGTCTGCCAGCACGATTGCCCGTCTCGAAAAGGGTGATGCCGGCACTGCGATCGGCACCTTGGCCAACGTACTTGTCGTGTTGGGCCTCATTGAGCGCCTCTCCGATCTGGTCGACATCCGAAAGGACGACCTCGGACTAGCATTGACGACAGAGCAGTTGCCTCAGCGGGGACGCTCCTTTGCTGCGAAGCTTCGCAAGCAAAAGGCAAAAGGCCAAACAGCCAAGATGGAAACGGATATCGTTGATCCGGACGGCGCGAGCTTCTGATGACGGATTTTCTCGCACACGTTGCCGTCGGCGAAGGCCTGACGCCTGTCGGTCAGTTGAGGTTCACCCAAGCCGGACCGCGCCAGTATTCAACCTTTTCCTATGACGCCGCCTGGATTGACAATCCGCGTGCCTTCGCCGTGCAACCGACCTTTCATCTGGAGGGGGGGCCTTACCATACATCGGGGCAGCCTGGACATACGCGTGACTCACTTGCTGGCGCCTTCGCCGACGCTGCTCCGGATAGTTGGGGGCGGAGACTCCTCGAACGAGCCTATGGGGCGGGCCTTTCCGAATTTGAATATCTCACTCTCTCCGACGATACTTGCCGGCAAGGGGCACTGCGGTTTCTCGATGAGAACGGGCAGATTATTCGCGGCAGCGCGGCAGACGCAGTGCCGCGCCTGGTCGATCTCGATACAATCACCATCATTGCTCGCGCCTATGAGCAAGGTCGGGTTATTTCCGCAGAAGATATGCAGATGCTTGCCGGCGCGGGTGGGTCGGGCGGTGCGCGCCCGAAGGCTAACGTCCGAGAAGGCGACACTCTTTGGCTTGCCAAATTTACCTCGGTATACGACCAACATCCGATTGAGCGCGTCGAGGTCGCGACGCTACGATTGGCTCGCGCGTGCGGCATTCGCACACCGGAAGTCAGGCTGGAGCTTGCCGACACTCCATTTCCGGTCGCTCTAATCCAACGCTTCGACAGGCGCGGCCTCGCCCGGATACCCTACATTTCCGCCAAGACCGCGTTGGGCAAGACCGGAGCCGAACTCGGTTCCTATACCGAAATCGTGGACTTCATGCGCGGTCATTCCCCTGACCCCGCGGCCGATTTCCGCGAACTCTTTGTCCGCATGGTCTTCACGATTCTTGTTTCGAACAAAGATGATCATTTGAAGAACCATGGGTTCATCTACACTGGCGCAGGGCGTTGGCGACTCTCTCCAGTCTTTGATGTCAACCCGGCTCCCGACCGCAATCCTCATCTTGAGACAGCCATCCTGGAGGGCGGTACACACGACCGTTCTATCCAGCTTGCCCTTGAAGCCTGCGAATTCTTTGAACTAACCGAGTACGATGCTCGCCAGATCATCCGAGAAACGGCCGAGAGAATCTCGAATGGATGGCGAGAGGCGCTCCGACAAGAAGGTGTCCTCGGAGCGCTGGCTCGCGACTACGAACCGGCTTTTGCCAATGACCAAACGAATGTCGCTCTCCAGATGTGAATTATCATATTTGATGGTAAATTCAATATAACTTATCAAATATGATTACTTAAAGAGTTGTGAGGCACGATTACGGGAGTGCCGATGTTTGCGATGCACTCGCGCCAACAAGCTTCTCGGCGTACCCCAACGTCCGACTTGCGTGCGGTTTTTGAGCCATGACGAGAGAGCGGGATCGTTGACGAGCGCAGCATTCAGCGCTGTGTCGCAATAGCCCGGTGAACTGCACCCCATTTCGACCAGACAGTCGGCATAAGCAGAAAGGCTCAAGCAGAGACTTGAGTATAGGCTTATGTCCAACGACTTCAGACACGTTGAATTGCTAACTGGCGATATCCGCCGCAGGAGGTGGACAACTGAGCAGAAACTGACAATCATTGAGCAAAGTTTCGAGCCAGGCGAGACGGTATCTTCGACCGCTCGCGGCCATGGCGTTGCGCCCAATCTGCTTTACCGGTGGTGCAGGCTTTTGAGCGAGGGAGGTGCTGCAGCGGTGGATTCTGACGAGCCAGTTGTCGGCAATTCGGAAGTAAAGAAGCTGCAAGAGCGCGTCCGTGAGTTGGAGCGCATGCTCGGCCGCGTTATCGAGGAACGAGCTGCCGGCAATCCTGATCTCGCGTTGAAGATCCGCGAGCGTATCTGGAGGTCGGTATTGGTCCCGATGCTGAAGTCTTCACCAAAAGCCAGCCTATGTCCGCGGTTGGCCATGGTGCCGAAGCAGGCCTGCATCCGATTTCAACTTGGAACAATCCCGAGCCGGAAGTGGTGCTGGCGGTCAACAGCCAGGGCCAGGTCAAGGGCGCGACGCTTGGGAATGACGTGAATTTGCGAGACGTCGAAGGCCGCTCCGCCTTGCTGCTTGGCAAGGCCAAGGACAATAATGCGTCCTGTTCGGTTGGCCCGTTCATCCGCCTGTTTGACGAAACTTATTCGATGGAAGATGTGCGCTCGGCGGAACTGGCGCTGAAGGTCGAAGGACCGGATGGCTATGTTCTCAACGGACGCAGCACCATGAAGGAAATCAGCCGTGATCCGCTGGATCTGGTTGCCCAGACGATTGGCAAGCACCATCAATACCCAGACGGCTTCGTGCTGTTTATGGGGACATTGTTTGCGCCCGTGGAAGACCGCGACACGCCGGGACAGGGCTTTACGCACAAGATCGGCGATGTGGTCACGATCTCCAATCCGCAGCTTGGCGCTCTCACCAACACAGTGCACCTGTCGACCGAATGTAGCCCATGGCGGTTCGGCTCGTCGCATCTGATGCGCAATCTCGCATCGCGTGGCCTGATTTGATTTGCCGCAAAACAACGAAGTAAAATCATCCGCTGATTATCAGCGGATGATTAAGTAATGCAGATAAACAAACGATTTGGCGCTGTTCGAAAGACTGGCGATCCGCTTCGTTCAAGCTGAGGGATCTGGCGTTTGCGAGTAACAACAAAGGCCGTTATGTTTATTGATAGCGACGAATGGTCGAAGCCTATTAATTTTTGGGCCGGGTGTGTCCTTTTCGCGTAAAGTAGCATCGCCTGATCCACGTCATTTTGCGGATTCGTTGGACCGCGGAGACAAATATTCAGAACCGCAGTTGTCTGTTCCTGTTCAAGTCAGGCTAGCATCGCGTGCAGTGTTACCAGGGCAGGGAAAATGTTTTGACGTTCGTGTAGGACTTCATCGCTTCGATGACGCCTTCCTTGTAGCCGTTGCCGGAATCTTTGATGCCGCCAAAGGGGCTCATTTCAATCCGATAGCCCGGCACTTCCCAGATGTTTACCGTGCCAACCTCAAGGCCGGCGATGTATTTCTGCATACGGCGAAAGTCATTGGTGCACACACCCGATGAGAGACCAAAGGCCGTTGAATTGGAAAGCGCAATAAGGTCGTCATCATCGTCAGGCGCCCGGATAATAGGGACGATTGGCCCGAAGGTTTCTTCCATCACGAGCTCGCTCGAATGTGGAACGCGGTCTATCACGATGGGCGGCAGAAGCGCGCCCTGTCGTCCTGGATGATAGAGGATATCAGCCCCTGCTTCGGCGGCCATATTGACACGCTTTTCAAAAAGGGATGCAGCCGCTTCGTGCACAACAGTGCCGAGCTGCGTTGCGCGGTCCGCGGGATCGCCGAACCTGATTGCTTTCGCTCGTTCCAGCACGAGCGGTACGAAACGTTCGGCCACACTTTCCTGACAAAGGATACGCTTGACGGCCGTGCAGCGCTGCCCGGAGTTTTTGGTTGCCCCTGCGACGGCGAGGTTCGCCGCCTTGGCGAGGTCGTCGTCCGAGAGGTCGTTGAGGATGATAAACGGGTCGTTGCCACCGAGTTCGAGGACCTGTCGTTTATACCCAGCCTTCGAAGCGATCGACTTGCCGACGGGAACGCCGCCGGTAAAGGTGATGAGGTCGATATTCGCGTTGGTAATCATTTCGTCGCCGATATCGCTTGGCCAGCCAGTGACTACGGAGAGCATTTCCGGTGGCAACCCTGCATCATAGAGGATATCTGCGAGCACCAACGCAGTCATTGGCGTCAGCTCAGTTGGTTTCAGCACCACGCAATTGTTAGTCGCAATTGCGGGCGCCACTTTGTGCGCGACCATATTGAGAGGATGATTAAAGGGAGTAATTGCCGATATCGTCTTCAAGGGCTCGCGGAAGGTAAAGATTTTGCGTGCCTTGCCATGTGGGGTGAGATCGCAGGAAAATATTTCTCCATCATCCCGGATGCACATTTGCCCTGAAAGTGTGAAAACGTCGAAGGCACGTCCCACCTCATAAAGCGAGTCCTGTTTGGAGATACCGAGTTCCAGTGTGATAAGGTCTGAAATCTCTTCCTTCCGGGCGGTTAATCGTTCTGCTGTGCCCAGAAGAATACGCTGACGTTCGTAACGCGTGAGTCTAGGTTTGTAATTGCCAGCAATCTCAAAAGCCAGGTGTGCGTGTTCGGCGCGACCTGCTGGCACAGTGCCAATTATGGTATCTGTGTAGGGATTCCGTACAGCGATGACATCATCGGCATCGACCTTCCTGCCTGCAATGCGCATCGGTTCATGGCGGACTTGGATTGCTCTATGTGAATGGGTCACGGCTGGGTCCTGTTTGATAAAGGGACGAGATGCATCAAGTCGGTTGGCCGGACTGAGCTGCTGCGGTCACGGCATAGTAGAAAGCATCAAAATTACGCAATGCAGGTGCATAGGGTTGGTCGGGTAAAACTCGGTTTGTCACAAAGGGCACAGCTTGTTCTGTCAGGCCGCCATGGGAGCGAAGCGGTTCATTGAGCGCCGCCAAATTGTGCCGATGTTCGCTGGTGCCGATTGTCTTGTTTTCCGATGAGAGCATGACGATGTCGCCCATGCGATCTTCAGGTAGTTCAAAGCTACGGCAGGCTTCTTCGCGACCAAGCACGAGATAAATGCCGTTGATAGCCCGCAGTCTGTTCATGATGGCTTCCCGATCTGCGCCGTCAGGCAGATAAGCGGTGGCGAAGGAACCTAGTGCGCCATGATGTACGACATAAGGGTCGGTAATTGGCAGAATAACGCGAGCGGCGTCCTTGCCAAGCCAATCGTCGAACAGATCCTGCACATAAACGACATCGGGCGATCCATCATCGTTGTGTTTGGGCTTCATACCGTGATCTGCCGTCACGACAATGGCAGCACCAAGCGCATCGAGTTGCGTCAGGTATTTGTCGAACATTTCATAGAAATCGTTCGCCTGCTTCACGCCCGGCGCATATTTGTGCTGCACATAATCCGTGGTCGTTAGATACATGATATCAGGATGGAACTCCTTGAGAAGCTTGACGCCCGCAGCAAAGACGAATTCAGAAAGTTCCGCTGAATAAACTTCGGGCACCGAACAGCCGAGCCATTTGGAAGCATTCTCGATACCGTTTGCTGCCTTCGTGGTTGTATCGGCCTTTTCCGAGGAGAAACAGACTGCGCGATTATCGTCATAAATCAGCCCGTGGCCAAGCAGTGCGCGCAACTTATCCTTTGCCGTAACTACGGCGACCTTGGCACCTGCATCGTAGAATGCCTTGAAGATCGTTGGAGCGCGGAGGAACTTGGGGTCGTTCATCATCACCTCTTCACCCGTGGTCGGATTGTAGAGATAATTGCCGCAAATGCCGTGTACGGCGGGTGGCCGGCCGGTGGCAATGGAAAGATTATTGGGATTGGTGAAACTGGGAATAACGCTGTTGGCAATCCGTACCGTGCCGGTCTGACGGATGCGCTCCAGCGTCGGCATCAGTCCGGCCGCAATCGCAGCGTCAAGATAAGCAGGCTCGCAGCCATCAAGACAGATTGCAATTGCGGGTACTTTCGGCCAGGGATAAACGCGACCGTTGGCGATGACATTAACAGGCGATATTTGGTTCACGACGAGGATTCCTTGTTGGATGACCCGACCGGCAAAACCGACCATTATTCTCTTCCCGCTATTCTTGAAGCAATTGTATTCATATGAAAAATTGCAATTATGTATCATATCGATAGAGAAGAGCTATGGTTTGCGGGTGCGAGCCTGTTACTTGCTATCCGGTAGATCCCCGCTCACGTAGGAGTGGGATAGGCAGCGGTAACGACGACGAGTTAATCTGCTTAAGTCCGCGCACAATTGATATGTATGTCACTTGTCTCAATATTTTTTGGCTTGCCGGGAATACAGCCGCTGAGCGGGTCTCGATGGTTGAGACCCGCCAACGCTCTCATGCGCCCTTTTTCTGTAAAGCGCTGAGAAGCGATCCGAGAAACAAGAGTATTGAGGGAAAGATGCATATTCTTGTTAAGCGGGGATGTAGGCCGACAGCTTTCGTGGCGTTCATCGGAAAACGCCATTTCTTGTCTACGCACTCTTCGCTCGAGAGCAGAAGATTTTTGGCCACGATACTGAGTATGGGGCGAAGGCGTAATCTAATTGTGTTTTCCAAACCTTCGCGCATCATATTGACGAGGAACTGGCGAGATGGCTCAGGATGTGAGGACGGATTTCATAAAGGCTTCGATCTTCGGCGAGTGTCGTCGTTCAAGCAGGCATGCAATACGGTATTCCGTTTGCACCTGAGCGTCGGAGAATCGAATAGTACCCAGGCGTGGATGGGCGACGAACTCAAAATCGGCAACCACACCGATACCAAGTCCGCGTTCAACGGCTTTCCAGACGCCTTCGCGGCTACCTATTTCAAGAAAGGGTTCAACTGCGATCCCCGCTTCAGCTGCTGCTCGCTCAAGGGCCCGGCGCGTTGTCGAGCCATTCTCACGTAAAATCATTGGCTGATTGGCGAGTTCGCTGATTGAAACATTTTCGCGCCCGTACCAGGGATGCTCGACGTTAACGAATACGACCACGTCGTGGGTACTGAACGGAAGCGAATAGATGCGTGGATCGTCCACCACATGTGCGAGAATTGCAATATCGGACTCAAGTTCAACTATGCGCTGGAGGGTCTGATCCGAGTTACCCAACAACATGCTGATATTGATTGCGGGATAGCGTGAGAGAAACCGCGCAACCATTTCAGTTGCATGGAACGGTCCAACTGCCGCCACACGCAGTTCGCCGGTTTCCAGCTTGCCGCTGCTTAGCAGGAGTTCTTCGGCCTCCTCATGTAAGCTCATGATCCGCTTCGTCACGTCGTATAGTGCAGCCCCTGTCTCGGAGAGCTCAATCCGTCGTCCTCGGCGTACAATCAGTTCAACGCCGTAGCGCTCCTCCAGCTCCTTCACCTGTATTGTCACCGTCGGCTGACTAACATTCAGCGCGCGCGCAGCCGCGGTAAAACCGCGACTTTCAGCAACGGCGTGGAAGGATCTCAGGTGCGTGAATACTATAGCCATAGTCTATGATAATCTGCCAAGATTTATATTGGTCAATAATTATAGACTTTGCCACGTTATATTCCACCCATTAATTTACGAACAGGAACTTCATAGTGTGGTCCTATCGAAATCCCGTTGATGTCCGTTTCGGCGCCGGTAGTTTTATAAAGTTGGTCGATGTGATTGGTGATCGCGCTTACGCCCTAATAACCTATGGCGATCCGTATTTTCATGAGCTTGCCAAACGTATTGAGAAGGTTGCAGGTGCGCCGGTCCTGATTATCGATGATATCGCGCCGAACCCCGATATCGCTCGTCTGGAAGTTCAAACGGCACGGTTTGCGGCCTTGTCGCGCCAGCCGGAAGTAATTGTCGCTCTCGGCGGTGGCTCGGTGATCGATTCGGCTAAGGTTTTTGCTGCCGCTCGTGGGCACTTTCCAACGATGGATGCCTATTTGAAGAAACGCGCTGACGCAAAAACCTTGTCTCCATGGCCTTTGATTGCCGTGCCGACGACAGCTGGCACAGGAAGTGAAGTCACCTGCTGGGGAACGGTATGGGACAATGCCGCTGGCCAGAAGTATTCGCTTGCTCATCCCGGGCTTTATCCTGAATATGCAATCGTTGATCCCGAACTGATGGTTGGCAAGCCTGCCGGTTTGACGGTCCAGACCGGATTGGACGCACTTTCGCATTCACTGGAAAGTCTTTGGAACCGGAGTGCAAATCCCGTTTCAATGGCGCATGCCGTCGCTGCTGCACGTGGTGTCCTGGCTGTCCTACCTCATCTTGTCAAAGACCTTTCCAATGTCGAACTGCGCGCACGGATGGCGCGGGCAGCAACGCTTGCCGGGTTTGCTTTCTCCAACACCAAAACGGCAATAGCACATTCGCTGTCTTATCCAATTACACTCCGGCACAGTGTTCCACACGGCATCGCCTGTTCATTTTCACTTCCCATGATTGTCCGCAGTGTAGCCGGAGAAGGCGGTATCTGTGCAGAAGGTCTTCATGCGATTTTCGGCACGGAGGTTCACAAGGCTGCCGATGAGTTGCAAGCGTTCCTCAACGGGTTGGGTGTTGAAACGGACTATCGTCATTACGGCATTGACGATGCTGAGTGGCGCGAACTGATTTCGTTTGCCTTCGATGGAGAGCGTGGCCAGAACTTTATCGGTAAACGAGAGGTTCTCCTTGCAATAGCTGACACCGAAGGAAGGCAATCGATGGCCATGGCATGACACTTCATCTCGCGCCATGAGCAAAAGGCTCACGGTGGTTGGGATTCATTTGTTTTGGGAGGAATAAATGATTTTGTTGAAACGCGCTGTCGCAGGTCTAGCTACGCTGGGTGCAGTAATCGCATACACAAGTACAGGGGCGCTTGCCGCTGACTGCAAGGACCCCGAGACCCTCGTTTTCTCCATTATTCCGACTGAGGAGACGACGCAGGAATTGGACATCTACAAGCCTCTCCTCGACAAGTTGAAGGAAACGACCGGTAAGCCTGTCGAATTCTTCATGCCTACGTCTTATGCGTCGGTCATCGAGGGAATGGTGAATGGCTGGGTCCATATCGGCGTCCACGGCCCGAATTCTTACGTACTTGCCAAGGAAAAAGATCCGGCACTCGAAGTCTTCGCGACCTACACTAAGTCAAAAGGCCATTTTCAGGAGGAAGGGCCAGGCTATCGTGCTGTCCTCCTAGTCAAAGCGGACTCCAAGCTCGACAGTATTGACGCTCTCAAGGGTACGATCGTCGGGCTTGCGGATCCTGCCAGCACTTCCGGTAACCTCTTACCGCGTATGGTCTTTGGTGAAAAAATCGGTACGGGTCCCGAATTGGAAAAGTACTTCTCCAAGGTCGTGTATACAGGCGGGCATGACCAGTCGGCTTTGGCCGTGAAGGAGGGGCGTGTCGACGACGCCTTCGTTGCCACGCACCGACTCGACAACGTCATAGACCGCGGACTTGCAGCGAAGGAGGATTTCCGCGTGCTCTGGGAGTCCGACATAATTCCTCAAGATCCTATGGTGTATCGCAGTGATCTTTGTGAGCCACTAAAAGCGTCGATCCGCGAAGCTTTCTTGACGTTACATGAAGATCCTGCGTCTGAACCGTTCTTCAAGGGTATCAATTCCACAAAGTTCGTCGCCATGAAGGACAGCGACTACGATATCATTCGAAAATTGGTCGCAGCCGAAAAGGCGGTGGGCCAGTGAAACACGAATCCAATATCACCAAGAGCCGCGCGACGCGCGGCTCCCTGGCCAGCGAGGCGACCATGGCGATACTGGAAGTCAAGGATCTCAAGGTCAGTTATTCAGCCTATGGCCCCAAAATTCTCAAGGGTATTAATTTCGCCGTAGACGGGGAGGACTTCTGCGCTGTCATTGGGCCAAGCGGTGCGGGAAAATCGACGCTTATCCGCTGTATCAATCGGCTCGTTGAGCCGACAGAAGGCGATATCGTGCTGTTCGGCCAATCGGTGCGACCTCTTTCCGGAAAGGCGTTACGCCATCTCCGGCGACGGGTCGGGATGATTTTCCAGGAGT
This sequence comes from Ochrobactrum vermis, assembly GCF_002975205.1. Lineage (NCBI taxonomy): Bacteria > Pseudomonadati > Pseudomonadota > Alphaproteobacteria > Hyphomicrobiales > Brucellaceae > Ochrobactrum > Ochrobactrum vermis. Next base: position 49,788 of record NZ_PCOC01000002.1, on the reverse strand, counting down.
TCAATCTGGTGAACCGTATGTCGGTGATGGATAATGTCCTTTCTGGCCGGCTGGGTTATACTGGTGCATTCCGCAGTTTTTTCAAAGTGTTTCCCCGCGAGGACATAGACCGGGCGCTGCATCTTCTGGAGCGTGTCGGGCTGCAGGATCACATCGACAAGCGGGCCGATGCGCTCTCGGGCGGGCAGCGGCAGCGCGTCGGCATCGCGCGTGCGTTGATGCAGAAGCCGGAAATCCTGCTGCTTGACGAGCCAACTTCAGCTCTCGACCCCAAAATCTCTCGCGACGTGATGCAGTTAATCAGGGAGCTGGCGAACGAATTCAAAGTGCCGGTGCTCTGCAATATTCATGATGTCCAGCTTGCATTGGAAACATGCAATCGCATCATCGGTATGCAGGACGGCTGCAAGAAATTTGATGGTCCATCAAGGGGCATGCGCAAGCAAGATCTGGACGAGATCTATGCTATGGAGGTCTTGTGATGACTGCTATCACTGCCTCAATCGGAGAGCATGGCTTTGGCGCCTGGGCCGCCCATAAACGCCGCCGTCGGACCAAGAACTGGTCCATCATCCTCGCAACAATAGTTGTCCTCTGCTGGTGTATACACGATACTATCCTGGCAGATACGGATTGGGCTCGTATGGGTGGTGCTCTTGGGATCATCGGTACGCTGGAACGCTTTTTCTGGATCGACTGGTCGCTTGCTCCAAAGCTGTTCATGCCCGCAGTCGAAACGCTAATGATGGCAACGCTGGGTACTTTGCTTGGCTGCGTTTTTTCTTTGCCTGTCGCTTGGTTCGGCGCTGCAAACGTCACTCCAGGAAAATACTTTTTCTACCCTCTCGGTCGGCTTCTGATGGTGCTTTCACGTTCGATACACGAGATCATCTGGGCGCTTCTTTTCGTTGGTGCAGTGGGTCTGGGGGCGCTTCCAGGCATATTGGCGGTTGCCATGCGCTCCATAGGCTTCATCTCCAAAATCACCGCTGAAGCGATCGAGAATATCGATCCGAAACCGGTGGAAGCTGTCCGTGCGGTCGGAGGCAATCAGTTCCAGGTTATGTATTATGGCATAGTGCCGCAGATTTTGCCTGTCATTATCGGCACCATCATCTTCGAGTGGGATATCAATATCCGCCGCTCTGCCATCATGGGACTCGTGGGTGCCGGTGGACTGGGGCTCGTGTTCTTCCGCCAGATGGCGATGTTCAATTATGGCGGAGTAACGTTGGTCGTGCTGGCAGTTCTGGCGCTCATTGCCGTTGGCGAAGTAGTTTCGCATTTCGCCCGCAAGGCAGTCATTTAGAAATCTCCGATTTACGCAAATAATCGGAACTTTTTAGGCCTTCAATCCTGATTTTTCGAAAGCGCTAAACTGCTTTCGATTGCGCTCCAAGGAGTTCAAATGGTGTTTGCATCGGCTCAAAGCGTCTCCGCCACTACACGCAGGTGGTCCCGCTACCGACATCCGCAATCGACCACCCGCTTTGCTGTGCTTCTGGCAGTACTGGTTTTCCTTGCGTGGTCGGTGGTTCTGCTCAATATTGATATCACTCGCGTTCTTGGAGCTTTTCCACGACTAGCAGAAATTCTCGCGACGCGATATTTTCCGCCAGATATGAGTTATGTCTCCGACACGGATTTTCTCCGCTCGGTGCTGCACACTTTGCAAATGTCATTGCTTGGTGGCTTCTTTGGTGTGGTCATGTCAATTCCGCTCGCATGGCTTGCGGCGCGCAACATCACATTGAACAAGCGTATCGCATATCCTCTGGGTCGGGCAGCGATTATCGGAAGTCGCTCTATTCACGAAACTATCTGGACAATCCTCTTCGTTACGGTGCTTGGTTTTGGCATGCTGGCAGGGACTCTGGCGCTCACCGTGTTCTGCGTTGGCTTTGCAGGAAAACTATTTGCCGATGAGCTTGAAGCTATTGATATGGGGCCGGTTGAAGCGATCCGTTCAGCCGGGGGAAGTCCGCTGCAGGTATTTCAATACGCAGTTCTACCGCAGGTGCGGGTCGCTTTCACAGGTATTGCCATCTACACGTGGGACGTGGCGTTTCGGGCTGCCACAGTGGTCGGCTTCTTTGGAGGCGGAGGAATGGGATGGTATTTGAAGCGCACGACCCAGCAACTCGAATCCGCGCGTGTCGCGGCTATTCTGCTGGTCATTATCGGCCTGGTTCTGGTTGCCGAGATTGGGTCTGGCTGGTTGAGAAAGAGAATCGCACGGATGCGTTGATGTTGGCATAAGTTAGATGTTTAGTCCCGGCATTTTGTGACCTCGACATAGGCGGCTTCGAATAGAATGCACCGACAATCATACGGACAAAATGAGTTTAATAGCGGCGCAGTTCATGTAGATCGCTCTTAGTCGAACGCGATGGCGATCACTACGTTCGGGGATCAATACATGCAACTTTTCTACAATCACGCTGGTTTTCGGTTGCGGCAAACCGAAGCTGTCGCGTTAAACGAGCTCGCGCCCTCATGCACGAAACGTCTCAAAGCATAAGGTTTGACATCGCCGTTTACCTTGGTGCTTAAGTTTCAAAGCAACGGATTTCCATCATAATTATAGGATTAACCACGTTAATCTATGTTAGTCTGATATAATAATCATATTCAGACTTGATTTCAAAATATAAACCAAAGATTAGTTGGCTCTGTGCCCATCATTTATGGTAAGGTATATGGCTAAAGTATTTCGTTGAATTAGAGGGTTTTCATAATTTTATTTGGCGTATCCATCCTTCGATCAAAATTTCGGAGCCGTGGAGAAGATCTCCGGTGATTGGAGAAACGGAGCCTGCAGTGTCAACCAAGAATGAAAAAATACCGCGTGTAGTGCGAAAGCGCCCGACGATGATTATCGTGGCCAGACACACCCTCGCGCGCACATGCATCGTAAAATTCCTCGAATACGAACTTGCCGGATGGGATTTTCTTGGTGTGGGTTCAATAACAGAACTGGCCAAAGCAAGTGGGCGTGACGTAGCTCTGATCGCGTTAGATTTAGCTGGAAGGGCAATGGATAACACCACCTTTCTAGAAGATCTCCTTACGGTTGAGTACCATTTTCAAGGGGCGTCGATTGCCCTTTTCTCTAATAGCGACGATGTTCTGATGGAGTCGCAAGCGATCAAAATGGGGGTGCGAGGCGTCTTTACGCCATCTCTTCCGATAGAAATCGCCCTGGCTGGCATTCGGCTGGTGCTAGCGGGAGGAATTTTCTGTCCACATCCGCTTGGCGCTCAGGGAACTAACCAGGAAACGATCTCCATTAGGGGCAATTTGGAAGCAGAATTAGCAGAAGATGCAGTCATTCCTATCAACTACAGTTCTCATCAACCGGCCATTGCCGGATTTACGCCTCGGGAAGTTGATGTCCTGGCCGAGCTACAACACGGTCATTCAAACAAGATCATTGCTGAGAAACTCAATCTATCTGACAACACAGTGAAGATGCACTTACAGCATATTATGCGTAAGTTGCGCGTTCAGAATCGAACCGAGGTCGTCCTATCGCTTGGTGCGAAAGTAGCTTTCAATGGAAGCGCTGTTCAATAGGCGCAGGTCGTTTAGTTTTCGCGAAAAGCACGGTGAAAGCTGTCCAACAATGGTCTGACCGCATAAAGTGCAACGCTGCTTTCTCCGGTTTCAATCAAAGCCTGTACCGGCATTCCGGGGATCATTTCCACGTCTCCTGCCTGCAGCAGTTCATCATCGGTCACACGGATCGTCGCAGCGTAATATGGCTGTCCTGTCATTTTATCGAGGAGTCGGTCGGCGGACACATAGATTACTTTGCCATTTAGAAGGGGCACGCGCCTCTGATCATAAGGCAAAAGATGCACCTGTGCGTTCAAGCCAGCGCGCACGACGTTAATGTCTTCGGGTCGAACATGAGCCGAAACAATCATGTTACCGTCCTGTGGCACCAGATCGAGCAACGGCTCGCCTGCACCGATAACGCCGCCCGTCGTGTGAATACGTAAATCCATGACAATCCCATTTTCGGGTGCCTTGATTTCCGTTCGGATTAGTTGATCATTGATTGCGCGGTACCGTTCGCTTAACAGGAAAAGCTGGTTCTCGGTCTCACGCAGTTCTTTTGCGATTTCATTTTGCCGATCGCTCTCCAGCTTCACGAGATTGGCCCGGGCTTCATTGATTACCTGATAAGCGCGAGACATTTGAGCAGTGGTTTCTCCTAATTGTCCGTCAAGATCCGCTTTCTCGCGTGCGAGATTCAGCACGCTCGTTTTGCGTTCGAGCCCCTTTTTTACAAGCGGGTTTATCATGTCCAATTGCTGTCGCGTGATCTCTATGCGCGAAGACAGGGCCATTTTTTGTGCCGCCAAACCGGCAATTTCCTCCTTCACTTGCCCCATTTTTTCGTGGGTTATGGCAATTTCGGATCGATAGACATCGCGACGTGCTTCGAATATTCTTCGCTGCCCAACGACGATCGCGTTCACTGCCGGGTTGTGCGGAGCAAGTTGTTCCAACTCCGGGGGAAACGCGAGTTGCATCTCGTTTGCCTGTTCGGCGACAAGTCGAGCGCGGCTCGCCTGTGCGTCCCACAGCTGTCCCTGAATGCCAACTAGTTCCGTTCTTGGTTTTGTGTCGTCCAGCTTGATTAGTACCTGGCCGTTAGAAACCAGATCCCCGTTGTGGGCATAGATCTGCTGAACGATACCGCCTTCCAAATGCTGAATGGTTTTGCGGCTGGTTTCCGCTTCAACAACACCCACCGCGACTGCCGCACTTTTAAGCGGTGCCAAAATCGCCCATACTCCGAAGCCTGCAACGAAGATCAATACGAGCATGTTTCCTGTCCATGCCACTCCGCGCAGCCGCGGTCGTGAAGTCAGCGGCGCTGGCAAAGTATTTTTCCGACGCGGTAGTGCCGGAGGAGACGGAAGCTTCAGCTGCATCATTCGCAAGGAGAGCAGGTCCCGTGAATACTTAAATGCATTCGCTACCTTCATTGGAAGTTCGAAATGGACAAGGGTCATCACGAAGCGCCCCTTACAGTCCGGTTTTCGCGGGTACGCGAAGGAAAGCATCGAAGATTTTTTCGCTATCTCCGAAAGCGCTTACCGTACCGTCGCGCATTACGGCGATTTTGTCGGTCACGGGCAGTATGCCCATTCGATGCGTAATGATCACAATGGTAATCTGCCTGCACTTCATACGCTCGATGGCGCCGAACAACAGCCGCTCGCCTTCATAGTCGAGACTTGAGTTCGGATCATCCAGTACCACAAGGGGGGGATTGCCATAGGCTGCACGCGCAAGCCCCAATTGCTGGCGTTGTGCCCGTAGAAGCAACGCGCCACCTTCGCCGATATCGGTTTCGTAGCCCTGGGGCAATCGCATGATTGCCTCATGCAATCCGACGAGCTTGGCGGCCTCGATGACCTTTTGCGGATCCGAGCCATCGAGCCGCCCGATGACGTCTTTGATCGCACCGCCGAAGAGTTCAATATCCTGCGGAAGATAGCCGATATGCCGGACGTTGTCGCAATGGCGAAGCAGTGAAATATCGATGCCGCCCAAAAGAGCGCATCCGCACGTGGGTCGCGAAACGCCGGCCAAAATTCGCCCAAGGGTGGATTTTCCCGATCCGGACGGGCCGATCAAGGCAACACAATCACCTGGAGCGACTTGAAATGAAACGCCTCGCAGAATGAACCGGTCCGATGAAGGGAGCCTATAGCTAACATTGTCGAGGACGAGCTGGCCTTTGGGTTCCGGTAACAGAATGGTTCGCATATTCTCTCCGGGCGCAACTATTGTGAGCATCTTGTTCAGGCGGTTGAATGCGCCGCGTGCAAAGGCGAGGGCTCGCCATGCGCCTATGGCTCCTTCTACAGGTGCCAGTCCACGCCCCAGCAACAGGCTGGCGACGAAAATAATCCCGGGATTGCTGTTGTTCTGGAGTACGAGCCATGTCGCGGTTCCCATCATCACAATCTGGGTCAGCGCACGTAGTGACTTCGAAAATGCCAGAAGCACTTCCGTCCTTCGCGCCACACCGTCCTGAGCTGTCCTGACGGCTTCTGCATCCCTATAAATGAGGTGAGCCGCACCCTGTTGCATTCCCATAGCGCGGATTACGCCGATGTATTTGAGCGCCATTGTGAAACGAGAATAACTTCGTGCCTGCGCAATGTTTGCCTGTTCACTCAACTCGCGTGTCACGAACTCATTCAATAAAGCCAAAAGCAGCAGGCATAATGCACTGCCCAGTCCGATAAATCCGAGCAGCGGATGAACCAGAAAAAGCAACACAAGAAAAACTGGAGCCCAAGGAACATCGAACAGCAACGCACATGATGGTGAATCCAGAAACTGGCGCAAGACGGAAAGGTCACGATAATTTTCAGCGGCCATTCCGGCGTCGGCGCGCGCCGCGTATTCGAACGACGCATTCATCACGATAGGCCGTAATTGGCGGTCGACCCAGCTACCGATCCGGGAAAGCGCGGCACGACGTACGATATCGAGCAGAGAACCGACAATAACTGCAATCGCGATGATGATAGTCAGCATCACCAAGGTATCGACGCTGCGGCTCGACAGAACACGGTCATAGATCTGAAGAAGATAGATGGAGGGGGCGAGCAGAAAAATATTGTAACCGCAACTATAGGCGAAAACCAAGCCGAAGGCACCGGTACACCGACGCAGGGCAGCGACCAATGGAGTCACCGTATAGCGTGCTTGCGTAAATGCCGCCGTCATCGGCCCGCCTCCATCGATATCTCCGATGTTAGAGCGCGCTTCGATCTGATTGAACCAGATCGGTGCTCTAAGCATTTGTTTTAATGTGCATCTTTTCTGAAAACCGCTTCGCGCTTTCCGGGATGCGCTCTAACGTACGCTCACGATGCCCGTCAGCCAGTTGGAAATATGTGGGAAAAATGGGAGGCAACGACCTCAGTCGCTGCTCCCAAATCAAGCTTTTCGATTACCCGACAAAACCAACCGCCAGTCAGAGTGGCAGGTGGCTTAGATCGATATCGTGAAAATTGTCGTTAAAGCTGTCGACAAAGCTCGCAATATCGTTGGTCGTGGTGGTCGTTGTCGTCGTTTCCGGGTTCGAATGCACAAGCGCAGAGGAAATATCACCTCCACGAGCCATGTTCCCGTCTCCGCCGTTGCCACCGACACCCGCAAGGATCGTCGCGTGTTGGTCGGCCAGAAGTTCGGTATATTGAACGGCGCTGGTATCCGCCTGACCGGCTGCTACATTGCCGCCGCTTGAAGAACCCAGACTGCCGTTGGAGTTCGCGTCGCCGCCGGCTCCGCCGTCGCCATTATTGGTGATATTGGCAAGAAAGCCATTGGCTGCATCGGCTCCACCACCGTCTCCCGCATGACCTGCATCCCAGGTTGCGTTTAACCACGGGGAATCGCCACTATGCACATCTACAGCTGCGCCTGTTACGCTTTGCGTATTGGCCACGACCGCACTGGGATTGTAGTTGATATTCCCATAATTATAGCCGTCAGCACCGTTACCGGCATTCGCATCGCCTGCGTAAACGTCACTGAGATGAATTGTGTCGGAAACACTCGGAATAGGCATCGTCTAAGTCCTCCCTGTTATGGCCCCGGCCCTGTTTCGGATTGAACACCGGTCTTGGCAGTCCGCATTTCCAGATGAGACATTGGCAAAATACCGCTACCGACCGTGTTCAAAGAGTGCGCGTGTTGATGCTGCGGAACTAGCTAGAAATTCGGGTACCTACTTTAGGGTGGGGGCGGATGGCACCTATCAAGTGGGCACGTATCAAACGTGAAGAAGAGCAAGAATATCATTCGCGAGAAGCGCATCATGGCTGGCGTCGGTCAGATTATCGTGCCCGCCCGAACCACCGATCCCGGCAATCTGCAGAGCATGCTGATCGACAAGCAGATGGTCTATCTGCTGGGCGTCGGCGGTTCCACCAGCGGGAACTGCAATATTGATCGGGTGGAAATAGCCGATACTCACATCCACCTGGTTGCCGGCGAAAACACCGTCTCCACCGCTTCCCGAGGCCGTACTGCCGGTAAAAATTGTGTCCGAGGCCATGTTGAAGCCACCGCCATTGCCGCCGATTCCGGCAATCTGCGTGCCGCCCTGATCAAAAATCACATTGTTTGTCTGGTGGGCGTCTGCATTGCCGCCAGCGGCAGCGACAGCAATATTGATGGGCGAGAAAATTGCAACATTCACATCGATCATGGTACCAGCAAAGATACCCGCTCCGCCGTGCCCGGCGTAATTGTCACCGGTGAAAAGATAGGTGGGTCCTGTGTCTGTATGTATTGGAGAGACGGATCCGGCGAGGTTATGGTCTCCGCCTGAGCCGCCGATACCTGCCATCTGGTCCGCGCCTTGCAGGAAGGCCGCATTGTTGGTCTGGTTGGCGGATGCGATGGAACCAGACCCACCCGCGACCGCAGTATTGACCGGAGCAAAGACGGCCACATCGGAACTGACCAGTCCACCAAAAAAAACACCGTTGCCACCGCTTCCCGCGTGATTGGAGGTTGCACCTTCGGTCCCGCCGATCACAGCATTACCGTTTCCTCCGTCGCCGCCCAATCCTGCCATCTCAACGACATGCTGGTTGATCAACGCATTGTTGAACTGATCTGCGCCAACCTCGGCGCCCGGCCCGGCAATGGCAGTATTCGACGGAACGAATATGGCAGAAGCGTCGCTGCTGATGACGCCAACGCTAAGGCCCATTCCACCACTTCCGGCGGAATTACCGGTTGCACCTGATGCTACATCGAAAGGGAGCCACGTCGGCACGAGCGCCAGATGTCCGGCGGTGGAGCCTAAAGATGTGGCTTGGACGCCGCCGACATTGAGGGTCTCATTGGATATGGGACGCAGATCATTCATCACCATTTCTCCTCGCAAGCGTCCAATCCTCGATGGTATTGAGAATTTTTCGGCTCATACCAAGGCGCTTAGATGCTGACGCATCACGCCTTGAAGAAGTTCAATCGCCACTCGGGCTTAACCAAAAACCCATGAGTCATACTCATAGGCTTTCGGTATCAAGGGCTATTGTGCCGTTAATTGACGCAAAAGAAGAGCCGGTAATTTGTCTACATCCGTTTGGGTGTGGTGCTCTCTTAGAGCATAATCCGACCAGAGTGAAACGAGGATCGATAAGATTATGATTGAAATAGAAGAAATTAGAGCGCCGATCTGATCCAATCAGATCGAAACGCGCTCTAATCCTGAAGCTGGCCAACTTGTCGGACCGTCTTAAGGCGCGTATCGCTGAGGAGGCCCTGTTCCTCGAGGACTGGATAGGCCATTGAGGCGAGAAGCGAGTTGATCTGCTTGAGGTCTCGGATCGTGTCGAGATGGATGGTGCTGGTTTCAAGGCTACGGGTGGCGCCTTCACGCAGCCGGGTGAAATGGCGCAGGCTGGTCTGCTTTTCCAGTTCCCGCAGCCGGTCCTTTTCCTGCACGAGCTGGCGGGCCGTGCGCCCGTCGCGTGAAACGATCACGTTGAACGCCATATGCGCATTGGCCAGAACCATGGCGTGGAAATGGCTGAGTTCCGTCCAGCCTTCCTCGGTGAACTCCAGTTTGTGGTCCATCTTCTTTTGAACATGCACCAGCATGTTGCGCACGATGATGTCGCCTACCTGTTCAAGCTTCACACATGCGCCCAGCAGTTCCTGCATGCGCAATGACTCGAAGTCGGTCATCTCATGGGTTGCAAGCCGGGTCAGGTAAAGCTTGATCGCGGCATGGCGCTTGTCCACGCGGTCATCGAGGGCTTCCAGCTCATCGATCCGCAGCTGATCGGGCTTTTCATAAAGCTCGATGATCCGCCGCAGCATGACTTCGATCGTGTCGCAGACGCCGACCACTTCGCGGGTTGCATTGGCGAGCGCCTGCGAGGGCCGGTCGAGAACGGCAGTATCGAGCGCGCTATATTGTTCGATCTCGATTGGTTGCTGTGCAGCCGGAGCGTTCTTGCCCGCATTGAGATTAACCAGCGCCTCGGTTGCGCGCAGTACGAGGCCGGAAAGCGGAATGCCGGCAATCATCACGATGACATTGAACAGGATATGGGCATTGACCACCTGCGAGACCGGATCGGCGCCAAGGAAGGCGACCGACGGTTTGAATGTCTGGTAAAGCACCAGCATGATGAGCGATCCGGCACCGCGCATCAAAAGATTACCGAGCGGCACGACGCGGGTTTCCGGCGGCGCATGGCGGGTCAGGATCGGGGCGATGATCGACGACCCCAGATTGACGCCCAGAACCATCACCACGGCAAGTTCGGGCTGGATCAGCCCGCGCGAGGCAAAGGTGGTGAGCAGGATGACGGCGGCAACGCTGGAATGAAACAGCCATGTCATCAGGGCTGCGAGCAGATAGGCTGTGATCGGATCGCCGGACAGATAGTCGACGATGACTGGCAGCAATTCGCTTTGCCGCAACGGCTCTGTGGCCTGGCCGGTCATTTCCAGCGACATGATGAGAAGACCGATGCCGACCAGAATGCGGCCGATCTGGCGCCAGTCGCGGCGCTCGGTGGTCATGAAGATACCTGTGCCGATGACCAGGCAGAGCGGCACCAGAAGCGTGAGATCGTAGCTCAGGATCTTGACGACAAGGGCGGAGCCAAGCTCGCCGCCACGCACGGCCATGAGGCCTGCGACACCGCTGACAAAACCTGAACCGACGAATGAACCGACGAGAAGCGTGACCGCTGTCGAGCTTTGCAGGGCGATAGCAAGGGCAAGGCCGAAGGCAACGGAAAGCAGCGGGTTCTGCATCTGGTTGCGCAGGCGTCTGCGCAGCCGGTCGCCATAGGCACGCTCCACCCCGGTCCGCACCATCCGCGTCGCCCAAAGCAAAAGCGCAACTGCACCGGCCAGATGCAAAAGGACCAAAGAACCGTTCATCTGTTTAAAACCGCCGTCAAACCAGTTGAGGTACAGAATTTTTCATATTGATGGCCTGGCTGCCAAACAGGCCGTCAATTGTTTCTTCAGCAATTGCAAAGCACGTTGAAGCACCGCAACCGCTCGTGACGACAACGATCCGCACTGCATCCGATGGTTGATCCGTGATGCGCCAGCGCCCGGGCGCGGATGCATAAGTGCCGACCCAGCGTGTGGAAACACTGCGTCCCGGCAACGCCAGTACGCGGTCGAGCTCTGCAAGCATGAACTCCTCAACTTCGGTTGAGCCAAAAGGATCGGGCGTCTTGGCGTAATGGTGACTATCCCCGACGACCAGCGAACCATCGGACGATTGTGCAACGATCAAGTGGATGTCGTTCAGGCGCTGGTCGGGCATCTCGCTGTTCAACTGAAGTTGCAGTTCGGTCAGCGCTGGAAGCCCAGCATAGCCTGATGAACGCGCGAGTGAAAGCTCGGAGAGAATCGTTGCCTCGAATTTTGCTCTTGCTTGCGAAGCAATGCGCAGCATCTGCAACTTGCAGCGTGTCGGTTCATACTTCTGCAACCGCTCGGCAAAGAGCCCCGTGAAATCATCGCCGGGACAGACTATTGCCACGTCTGCTTCGACAATTCCGTTGCTTGTCAGGATCGATGGTGCATCGACCGCGTGAACATGGGTATTCCATTGAAATGTAACACCCAGTTTTTCACGCAGGAAAGCGGCCAGACGGGGGAGGGCTTCTCGGGATTCGACGCGGATCTCATGCGGACTGGATAGAGCGAACTGAGCGGCCTCCGGCCGCAAGTTCGGCACGCGTTGTTGTGCCTCTCTTGTTGTAATCTTCTTGCACTCCGAACCCATGTCCGTTTTCAGAAATGCATCGATGAGTGTTTCTGCCGGGCCATGTCGAGCGGCAAGCAACATGCCGCGTTGAAGAATGTCGATGCCGGCAGCATTGGCAACATCTTCCCATATCTCACGCGTGCGCCGCGCTTTGGTCCAGCAATCGCCCGGTGCCTGGCCGGTTATCGTTACAAATCCGAAATTGCGGATCGACGCTCCATTGTTCTGCGCATCCCGATCCAGCACGATCACTTTCTTGCCCCGAACTGCTGCGGCGTAAGCATGGGCAAGGCCGATAATGCCCCCACCGACAATAGCTATATCATAGAGCGCCATCGTGCTTGAACCTCCTGTTCCAGCGTTTCATCTGAGTGTCAATCAAGCTCCGCGCGGTCTCGCCGCGATCGGACTTGCTTCAAATGGCTGGACATAAAGTGTGATTTGAAAGAGTATTTGTAAAATCGTTCTTTCAGATCAGTCCATAAATTTAATTTATGATAATTCCGATGAGCAAGGTGTCATGCGATGAGATACGTGCAACTACGTGCTTTTCACTATGTGGCGATTTACGGCGGCTTTTCGCGCGCTGCGGAAGCGCTTTATCTCACGCAGCCTGCGATCTCCGATCAGGTGCGCAAGCTCGAAGACGAATATGACATCCTGCTTTTTTACAGACATAAGAAACAAGTCACGCTCACGGAATCTGGTCAAAGGCTTCTCGAAATTACCCATCGTTTGTTCGAGGTAGAGAAACAGGCAAATGAATTGCTGTCCGAGTCGCGCGCATTCAGGACTGGAAATCTGACTATTTTTGCCGATGCGGCGCATCATCTCCTGGGCATTCTGCGTGTGTTCCGCGATCGCTATCCGGACGTGAAAATCAATGTGAATACGGGGAATACCGATTCAGTCGTCAGGGCTCTTTATAGTTATGAAGCCGATATAGGCATCCTGGGAGAAGTTCCCGATTCCCAGGATTTCGAGATACACAAACTCAGTTCATCGCCCATCATTGCCTTTGCGTCGGTCAATCATCCGGCATCCAAAGCACAGGCCCTGACCCTGGAGCAGCTCGCGGAAATGCCGCTGATCTTCCGCGAACAGGGATCGAAGACGCGCAAGAAGCTTGAGGAACTTGCTGCAAGCAAGGGTATTCAACTGATGCCCGTCATCGAAGCTGAAGGGCGCGAAGCCGTGCGGGAGATCGTTGCGAGCGGTGCCGGTGTCGGCTTCGTCTCCAAAGCCGAATTCAGTGCCGACATGCGGTTGAAGGCAATCCAGATTAACTCCGGCGAAATGTTCATGGACGAAGCTGCCATATGCCTGAATGAGCGAAGCTCAGGCGCGCTCATCAGAGCATTTATGGAGATAGCAAGAAGCAAATTATGATTGCGATATGCAATTGTCCGGAAAAATTGTTTGCCGGCTGATTATGAGTGTGATCGGGGTGATTGTCTCCCGAGTTTACGATGCCGTGATTTTGGCCTGATCCAGATCTTTTTCCGCCATGTCGAGCACCAGCTTGATGGCTTCGATTGCTTTGGCCACATCCCGCATCCGCAACGCCTCTACCAGATTGCCGTGAGCTGCGATGGCATCGTCACGTGTATCTGCAATCTCATTGGACGTTTGAAGCGAGTATTTGAGAGCTGCGCTGATCGTATGCGAGAGCTGACGAAAAACCTGGTTGTGGCTGGCTTTGAGCAAGCATGAATGAAAAAGCACGTCAGCTTCCGTGAAGCTTCCAATATCGTTCTCAGCGTCTCGCATCATTTGCCAGGCTTTCTCGATATCCGCAATTTCTTGCGTGGTAGCCTTTTTTGCGGCGAGAACGACGGCTGCCGGTTCAATGCAACGCCTTGCTTCCAGCACACAATCGAGCAAGTTGAATTCAACAACCCGATCCCCAAGCCATTCTATGACTTGCGGGTCCAGAATGTTCCATTCGTCGTGCTCGCAAACAACGGTACCGACACGGGAGCGTCCGCGAACCAGGCCCTTGGCCTCCAGTACTTTCAGTGCTTCGCGAATGACTGTCCGGCTCACATTGTAGCGTGCACAAAGGTCGTTCTCGCGCGGCAGAAAACTGCCTGGCGCGAAGGTATCGGAGCAAATATCGAGAGCAAGCGCTGAAATGACATTGCTTTTCACGCGTGGGCGCGCTGCAGCAGATGGGGAAACCGGCGCCGCCTCGTTCGATGATACTGCTGTCACTCTCAACCTCCATGCAAAGCTGCGGTAATAGCGCTTATTTGTAAAGCAGTGCGCGGAATCGCTGCTTCTGGCGCATTACCTGAAATCGACGGTTCAATCCACCATAACGGCGCGCACCTGTCGATCAGGTTTCCTGTATGATTATACGTATATATAAATATTACAATAGAAATAATTCATCATACTAGATAGTTGACGGATACGATCAATGAAGCTACGAATCTGCAACCGTCGGGGAGTGACGGGGCAAGTTTTTTTGGGAGGTCATCATGAGTTTGTTTAAGGCTGCGCTCGTGGCCGGAACTGTTGCATTCGTCACCGTAACCTCGGCTATGGCCGCGGACGTGAAGATCGGCTTCGTCGTGAAGCAGCCGGAAGAACCGTGGTTCCAGGACGAATGGAAATTCGCCGATATCGCGGCGAAGGAAAAAGGGTTCACCCTGGTCAAGATCGCTGCGCAAGACGGCGAAAAGGTTCAGGCCGCACTCGACAACCTCGGTGCGCAAGGCGCGCAGGGCGTGATTATCTGCACGCCTGACGTCAAGCTTGGACCTGGCATCGTGGCGAAAGCTGCTGCCAACGATCTGAAGCTGATGACGGTTGATGACCGTCTTGTCGGTGCCGATGGCAAGCCGCTTGAAGACGTGCCCCACATGGGCATTTCCGCCACCAAGATCGGTGAGGCTGTCGGCCAGGCCATCAGCGACGAAGTGAAGAAGCGTGGCTGGGACTGGAAGGATGTCGGCGCGGTCCGCGTTTCCTATGACCAGTTGCCGACTGCCGTTGATCGTGTCGAAGGTGCGCTTTCGGCAATGAAGGCAGCAGGACTGCCTGAAGGCAATGTTTTCGATGCACCGCAGGCCAAGACCGATACAGAAGCGGCTCTGAATGCATCGACCGTGGTGCTGAACAAGAACCCGAAAATCAAATACTGGGTCGCCGTCGGTCTCAACGACGAGGCGGTTCTGGGTGCTGTTCGCGCTACCGAAAGCGTGGGTATTTCGTCGGATAATGTCATTGCCGTGGGCATTGGTGGATCGGATTCGGCCATCAACGAATTCAAGAAGCCTAGCCCTACCGGTTTCTATGGCACGGTTATCATCTCGCCGAAGCGTCACGGTTATGAAACCGCACTCAATATGTTTGAGTGGGTTGCCAATGAAAAGGAACCGGAAAAGCTCACCCTTACCACTGGTGAACTTGCCCTGCGCGATAATTTCGAGCAGGTGAGAAAAGGTCTCGGCATCGAATAAGTCGAGCAGTCTCTTCCCGGCACGGCCGTTGGAACTTCAAGCGGCCGTGTCCCTTCTTCACCATATGCCAATACAGCTTCCGGAGATGTCATGAATAGCTTTCTGGCGTTCAGTCATATCTCGAAATCCTATCCGGGCGTGCATGCGCTCTCCGACGTTTCCTTCACCGTGGCCAAGGGCAGTGTCCATGGCCTCATGGGAGAAAATGGCGCCGGAAAATCCACGCTGATCCGCATCCTTTCCGGTGATCAGGCTGCGAATAGCGGCACGATAACTATCGATGGCATCGAGCAGAAATACGGGTCGGTCCGCGATGCCTTTCAGGCTGGTGTGGTGGTCGTCCATCAGGAACTGCAGCTCGTTCCGGAGTTGACGGTTGCTGAAAACCTCTGGCTTGGCCGCTTTCCCAATCAGGCCGGTGTCATAAATTCCCGACAGTTGACCGATGAGGTCACCAGGAAACTTGCCGATATCGGCCTGGACATCGATCCCTCGATCAAGGTGGCGCGGCTTTCCATCGGCGAACGCCAGATGGTGGAAATCGCCAAGGCAATCATGGTCGATGCACGCGTGATTGCGCTTGACGAACCGACATCGTCACTGTCTTCGCGCGAAAGTGAAATTCTGTTCAAGCTGATCCGTCGGCTCAAAGCCGAAGGCAAAGTGGTCCTTTATGTCTCTCACCGACTGGACGAGGTCTTCGATCTTTGCAACAGCCTCACCGTGTTGCGCGATGGCAAGCTTGCGGCCCATCACAGCAGCCTTGAGGGTGTCACGCGCGATCAGGTGATCGCGGAAATGGTGGGACGCGAGATTTCCGATATCTGGGGCTGGCGCGGCCGGCCGATAAGCGACCAGGTGCGGCTGCGGGTCGACAATCTCAGCGGGCTCGAATTGCCGGATCCGGTGAGCTTCGAGGTGCGCAGCGGCGAAATCCTCGGCCTGTTCGGCCTTATCGGTGCCGGGCGTTCCGAAATGCTGCGGCTGCTCTATGGTGCCGACAGCCGCCACAATGGCAGTGTCGAAGTCGACGGCATGAAGGTTTCTGCCAACAGTCCGCGCAAGTCCATCGAGGCGGGCATCATGCTTTGCCCGGAAGATCGCAAGGCGGACGGCATCTTGCAGGGACGATCCATTGAAGAAAATATCGCCATTTCGACACGCCGGCATTTTTCCCCGATGGGACTGATCAGTCCGCGCAAGGAAGCCGATATTGCCGAAAAGAGCATCAAGCAGCTGCGCGTGCGCACGCCGTCACGCAAGCAGGATATCGTCCATCTGTCGGGCGGTAACCAGCAAAAGGTCATTCTCGGTCGCTGGCTTTCGGAGCAGAACGTCAAGGTTCTGATGATCGACGAGCCGACGCGCGGCATCGATGTCGGCGCAAAAGCCGAGATCTATGAAATTCTCTACGGTCTTGCCGAAAACGGCATGGCGATTGTCGTTGTTTCGAGTGAATTGCCCGAAGTGATGGGTATTTCGGACCGTATTCTCGTCATGTGCGAAGGCCGCATTGCCGCTTCCGTAGATCGCGCTGGTTTTGACGAGCGCACCATTCTTGCCGCGGCCTTACCGGATCGTACGGCATCCATCCAATTTGACAGTCAGAAGGTTGCATCACGATGACCGCTTTGAAAAAACTCCTTCTCGGCGAACAGGGGCTGGTGGTGATTTTTGCCATCGCCTTTGCAGTCGTGGCGCTGACGGTTCCCAATTTCCTCACCGAGCGCAACATGCTGGGGCTGCTGCAATCGGTCGTAACAATCGGCATCGTGGCCTGCACGATGATGCTTTGCCTGGCTTCGCGGGATTTCGACCTTTCGGTCGGTTCAAACGTGGCCTTTACGGGCATGATTGCCGTGATGGCTTCCAATGTCAGCGGGTCCATTCTCGTCGGCCTGCTGGCCGCTCTGGCGGCTGGCTTTGTTGTCGGCCTCTTCAACGGTGTCGTCATCGCGCGGTTCAAGGTCAATGCGCTGATCGCTACGCTCGCGACCATGCAGATTGTCCGTGGTCTGGCACTGATTTCCTCGGATGGTCGCGCCGTAGGTATCAACGATCCCTCCTTCTATCAGCTGGCTCTTTCAAAGTTCCTCGGCGTGCCGACACCGATCTGGGTGATGGTCGCTCTATTCATTGTGTTCGGCTTCATCCTGAACCGCACCGTCTTTGGCAAGAATACGCTGGCTATCGGTGGCAATCCGGAAGCGTCGCGGCTGGCAGGCGTCAATGTTGTCGGGATGCGGGTATGGATCTTTGCACTGCAAGGGCTGATCTGCGCTATCGCAGGTATCCTGCTGGCATCGCGCATTACCTCCGGTCAGCCCAATGCGGCAACAGGTCTCGAGCTTTCCGTCATTTCGGCATGTGTATTGGGCGGTGTCTCGCTGGCTGGCGGACGTGCCGCCATGACAGGCGTGATTGTGGGTGTGCTTATCATGGGTATTGCAGAAAATGTGATGAACCTGCTGAATATCCAGGCATTCTACCAGTATGTCGTGCGCGGCTTCATTCTGCTGCTGGCGGTGCTGCTCGACAATCTGCGTTCCTCCACCATCGCCTTCAGAAGCTGACGGCGGCAGATGATGGTGAATGACATGTTCTATGCTCTGGTCGATTGGGGCACCTCAAGTTTCCGGCTCTGGCTGGTTGATCAGGATGGTGCTGTGCTGGGTGAAAGCAAAAGCGACGAAGGCATGACGAAGGCAGCGGAAATTGGATTTGCCGCTGTTCTGGAACGACATCTTCACCATTTCGGCGCTCCCGCCAATCTGCCTGTCCTCATCAGCGGAATGGCAGGCGCGCGTCAGGGCTGGGTGGAAGCACCCTATCTGTCCGTTCCCGCGCGGCTGGACCGGCTGGTTGAGAATGCGGTTCAGGTATCGGGCGCCCGACGTGATATCCGCATCATCCCGGGCGTTGCGCAAATTCGAAGCGATGCCGCGAATGTAATGCGCGGCGAGGAAACGCAACTGGCGGGCGTTGTTGAAACCTTGCCCGACGGGCTCGTCTGTATGCCGGGTACCCATTGCAAATGGGTCAATATTGCCGACGGGCAAGTGACGGGTTTCACCAGCTTCATGACCGGTGAACTGTTTGCGGTGCTGTCGCAACATTCGATACTCAAACATGCGGTTGATCCCGCAAACAGTTTTGACGCCGGGACGGCGGCATTCGCCCAAGCTGTCGAGCGTAGCCTGGCGGCGCCGGAACAGGCTCTCGCGATGCTGTTCCAGATACGCGCCAGCCAACTGCTGGGCTTTGAGCAGCACGCGGATGGTGCCGCGCATTTGTCGGGTGTGCTGATCGGAGCGGAAGTCGGCACGGCGCTACGCATTTACGGTGGCGGTGCAGCGGGGCTGGTTGCGTCGGAGCGCTTGAACCGGCTTTATCAGCCCGTAATGGAGCAGGCCGGGTTCAGCGTCCAGCTCTTCGATGGCGAGAAAGTCGTGAGGGAAGGGTTGTTGGTCGCTGCCCGCTCAATCCATTCCCAGTCTGGAGTATGAGATGAATACCAAACCTGTGTGGCCTGCGCTCAAGCGTTCGCTTGTGGCTATTATCCGCGGCATTCGCAATGAAGAGGTGGAAGCCATTCTCACTGTTCTGCTGGAGGAAGGCTTTGAGGCGATCGAAATCCCGTTGAATTCTCCGCAGCCATGGACCTCGATCGGGCAGGCCGTGAAACTGTTTGGCGACAAGGCACTGATTGGCGCCGGTACTGTCTTGACTGTGGATGATGTTGCAAAGCTGGCCGATCTTGGCGGCCGCATCATGGTCACTCCCAACACGGATCCGGAAGTCATCAATGCCGCCACGGCACGCGGACTTTACTCCATGCCCGGATGTTACACAGCGTCGGAAGCCCTTCTCGCCCTGAAAAGTGGTGCATCGGCGCTGAAGTTTTTTCCTGCCGGAGCGCTCGGACCATCCGGTATTGCAGCAATCAAGACTATCCTTCCGGTAGATGCTGTGGTGGGCGCGGTGGGCGGAGTTTCCGACGCGAGCTTTGCCGATTATGCCAAGGTAGGAGTTCGAACCTTTGGTCTCGGCACCAGCCTTTATCGACCTGGAGACACGGTTGAGACTGTCGGGGACAACGCACGCCGCACCATCGCGGCCTATGATCGGGTTTTTGGAACGGCTTAGCCTGCTTGCTGAAAATGCGAGGCGGTTCCGTCTTGATTTGAAATGTTCCAGCTCCGTGCGTTGACAAAGAGGCTCTCATGGCTTTGCACATCAGTTCAAACAAGCTGTCGGCCAGTATCTCCGCGCAAGGCGGCTTCATGCTGGGGCTGTGGTGGCGACAGGAGAACGGCTCGCAGACTGCATTGTTACGGTCTGCAACACACAATCAACCGGGGCCGGGAAATAGTGCAGGATTTCCTCTGGTTCCGTTCGGAAACCGGCTTGGCGGCAACAGTTTCGTGTTTGAAGGCCGTACTTATCATCTTCCAGCCAACAGCCTGCGTGATTCCCTCTACCTGCACGGGGACGGCTGGCTGGCGCTCTGGAATGTGGCGGAGCAGTCGGAAAACGCGCTGACGCTGAGTTACCGTCACCATAGCGACGGCGCCAATCCTTATGACTATACAGCCCGGCAGGTATTTCGCGTCGACGAGCATGGCCTGAGTCTGCACATGTCCGTCGTCAACGAGGGCGCGCATGCCCTGCCTTTCGGTCTCGGCTGGCATCCTTATTTTCCATTGCGACCTGATACTTTGCTCGAATTTCAGGCGGAGAGCTTTCATGAAGAAGCAGAAGGCTCGCTGCCGGGCGACGAGCTGGAGTTGAGCGCTACTTTCGATTTTCGAAAGCCGCGTCCGCTACCGGGGCGATGGATCAATAACGGGTTTTCAGGTCTGGAAGGACCAGCCCGCATTCTCTGGCCGGAAACAGGACTTGCGCTGGAGATGCGTTGCGACCCGGTTTTCGCTCATGCGTTTCTGTATCTGCCCTATGCAGCAAATTCCGCAACGGCAATGCCGGATTTCTTTTGCCTTGAGCCTATGACCCACAAGGCTAACGGGCATCACCGCCGCGATCTTGGCGATTTGAGTGTTCTTGCTCCAGGTGAATCTCTGGGTGGAACAATCCGCCTTGCGGTCGAAACTCTTCCCAAATCCTCCAGAAGTGAATGATCGAGATGAAAATAACCAAACTGACGACCTATATTGTTCCGCCACGCTGGCTGTTTTTGAAGATCGAGACTGATGAAGGGATTTCCGGCTGGGGCGAGCCGGTTATCGAAGGTCGGGCGCGGACGGTTGAAGCCGCCGTGCACGAATTGTCCGAATATCTCGTCGGTAAGGACCCGCGACGGATCGAGGATCATTGGAACGTCATGTATCGCGGCGGTTTCTACCGTGGCGGGCCCATTTTGATGAGCGCCATTGCAGGCATCGATCAGGCACTGTGGGACATCAAGGGCAAGGCGCTCGGTGTGCCGGTGCACGAACTGCTGGGAGGCCAGTGCCGGGATCGTATCAAGGTCTATTCCTGGGTTGGAGGCGACCGTCCATCCGATGTGGCAACCAATGCGCGGGAGATGGTGGATCGCGGGTTTACGGCGCTGAAGATGAACGGTGCCCAGGAACTCCAGATCGTGGACAGCCACGCCAAGATCGACGCAATTGTCGAAACGATTGGCGCTGTGCGTGCGGCCGTCGGCCCGCATGTCGGCATCGGTGCCGATTTTCACGGGCGCGTCCATCGCCCGATGGCAAAGGTTCTTGCTCGCGAACTGGACCAGTTCAAACTGATGTTTATCGAAGAGCCGGTGCTGTCTGAAAATGTAGAGGCATTGGTTGAAATCGCCAATCACACATCGACCCCGATTGCCCTGGGCGAGCGGCTTTATTCACGCTGGGACTTCAAATCGATCCTGTCGTGCGGTTATGTCGATATAATCCAGCCGGATCTGTCTCATGCAGGCGGTATCACCGAATGTCGTAAAATAGCGGCGATGGCTGAAGCCTATGACGTGGCACTGGCGCCGCATTGTCCATTGGGACCAATCGCGCTTGCCGCTTGCTTGCAGGTGGATGCGGTGAGCTACAACGCCTTTATTCAGGAACAGAGCCTGAACATTCACTACAATGAGAGCAATGACATTCTCGACTACATTACCAATCGCGAGGTTTTCGAATATCACGACGGTTATGTCGCCATCCCGCAAGGACCGGGCCTGGGCGTTGAGATCGACGAGGAATACGTCAAAGAGCGGGCCAAGATCGGTCATGACTGGCGCAATCCCGTCTGGCGCCACGCTGACGGTAGCGTTGCGGAATGGTAAGGGGAGAATAGGGATATGACTGACCGGCTTGTCGGAAAACGGATATTTGTCACAGGCGCGGCGCAAGGCATAGGTCTTGCGATCGCACAGGCTTTTGCGCAGGAAGGTGCGCGGCTGTTCCTCATCGACAGGGACCTGGAGCGCCTTGAGCGCGGAGCCATCGCTTTGCGCGAGCAGGGGGCCGTAATCGGGTTCGCGAAGGCGGATATTTCAGATGCTGCCGCCATCTTCAAAGCGGTCGCGCAGGCGAGTGACGAGATCGGACCCGTTAACGCGCTGGTCAACAATGCCGGCATCAATGTATTTGCAAAGCCGCTGGAAACGACCGACGACGAATGGAACCGTTGCTTCGATGTCAATCTCAAGGGTGCTTGGAATTGCAGCAAAGCCGTTCTGCCGGGTCTGATAGAGCAGGGCGGCGGGGTTATTCTCAACATAGCCTCGACGCATGCCTTCACTATCATCCCGCATACATTTCCATATCCGCTCGCGAAACATGCGCTGATGGGAATGACCAAGGCGCTGGGACTGGAATATGCACCACAGCAGGTCCGGGTAAACGCCATTGCTCCAGGCTATGTCGAGACCCAGAAGAATGTCGACTATTGGAACAGTTTTCCTGATCCCGTGGCGGCGCGCGCTGAGACTATGGCGCTGCATCCGGGCGGGCGGATAGCCTCACCGCATGAAATCGCCATGGCGGCAGTGTTCATGATTTCGGACGAATGCCCGTTCATGAACGCGACTTGCCTAACCATCGACGGCGGGCTGAGCATCCAGCAACATCGCGCGTAGGGAACCCAGATGCGGCGACAACTCGTTCTTCGTCACGCATATCCGTGACTGTGTTGTTTGTACAAGATCGGCGCATTCTTCAGGTGTTTTTTTCGATGTAGCGCCCCGTCTCCGCAAGCAGTTCCTTCATGTTCTGTCTTGCGGCGGGGGCGTCGCCGCGATGGATAGCTTCCGCGACCTGGTGGTGGTTCTCGATATTATCGGCGAATGCCTTCGTCGTATAAGGAAACAATGCGTCGAAAATGGCTTCGATGACTTTCTGAAAGCTGAGCAGGACCGGATTTCCTGTAGCGGCAAGAATCGCCAGGTGAAACGCCTTGTCAGCCGCAACGGCCTTGCTCTCCTCTTCCTGATTACCTGCCATTCGGTGGTAAGCGTCGACTATTCGTTGTTTCTGGCTCTCGTCGCCGCGCAAGGCCGCAAGCGCGGCGGCCTCCGGCTCTATGATCTGGCGGATTTCGGAAAAGGCCAGTAATTCCTGCTTGGCCAGAGTGCTGGTTGACAGCCACCTGATCAGATCAGCATCGAGCCAGCTCCAGTCTTCCCTGTTGTTGACATGTGTGCCATGCCGTTGCCGCACGGTGACAAGCCCCTTTGCGGACAGTATTTTTATCGCCTCGCGGATGACCGTCCGGCTGACCTGATATTCCCGTTCCAGTTCAGGTTCTGAAGGAAACACGGCATTAATAGCAAATTCGCCCGATACGATACGTCTTCCCAGCGCATCGACCACTGTCTGTGTCCGGTTAGGCTTCTTCTGATTCATATGGACTTCTCTGTTTGTCTACTTCTGCGTTGGCACGGGTGAAAGGGATTGGCAACAGGCCAGAGCGCGTCCCGAAAAGTGTGAAACGGTTTTCGGACAAGATGCGCGTCAAAACAAGTATCTGGAGCGCCGATCTGGTTCAATCAGATCGAAACGCGCTCCAGGAACTTATCCTGGCTGTCGAGACCCCGAGCTTCTCCTCCAGTCTTAGCAAACTTCGGCCTTGAAAATCAAACATCATATGTTAAACGTATGATGTTTGATCAGCCATTATATGTCGACTGGGGAGGAGACCATGAGTAAGGAACACCAGGCTACAATGCGGAAGATAAATCTACGCATCTTGCCGCTTTTGATGCTGCTGTACCTGATTGCCTATATCGACCGATCCAATATTTCGGTCGCGGCACTGGGTATGAATGCCGATCTGGGGCTAACCAGCAGTATGTACGGGCTGGCTGCAGGTCTGTTCTTTCTCACCTACATCATTTTTGAAGTGCCCAGTAATGTTGCGCTCACCAAGTTTGGAGCGCGGCGCTGGATTGCGCGCATCATGATGAGCTGGGGGCTGGTGGCCATGGGTATGGCCTTTATCACCAGCGCCTATCAGCTTTACGGGATGCGATTGCTCCTGGGAGCCGCCGAAGCGGGCTTTACGCCTGGCATTATCTACTATCTGGCGCGCTGGTATCCTTCGCAGGAACGCGCGCATGCAATGTCCTTCTTTTACATCGGTGCCGCTCTTGCATCCGTCATTGGGCTCCCGCTTTCGGGGTTGCTGCTTCATGCTCACGGGGCTTTTGGCGTGGCAGGCTGGCGCTGGGTGTTCTTCGTGGAAGGCTTGCCGGCCGTCCTTCTCGGATTTGTCGTACTGCGGTTCCTGCCAGACCGCCCGTCGGACGCCGGCTGGCTCTCGCCGGCTGAATCCGGTGCGTTGGAGCGAAAGATTGATGCGGAACAGAACACGGGGCAATCTGCTCATAAGGCGAGCTGGCACACAGCATTTCAAAACAAGAATGTCTGGTTGCTTGCAGCTTTCTGGCTGTTGCAGGCATTCGGAACGATTGGAATTACACTCTTCATGCCATTGATTGTGCGAAGCATTTCAAGCGGTGACGACCTGGCAGTCAGCCTGCTATCTGCAGTACCCTTCATAGCGGCCTGCATTTTCATGTTCTTCAATGGTCGCCATTCAGATGCCACCCGTGAACGGGCCTATCATCTGGGTGTGCCGCTGACGCTTGCAGGTTTGCTGTTGCTCGCGGCCGTCTATGCTGGCAACACACATGTTTCCTATGTTCTGATCGTTCTGTCCGTTGGTTTGAACTGGGCTGTTATTCCCATCTTCTGGGCCGTGACAACGGAATATGTTTCCGGACTGACAGCTGCTGTCTCGATTGCACTCATCAATGCGCTGGCCAATGTGGCGGGACTGGTGCTGCCTCCGGCCATCGGCTGGATCAAGGACGCAACCAATAGCTACGATCTCGCGCTGACACTGGTGTCGGCTGCGCTGATACTGGGCGGCATATTGGGCATTTCTCTGGCAAAGATGCTCGCCACGCCAAAACATCGTGAAATAACTATCGATACCCGCAAATCTGCCGATTTCAGCAGAAGACATTGAGATTGCTATATGTCCAGTTTTTCTCCTGGTGCCCTTCACGGCATCCACGCCATTCTCTATGCGCTTTTCGATCGGGATGAAAATCTCGATCGTGAGGCGATGCGCCGGCAAACCGAATTGTGTCTTGCGCAGGGTGTGCATGGCGTGGCTGCGCTGGGACTGGCCACCGAAGCCTCTAAGCTGAGCGAAGCTGAACGATGCAAGGTCATGCAGTGGCTTGTTGAGGACACCGGGGGACAGGTGCCCGTTGCAATCACCATTTACGGTTCGTCTGTTGCAGAGCAGATACGTCAGGTGTGTGAGGCTGAAAGACTGGGCGTTGACTGGCTTATTCTCCAGCCACCTATGATCGGCCAGTTTCAGGCCCGGGAATATATGGGGTTCTTCGGCCGCGTCGCGGATAGCACCTCTCTTCCGGTCGCCATCCAGAACGCTCCGGCCCTGATGGGCCGCGGCCTGAATGCCGAAGACATTCGCGATCTTGGCGAGCGGCATCCCAATATACAACTCATCAAAGGCGAGGGGCCGGTCGTCGATATTGCCAATCTGATTCAGGTCACCGCTGGGCGCATGCCGGTATTCAATGGACGGGCCGGACTTGAATTGCCGGATAATCTTCGGGCCGGTTGCAAAGGGCTCATTCTGGCGCCCGATTGTATCGATTATGCCGTCAAGACTTATGAGTTCTTCATGGATGGATGGGAAGAGGAGGCGCAAAGCTCTTACGAAACGATGCTTCCTGCCGTCGTCAACACGATGCAAGGCATCGAACATCTAATGTGCTATGGCAAACGTCTTTTTGGCTTGCGAGCAGGTATCGAGATTTTTGATCGTGCGCCTGCGCTCAGACCATCCCAGGCTGGATTGGAGATGGTCTTGCGTTTCGCCCGTTCGCTTGGACCTTTGACTGACGGCAATGATTGAAGGACAAAGCAACGGAGCGCATCGCAGTCCGGATGAACCGGACCGGCGCTTTTAAACGCGCATCTTTTTTGAAAGCCGTTTCATACTTTTCGGGATGCGCTCTAACGGGCGTCGTGGCGATTGCATCCCGCCCTTTATAAAGATCACCTGACGGCGCTTAAAGTAGACGGATTCGGAATTCCAAGCTGAACCTGCTTCGCTCAACCATTATTTAAATTGTTTGCAACGCGGCGTGGCCTTTGGGCAACGCCGCGTTTTGCCGGATGGTGCAGGTAGCAACGTCGGCTTTACTCTATTTCCCTTATCAGTCTCTCCGGTTGATCAAACGGCTGACAATGACCGACAGGAATGCGGTAACAGACAAACAGGCCGCCAGAAAGAACATCGGCGTCAGTGTGCTGCCTGTCATGTCCCTGATCCAGGGGACTACGTTCTGAGCGATAAATCCGCCGAGATTGCCGATCGAATTGATGGCCGCCAAGCCTGCCGCTGCCCCCGCACCCGTGAGAAAACGCGATGGCAGGCTCCAAAATACGGGCTGACCAGCAAAAATGCCCCCGGCTGCCAGACAGAGGAAAATGAACTGAACGGTCTGGTTTGGTACCACTGCCGAGAGCACAAGGCACACGGCCCCGAAAACCGCCGGAATGACGATGTAAGGCGTTGATGATTTGGCTTTGGCGGCCTTTGCTGGCACAACGTAGAGACCAATACCCACAACCACCCAGGGAATGATGTTGAGGAATCCGTTGGCAACATCCCCGATACCAAAACTCTTAAGCACGGTCGGAAGCCAATAACTGAGGCCATAGGCAGATAGCGGAAAGCCAATAAAGCAAACCGACATAAGCAAAACGCGCGGATCGATCATCGCTTTGAAAGGATTGCTACTACTCGGCGCGAGAGCTTCCTTTTCTTGGAGCAGCTTCTGTTTCAGCCAGTCTTTTTCTTCCGTTGAGAGGAATTTGGCCTGTTCAGGTTTATCATCGAGATAAAACCAGGTGATTATACCCGCAATGACTGCAGGGATTCCTGTAACGAGGAAGACCCACTCCCATCCGGCTAGGCCGAAAATTCCATCAAGTGCAAGCAGCGAACCACCGAGGGGTGCTCCTATCGCGTTGGCGATCGCACTGAAAATCATGAATAACCCAACCATTGAGCCGCGATACTGTGAGGGAAACCATAAAGTAAGCAGATAAAGGACGCCCGGAAAGAAACCCGCCTCACATGCGCCTAGCAGAAAACGCAGCACATAAAACATTGTCGGGCTCTGGGTGAAAGCAAGCGCGATGGTGACCAGTCCCCATGAGACCAGAATGCGGGCGAACCACTTGCTTGCCCCGAACCTCTCGAGCAACAGATTACTTGGAACCTCGAAAAAGAAGTATCCCACAAAGAATAGTGACGCGCCGAGACCGTAAGCATATTCACTCATGTTCAATGCATCGACCATCTGCAGCTTTGCAAAGCTTACGTTCTGGCGGTCAATATAGGCGATGAGGTACAGTATCCCCAGAAAGGGCATCATTCGCCAAGTTATCTTTTTTATTATTTTTTCTTCCAAGATCATGAGGCTCCTCCTGTTCTCAAGAAAATGACGGGGCGCTGCCCCGTCGCTTGCGATCGCACACTGCGACCGCGGAAGTCAGGCAATTGAACTGCTGATAGTTTTCTGCCGAAAATTTGCCGGCTTAGTGATTTGCGTGAGCGAAGCCGATCACACTGAAGAAACATCGCGGAAAACCAGAGCGTTGCCGCGAGTTACCATTCGGCAATCGAGCCGTCGGCGTGGCGCCAAACAGGTGCCCGCCATGCATGGCCGTCAACGGCGCGGGCGCGGACCACATCCTCGTTCACCTCGATGCCGAGACCCGGACCATCGGGAATTGCGAGAAAGCCGCGTTCTACCTCGAACCGGCTTTCGGGAGCCAGATAATCATTCAGATCGCCACCCTTGTTGTAATGAATACCGAGCGATTGCTCCTGAATGACGGCATTGTAACAGATCGCATCCACCTGAAGGCTGGCGGCCAGTGCTATCGGGCCAAGCGGGCAGTGCGGTGCCAGTGCAACGTCATAGGCTTCCGCCATATGTCCAATGCGTACCATTTCCGAAATTCCACCGACATGTGCGGCATCTGGATTGACGATGCCAGCTGCACGCTTTTCAAAGACCGACCGGAATTCGTAACGGCTGTGCATCCGTTCGCCAATTACCAGCGGAATGAAAGTCGAACGGGCAAGGTCGGCCATATGATCGACCTGAGCCGAGACGACGGCATCCTCGATAAACATCGGACGCAGCGGCTCGATTTCTTTCAGTAATATCTTGGCCATCGGTGCATGCAGACGTCCATGAAAGTCGAATGCCAAATCCATGCTGGTTCCGACCGCGTCACGCAGGTCAGCCAGTTTCGCAACGATCCTGTCGATCTTTGCATAGGAATCGAGGAATTGAACTTCCTCGGTAGCATTCAGTTTGCACGCATCGTAACCCGCTTCGATCAAGGCTTTGGCATCTGTGACCAGATTGTCGGGCCGGTCACCTCCGATCCAGCGATAGGTGCGCACCCTGTCGCGGACCTTGCCGCCCATAAGTGCGTGTATAGGCTGTCCATAAGTTTTGCCCTTGATGTCCCACAGCGCCATGTCGATGCCGGACATAGCGCTCATCAACACAGGTCCACCACGATAGCAGCCATTGCGGTAGATCATCTGCCATGTGTCTTCGATGTGGAGTGGATCACGCCCGATGAGCAAGGTTTCTAGTTCTCGGATCTTCGCAGCAAGCGTTTCCGCATGACCTTCCAGAACGGGTTCGCCCCAGCCGAAAATGTCCTCATCCGTCGAGACCTTGAGGAAAAGCCAACGTGGTGCCACGACGAATGTTTCGAGCTTTGTGATTTTCATTTTGGTCCTCAAAGGGCGCTCCCCGCGCCGCGAAAAATAGCAGGTCTGACAGGATGTTCTGTCGATACAGTCGCCGCAATGCACCGCCTCCCATCGCCAAGAACCTAATAATATTACTATTAATGTCAAGTGTAGTATTATTAAAATTTAAATAGGCTTGTTTGTGTTCTTCCTCTGACTCGGCTATGCCTTTTTCGACAAAACATCGGAGGCAGGGTTTGAAGCTAAGACGCGGCGACACTGGAGAGAACGAGAGTTCTACGGTTGGAGTTCATGAAACAATCGTGACGACAATGGGTATGCGAATTGTTTCGGGTGTCTACCCGCCAGATACTGTCATAGGCAGCGAAACCGATATCGGGCAGACCTTCAACGCTTCCCGAACCGCCACGCGAGAAGCGCTGAAGATTTTAAGTTCCAAAGGCCTGGTGGAAGGAAAACCGAAAATTGGCGTTGTCGTTCGCCCTGGTGAACGCTGGAACATGATGGATCCCATGATTCTGGAATGGGCGTTGCAAGACCCCGTTCAGACAGAAAAAATGATCCTCGATCTCTACGCGCTACGTATGACGATTGAGCCGGAGGCTGCTCGATTGGCGGCGCGGCATTACAATACGGAAGACGAAGCAGCAATCCGGCGCGCCTTGCGTGGCATGGCGACCTATCTGGACACCAACGATAGGGTGGAGCAGGATATCGCCTTCCATATCTCGATTCTTGCCGCATCTGGGAACCGTTTGTTTGTCTCTCTCGGTCAACTCATTTCGGTTGGCCTGCGTCATCTATTCCATTCAGGATTAAAGGCCACGAGTGAAGAGGACGATCGATGGATCACACGTCACAAACGTGTCGCGAATGCTGTGTTCAAGCATGATGAGGATTTAGCCGCTTTGGAGATGGCAACACTGCTCCAGGAAGCGAAAGAATTACGCTATTCTACTTATCAAAATCAAAAATGACACAACCCCGAGCGTTTAGTCATGCCGCGTGATGGTGCATTGTTGTCGTCTTCGCAGAGGGTCGCTCTATGGGTCCATTTCTTCCTGCCAGCGCTAAGCCCACGTATTCTGTCCGAGCGGAACGAGGGTGATCGCATGCTCCCCCGAAAAACTCGCGAAACGTTATAGAGTTAACGAGAAAATGGCGAGGAAATCAAGATTAGGTCAAGCGTCGGAGATGCACCGATAGGGGTGCGGAAAAGGGATTTGTGTATAACGTCGCAGCAAGCAGCTGACCTCCTCTATCATTCAGGACTTGCATGGCTTTATAGATTGCCTAGACCTGAGTGGGGTTCAGGATCATCAAGCGGCTCCGTATGCGGGTTAGATGAACGGTGTTAAACGCTACTTCAGGGATCATTCGCTCTTGGTCATAATCCAACAGTGCAGACAATCTGCATGATCCCCAGGCTGGAGAATTGATAGCTGCATAGCTTACGCGGAGTTGTTCCTCGCTTGTGGTCTTGCAAAAAATATTGGACGACATCTCAAATGAGAGATCAAGAATTCCCGATTTCGCTTAGAAACAAAACAGGTGACTTCATTATGCGAAATCACCTGTTTTTGATGACGCTTGGCGCAGGAGCTATGCCCCGCGTCTTTCTCAAGTCTTACCGAGACGCTTGCGCAGTTCTTCGTTTTCGGTGCGCAGCTTCGCAGCCAGTTCCTTGCGCAGTTTAAGGTTCTCAGCTTCAAGAGCCACCAAGGTTGCAAGATCGTCGCTTGAAGACACCTTTGAAGGCGCGGCCGCTGTTGTCCCGGCCGCATTTTTCCAGTTGTAATAAGTCTGTTCGCTTACCTCAACCTGCTGCAATGCAGCCTTGAGCGTGTTCTTTCCACCTTTCGTTGCTTTTTCGACAGCTGCGAGGATGGAGGCGCGCTGCGCCGGGGTGTACTTATTGCGCTTGCGCTCTGTCGGTTGAGCTGCAACGGGTTCTGCCTTTACAGTGGCTTTGGGAGATTTGGCAGGATTAGCTCCAACTTTAGTTGCCGTTGAAGCGGAGGCCGCTCCAGTCTTTGCGGATTTTGGCGCAGCTTTTTTCCGCGGGGCGCGTGATTTTTGTTTATTGCCGACAGGTTCAGCAGCTTTGGTTTCAGTTACAGTCGGTTTTGCATCTGTAATCGTTTCATCAGCCATTTTGAGTTTCTCCTGGATTGGCATTAGGGAAATTGCTCGGTTCTTGAATATACAGATGAATGCTTAATGTAGAAATAAAGTTGTGTGCTTCATGGGGGTGAAAATAAAATGGCTTGCTTTCGAGGGCGATTTTCGTCGTCGAAGCTGTGCCAATCGTTGAAATCTGGATACAAAATCTATAGATAGCGACAAAGCTCTTGGTGCTCCCTGCTGTCATATTCCCTTAGGAAAGCTATTCACGGATGAAAAATCCAGTCCGCAATGTTGTCGTCGAGTACAAGAATAGACGTGCTCGCAAGGAGAATGTATCCTTATGGGGGGGGCTCGATTTGAAGTCCATTGCCCGGGAAGTGGAAGAGGATACACCACAATCTCGGGTAGAGGTTCACGCGGAGCCGCATCGTTCTGAAATAATTAGCAATGAGGCTGACACCAATGTCACAGAAGTTGTGCCAAAGGTTGTGGCCGTTACTGAGACGATTGCAAACGCTCCGCTCGTACAAGAATCTCCCATCATTGGTCTTCTTGAAATAGAAGCAACGCCAATTGTACCGGATCCATTTCAAAAACCAGACATCGCCGAGGACGTTATTGATAGGCAGAAAAATCCGCCTGTTAGGCGCGGGGTGAAGAACGTTGCGCTGCAGATGCAGAAAATCGCAACAGAATCTGACCTCGATGCAGATATTCGGGCCGAATTGTCGTTTCTCGAAACTGAGAATGCTTCTCTAAAGCGCGAACTGGTCGCGAAACTGCGTGTCGAGAATAGGCACTTGCTCACAATGCTCAGACAACTAGAGCAGCGGAGCTCAAATAGTAGATGATCACTCATTCAATCCGCATTCACTTTGAACTGTGCTCTGTCTCAAGAATTTAGCATAATCTAATAGTGTCCTGCGTTCTGGTCATAAAGGCCTGATGGGGTTATCGTCGATTAGGCTGTCGCGTTGTCTGGATAACAGCAGACGCATCGCTTCAAACCGTTTGGGTGCAAACAGGGAGTCGATCGATTATGAAATCATGGGGCGAGCGTATCCTTGCGGGATTGAAGAACTGGCGGTCGCGCCGGAACGACGGTACGACAGATGAAATACCTGATGTTGAGGGCGTAGCCGATCAAAGCCCAGAACCGCCTGATCAGGAGCCAGATGCAATATTGTCGATCAAAATCTCGGCGAAAGACTTTGATGGAACCGGTGCAGAGACAATTCCAAAGATAGAGCCGGTAAACCCATCTGTAGTTGCGCTAGTGAATACCGGCGAACTGCAGACGCGTGCGGCGTCGTCAAGTCAGGCGGGGCCAGAGACCGAGGTGGAGGCTGACGGAAAAGTCACCATTGCTGCGGCTCCCACGTCACCGCAAAAGCGCTCCCGTGTACGAAAGCCAAAAATCACAGATGGTCAGGTGACAGACGAGGAACTGGCCGAACTGGAAGCTGAAAACGCTCGGCTTAAGCTCCTTCTCCGTGAGCGGATGCAAGTGAAACGGAATAATTCTGAAAATTGATACAACGGGCATGTTCGACACTGTCAGACTGCAATCGAATTAGTTTGAATACACCGAGCCGAGATGGCTGTAACATTGCTGCACGCAGTCAGCCATCTTGTCTGTGATGGCGTGGATGCCGACTGGACCGAATTCAGTATCGCGAGTCCTCATGATGCGCTGGATGGGACGCTGCGTGGAAAAGTCTGGGGCAACAGACAGGCGATTGCGGTGGCGATGAATGCTGCAAAAACCGAGCTTACTGTGCAAGATCTCAATGAGACGCTCCGACCGGGATCGTTATGTGGTCAAGAACAGTTTGAGTTTCTGATATACTCAGCGCCCTACGGGGTGATCAGCAAGGCGCCAGCATTTGTGTTGATCTGAATCTAGGCCTTCCATGAAAAGCCAATGGAGCAGTTTCGATTTTGATGAGTTGGACAAACGGCCGGGCAGTTCTGTAAGGCGAACTAGCCCTCGGTATCGAAACAGGTAACGTATAGCTAGCCGCGTTGCCTCAATCGCTGCAGCAAAGGGCCTAGCTTTGAAGCACCGGATTTTCAGAACCTCTGTGGTAAATCGAACGGTTATGGCGTCTGTAATCAATCTTCGCCGAACTGAAATCTCAATTATACTCGACAACAAAATCTCGACCTCCAGTTCGCCAGAGCGAGCATGCAATGCCCGGTTCGTGTCGTTCAGGCTGAAGCTAAGTTGTGGTGGTCAACAAGAACTTGCCGCCGACCCTCAATCCGGCCTGCTTGCGGCGACGGTCGTTAATTTGACGAGAGATTGTCTCAGTCAAAAAGCTGCCGTCCTACAGCTCTGCTTGTTCGAAGAACGCATTAGCGAGACGGCTATCAATAATGTTTGGCGCGGGAGCCTCCTGAGAAACTTAATCTTGTTGCATAATATCGCGATGATAACTGAAAGGTCAGGCAATGCAGAGCGCGACGCATACGCTCGACAGTCCAGTCATCGCGGCGAATGAGCTCCCGTACCACGTTGTCCCAGCTGTGAAACGGGTGCAGCTATTGTACCAACGCTGCTCAGCGCAAGCAATTCGATGACTTCCCCTCGATTCCTGCGGCATCTGGAAAACTTAACCTGAAAACGCCGTCAGTTGTCCTCTTGACCAAGAGGAGTATGTTTTCTCACAATTCGAAGGCGGGACAAGCTGATAAGAAAGCTGGGCGGATCGATGATAGCTGACAGCGCGCGTGAATAATCCAGTACTAAGCCAGGCGTCCATGCCATCAGTTCAGCACGTTTGCGGATCAACGCAGCAGCACGCAGTTCCGGAAAGATGAGCGCATGCAACGCGGCGAACAGAGGCCATCGATGTTTGCGATAAACGCCTTCAAGGGCTGCGTCCAGTGCATCGGCAACAACGCTAGAACAATTGCGGTTGGTCAGATTATAGGTGGGGTCGGATTTGTATTGGGTCCAAAAATGAAGGAGCCTCGTCGCGTCTATATTCCGAATTGTTACTTGCACCGTTGATTGACACCATTCAGCAGCTTCCTCCTCATAGCTTGGCAGGAAACGGCCAGGCACATTGTTATCAGCGGTTGCCCTCAAGATACGGGTGAATTCATTCGGCGAGCGGTCGATCTCGACCGCCGGATAGTGGCTGATATAGACATGCTTGCCCATTTCAAGCGCGGCATGGCCGGTAGAAATGGTCCCATTGACATCTACCGCAGCGATGTATCGGCTAATTGCCCGTTGGCGAAGCGGTGTCATGGCCGTACCCGTTGGCGTCCAGACATGGACGATAAGATCGGTACTATCCGGCTTCAGCCTATGGACGCGCTTCGCCAGACGATGTCCGCGTCCTAAAATACTGCCGAGCGTGGTGCTTGCGTCAAGTTTGCGCAAACGCAGGGCGATATTGAGGATGCCAATGCCTGCGAATATCATCGCCGCCCCGACATTGAAGCCCACCGTACCAGCATACCAAGTCGGCCACGGCTGCAAGGTAATGATTGCGATAATGACTTCCATTATGCCGCTGGCTAACCCGAGCCGCCATCGTGGATAGCGTACAACCCACGCACTTCCGATACGCATTCCACCGTCGATTAGAAAGCACAGACCCAGCACCATGGCGAGCGCGAAATTACTGGCTGGCGTGGCGCTGATTATCAGAAGCCCGACGCATAGCAAAACAACACCTTGAACGATGCGCATTTTGCGAGCTGTACCGGTACTCCATGCAGCCGCCGCAAGGCTCAGTAGTCCATCGGGCAACAGGAAATAGCCGAAATATCGGGAATGAATGAGTGTCTTGCCATCGAGAGCGTCGATCAGAATGAAAGCGCCGAGGCTCAGCCAAATGATGCTCGCGCATAGCAGCGTCTTCCAATGTTGCTGGATAATTTCCCGACCTAGGAGAATGAGCAGAATGCGGATCATGCACTTACCTCATTGATGGCGGTGTCTACTGGCACGCTCCGCATTGTGTTGCGGATAAGAATTGCGAAAATAAGAAAGGTCAGGCACGCGACTCCGACGAATACTGGGAGACCATGCTCAAAGACATCAAGAAAACCGCCCGCCAGCATAGGACCGATCAGCGCGCCGCCACCCCAGAACAGGCCCATGGCGGCATAAATACTAATCAGATCGGAACCTCTGTACTGCGAACCGATTACTGCCAGCATTGTCGTGTAGATGCCGACGAAAAGGCCACCCCAGACGAAGAGTACTGGATAGGCGAGCCATTCGATTGACAGAAGGATTGGCCAGAAAAAGGCTGTGAAAGCGGAAACCGCCGTCAGTCCAATAATCAGCGAAATTCTGTTCATCTTGTCCGATAGCCAGCCGATCGGGAGCTGAAGTGCGATTGCGCCGACCATCAAGACAGTAATCAACTGCATGCTTTGCGTTTCGTTCCAGCCAAGTCGCATCGCATAGATGGCTAGGAATGAAAGCCCTGCAGTTTCTACGGCGGAATTGATGGCGGTCGTGCCCATGGCAATAGGTGATAGGCGAATCATGCGCAGGAAATTCGATTGACGATGCGTGGACATTTCCATCTGGCGCAGCCCCGGCATGCTTACGATCGTGAGCGCCGCCAATGCAATGCTGGCCGCAACGACGAAAGGCAGGGGGCCCTCAAAGCCGGTGAAGGAAAGGATCAACGGCCCACCGGCAAAGCCCAATGATAGCGATGCCGTATAGGCGGCCATGATACGGCCGCGATTGGTGTTTGTGCTGAGTTCGCTTGCCCATGACTCCGTCAGAACGAACAGAATCTCAGCGGAAATGCCGAGGAAGAAGCGTAGGGGAAACCAGAGCCAGAAACTTGGCACCATGGGAAACAGGATAAGAATGAGCGCGGATAACAATAGCGCTAGCATGATCAGCAGGCGGGGAGCGTAACGAAGCGATATTTTCGATAAGAAAGGCGCAATGCAAAGGACGCCAAGTGCGTGCATGGCCGCATTGGCACCGATCAGAGTTTCCGTCACCCCATCGTTGATCAAAATTTGCGCGACCAGCGGCGCAGTCAGACTGTAGGTAAGGCCAAAGACCGATGCCGTGGCAATGACGATTGCAAGCGACAAATAATGTGTATCTTGCAGCGTCCCCTGAACGCTACCCTCGCCATCATGCATGGAATGCCTCCTATTCCCCCGGCTAAATCTTTACCGTCTCGTCGTTCGACATAATAAAGAATTGCCCCATCGCCTCATAAACTGCGCTTGAGGCAGAAGCTACTTGTTTGTGCACGAGCTGTGCGGATATGGGAAATAAATCGTAAGCAATATCAAACATCTTCTATTATTCTTGCTAAAACGAGTGTAAGCGGAAAATGGGGCATACCGAATGGGCGAGGGGATAGTTTCATGGCGATGTTGGCTGGCGCATCGATTTTCATTTCTTTTCTGGGTTTTGCTGCTTTTGGTATAGTTCTTTATTATCTGGCCCTGGCATTTCTGAAGATGCAATCGGCCGGTGCACTTCGCGATCCCTACTGCATGCCGATTGGCGCGTTCATCGGAACAATTTCGACAGCATGGGCACTGTCACTCGGATTCGTGGCTGCAGATGTATGGGGTGTTAACGCGCGTGCCGACAGTGCGGCAAGCAAAGAACGCTCGGCGATACATCGTCTGCTCGGCACCGCGCACACGCAGGTCCTCAACGATGCGATCCTGCGGCAGGCGGTCGAGAACTACCGCACCCTCGTAATCGATGGCGAATGGGGGAAGGGCAACAATATCACGCCGACGCCTGATGTCGAAAATGCCATTCTCGCCATTCGTATTGCGATGCAGTCGATTGCGATGAGCGATGTGCCAAACCCGATTGTGTCCCAGCTCGTGAACGATTTCGATGAGTTGCAGGATGCACGTAACGACCGGCTGGCAGTAGCAAATACATCAATCGACCAATATAAATGGTATCTGGTTTTAATGCTGACTCTTTTGTCGGCCGCAACCATCGCCGTTACTCACGCCGACCGTCCTCGCGCTGGCAAGAAGGCCTTGATCTTGTTTTCGCTTGCAGCGTCGACCAGCCTCTGGATACTGGCTATTCATTCTAATCCCTATGATGGTGTCGGAGAAATTCAACCTGCGTTGCTTCTGTCTAGCCAGAAACATTAAGGTTCCAAGGGCAGGTTTTTTGGGCGGGGCATTATGATCAATATTGTTGTGTTCTCCGTATGGATATTTGGTAGCGCCATTTTTTCCCTGCTGGCCGGCTGTGCGATTTGGTTTCACCTACGTACGATAAAGCGATTCAAGATCGGTGCCATGGCCGCAATCGCATTGATCTTCATTCTTCAAACGGTGGCGATAGCCTCGTCGCGTCTCGGCAGCCCGTTGACTTTCGCAGCTGCTATGGCCTTCGTCATCTTTGTCATGGGCGTGATGTTGTGGTGGATAACCATGCAACCTTCACTGACACGCGAATGGGCTGATGATGTCGCGCATACGGCAATGGTTGATTTGCGCGACAAGCATATATCCGTTCACAACATACGAGATTTCGACTGGCATGACGGGGGCGGTTACGACGCGCGATGGAAGAGCGAAACCTACAGTCTAAACGAGATCGAAGGGGTGGAGGTGATACTTTCCTACTGGGCACACCCGGCCATAGCGCATACGCTGGTTTCCTTCGGGTTCCAGGATGGTCGGCATCTCGTCTTCTCAGCTGAAATCCGCAAGAAGCGGGGGCAAGAGTTTTCTACGATCGGTGGGTTCTTTCGAAACTACGAACTAGCCATGGTCGCCTCCGAGGAGCGCGATATAGTTTATCTGCGTACCAATGTCCGTGGAGAGCGCGTCTATCGCTACCCAATTAACGTCGAGCCCGCGCTTATACGCGAGATGCTACTATGCTACGCCGACAAAGCCAATGATTTGGCGCTCAATCCATCATTCTACAACACTCTGACCTCAAACTGCACAACAGTGGTCTTCGATCTTGTTCGTGCGCTGGAACCGGCTTTTCCGTTCGATTATCGGGTGCTTTTATC
Source organism: Ochrobactrum vermis (assembly GCF_002975205.1). Classification (NCBI taxonomy): domain Bacteria; kingdom Pseudomonadati; phylum Pseudomonadota; class Alphaproteobacteria; order Hyphomicrobiales; family Brucellaceae; genus Ochrobactrum; species Ochrobactrum vermis. The sequence goes on along the minus strand of NZ_PCOC01000002.1, from coordinate 12,091 downwards.
CGGCTATCTGCCTGAATTTCTCTATGATCACAATCTACTGGGGAACAGCGATCTGCCCTTCGCCGAAGTGAAGAACAAGGCGCTGATAAGGCCCGTTCTGGTTGACGAGTATGCGCGGTTTTCCACTATTATCCGTAACAGACCGGAGGTATCATGAGCGCGGGATTCTTACGAGGTATTGTATTAGGCGCACTGATTGTTCTGGCCGGTTGCGGTAGCGTCGACACGACACCCGTCAATAAAGTCACCAGCCAGTCGCATACGCCATCACCGGATTACATTCCCGATTTTGGCGATGACGGCTCCACGATCGTGGCGCTTGCTTTTTCGGGTGGCGGAATGCGTGCGGCGGCATGGGCGTACGGTACACTTCTTGAACTCGATGCCATGGTCGTGGATACGGTCCCTTACAAGCGCACATTGGTCGATAACATCCGCACAGTTGCGGGTACATCTGGCGGATCGGTGATGGCTGCCTATCTCGGTTACAAAGGTAAAGACGGTTACGAGGATTTCAGCAGTAGGTTCCTCTACGAAGATGCCGAAGCGTACATGGCCACCGACTTCCTCCCAGGCACACTTCTGACAGCGGCAGTCTCGGGCGGGGCCAATGGCCAAGGTACTTTTTCGCGTTGGCTGGATGAAAAGCTATTCGAAGGAGCAACCTTTGCCGCTTTGCGAAAGGCGAACCGGCCTATCGTCTGGTTGACTGCTTCAGATATTTACAACAACACACCGTTTCTTTTTACTAACGATACATTTGCAGCTCTTTGCAGCGATATTAACGAATTGAAGATCGCGGACGCGGTGGGCGCCTCGGCGGCCTTTCCAGGGGTTTTTGCGCCCGTCGTGCTGCAGACACCAAAAGCGGATTGCGATTATCGGGAGCCCGACTGGATCGGTCAGGCGCTTACCGCACAAAACCCGTCGATCCGCCTGCAAGCCTACGCGCGCGCTCTTCAGTCCTATCAGTCCAATACCAGCCTCAGCTATGTCCGCGTCCTTGACGGCGGCCTGACCGACAATCTCGGCGTCACTGGCTTCGCACTCGAACGGGCCAAAGCTAAAACACCCCATGGGCCGCTCTCGCCGCGTCAGGCGGTACGACTGCGTAACTTCCTATTCATCGTCACAGATGCGGGTGTGCAGAAGCAATACGAATGGGGCTTGTCACCTGTCGCGACTAGGCTTGACAAGGTGATGATTGCCGCCTCGGATACCACCATCTCTACGGCCACTCGAAGCAGTTTCGATGCAGTCGATCTCGCCTTGAACCAGTGGCAGACCGCGCTAATAGACTATCGGTGCAGCTTGTCTCGTGCCGAAGTTCTGAAACTGCGCGGTACACTTAAACTGTGGAATTGCCGGGATGTGACAATAACAACTGAGCATATCTCGTTTCGCGAAGCGAGCCCTGAATTGTTGGGGAGACTGAATGCGGTTCCGACACGGCTAAAACTGGCTCGTACCGACGTTGATATTATTGTGACGGCGGCACGCGACGCACTAAGGCGCAACGATAACATCCGCAAAATTGTATATGAAACTTTGAAGCGGGCGCCTCTATACGATCGAACGAAACATCAAGCAAGCATTAGTCATTAGCTTGTGCGCTGTCGGCGCGCTTAAAGGCTATTTGCCGTCGATCAAGCGATCGACAACGCCACCTCCAGTCTTGTCAAGCGCGGATTATATCTTGAAATCGTTCCATGGCGTCATATTGGGACTGGCCGATATACATTTGTGCTATTCTAAGGGGCAGTTATGGCCGACCCGTTAGCCTGCTGTCAGGGGGCACGATTTCTGGAAGCATCATGTTCATCTACTATAATTATCAATCGTATGTGAGCAATTGAAGTAGCATCTATCGTTCATGCTGTCCGGTCACAACATAATCGCAATGCCCGCCTTGCGCCTTTACTCGGTGATTGGAATGAATTTCGAGAACTCGCGAAAACGGTCGATCCGCTCACAATTCGTGGATGTCCGAGATTGGGTGGATTCCCGCCCCTCAGCTTTTGGGCGACAGTGCAATGCAAGCGGACGCTAAGCTGATCAATTTACAACAGCGGACATCGTCCATTGCCCACTACAGACTTCTGTTGCCGCTACCACAAATGCTGTGCCCGCATCCAAGCCTACGAATTGGCGTTTCATCCAGGTGTATCAACGCTTACAAGCACCGCTCTCAGTCAAACGTCTGAATGAAAAGGGATTTCAGCACCTGCTCGTGCTGGTCCCTGCTGAGCATGATATCGGTGTAGGAGGAAAGATCGGTCAGTTGGAAACCTTCCATCTGCGCTCTGGCGATATTAGCCCCATCCAGGTTGGAGTGGAGAAACCGCGCATTGTTGAGGTTGGAGGAAAAGAAGCTAGCATTCGCGCAGTTGCTCTCCGAGAAATCGCAATCGCGCAGATCGCAGTGCTCGAACACGCAGTCCCGGTAATCGCCGGGACCGAATGCCCCGAACATCATGGCGCAATGAGAGAATGTTGCGGTTCCGATGTGCCTCTTAGCCGGGCGGTAGGCTTCGACCGAGAATTTGATCCCAACGGCCTTGCACTCAACGAATAGGGCCCGAAAAGCACTTCCGTCGACCATTGTGTTGTAACTGAGATTGCACTTCCTAAATTCGGAATCCACCAAGTTTGCGCGCCGCCATCGGCTACCACCGTCCTGAGCCTCGTCGCCAAATGTGCAGTCGGTGAATACGGTGCCCTGAAAGCTGCATTCACGGAAATTGCAAGCGATGAAACTCGAATTCGAGATGCGGGCGACGTCGAAATTGCAATCGACGAACACACAGTTGCGAAACCTCACTTCATGGAGATGGTATTCGGATATGTCGACACGGTTAAACGTGACATCTTCTGTCGGCTCAATTCGCCGTATAGCCTCTTCGAATTCCATGGTCAGTGGACCTTCAAACCCATTTCGGCGAGAAGAGCGCCGGCTTGTTCACGCGAGATTGTTGCCCCTTTGAATCTGCGGGCGTCATTGAGACGAATGCCTCCAAGATCCGCGCCGCGCAAATCAGCCCCCTCGAAACGGGCATCGACGAGATGTGCATCCCTGAGACTCGAACCAGAAAAGAACGTCTCCCGAAAATCGCATCCTGCGAGGTCGGCCATGCTGAAATCTACCTGTTCGATCTCCACCTTGCGGAAGGAAACACCGGGAAGAAGTGCTGCCGACAAGATGGTCTCCTTGAAAGTGACGGAATTGGTGCGCGCTCTGGTGAAGTCGGCACCGGTGAGCTTGCAGCCGGTGAAGGTCGCGAGAGTAATGGTCGCCCCAACGAATTTCCCGTTATTGAAGTCGCATTTCTCGACGGTCGCCTCGATAAGCCTCGCTGCCGTGAAATTGACAAAGGCTCCACGGCAGCTGACGAACGCCGCCTCATCAAGCGTGGCACTGGTAAAATTGGTATGCTTTAAAATGCAATCTTCAAATCGCCAGCCGGTCATGTCGATGTTGGAAAGGTCGGCCTCTTCAAGATCGCAATTCAGGAAACGTAGCGGTAATTTCTCGGCGGCCATCGTCGCGATTTCGGCGCGGGCTGGTGAACGGCGGTTGACTGTCTTGAACGCTGGATGGGGCTCTGATTGTATTGTCACGAGAAAGCCTGCTGGAGATTTTGGAAAAGAGTCGCTACTATTATAAATATGAACATATTTATTGAAATGGAGCAAGCGTGAGCCGCGCCAAGAGAATTGACGAGAACACGATCCTCGACGCCGCTGAAGAGGTCATTCGAAAAAATGGCGCAGGCGGCTTGACCATCGAGGCCGTCGCGCGCAGAGCCGGGGTGTCAGTTGGTGGACTACAGTATTCCTTCCGCTCAAAAGACGCCCTGATCGCCGCGATGTTCGACAGATGGGGTCGCGAATACGAAGCCGATATAACCTCTCTGTACCCTGAGCCAATCGATGCTCTCGATGAAGTACGGCGGGATATCGTATTTGACTTCAAGCAGAGTGTTGTCGCGAAGAAGAAGGCAGCCAGCATCATTGCGGCACTTTTGCAATCGCCTGAGCACATGACTCGCGTGAGGAATTGGTATCAAAGCCGCCTCAGCGGCATCGATATGACGACGAAAGAGGGTCGTAGGGCACGTGTGGCCTTTTTAGCTGCTGAAGGCGCCTTCATGCTTCGGTTCATGGGTCTGCGCGAAATGGATGACAGCGAGTGGGAGGACATCTTCGACGACGTGCTTGCACTGCTGAGGTGATTGGCGGGCTGACCTTGCAATGCAAACCCGCGACAGACTTACCGATCGCAACGCAGTTTTCACATTCTCTCTAGCAGAAAGCTGCACCGCAGAGATCGCCTTTCGTTGTGACCTGGGTCGTCAGATGACCGGCGGGTTTTGGGCGGCAACATTGGGAGCGGAACGGCTGAGATGGGGTCGTATCGCTGGGGAACCACAACGCACCGTCCTTTCGGTCGTTGAGATCGGTTTTGCTGCTTCCTGAAAGTAGCCTTGTCGCCGATCATTTTGCGGCCATGAGGCCATGGTTGCTCCATGTTAAGTTGCTAGCAATTTGATTTATAAACGTCACGTTCACAGCCCGGAGCCAACATTCAGCCAGATTGACAGGGACCGCCCCAGGCAGTGGGTCGGCCGGGCGTCGTAGACAACCCCGCTGCAGGGCGTTAACTGTTGAACTAACTTGTGAAGTGCGTGACTCTGGTTACAAACTCAGTTTGTCACTAAAATTAAATGTGCCTGAATTTTGCCGATTACTTCGCCTTTGCCGAGCCTTTTTTCGAGCGCTAAAGCGATAAGATCAGTTGTCTCTTCCAATTTTCCATTCGACCTGGCTTCGATTTCGAAACGGAGGGGCGTTCCCTGACAATACGCTGCGGCTAGAAACTTCGATGAATACGCCCTAGACACTTCAGCTTTTGTATCAATCCCGATGTGCAGAAAGCCGGCCGCCTCCAGTTCACGCCGTATCAAAGCCGTATCAAAGCCGTATCATGGTACCCATGCGGCGTACGTGACATAAAACGCGGTGGGTCATCAGCAAAAATGTCGGCGAGCGCATTTTCCACTTCGTTTGCGAATAGATTCTCTTCGATGCGGTCCCATACACTAAACAAGAAATGTCCACCCGGTCTCAAAGTGCGCTTTGCTTCCCGATACCCGACGACGCGATCTGGAAAAAACATTACGCCGAACTGGCAGCAAATTAGATCAAAGGCTCCATCTTCAAACGGCAAGTCCAATGCATCCGCTTGCAACCAAGTAATACGCGTGTCAGGAGCTTGCTGCGTCATCGCATAGTCGAGCATGGCCTGATTGAGATCGGTTATGACATACTTCGCAGATACAGATAATTGGGGACTCAAAACGCGCGAAACAACGCCTGTCCCTGCAGCAGTCTCCAACACTGTGGTAGGTGAAAGGGATGATGCGTGACGCGCAAAGTCGGCGGCGAACACCTCAAAAATGAGAGGCACCATGTACCGGTTATAATTTTCCGGAACCGACCCGGAGAATGTACTGTCAGCTTTCACCATGAAGTTTACTCTATGTGCGCTGCACCTAATTTTATCACAGATTGTTGGCCTCGCCATTCACGATTCTAGCGGCGACTGAGGTTCCCAGATGGCCGTCACACCCTCAAATTTATCCCAGGAACGGCCCCATATCACTCATTTCGTGTAAGCTAAGCCGATGATCCTCACCGAGGCGTGTCAAACTTTTAGCTTTTCCAATGGCGGGTCGCCGGTTCATATCTCCGTCAAGGCAAAGGATTCATGCTGCAGGCGAGAGTGACACGTAATTATGAAGGCGCCCTTTTCTGCGATTAAAACCAGCTACACTTACTCGTTATTACGAAACAATTTTACAGTTCTGCCGAGGTCCTACCAATTGACAGTCTTGAGCCTGTATCGCCGAGGAGTCCCTATTCTTCGAGGGCGGATTAGGTCATTGACGCGAGAAGCGAGTTGATCTGCATGAGGTCGCGGATGGTGTCGAGATGGATGCCGCTCGTCTCGATACTGTGGGTTGCACCTTCGCGCAGGCGGTCGAAATGGCGCATGCTCGTTTGCGTATCCAGTTCACGCAGCTGTTCTTTTTCCCCGCGTCACACGTCGGCAGATCAATATGCCCGTTCTTCAGTGTTACGTGTTCAAGAGGGACTTCGGATCGAACGGCGGATTGTCATTGGGATTCCTTCCCGTTCTATGATGCGCTTGGTTATTCTCTATGGTGCTCCAGATCGCCGCAGACCGCTTCAGGAGCTCTGCGATAGATCGGATTTCAATCGATTGAGGATTGTCATCGCGTGGGCGGCGTACTCGCTGATCCAGCGATCATGTACGCGTTTGATCGGTAGGGAATTGAGCAGGTTCCACCGCTCGCGCCCCTCCCGCCTGACGATGATCAGATCAGCATCTTCGAGCACCTTCAGATGCTGCATGACTGTGCAGCGATCCAAGTCCGCTAACATCTCACACAACATGCCGGTGGTGCGCGGCTCGTCCTTTAGCCGGTCGAGGATTGCGCGGCGGCGCGGATGGGCCAGCGCCTTGAAAATCAGATCGTCCGTATCGCTGCTTGACATGTTATATTTATATAACATATTATGGTTTCAAGCAAGAGGAGATCGGCTATGAGGCCTGAGTTTAGGGTGTCAGCGCGCATAGCGAGGCCAACCCCCGAAGTGTTCGACGCCGTCGTCAATCCGGGAAAGCTTAGTGGCTATTTCACGACTCTTGGCGGGGCGAGCGCACCGCTTGTCGCCGGGACGACGGTGGTGTGGTGGGGCAAGGTTCCAGTAGAAGTTGGCGAGATCGTGCCCGACAGGCGCATCGTGCTGTATTGGGACGGCGCGAATGTGACCGAAGGTCCTGCCCCCTACAAGACGCGCATCGAGATGAACTTCCTACCCTTGGAGGACGAGGCAACCCTCGTGACCATCGCTGAGGCCGGCTGGCGCGAGGATATCCAAGGACACCAAGCCTCCTACATCAACTGTGAAGGCTGGTCGCAGATGCTCAGTTGCATGAAGGCGTTCCTCGAATATGGCATCAACCTGCGCGAAGGCTATTACCAATCAGAGCTTGGGGGCGAGCCGGCGCTCAGCCCGCCCATATGCACCCCGAAGGTAGCGACTGAAAAGGAGAGGACATGACAGCCAAACTCTATGGCGGTATCGATATCGCCATCAAGGTGCCGCCTCACCAATATGAGGCGATGATCGCGTTCTACAGGGATACCATCGGGCTTAAACCGATTACCGAAAAGCTGCCGGACGTCGGCTTCGAGTTCGGCCCTAACAAACTCTGGGTCGCTGAGGCGCCGGAATTGAGTCAAGCCGAGGTCTGGCTGGAGCTGTTTACCGACCGCTTCGATGATGCGGCCGTCCATTTGTCTCGTGCTGGCGTCGTCCGCTGCGATGCTATCGAGAAGCTGCCGGAGGGATTCAAGGGCGGCTGGATTACCAGTCCAGCCAATATCATCCATATGGTCCGTGAACCGGATGCGTGGTGATTAGTCGTTGCACGATAATCGCCAAATTGAGCGCTAGACCTCCCGGCACCCGTCGTTGAAGGTGGCGATATCGTCATTGCCATAAAAGCTTTCTCTAAGCTGAGAGCGCATCTGGGAGTAGTGGGAGTGACTTCTTCGTTCAGGTTCGGGATGCCAGTGACGGCAGCTGCAATATGTTTACACCAGTAGAGTGCCAGAACTTCTCAAACATGCGCGGGTGTTTAAACCTGTCTAAGGCTAGTAAGAAGTTTGCCGTCTGGCTCTGGGAGCCTTCAACGACAATTTGGCTCAGTCCGCGTTCCGCCATCGTCTCCTTCAGGTTACTTAGACTTAAATTGCGAGCAATGTACCATCGCACGTGCGAAACGATGACGGAATCATCGAAATAATGGCCTTTGAACATCGAAAATTCCCAGTGTGTTGAAAGTTAGAAGGAGAACTCCGCAATGTTGACGAAAAATTGCAACTGATCCCCTAGCTTTTGATGCCGCAGGCCAGTTGGATCGGCTCGATTGGCTTTGACCAGTTTTCACGCAGCTATTGCGCTGATCGCGATTAACCTGGAACGGCTGCTCCAGTAGGCCAAGCGAAACGTTCAGGAAGAGTGTCATCAGTGGCGGCGATCTTAATCAGCGATCATTAGAAAAAACAATTTACCTTTCGCAGCCTTTGAGTGTCCGGGAAAAGCACAACGTCTCTGTACCGTTCATCAATACGGTTTTGCCATCAGAGTAGCCGGCTTTATCTGCCACGCGAATGGATGGTAGATTGTCGGATGAGATCAGACAGACGCTGCGTTCGAATCGGTTCTGCGCTTCCAGCCAGGCCAAAGCGGCACTAAGTGCTTCAGATGCATAACCTCTTCCGCGCGCAGAGGGCGAAAGCACCCATCCAGCCTCCGGAATGCCTCGTAACGGCGGATTCACGTCTCGGTGAAAATCAGCAAAACCCAGATCTCCGACATAAAGACTCGTCGTCTTTTCGCGGATGGCCCAATACCCGAATCCCAGAAGCGGCCACAGCCCCTTATAGGCCAGGAGGCGCATCCATGTTTCCCGAGGTGTAGATGGTTTACCGGAAATATGTTCTACGACGGAAGGCTCCGCCCAGACGTCTACAAGTCGGCCGAAATCCCCAGCCTCATGCCCGCTCAAAATCAACCGTTCTGTTTCCAGAACCGGTGCGGCGTCATTCGGCACACAGCAATGATTCATGCAACCAGCCTTTCAAAATTAACCAACAAGCGTTGTAAATATACTTCGTGGATAAAGCGATCCAACCGTCAAAAACGCAGTATCTTCACGTGAAAGCAAGCCAATGTGGAATCGATAGCGCCACGCGACAGCTAGGGCAAAGCAAGATTCGTAAATTGAGATTCCGAGTAGGCGATGTCACGGTAATGGCTTGTGAGTAGCCGCTACCAACTTCGCGAACTTCTCGCTCACCGTCTTATTTTGGAAGCCCCATTTGTCAACATAACGAGAAAGGCCCGTTTGCTAGGGCTATTGCTTGCTTACAAGAAAAGCGTTTTCAGTTTCCCAAAATTGCGCTACCAAAAGAGTCATTACGTCTGCAATTACGCACAGCGAAACCGAATCGGATGACATCCGGGTCCCAGCAGTGGCCGTTTGCCCGCCCGGATGACCAGAACCGTAATTGAACTGACGATCACAATCCAGGCCGGCACGTGACCGAAAAGTTTCAGTTAAGAACGATATTGAGCCGCAAGTGTTCTCAAGGCTTTCGTGAACAGGCTGACGTCGATGCCAACGCCAACAAAGTTAGCACCGGCCATCTTGCAATCTTGTATGAGCGCGGCGTCGGCAGAAAGAACGCCCGCGATGCGTCCCGCGGCGCGTATACGCCGCAACGCATCCAGCACCGCCTCGCGTACCCGTGGCGCTGAAACATTGCCCAGATACCCCATATCGGCAGCCAGGTCCGACGGGCCGATAAAGATGCCGTCTACACCGTCAAGAGCGAGAATGTTGTCGAGAGCATCGAGACCGCGCATGCTTTCGACCTGTAAAAGGACGAGGACCTCGTCATTCGCCGTGGCAAGATAGTCGGTGATGTCGCCGAATTTGGAAGCGCGCGCCAAGGCAGATCCAACTCCGCGGAACCCCTTGGGTGGATAATGTGCAGCGCGGATGCAGCGCTCTGCCTGTTCAGCACTTTCGATCATGGGGATCAGAAGGTTCTGCGCGCCAATATCGAGCGCCTGCTTGATGCGCGTTGGGTCGTCATCCGGTAAGCGGACTACAGCGGCGCTTTCCTTTCCATCAAGAATGGCAAGCTGCGCCATCATTGAGCGGATGTCGTTTGGCGCGTGTTCGCCGTCAATCAGTAACCAGTCGAAGCCAGCAGTGGCGGCCATTTCGGTTGCGTACGGATCGGCAAAGCCAAGCCAAATGCCATGCAGGCATTTTCCTGCCTTGAGACGATGTTTGAAATGATTGGAAGGTGCGGGCATCTGGAAACCTCAGAACTTTAATGAAACACTGCCAAAAGAGCCAAAGTCGGCTTCGAAGACGCTGCCGAGAGGCGCTTCCATCGGACGGATGAATGAGCCGGAGAGCAATATCTGCCCCGCTTCTATTCCTTGATCGTATTGAGCCAGTCGGTGAACCAGCCATACTATGCCGGTCACTGGGTCATTCAAAACGCCGGCTCCGAGCCCGGTTTCCTCGACTATACCGTCACGTTTCACGATAGCGCCGATCCAGCGTAAATCGAAAGCGTCGACAGCATGACGTTGTTTGCCCAATACAATGCCCGCATTTGCGGCGTTGTCGCTGATCGTGTCAGTGATAATACGCGCCTTTCCTGTTGCAGGGTCTACACGTAGAATGCGGGTATCAAGAATTTCTAGGCTGGGAGCTACGAATTCTGTCGCCACCAACACATCCTCGCGCGTGACATGCTGGCCTTTGAGGGACGCATTCATGATGAAGGCGATCTCAGCCTCAATACGGGGCTGAATGAACCGCCCGGCTGGAATTTGTGCGCCGTCATCAAACAGCATATCATCGAGAAGCACTCCGGAATCCGGCGTCGTGATGTTGAGCGCCTGCTGCATGGCGCGTGAAGTCAGCCCAATCTTCCAGCCGATAACTTTTCGCCCAGCCGAACGTTTGCGTTCAATGAGTGCGGCCTGCACGGCATAGGCGCCTTCAAGGTCGAGCTGGGGATATTGCAGCGATAGAAGACCGATCTGGTGGCCACTGGTTTCGGCCTCAAAAAGAGCGTCTGCTGCTTCCTGGATCTCATGCGATTTCATTCGTCCGCTACTCCGTTGCGCAGCAGGCCGATGCCTTCCGCTTCGATTTCAACGATATCGCCGGGCCGCAGCCAGATGGGCGGATCAAACCTTGCGCCTGCACCAGTGGGGGTGCCTGTCACGATGATGTCGCCCGGTTCAAGCGCGGTGAAGGTCGAGATGTAAGCGATCTGGCGGGCGACGGGGAACAACATCCGGCTGGTGCGGTCTTGCTGGCGCACCTCGCCATTGACGCGCGTAATAAGGCCGATGTCGCGTATCTGGGCCGCATCGGTGAAAGGGACAAGCCATGGCCCCATGCTGCCCGACGACTGCCAGTTCTTGCCTTGCGTCACATTGAACTTGGCGTGACGCGTCCAGTCGCGGATGGTGCCCTCATTGCATAAAGTGAGAGCTGCTACGTGGCTTAGCGCTTCTTCCTGTGGAATGCGGCGGCCGCCCCTACCGATGACAATCGCGATCTCGCCCTCATAGTCGAGTTGTTCACTTTCCGCAGGGCGGATCAGAGCCGAATCGTGACCGGTGAAGCTGCTGGCAAAGCGCGGGAATAACGACATATTCGCGGGCGCAGCCTGTCCGTCCTTATATTCGGCATTGCGGTCGGGGAAGTTTACGCCAACGCAGATGATCTTGCCGGGATCGGGAACCGGCATCTGTAACGTATAGGTGCCATCGAGGTGGCTGGGCTGGCGCGACCGGGCAGCTTCGATAACCTGTTGTATAGCATTGGCAGCTACGACGTTGCGCAGGGTCGCCCACTGCGGAAACTCCTCGGACAGTGCAAGCACTCCGCTATCGACAGCCGCCCCCCAATAGTTGCGGCCATCTGCCGTGAATGTGACGAGGTTCAATTTCCACTCCTGAAATTTGCCTGAAGCCTGGCTTGGTGCTGCCCGATGGAAATTCGTTTCAGCTTTATTCCAGCCTCGAGGTCGATAAATTTAACTTGATATATAACATGTTATATGCTTTGTGAATAGCCATCGCTTACGGAGTTTTGGCGGGGGCTGGCTTCATCTTGGTGTTGACATCGCCGACTACCGCAAGGCTCATGCCAGAATTCAACATTGGGAGGACGGGAATGCTCAAATCAATTCAAAAGCTTACCTTTGGCGTCGTCGCTGTTTTTGCTGTTGCAGGCAGTGCAAATGCACAGAAGGTAGATACCGTGGGCGCCATCAAGGCGCGCGGAGAGCTCAATTGCGGTGTTTCCACCGGGGTTCAAACCGGCATGAGCACGCTGGATGCCAGTGGCAAATGGGCCGGTTTCGAGGTGGATTTCTGCCGCGGTGTGGCTTGCGGC